>NZ_SJUY01000001.1:0-681530 GCF_004337175.1 Exiguobacterium sp. SH1S21 | reverse complement strand
GATGAGATTTCCCTTTGAGCAATCAAGAAAGACCCCTCAGAGACGATGAGGTAGATAGGTCATGGGTGGAAGCACGGCGACGTGTGGAGCTGAATGATACTAATCGGTCGAGGCTTTGATCTAGAAACGGTTTGAACTTGATGAGTCTTCAGTTTTCAGGGAACAATCCCTTGTCTGGTGGCGATAGCGAAGCGGCCACACCCGTTCCCATGCCGAACACGGAAGTTAAGCGCTTCAGCGCCGAAAGTAGTTGGGGGTCTCCCCCTGTGAGGATAGGACGTTGCCAGGCAAGATCGTTCCGCAATAGCTCAGTGGTAGAGCAACCGGCTGTTAACCGGTAGGTCGTAGGTTCAAATCCTACTTGCGGAGCCAATAAGGCCCGTTGGTCAAGCGGTTAAGACACCGCCCTTTCACGGCGGTAACACGGGTTCGATTCCCGTACGGGTCACCATTTTGGAGGATTAGCTCAGCTGGGAGAGCACCTGCCTTACAAGCAGGGGGTCGGCGGTTCGATCCCGTCATCCTCCACCATTTTAATTAACCAATCAAACCATATATGCCGGTGTAGCTCAGTTGGTAGAGCATCTGACTTGTAATCAGAGGGTCGAGGGTTCAAATCCTTTCGCCGGCACTCCTTGGGGGGGTAGCGAAGTGGCTAAACGCGGCGGACTGTAAATCCGCTCCCTCGGGTTCGGCGGTTCGAATCCGCCCCCCCCCACCAGGTTTGAGCCATTAGCTCAGTTGGTAGAGCATCTGACTTTTAATCAGAGGGTCGCAGGTTCGAGCCCTGCATGGCTCACCATTTTTTTGCGGAAGTAGTTCAGTGGTAGAATACGACCTTGCCAAGGTCGGGGTCGCGGGTTCGAATCCCGTCTTCCGCTCCATATTTATTCCCTGTAACGGGGCCTTAGCTCAGCTGGGAGAGCGCCTGCCTTGCACGCAGGAGGTCAGCGGTTCGATCCCGCTAGGCTCCACCACTTGTTTTTTTCTTAAGTTACTTACGACTTAAGTTTTTTTTTGCCTAAATCCATGAAACCATTCACTTAAGAGTACAGAGAAAGGCAGCCTGCCACCATTCAGGCTGCCTTTTTGCATGTTTATTCACCGGCGTGTTAAGTTGAACCACACATTTGGTAGCGTTTACAATGTAGGTATCAATTGCTCAAGGGGGAATGGCTATGCAATGGTCATATATTGAAGTACCACTCCGTTACGGACAGGGGAAACACGGAGTCGATCAAGGTCCAACTAAATTGCGAACACTCGGAATCGAAGCGTTACTGCCAACAGGGACGCTACAACAAACGATTCGCGTCTTACCAGAGTCAGAAATTCAAGTGAATGAAGAACATTTAAAGCGCGTAGACGGCGTCTTGTATACGATCAATGAGCTGGCAGACGTCGTTGCTGCCGATATTGAAGCAAATCGATTCCCGTTGATCGTTGGGGGCGATCACAGCATGGCAATCGGGACACTCGCTGGACTCGCCAAAACCGGACCGTACGGAGTGATTTGGGTCGATGCCCATGCTGATTTGAATACAGGGGAAACATCACCGTCAGGCAATATTCACGGGATGCCGCTTGCCGCTGCGATGGGTCTAGGTGACATCCGATTGACGGAAGTCGGTGGGCGTGAACCAAAGCTTGCGCCAGAACATCTAGTGTACATCGCTTTACGTGATATTGATGAGGGAGAGATGCGAGCGATTAAGCAGCACGGAATCAAGGTCGTAACAGTCGAAGAAGTTCGGACACGTGGCGTTGAGACAATCATGGCTGAAACAATCGAGTATTTACGTGACCGTGTCGATCGCTTCTATCTAAGCTTTGATATGGACAGTTTGGACGCTCAACTCGTCCCCGGAACAGGGACCCCGGTCGACGGCGGTTTGACGGCTGAAGAAGGGAAAGCAATTTTGGCGGAAGCGATGAAAGCCGACGAGTTGATTGCGATCGAGCTCGTCGAATTGAACCCTGCACTTGACCAAGAGGATACAACCGCTCAACTCGCCTTCAGTTTATGCGAAACGATTTTGAAATCCAAAGAAAACCTGTTACTGGAAAGCAAAATAGTCTAATCGCCTTACAGTTTCCAAATCCGTTTGCTACAATGGGTTTGGAAACTTTTTTTGTGTGATGTGAAACCTGATCAGACAACTGAACGTATATTGTATTGACCGCATAGGTTGCGGAGAGGGGAAGTGGATTGATGGAACGGCTGACCACCCGTTTAGTAGACGAATTAAGGTCGGGGAATCACGATTCGTTTGCTGAGCTGGTAGAACTGTACAAGGATGGTGTCTTTGCCGTCGCCTTTAAGATTTTATACGATCGTGGCGAAGCCGAGGATGCTGCCCAAGAGACGTTCATTCGTGCATATACCCGGATTGATACGTATGATCCGCAGTATAAGTTCAAGACATGGTTGTATCGAATCGCCACGAACGTCGCCATCGACCGTCTCCGAAAGCGAAAGCCGGAGTACTCGATGGATGCCGAAATCGCTGGCACGGATGGTCTCACCTATCAAGACCATTTGGCCGATGATGCCCCCCAACCCGACGCCCAAGTCGTTCACCGCGAGATTCGAGGCGAAATGCATGAGGCAATCCAGCAACTGCCGGACAAATATCGTATCCCGTTACTGCTCAAGTACGTGGATGATTTATCGCTCAAAGAAATTAGCGTCATGATCGATATGCCGGTCGCAACGGTTAAAACAAGGATCTTCCGGGGAAGAGAAATGTTAAAAACAATCTTTCAAAACAGGGAGGGGTTCAATTGACTCCTGAAGAGAAACTGCAACAATACTTGGAAGATGGCATCCTGCCCGAAGAATCTGACGAATTACGTCAATTACTAGAGGATGAAGCCTTATACGAGGCGTACCTTCAGTACGAACGAATAGATGCCGAACTTAAAGCACTTCCACGTCCTAAGCTATCAGACGATTTTACGGCGCGCGTGATGGCGGCCATTCCTGAAGCGAAAACGTCTCCGCCGGCGACACCGGTCGTGCGTCTTGAAGACCGTCCACGGCCACGGAGAAAACCGCATTCGAAACAGATGACTTGGTTCCGACAGCATCCGGGACTCGTCGCGGCCTTACTATTCTTTAGTTTAATGTCGAGCGCGACACTCGGTTTATGGAACGGGTCTACCGAAACCATGACGTACACGAAAGTACCTGGAATCGTTGTCACAGCGAACGAGGTCGTCGTACCGCAAGACGTCATCGTCGAGCGTGACATTACGGTCCAAGGCGGGGACCTGCGGATCGAAGGTACCGTCAAAGGCAATGCGACAGCCGTGCACGGCCGAGCCTATTTGGCCAGTGCAGGTGAAGTGACCGGAGAGCTCGAACAAATCGACCGGATTTTTGAGTGGGTTTGGTACTCTATCAAGCAAATACTTTAAGAGAGGCGCCTCAGGGCGTCTTTTTTCATTCGTTTCAATCTGGTTTCGTTTTGTCATCTAACGATGCGTCGTTTGGGAAATATGATATAATAAAACTTGCACGAATTGGCTAGGTAGTTGAGGAGGGGAGCATTTGCCGCTACTTGAAAAGGTTTCAATCTTATCATTTTTCAGTCTTTCAGAGAACGTACATTGGTACGATTATTTGAATGACGTTTTAGATATTGTCGTCGTCACGTACGTCATCTATAAATTGATGATGATCGTCCGTGGGACAAAAGCGGTCCAACTGATAAAAGGAATTTCAATCATCCTCGTCAGCTGGTTCCTCAGCGGATTCTTTGGTTTGAAGACGTTACAGTTCTTGCTGAACCAAGTGATCACGTATGGTTTGCTTGGGATCATCATCATCTTCCAACCAGAACTTCGACGCGGGCTCGAGCACTTAGGGCGAACGAGCAATTTGTTCGGTCGTACGAGCACAAGCGATGAGGACAAGCAACGACAAATGATCGAAGCGATTGTCAGTTCGGCACAGTACATGTCGAAACGTCGAATTGGGGCATTGATCGCGATTGAACGAGATACCGGGTTGAACGAATACGTTGAAACCGGTATCCGGATGGACTCGCACATCACGTCACAACTGATCATCAATTTATTTATTCCGAATACACCGCTTCACGATGGGGCGATGATTATCCAAGACGGGAAAATTGCAGCGGCGGCTTGTTATTTACCGCTCTCGGAAAGCCCGCACATCGATAAGGCGCTCGGGACGAGACACCGGGCCGCAATCGGGGTCAGTGAAGTGACCGATAGCGTGACGCTCACCGTTTCAGAAGAGACGGGTGCGGTATCTTTAGCAATTGCTGGACGTTTATACCGCGAGCTAGACGAGGAGGCACTTCGCAACAAGTTGATCCAAGAACTTGTTATTGAAGAAAAAGAGACGACACTCTCGTTCTTTAATAAAAAAGGGGGGGACAAGTAAGTGATTGATCAGTGGTTACAACATAAATGGTTTCTCCGCATCATCGCACTTGCTTTAGCCATCCTTCTTTATTTTATGGTCGCCGAGACGAGCTCGTCGACCAATTCAACAAATGCATTGCCGATTGTCGGGCAAAGCTCGATGTCGCTTGACGTTCCTGTCGAAGTATTCTTCGATGAAGTACAATACGTCGCGTACAACGTTCCGGAAGAGATGAACGTTGAGCTGCAAGGTCCATCGAGTAGTTTGACGATGACAAAATTGGTGAAAGATTATCAAGTGTTCGTCGATTTAACGAACCTCGGTACTGGGTTCCATCGTGTCCCGGTGGAAGCACGAGGTTTCGGAGGTGACGTCAACGTAAAGCTTGAGCGGGACACTGTTGAGATTTACATCGATCGCAAACAGACAGTTGAAGTGCCCGTTTCGGTCAACTTGTTAAATAAAGACCAGTTGCCGGAAGGGTATGTGGTCGGAGAAGCGGAAATCGAGCCGGCGACTGTAAAAGTTTCTGGTGGCGAAAGCCGGATTCAAAACGTAAAAGAAATCACCTTGAACGTCGATGTGGCGAATCAAACCCAGACGTTCACGCGTGAGGTGCCGCCGACGATTTTAGACGCGAACGGAAACCCGCTTAACGTGACGGTCGAACCGAACATCATCAACGTCACGGTTCCTGTCTATGAACAAAGTGCCGTGTTCCCGATTGAAGCTGTCACGACCGGCGAAGTTGCCGATAACTTCAGGCTCGTTGACACGTTGTTAGAGGAAACAGAAGTCCGTGTTTTCGCACCGCGCGAAGTGCTCGATGCACTAGACCGTGTTGAGACCGAGCCGATTGACCTTGATGGCGTCGATCAGACGGGGAAGGTGACAGCGAAGCTTGTCCTACCGGATGGCGCATCATCGCTCGCTACCGAGCAAGTTGAAGTCCAGCTACTCGTCCGAGCGGATGATCAGACGCGAGATGATACCGGAGAATTGACGGAACGCGTTCGTTTAACCGTGCCTGTCACGGTCAGAGGCTATGATCGGACGAACTATACGCTTCAAGCACCGGAAGTCGTCAGCGTCACATTGTCAGGTAAACGATCACTCCTTGAGAGCGTGACGTCGAACAGCATCAGTGTGACACTAGATTTGACCGGTCTGCCGAGTGGTTTGCATGGGGTCGATGTAGACTATGAAGTACCGAAAGGCGCGACGGTCGTCTCGCCGAAAACAATCGACGTCGAGTTAACGAGCGTCGAAGACCAAACCGAAACGTCTTCGCTTCAATGAGACGTTCAATCATACAAAAGTGAGGAAACGAATATATGGGTAAATATTTTGGAACAGATGGGGTCCGCGGTGTCGCGAACTCAGAATTGACAGCAGAACTAGCTTATCGTTTAGGACGCATTGGTGGTTACGTGTTATCGAAGCACTTGCCAGCCGGTGAACAGCCGAAAGTATTGATCGGGCGTGACACACGCATTTCAGGTCATATGCTCGAAGGCGCACTGATCGCAGGTCTTTTGTCAATCGGAGCGGAAGTGATGCGTCTCGGTGTCATCTCGACACCAGGTGTGGCTTACTTGACGAAGTCGCTTGACGCGACAGCAGGTGTCATGATCTCAGCTTCACATAACCCGGTTGCCGACAACGGCATCAAATTCTTCGGTAGCGACGGTTTCAAGCTCGATGATGCGACCGAAGCAGAAATCGAAACGATTCTCGACGCGGCGGAAGATACACTCCCGCGTCCGACAGGGAAAGATCTCGGATTCGTCTCGGACTACTATGAAGGGGCACAAAAGTACCTTCAACTCTTGAAACAGACGGTTGATGAGGACCTCGATGGTCTCCATATCGCCCTCGACTGTGCCCACGGCGCGACGAGCGGCCTTGCGGCTCGCTTGTTCGCTGACCTTGAAGCGAACGTCTCGACAATCGGGAACTCGCCGAACGGGTTGAACATTAACGAAGGTGTCGGCTCGACACATCCGGAACACTTGGCACAATTCGTTCGCGAAAAGGGAGCGGACATGGGCCTTGCGTTTGACGGAGACGGAGACCGCCTGATTGCGATCGATGAAAACGGCGACATCGTCGACGGTGATAAAATCATGTACATTTGCGGAAAATACTTGAGCGAAAAAGGTCGTTTGAAAGACAATACGATTGTCGCGACAGTCATGAGTAACCTTGGCTTCCACAAAGCAGTCGAAGACGCAGGTATGACGGCTCTTCAAACAGCTGTCGGTGACCGTTACGTCGTCGAAGAGATGAAGAAGCATAACTACACGCTCGGTGGCGAACAGTCGGGTCATCTCATCTTCCTCGATTACTCGACGACGGGCGACGGGATGCTCTCAGGTGTCCAACTCGCACAAATCGTGAAGACGACAGGACGCAAGCTGTCTGAACTAGCAGCTGAAATGCCGGTCTATCCGCAAACGCTCGTCAACATTCGCGTCACGAATAAACAGGATGCGATGACAGGGGAACGCGTGCTCACAACGATTCAAGAAGCGGAAGCTGAAATGAATGGAAACGGGCGCATCCTCGTCCGTGCATCAGGTACAGAGCCACTCGTTCGAGTGATGGCTGAAGCGCCGACGAAGGAAGACTGCGACCGTTACGTCGAACAAATCGCTCAAGTCGTCCGTGAAGATTACGGTGTCGAAGGATAATTTTGTCGAAACAGGGAATAACACAAGGGAATCCAATTTTGGGTTCCCTTTTTGTTTCCGTTTTGTCACTGTGAAATCATCTGATTTTCTTGACGGATGGGGGTGTGATTTGTACTATTAAGAGCGTGACCTTAGAAACGGAGGGGCACAAAGTACGAGAAAGCGCCAGAACTCTTTATGAGTTGACGAGGTTGGAGGTTATCGAGATTTCGGCGGATGCCTCCTAGTCGCCTGTCACGACTAAAAGCAATCCCTCAAAACGTCCGGGTGACCGGACGGCCAAAGGGGAGCGCATTGACAGCTCTTTGAAAAAGCCCGTTTCCTTTTTCGAGAAATCGAATATAGAGGAGATTTTTGTATGTGTGGAATTGTAGGAATGATTGGGAATACCGGAGCGAAGGAAATCCTTCTCAAAGGTTTAGAGAAACTCGAGTACCGCGGTTATGACTCGGCAGGTCTTGCGTTGATGCACGATAACGTCAACGTTCATAAAGAAGTCGGTCGCATCGCTGCGCTACGCGAAGTCGTCCCAGCAGAAGTAGACGGATTGATTGGAATCGGCCACACACGTTGGGCGACACACGGGGTACCGAGCGTACCGAACGCCCACCCGCACCAAAGCACGACAGGCCGCTTCACGCTCGTCCACAACGGCGTCATCGAGAACGACGAGCAGATCAAGGCGACGCTCGACGCACCGTTCCTCTCAGAGACGGACACGGAAGTCATCGTCCAGTTGATGGAAAAGAACTTCGTCGAACTCGGCGACGTTGAAGCGGCGTTCCGTAAGACGCTCTCAGAGCTCCACGGCTCGTACGCGATCGCGATGATCGACTCAGAGGACCGCGAACGCCTCTATATCGGGAAGAACAAGTCGCCGCTCCTCGTCGGACTTGGTGATGGCACGTTCAACGTCGTCGCGTCGGACGCGATGGCGATGCTCCAAGTGACGGATCAGTACCTCGAGCTCCACGACGGCGAGATCGTCATCTTGACGCGTGAGTCGGCGACGATCAAGACGCTCGACGGTGAAATCCTCGAGCGCGCCCCGTACACGGCCGAGATCGATGCGTCAGACATCGAGAAGGGCACGTACGCGCACTACATGTTGAAGGAGATGGACGAGCAACCGGCCGTCATCCGCAACATTATCCAACACTACCAGAACGACAATGGCGACATCGAGCTCACAGAAGGCGTCCGTTCGCTCGTCTCGGAAGCGGACCGCATCTACATCGTCGCTTGTGGCACGAGTTACCACGCTGGTCTCGTCGGCAAGCAATTGATCGAGCGCGTCGCTGGTGTGCCGACTGAAGTGCACGTCGCTTCAGAATTCGGTTACAACATGCCGCTCCTCACGGAGAAACCATTGTTCCTCTTCATCTCACAATCAGGTGAGACGGCCGACAGCCGTGCCGTCCTCGTCGAAGTGAAGAAGCGCGGCTACAAGGCGCTCACACTCACGAACGTTGCCGGTTCAACGCTGTCGCGTGAAGCGAATGAGACGATGCTCCTCCATGCTGGCCCTGAGATCGCGGTAGCGTCGACGAAAGCGTACACGGCGCAAATCGCCGTGCTCGCGATCCTCGCTTACGACATCGCTCGTGCGAACGGGAAGAAGCTTCCGTTCGACCTCATGACGGAACTCGCTCGCATCGCGACGATCATGGATTCGGTCATGGCTCAAAAAGAGATTTTCGAACAGCTTGCTGACAAGTTCTTGAAAGAATCACGTAACGCGTTCTTCCTCGGTCGTGGGATGGACTCATACGTTGGTCTTGAAGGCGCGCTCAAGCTGAAAGAGATCTCGTATATCCAAGCGGAAGGCTATCCAGGCGGTGAGCTCAAGCACGGACCGATCGCGTTGATCGAAGACGGCACACCGGTCATCACGCTCGTCTCGCAACCGAACACGCACCTCAACATCCGTGGAAACATCAAGGAAGTTGTCGCTCGTGGCGCAGTTGCCTGCACGATCTCGATGGAAGGCATGGAACACGAGAGTGATTCATTCGTCTTGCCACGTGTCGAGCCGTTGCTCACACCACTCGTAACAGTACTCCCGCTTCAACTCATCTCATATTACGCTGCACTCGCGCGTGACTGTGATGTCGACAAGCCACGTAACTTGGCGAAGTCAGTAACGGTAGAATAAACAGTGAAGCCAGGATTTTTAAATCCTGGCTTTTTGTGAGGAAAAATACAAAAGAGGATACCTTGCTGTATAATATAACCAGTTGATTCAAAGAAACACAAACATAAACTTTAATTGAAGGAAATGAGGATTTAGCATGATGCAAGAGTTAAAACGTCGCGCGACCGAAGCAACGCGTGGCAAAATGCTTTCGTTGATGATGGGTTCATTTTTGATTGCCGCATTCATGGAGATGCAATTATGGACGGACCCGTACATACAGTTTTCCTGGTTGTCGTTCCTCCCGCTATTGCTCATCGCCTTGACGGCTCCGCTTTCGATTGGATACAAATGGATTGTCTTAGACGTGATCCGCGGACAACAAATTGTGTGGGCTCGTTTAATCGATCCGTTCCGAGAGAATTATTTACGTCACGTTCTAGTCACCGTATTATTGGGGATCTATCAACTTGGATGGTTGTTGTTGTTCATTATTCCTGGAATCGTGAAGTATTTTTCTTACGCGTTTACGTATTTCCTTTTACAAGACGATCCCGAGTTGTCGGCGAATGAAGCCATCACAAAATCCCGGGATATGATGAACGGTCATAAGAAAGAAGCATTATATTTAATTTTGCCATTTTTTATTGTAACTACGATTGGATGGATTGCGCTCATAGTCGTCGAAGTCTTTAATCCGCTGTATTGGATTTTGACGCTCGGGATGCCATGGCTTTATCCTTTCATCGATCGTCGCTTTGCTGTCTTCTACGAAGAAACGAAACGAGAGTATGACGAACAGTGGAACCGATCGGCGTGAAACGCATCGAGACCGGATGGCACTCTCACCGTCATGGTACAATCTTCCTGAAAGAGGGGGAATGCATATGAACATCGGAATCATCGGGGCCGGACTGAGCGGAATTGTTGCAGCACGTGAACTCGTCCGGCACGGACATACGGTTGAACTGATTGAGAAGAGCCGGAGCGTCGGTGGACGCTTGGCGACCCGACGGATCGGGGACGGGAAAGCCGATCACGGGGCCGTCTATTTCACCGTGCGCGGGGAAGCACTCAAACAGGCGGTCGCCGATTGGGTCGAGCGGGACTGGGTCCGCGTCTGGTACGCCGACCCGCATCCGCGTTACGTCGCCCGTGACGGCATGAACGCGCTCGCCAAACAGTTGGCCGACGGCTTGACCGTCCAATTGAACGAACGGGTCGAGGCGGTCAGTATGGAGAGTGGGACGGTCGTCGTCACGACAGACTTGGCGACGCGCCACTATGACCTTCTCCTCATCACGTCACCGCTCCCACAGACGTTCGAGCTGCTCGCTGACTTATCGAGTCAGGTGGCTGAGTCGTTGCGTGAGCTGACTTACGCCCCGACGTTCGTCGGGTTGTTCGAGTTCGCGGGCGACACCCAAATCGGTGCGGACGGGATTATCGATACGGACTTGGCACCTGGTCTGTTGAAAATCATCAATAACCGTCAAAAAGGCATCTCGACGTCAGAACTCGTCAGCGTCTACATGGATGAGGCGTGGAGTGAAGCTTGGTATGAGCGTCCTGCTGAAGACACGCTTCTAGAAATCGAGCGGTTGCTAACAACTGTGACCGGAGACGCACCGATTCAGTCGAGACAGTTGAAGCGGTGGCGCTACGCCCAGGCGACAGACGTTTGGCACGAGCCGTACTATAAATTGAACGACGCACCGATTTACTTGGCGGGCGACGTCTTTCTCGAGCCGGACGATGCTTCAGGGCGGACCCGGTTTGAAAGTGCGTACGTCTCGGGTCTCCGCGTTGCGGCAGCGATGCGGTCCTAAACCTTCTGCGGAAGGTTTTTTTGATCACGACGATACGATTTTGAGAAAGGAGGCGTTGATTACGTGAATCGGGTGAGTCTGAAACCGTTGCGCATACAGGACGAAACCGCACTGTACACGTTTGAATGTGAGAATCGTCCCTATTTCGAGCGTTACGTTCCAAGCCGTGGAGACACGTACTATGAACCTGAAGCATTTCGTCAGAAGTTGGAACATTTGTTGGCCGAACAAGTGAACGGGGATGGATATTATTATTTGATTTGGCATGGTGAGTCCATCGTGGGGCGTCTCAACGTCCATCATGTCAATTTCGAGACCGGGGAAATCGGCTATCGAATTGGTGGAGACTATGTAGGTCGTGGATATGCCACCGCAGCCCTTCAGCAATTACTTACGCTTAACCTTCCTCGATTCACACGATTGACTGCCAAGACGATGACAGATAATAAGGCGTCCCAACACGTCTTGATGCGTTCTGGCTTTTCTCGTGAAGATGAAATACATCAGATGGAATGGGAAGGACGATTCTTATCTTTTTACACATACGTTTACGAAATGGACAGATGAAGCGCCTACTTCATCGGTCTTTTTATTTGACCTCGTCTAGTTTAGGGCATAAACTATCTTTAACTAGTTTAGGGGGTAAACCAAAATGAAAGAATTGATGCGGGAGGCCGTCCAACTATTTGAAGAAGTCATGTTCCAAGGAGCGGAACATGTCATTGAGGCGATGGAAGGCGACGTCTGGCGGGAGTATTCGCGTGAACAGCTCCAACTATTAAAACTGCTCGAACAGTTCGGCCCGATTCAAGCGGGTCAGTTGGCGATGAAACAAGGTGTGCATAAAAGCGCCGTTTCAAACCGTTTAAAAAAACTCGTTGAGAAACAGCTCGTCGTCAGTCGGCGCGGGCAAGACCAACGCGAACGGTTGATCGAACTGACAGCGGCGGGACAACACGTCGTCGAACAGGCAGATACGGCCGTCTACCATTATGTCGAGTCACTACTCGACGGGAAGATAGATGAGGCAGAGATCGAACAGTTCGTCCGGACGTTCCGGAAAATCAAACAACTGCTTCGAATTGGGGAGGAATAACACGTGCACAAAATTATTCAATGGCGCTGGGGCATCTTGATCGGCCTCATCGTATTGACGGCCGCCTTGTTCGTCGCGGCACCAAACTTGACCGAGCAGGCAGAACAGGCGGGAAGTTTCCAACTGTCTGAAGACATGGACTCGCAACGCGCGCAAGACATCTTGAACGCTGCGGGCAAGAGCGATAAGACGATTTCACTCGTCTATGAATTTGAAGCGCTCGGAGACGCTGAACGGGCAGATATTGCCCGGGTAATCGACGAGCTGGAACAAAATGATACGGTCGTCAAAGACGTGCTCGACCCGTTCGAGAACGCCGAGACGGAAGCGCAACTCGTCTCGGAAGATGACCGCATCGTCCTCGTCCCGATCACGGTCGAAGGATCGATGGAGGACATCAACGCTTTCGCGGACGATGTCCGGGAGAACATCCTCCCGACAGACGAGACCGTCTACATCACAGGTGAAGAAATCATCAACAACGATGTGAACTTGAGTGCGCAGGAAGGGTTGAAGAAGACCGAAATCATCACGGTCGTGTTGATCTTCGGACTGCTCTTGCTCGTGTTCCGTTCAATCGTGACCCCGTTCATTCCGTTGATCGCGGTCGGGTTCACCTATCTCCTCAGCCAATCGTTCGTCGCGTTCTTCGTCGACTGGTTCGGTTTCCCGGTCTCGAACTACACACAAATTTTCCTCGTGGCGATTTTGTTCGGGATTGGGACCGACTACTGCATCCTGCTTCTTAGCCGGTATAAAGAAGAACTCAGTGCCGGGCACGCGATCGAGGACGCCATCGTTAACACGTATAAGACGGCTGGACGGACGGTACTCATTAGTGGTCTCGCCGTATTCGTCGGCTTCGCCGCGATCGGATTTGCCGATTTCCCGATCTTCAAGTCGGCCGTCGCGGTCGCGGTCGGGATTGCCGTCTTGTTGCTCATCTTGTTCACGGTTGTGCCGTTCTTTATGGCGACGCTCAAGAATCGCTTGTTCTGGCCGTCGAAAAAAGCAGGCGAGCATCACGACAGCAAGCTGTGGGCTGGATTCAGCCGCATCTCGGTCAATCGTCCGTTCGTCTCGATCCTTGTCGTCGCACTGATCACCGTGCCGGTGTTGTTCACGTATGATGACGCCCGCTCATTCAATACGGTCGATGAGATCGGTGACGATTATGACTCGGTGCGCGGTCTCAATTTGATCTCGGAAGGGTTCGGACAAGGTGAATCGCTCCCGGTTCAAATTATCTTGAAGCAAGAGTCGGAACTGACCGAGTCAGATATTCCGTATATCGAGAAGTTCGCGAGCGAATTAGAAAAAGTCGATGGTGTGAGCGGTGTCCGTTCAATCACACGTCCGACCGGTGACGTCATCGATGATTTTTATGTCGATACGCAACTCGAACAAGTGAGTTCAGGGCTTGCCGAGGCGGAGACCGGTCTTGGTGATGTGCAAGACGGACTCGCTCAAGTTGAAGCTGGCCTTCAAGCGGTCGTCGGTCAACTGCCTGCTGGCACGACGAACGCCGGAGCACCGCTCGCGGAAGCGGCGACGGGACTCGGCCAACTGAACGCCCAGCTCGGTTTGATTGGACAAGGCCTCGCGGCGACGCAAAACATTCCAGCGACTGTGGCGCAACTGCAACAAGTGTCTGGTGGTCTCAGTCAGATCGAGGCGGGTATCAATGAAGCAGCGTCTGTGTTGACGGCGCAAGGTGCGCAAGTCGGTGAGCTCGGATCGGGACTCGGCCAACTCGCGACTGGTGTCGGTGAAGCGAACGCAGGGCTCGCGCAAATCGAAACCGGTCTTGGCGACGCGGTGGCGTTCCTCTCGGCACTCAGTGAAGCGGACAGCCTGCGTGATACGGGCGTCTATTTACCGGAAGGAACGCTCACGTCAGACGAGTTTGCCCCGGCCGTCGAACGTTACGTGTTCGACGAGGGGACGGCGACACAACTCGAGGTCATCCTTGATATGGACCCGTACTCGCCGGAAGCAATCGATACGGTCGAAACGTTGAAACAGACGATGGAACGTGTCGTCACGGACACCCCATTTGATAACGCGACCATCGGTTACGCCGGGATTTCAAGCATTAACAGCGATTTAAACGAGACATCGACAAACGACTTCAATCGGACCGTCGCCATCATGCTCGTGACGCTGTTCGTCGTTTTGACGGTACTATTCCGTTCGATGATCATGCCACTCTATATGATCGGGTCACTGTTGCTCACGTACTACACGTCAGCGGCGATAACGGAGCTCATCTTCGTTGAAGGGCTCGGTTATGACGGCATCAGCTGGGCCGTACCGTTCTTCGGGTTCGTCATGTTGATCGCGCTCGGCATCGACTACTCGATCTTCCTACTCGATCGGTTCCGTGAAGAATCGATTAACGGGATGACGGTGCGTGACGCCCTCGTCCACGCCATGACGAAGATGGGTACGGTCATCATGACGGCGGCCGTCATCCTCGCCGGGACGTTCGGGGCGATGATTCCGTCTGGTGTACTCAGCCTCGTCCAGATCGCGACAATCGTCATCACCGGTCTGTTGTTGTACGGGTTGATCGTGCTGCCACTTCTCATCCCGGCGATCACCGTATCGTTCGGAGATGGTGTCTGGTGGCCGTTCAAACGAAAGAATAAATGACTGAACAAGACGTCATTCAATTAAACTGTCCCTCAATTGTTAAGTACAAATGACAATTTGAGGGACAGTTTTTATTTGTTTAGTCAATGTAATAAAAATAGCGAAAAACAAACTTCATATTGGAAAAAATGCACCGAAGTATAGTGTAGATCTCTATTCTACTGAAAGAAGGCAACAATCATGGTGAATCATTTTGAAAAAATAAGTTCGTTGTTAGTATCTCGTATGTTGATCGTTTTATTTTTCCTCTCTTATCCGATTATGGGTGTTTTGTACTGGATCGGGGAGCTCGCCGGACAAGACGCAGTCAGTTTTATTGTGGTGGGGAGTGTCATTCAGATTGGATCATGGCTCGGCCATCGCTTCTATGTAGAGCATGCTTGGTTGAAGTATGGGCTCGTCACATTGATGTACATTTCGGCTTCAGCGATTATTTTGACGCTACCAGGTGCGGCGATTCAAAATGTCGTCTTTCTTTACATCGTATTGACGTTGATCTACTTGAATCGGCATCTTGTACTGTACAGTAGCATGCTCGCGCTGATCGTCTCGGTCGTAGCTGTGTTAACCGGGCGCTTTTCATTTGCAACGCCGCTCGACCTCGTCATTTGGTTCACGGTGCTCACAATGGCTTTGTCTGGCGCGTACTTTGTGTCATTCTTTGGCGCAAAGTTGTTGCATGAGACATTCGCGCAGCAAGAGAAAGCAGAACAACATGCAGGGGAAATCGAGCTGACAATGGCGAAAACGACAGCGAGTGCGACTACGCTTCACGGAGCTGTCTTCACGATGAATGATTCAGTCGAGTCAGTCACAAATGCTTCAGAACAGGTGACGGAACAAATCGGTTCGATGACGAAACGGACATCTGAACAGGCAGGTCTTATTCAAACTGTCGCTTCACAAATCCATTCAACTGTACAGGCGTTTGAACGAATGCAGCAGCAGCTCCAGGAGACAACGTCTCAAGTAAGTGGCGTCTTGCAGGACGCTCACGTCTCGCATGAAAACATGGACTCGACAGAACGGTCGCTCGCTGAACTGAACTTAAGTATCGGTGAAGTCAATCATGCGTTTAAAGGGTTGGCGGAGCGCTTCCAAGAAGTACGGACCATCACGGGGACGATTCAGCAGATTTCATCTCAGACGAACCTCCTGTCGCTCAATGCTTCAATTGAAGCGGCGCGAGCGGGTGAGCACGGGAAAGGGTTTGCCGTCGTTGCGTCCGAGATTCGAAATTTGTCGGCTCAAACCGCCCAAGCCTCATCTCAAATCAATGATATTATCCAACTCGTCATGCAAGAGGTACAAGTGACGGAACGGGCAATCGATGGCAGTACAGAACGTTTGTCGACGCAGGAAGAACAAGTCCGTAAGAGCGGGACGTCGATTCTCTCCATGATTCAAACGACAGGGACGGTAGCGAGCACGGTGGATGAGACATCGACCCAGCTCCAAGTCGTCGCATCAGAACTGAACAAAGTCCATCAAGTGACGGGCCAAATGTCAGCACTGATGACAGCTCTCGAAGAGAACGGTCAAGACGTGCATGTGTTGACGACGTCGCAGCAACAGGCGTTGGCTTCGTTAAAGGATCAAATTGCAGAATTGAACGAGATTGCGAACGAACTCGTCTAAATGATGGACACGCCTTGAAAATAGGCGTGTCCATTTGCGTATACATCTCTTCTAAAACGGGAAAAGTTTTGCGTCAGTCCTAAAATGAGGAGGAACGATCAATGGAAATTACGATCACAGCTATTTTAAAGGCTCACCCGGGCAAAGAGAGTGAGTTGCGTCAAGCACTCGATCAGGTCATCCCGCCGTCGCGGCAGGAAGAAGGGTGCATCACCTACGTGTTACACGAGTCAATCGATGCGCCGGGTACGTTCGTGTTCTATGAAAAGTATCGGGACGAGACGGCGCTCGACCATCATATCAACTCAGCCCACTACCAAGCGTATCGGCAAGCTGCCGAGACGTTACTCGCTGTCCGTGACGTGTACCGTTTGCAAGAGGTCTGAAAGGAGACAGTCCGATGATCACGCAACCGATTATTCCGTGTATTTGGTTCGAGCAAGACGTCGAAGCGATTGCCGATTGGTACGCCTCGATATTTCCGGATTCATTCGTCGACTATACGACGAAACTTATCGACACTCCGCCTGGTGAGACGACGGTCGTCACGGTCTCACTCTTTGGTCAGTTCTTTCAACTGCTCGGTGCCGGTAACTTGAAGGAGCGGAATCCGTCCTTCTCCTATATGGTCTCGCTCCCGACGTCAGAAGAAGTCGATACGCTGTGGGACAAGTTATCGGACGGTGCTGACGTGCTCACGCCGCTCGACACGTACGACTTTAGTGAACGTTACGGTTGGTTGAAAGACAAGCACGGCGTCTCTTGGCAAATCATGCACAACGGTGGCATGGACATCCAGACGGTGACCCCGTGTCTGTTATTCGTCGGGGAGGCGTTCGGTCGGGCCGAGGCGGCGATGGACGATTGGGTCACGGTATTTCCGGACTCTTACGTCCTCGACGATCAGCTGATCCGTTACGATAAAGACGATGGCCCAGAATTAGAAGGGAAGTTGAACTACGCCCGTTTCGTCTTATCTGGACGTGAGTTCGTCGTCATGGACAGTGCCGAGCATCACCAGTTCGCTTTCAACGAGATGCAGTCGCTGATCGCGTTTTGTGAGACACAAGACCAAATCGATGCGTATTGGGATGAACTATCGTCCGTACCTGAAGCCGAACAATGCGGTTGGCTACAGGACCGCTACGGCGTCTCCTGGCAAATCGTGCCGTGGGAGATGGAAGAGATGCTGACGACCGGCACGCCGGAACAGTTGGCGCGGGTAACGGCAGCGTTCTTGCCGATGAAGAAGATCGATCTGACCGAGTTGCGAAAAGTATATTGAAATGAATCATGCCGCCCTTAACGAATCGGGGCGGCATGGTTTTATTCGCGTATCTTTTTAGAGAGTGCGTCTTTCTCGATGATCGTATCGGACAGACGCAGCTGTTCGGCCGCTTCGTCGATGAAAGGCTCACATTGACTGAGCGGTAGCTCGTCTCCTGTCTCGACCGCGTAACACGTCCCGTTTCCGATGGGTTCGGTCAAGTTGGGAACATAGTAGAGCGTGTCGTACCGGAACGACCCGTTACGGAACACGGTCAAGTTCGGTTCGTCGTCGAGCAATGTGCTACCGAGCATGTAGGCGGGCTCCATCCCGAGCAACTCTAGGATGGTCGGGGCGATGTCCGCTTGACCGCCGCTCGCTTCGATCGTTCGACCTTCGTTCAAGTTGGCTGGCTTGATGTAGAGCGGAACAGAACGGTCGAGCTGAAACAGTTCGACGGCCGAATCGGCGTTCGCTTGCTCGGCCATCTCGTCACCTGCTGAGGTCAGCCCGCTGTCATGATCGCCATAAAAGACGACTAACGAATTATTCCACGTCCCGTTCGCCTTCAATTGATCGACCATCAATCCGACGGCCGCGTCGACGTAATGGATGGTATGGTAATAGTTTTGAAGCAGCGGATCGTCATATCCGGTCAAGTCCAAACGCTTCTCTTCTTCCGGAATGTCGTACGGCGTATGGCTCGTCAAAGCGACCATGAACGCATAAAACGGTTCTGCTAACGTGTCCATCGCTTCGACGGAAGTGGTCAAGAAGTCTTTGTCGTTAAGTGCCATGCCGATCACGTCCTGAGCGGGGTAATCGTCTTTGCTGAAAAAATGATTGAAGCCGATATTGTCGTAGACGTTGTCGCGGTTCCAAAACGTTTTATCGAACGCATGCATCGCGGCCGTATCATAGCCGGCTTGGCGCAAACGTTCAGGTAAGGCGTCAAACGTATGGTCACCGTACTGGGTGTACACTGAACCGGATTTGACGGGATAGAGCGAGGTGTTGACCGTGAATTCTGCGTCCGACGTCCGGCCTTCGTGCGTCTGATGATAGAAGTTCGGGAAGTACAACATCTCGTCACGAAGCGCGTTCAAGTTCGGTGTCAGTTCCTGTCCGTTGATCGTCTGTCCGATCACCGACGTCTGGAACGACTCGAGCTGCAGCATGATGACGTTCGTATCAGCCGTTGTCTCGACGTCGGTTGGAGTCGAGGTACCGAGCCGCGTCTCTTCTTGTGCGGTTAAGCCGTCTCCGAAGCCGAGTTGGTCGCCGATGCCACGGAATAAGTCGAGGCCGTGATACCCCCAAAAGCCGTACTCGTAATATTCACGCATGTTCGAAATCGGTGCTTGCTCGTCATCATTCGGCTGACTGACGGTTAATGGAACGACGAAGGCGGCCAAGCCGATGACAAAACCGGCAGCGGCGATCCGGCGGTTTTTTCCTGTGACTTGCGCAGGTCTTTTTCTCATATAGACGAGGACAGCGGTATAAAGCACCAGGTCCGCGAACAATAGAAAGTCGGTCGGTTGAATCAACGTCAGGAAGCCGCCGCCGACGTCGCCCATCTGACCAACGTCTGACAAAAGCGCGACCGACAACAGATTGCCGAAATAGCGGTAATACCAGACGTCGGAGATGAGGAGTGTGCTGTGTAGAAACAGCGAGGCGAATAAAATCCAGCGCCGTGTTTTCGTCTTCACGAGTAGAGCCCAGCTCGTCATCATGAGAATCATCCCGATATTGACGAGTAAAAAATGAACGTTGAACGCGCTCGCGGTCAAGACGCTGAATAAAAATAGTTTGGCAAGTGATAGTGACAGATAACTCCAATAATCAAGATATTTCATAAATAGCCTCCAAACGGTACGTACACGTCGTATTCTTTTTCATGTACCTGTTCGTAGGTGGCGGGAAACATGGGGGTGTGCGATACGGACGAAAAAAAGCGAGGCGAGCGCCTCACTTGATCAAAAATGTGTCCCGAAGCTCGATGATCGTGTCTTCCGGGGCTTTTAGTTTGCTCAAATGTCCATCGACGACGAAGTAGATGTTGCCGCCATGTTTCGGCAAGAACGTGACACCGAGCGCCTCGAGCCGACGGACTTCCGCTTCAAGGTCATCGACGTACAAGGCGAAGTGAACGGGTCCGGCCGCATGTTTCGAATACGGCGATAACGTCTCGTCGGTCTTCGCCGTCTGGAGTTCGATATAGAAGTCGCCGAGCTTGAGCCAACTGTTGAACGCCCGGGTATGGAAGTTGGGTGACTCTTGGACGAGCTCAAAACCGAGCGTTTCATAAAATTGCTTTGACGCCGCATAGTCGGGCGTTTGGATACAGAGATGGTGGATTTGTTTCATCGTGTCACTCCTTTGCTTTCATTTTAGCGAATAGGAGCCTGAAGCGGAACTTTTCTTGAACGAAGACGTATACGACACCGAGGAGGGATACATATGGAAATCCAATACGAATTGACGGAAGAAGACTACATTCACTTCAACTTGAGTCATATTAGACGTTCAAAGATAGGGAAGAGGATGCTATTCCTGCAGCGCATCATCGGGCCCGTCATCATTTTAGGTGGTGGCGCTTTGACGTTCGCGACATTGTTTCAAGATACGAGCTGGTGGCTGTTTGGGGTGTATGGCGTCATCAGCCTCATCTGGTTTCTGTATTATCCGAAGTATTTTGAACGGCATATCCGAAAACAGACGAAGCGGATGATTCAAGAACGAAGCAATGAAGGCATGATCGGCCCGCATACGATGGATCTGGATGAAGACGGTCTTCGTGACAAAAATGCGTTCGGGGAGACGAAAGTCTCATGGAGCGGCATCAAGGAAGTCGTCGAGGAAGCCGATTATGTGTATTTGTATAACTCGTCGGTCAGCGCCTACATCTTGCCGAAACGCGGGCAGGACATGGAGGAGGTACAACGATGGCTACCGATGCGTTGACGATTCAACCGATTGATGAGACGAACTTGGATGCGGTCGTCGCCTTGACCGTCGCACCTGGTCAGGCCCGCTTTATCGAAACGAACGCGGAATCGCTCCGCGAGATGGACGTCGACGTCAAGTACGCGTGGACGTGCTACGCGCTCTGTCGAGACAATCAACCGGTCGGCTTCATGATGGTCGGGGCCGAGAACAAGGTGGAGCGTTACGTCTGGCTCGACCGCTTTATGATTGATATGGATGAGCAAGGGAAAGGCATCGGGTCAACATTTTTGCAACTTGCGATTGAGTGGATGCAAGAGCGATTTGATGTCGATGACCTCATCCTCAGCCTCCATCCGACGAATGAACCGGCGAAACGGTTTTATGCGAAGGGCGGATTCGAGGACAGTGGCTTGATTGATGAAGCGAACGGGGAAGAGATTTGGGTGTATCACGTGAAGCAGGGACAGCCTTCCTAAGTCGGCCGTCCCTGTTTTGGTGGTTGTTGTTCAATTATCGCTTTATCGTAAGCGGACGCAATTGTTTGACCCGAGCCAAGACGATCCAGCCGAGGATGGCTCCAGTCACGCTCGAGGCGAGGAAGACCGGGAAGAAGAACAGCGCCCCAAACTCAGAACCCATTAAGATTTTCGCGTACGGGACGGCGATGAGCGAGGCAATGACGCCCGTCCCGATGACTTCACCGAGCGCAGCGAAAGCGACCCGGTTCGTCCGCACGTAAAATAGTCCAGCAAGCAAGGCGCCGATCATACCACCTGGGAAGGCGAGCAACGACCCGGTCCCGGTCATGACACGGACGAGTCCGGTCACGAACGCGACGAGGACGGCACCAATCGGACCGACGGTGACGGCGGCGATGACGTTCACCATATGTTGCACCGGATAGGCCCGGGCGACACCGGTCGGGATGGAGATGAATAAGGAGCCGATGATGGCGATGGCGATGAGCATCGCCATCCAAGTGAGTTGTTGAATACGCATGAAGTGTCTCCTTTCAAAATGAAAACGCCACTTCTCCAAGTGGAAAAGTGGCGTGGACAGACAGACGTATCCAAGCCACTTCCCTACGCTGGTATGAGCCAGATCAGGTTCGAAGGGTCCGGCAGTTGCCGTCTCAGCCCGAAGGCTCCCCTAGTGGTCGTTTATTGGTTTGAGTATAGCATAACGTTATTTTGTTGCCTCAATTTTTCGCGGTCGGAAGATGAAATAAATGATACCGCTATACAGGGCGTATAAAAACAGGGAAAACATGAGATTGATGACCCACGGGAGTGTACCCATAAATACGGTGACCGAGGCGTTACGGAACCAGCCGAGTGAAAGACATAGTCCGACAAAGCTGAGCACGATCGTCGTCCAAAAGCTGATATCTGGACGTCTCGACACACGGCGAACGACTAGACCAATTATGAAGCTGAAGACAGCCGTCGCACCTAAATACATATAGAGTAGCGCATCGACCGGGTATGAATAATAGACAACGTCCATATTATTTCCTCCTAAACGAAGTGTGGTGAAAGGAAGTGAGGTCAGTGAGGGATGCCATCCCATGGCGTGACGAGTCTTACCGTGAACAGTTCGAGCACTGGCTCGATGGTCACGTGCCAGGCGTGACGTGGCGGGTTGTGAAAGATACCGATTTGACATACTTGATGTATGGAGAGTACGGGGCAGACCGTTACTACGCCAAGGCGGTGACAGCAATCAGTGGTGGCGAGGCTGAACTGTCGATGCATCTAGCCGAACGGCATCCGGGACTCGTCCCGGAGGTCATCGCCATTGCCGCGACACGCAACTGGCTACTTATGCGAGACATCGGCGGGTATGCACTTCGTGAATACCCCAAGCACAGTCGGTACAAAGCGGCTGTGCGTCAATATGCGAAACTACAGAGAAAAGAAGCGAATTACACGGATACGCTTTTGGCCTACGGTATCCCGGACCGGCGTCCGGCTCGTCTAAAAGAAGAGATACGGACGTATTTACCCGAGTTATGTACGGGGTTAGATCGAGATAAGGCAGAGGCGGTGCTGGCGCTCCAAGACGAACTCCTCACCATGTGCGACGAGCTCGCGACTGGGGTGCCGATGAGTCTCGAGCACGGCGACTTACATGGCGGCAACATCTTTTGGCGCAAACAGACGGATGACTTATGTATTCTCGATTGGGGCGATGCGACCGTCACCCATCCGTTCTTCAGCGTCCGTGTGTTTTGGAACGCGCTCTACGACTTGTTGCCGGAAGACGATGAAGTCGCATGGTATGAACAGATTCAGAAGATGCGTACCGTCTACTTGGCTGAGTGGGAAAGTGTGGCGCCGCGGGACTTGCTATGGCGCCATTTGTTGATCGCTGAAGAGCTCGGTTGCGTATATCGGGCGCTGTCGTGGCATGTATATGTGACCAACTATCGGTATGATCCGTCCGAGTCAGCCGATAAACCGGTCCAATGGCTCAACTTGTTCCTCGAGTATCGGGACTTGAAACGTCGCGGTACGTGATCACTCATTCTTCTCGAGCAGGTTTTCATAATCCGTCTCGTTCCAAAACAGCTGGGCGATTGACTCCGGTGCTTTCAAAATCTCACCGTCTTGGTCGTAGACGATGGCGTAGCCGTTTTCGATCTCAAAGACGATCAAGTCGGCCGTCACTTCCTTGACGCCGTTCCCGGCAATGATGACGTTCTCGATTGGGTCGCGTGCGACTTGAACTCCCCATTCGTCGAGCTCGACGATGAGCGCTGACGTGTAGGCATGGCGGTCGTAAATCGATTGAAACTCGTCTTGCGTCAATGTGACGTCGGTCGGGGGGGCACTCGTCCCGTATTTGCGCTTCTCAATCTCCTCAACGAATTGCGTGAACGACTCTTCTTGCCAAAAGAGCGGTGCGACCGACTCGGGACCGTTGGCGATTTCACCGTCTTCATTCTCATAGACGGTCGCGTACGTGCCGTCGTCGAGCTTGAACGGATAAATATCGGCGTACGTATGATGGATCTCGTCCCCGGCGATGACGACGCGTTCGAACGTCTCACGGAACGGTGTTAGCCCTTGGGTTTCGAGCGCTGCTAACAAGTCTTGGGCAGTCTCGTGTTGGTCAAAGACGTCTTTGAAATCTTCTCGTGTCCATTCGATCGTCGCTTCTTCATCTTGTTCGTTCATATCAGGAGAGACGATTGGTTGCTCGGCTTGATCGGTACAACCTGTCAGCAAGAACGCGCTTAAGCCAAGTAGTCCTAATCGTTTCATAAAACAACCCCCTAGTAAGTTACATTATTTCCCTATTTTACATTAGCGTAGCATGTATGAAATAGGATGAGAACCTGGATACTTTCTCATCTAGGGCAAATGGAATCGCTACCTCGTCTGGTTCAATCAACACAATTTGTACGATTGAACAGGGAAATGTCGACTTTTGGCGAACACATTTAGGAAACCGGTCTAAAGGAGAGAGAGAGATGCCAAAACGAAAATTTGCCAATCGTCGTGATTGGGAACGAATATTAAAAAATCGATACGCACAAATGGAGGTGCAGGACGATCGCTTCTCGGGCACCGTCGCCCTCTTCCAAATTGACGCCGTCCGAGCCCCGCAATATAAGATGCATCAAGGAGAGGAGTTCATCGTCGCCGACGCAGGTTATGCGTGGCTCCAGTACTTCTCAGAACATGAACCGTTCGGGGTGACTGTCATGTTCGACGACCGGGGCAACATCGTCCAATGGTACATCGATATCGTTGAAGGGATTGGGTATGAGGATGGGATTCCGTACATGGATGACCTCCTGCTCGACATTCTCATCTTCCCGAACGGTGACGTCGTCCGTAAAGACGAGGATGAGTTCGAAGCGGCAGCCAAGTCAGGTGAGCTCACGCCGGAGATGGTCGACCGTGGCTGGCGTGATTTCAAGGCGACGCTCGATCGGATCGAACGCCGCGACTTCGTCTATTTTGATTTAGCGAACGAGCATTACGAGCAGTTGAAGCAAAAGCTTTGAGTCTTCCCGTACTGCTTTTGGTACAGTGAAAGAACAGGGGGGAAGATAGATGAAACAAATTGATCTCGAGAAGTGGTCGCGTAAAAAGCATTATGAGTTTTTCAAGGCGTTTGACGCCCCGCATTTCAACGTGACGGCGAACGTCGACGTGACGAAGCTACATACGTTCGCGAAGACGCGCGGACAGTCATTTTTCAAGCTGTTCTTATACGGCGTGGTGAAGACGGCGAACGCCATCCCGGAACTTAGGTACCGGATGCGCGGTGACGTGGTCGTCGAGCATGATGTCGTCCATCCATCGTTCACCGTCATGATGGATGATGACGTCTTCAATTTCTGTACGGCGACGTATAAAGACGCGTTTCCCGACTTCATGGAGGAAGTGGCCGTGCGGATGAGCGGGGCGAAACGAGAAGTCGTCGTCGGAGATGACGAGCCGGACAGCCTGCTCTATATTACGAGCGTGCCTTGGCTCACGTTCACGAGCATCAGTCACCCGACGAATGACCAACAGCACGATAGCGTTCCGCGGATCGCCTGGGGCAAATTCACGAAGGTTGGCGACCGGATGATGATGCCGCTCTCGGTTCAAGCGCACCACGCGCTCGTCGACGGCGTCCATGTCGGGAAATATTATGAGAAACTGCAAGCGTGGCTAGATGATTTGAGCGACCTTCACGTCAAACAGCCTGAAGAGGTCGGACTCGACGAGGCGATCCGCCTGCGCGAGAACGGAGAGCTCGAGCGGGCGAAGCAGCTGTTGCTCATGCTGTTGCGTCAAGATGAGAAGAATCCACGACTCCACGCGCAATGTGCCTGGTGTTATGACTCGCTCGGCGAAGAGCGTCAAGCCGTCCCGCACTATGAGCGGGCCATCCGACTCGGTCTGAGCGGTCACGAGCTCAGTGAGACGTATATCGGGCTCGGCAGCACGTACCGTGCGCTCGGTCGTTACGAGGATGCCGAACAACTATTTGCTAAGGCGATCGAACAGTTCCCTGACATCGCTGCCTTGAAAGTGTTCCAAGCGATGACGCGTTACAACCTCGGACAGCATCAGGAAGCGACCGGTGCGTTGCTCGAGCTGCTCGTGAGTCCGCAGCCGGATGACAGCATTCAGCGTTATCGTCGCGCCATCGCGTTCTATGCGCGCAATCTCGACGAGACGTACGATTGATCCGGAAGACAAGGCCTGTGGAAGCGGCCTTGTCTTTTTATTGAATCAAATTGATTGACCGATCCAAATTACCGTGTTATATTTATCTCGAATTAAAGATAATTAAATTTAAAGTATTGTTTTCTCTCAACAAAGGAGGGGAACAGATGAAACAATCAGACGCCTTAAAAGCAATCACCGTCTTATTTCGAGCTTCACAATCGATCCAGGACATGGTCAAACACGAAGTCGCCGCATATGGACTGAACGCGACCGAATTCTCGGTACTCGAACTGCTCTATCATAAAGGTGACCAACCGATTCAAATCATCGGCAAAAAAGTCTTGCTCTCAAGCGGCAGCATGACGTATATCGTCGACCGACTCGAGGCAAAAGGCTATTTGGTCCGGAAAGCTTGTCCGAGCGACCGCCGTGTGACATATGCCGCATTAACTGAAGCGGGAACCGACTTGATGGATCAAATTTTTCCGATACACACGAAACGGATGAACGAGTTGTTCGACGGACTCGATTTAGATGACACAATCACACAATTGAAGACGGTCGGCAAACGTGCCGAGGCGTCAAAATTTTTTAACTAATTATCTCGAAATCAAGATTTTGAAGGAGCGATTTAGATGAACCATGTAAAAGGGATTCACCACGTGACGGCGATCACGAGCAGCGCCGAAAAGAACTATGACTTCTTTACGAACGTCTTAGGGATGCGTCTCGTCAAGAAGACGGTCAACCAAGACGACATTCAGACGTATCACTTGTTCTTTGCGGACGATAAAGGTAGCGCCGGGACGGACATGACGTTTTTCGACTTCCCAGGCATCCCAAAAGGCGTGCACGGGACGAATGAGATTTCAAAGACGTCGTTCCGTGTCCCGACGGATCAGGCACTCGACTACTGGGTCCGCCGTTTTGATCGGTTAAAGGTAAAACATGAAGGCATCACCGAGCAGTTCGGCAAGAAGACGCTGTCGTTCGTTGACTTCGACGACCAAGCGTATCAGCTCATCTCGGACGAGTTCAATCAAGGTGTCGCTTCTGGTGAGCCGTGGCCAAACGGTCCGATTCCACTCGAGTATGCCATTACTGGACTTGGGCCAATCTTTATCCGTATTTCTGACTTCACGTACTTCAAGCAAGTGATGGAGGAAGTCATGTTGTTCGAAGAAATCGGGCAAGAAGGTGACAATCATCTCTTTGAAGGAGGTGAGGGTGGAAACGGAGCGCAAGTCGTCGTCATCCATGACGAGACGTCTCAGCAGGCACGGCAAGGGTTTGGAACGGTGCATCACGTCGCGTTCCGCGTCGATGACCGTAGCGTCCTCGACGAATGGACAGCACGGCTTCAACAGTTCGGGTTACCGACGTCAGGTTACGTTGATCGTTTCTTCTTTGAATCGTCGTATGCACGCGTCGCACCGCAAATCTTGTTCGAATGGGCGACCGACGGACCAGGATTTATGGGTGACGAACCATATGAGACGGTAGGTGAGAAATTGTCGCTCCCACCGTTCTTAGAGTCGAAGCGTGAGCAGATCGAAGCGATGGTCCGGCCGATTGATACGGTCAGAAGTACCAAAACGTTCGAGAAAGAATATGAGGGTATGCCATCATGAGTTTTTTCAATCGTTTGTTCGGTAAACAAGAAGAACCAACCAACTCACAAGGAGGAACTACTATGTTGAAAATTGGAATCGTACTCGGATCGACTCGTGAAGGACGCGTTAGCCCGCAAGTCGGAGAATGGGTAAAAAAACTTGCCGACAAGCGCGGTGACGCCAACTATGAAATCATCGATATCGCGGACTACAGCTTACCGCTTCTCGGCGAGGCAGACGGCGACGCGACAGGTGCCGCGGCATGGTCGGAGAAGATTGCAGAGATGGACGGTTTCGTCTTCATCGTACAAGAGTACAACCACTCGATGACAGGCGCGCTCAAAAACGCCCTCGACTACTTACGCAACGAATGGCATAACAAGGCGGCAGGGATCGTCTCATACGGTTCAGTCGGCGGTGCTCGGGCAACTGAGCATGTGCGCGGTGTCTTGAGCGAACTCTTGATCGCCCACGTCCGGGTCCACCCAGCGCTCTCGCTCTTCACAGATTTCGAGAACGGCACGCACTTCGCACCGAAAGACGTACAAGTCCAATCGGTGAATGATATGCTCGACCAGCTCGTCCCGTGGACAGAAGCGATGCAGACGGTCCGTACGAAAGCAGCGGAAGCAACGAACAACTAATCAAGCAACTGGTTGTCCTTTTAGGGACGATCAGTTTTTTTGTGTTACTGTTCATTCGATATTGCATCGTGTATCGTCAGTAAAAGAAGGGAACAAAAGAAGCATACATATAGCCTGAAGGAGGAAACAACGATGAAATGGATGATCTATGGCGCGAACGGCTATACGGGTGAACTGATTGCCCGGCAAGCAGTAAAAGAAGGGATGACGCCGGTGCTCGCAGGGCGGCGCGCGGACGCGATCGAGCGTCTTGGCGATGAGCTCGGATGCGAGACGCGTGTCTTTAGTCTGTCGCTCGACAAAGCGAAGCAGGAACTCGCTGACATCGACCTCGTCTTGCACTGTGCTGGACCGTTCGCCGATACGAGTCAGCCGATGGTCGAGGCGTGCCTTGCTTCACAGACTCATTACCTCGATATTACCGGGGAAATTGAAGTATTCGAATACATTCATTCGAAGAAACGGGCCAAACTCGCGCAAGAAGCAGGCGTGTTGCTGTGCTCGGGTGTCGGCTTTGACGTCATCCCGACCGACTGTGTGGCCCGCAAGTTGAAGGAACTCATGCCGGACGCGACGAAGCTCGCCCTCGGCTTCTCGGCCGCTGCCGGTATTTCGCGCGGAACGATGAAAACAGCAATCCGTGGGCTCGGCTCGAGCAGTGCCGAGCGGAAAGACGGAAAACTGTCGCCGTTCCCGCTTGGGGCCAAGCGTCGACAAATCGACTTTGGGCGCGGCAAGAAAACAGCGCTCGCGATTCCGTGGGGTGACGTCTCGACCGCGTATTATACGACGGGAATCCCAAACATCACGACATGGATCCCAGTTCCCCCAGTGGCCGGATATGCGTCTCGTCTCATGTCGTTCTTTAGTCCGATTCTTGGTAGTGACGCTGTCCAAGGACGTCTCTTACGCTATGTCGATGAACATATTAGCGGACCGGATGAGGCGGAGCGGGACGGGTCGTCGACGTATGTTTGGGGCGAAGCAACGAATGCAGACGGACACAAATATATCGTTCGCATTCAGACGGCGAGCACGTACGCCTTCACCGTCTATGGCGCGCTCGAGGTCGTGAAACGTCTCGTCGGTTCAAGCCGGGTCATTCCTGGAAGCTTCACACCAGCGATGTTGTTCGGCTCGCATTTTATCGAAGAAATCGAAGGGTCATCCTCGTTCGTGATTGATGAAGTCCGCCTTTAAAGCGTTGCCTTGTAACGGAATCACAACATGTTCGTAATTGAAGTGTGGTAAACTCAGGGAAGATTAGAGGGAGGGAACGAGATGAAACGCTTAGAACTAGCCAGGCGCATCGAACGCATCAAAGCGGAAGGGACGTCTGCCTACATCAGGCATCGAAAACAGACCCCTCCCTATGAAGGCTCGGAGTTAATCGTTGAAAATAAAGGTCATGTGTTCCGGATGGGGAATACGAGTTTTGCGGTCGGGTTCGGCTTGAACCGTCCGACGAGCTTTTACGATCTGCACCAAATGGAGAAGTGGGTCCGTGGTAAGAACGTGTCCCGCCTACATATTGAGGTGTGTCCACTCGCGGACATGTCGCTCATTCGCCTGCTGCAGGAACGAAACTATACGCTCGATCACTTTCTCGACGTCTGGTTGCTCGATGTGAACACGTTTGAGTTGCCAGAGAGTGAAGCGACACGTGTCGAACGTGTGCATGCTGATAACGTGAACGAATGGGCTCGGGCGATTGCGACAGGATTCGCCGAGACGGGGACCGTCCTGCAAGAGACGATTGATACGGCGAAAGGGTTTTATGCGTTACCGGAAAACCAGGCGTTTCTCGTCCGTGAAGACGAGACAGCGGTCGCCGGCGGTATTCTCGCCGTTCAGGATGGGATGGGGGAACTGTTTTTGACGAGCACGATTCCCGATTATCGGGGAAAAGGTTATCAGACCCAACTCATTTTAGAGCGAGTCGCCGCGGCAAAAGCGATGGGTTGCGAGTACGTGACGGTGACGACGAAAGTCGATACCGCCTCGGGACGCAACATGGAGCGCCTCGGTTTTACACCGTTTTATCAAAAAGCAGTCATGAAAAGTCCGATCCTCAAATAAACAGGTCGCCCCGCGGGGCGACCTGTTGTCGTTAGAGTAGTGATTCGGCACCGTCGACGTAAACTTCTGATCCGGTGACGTGGCTCGACATATTGCTCGCAAAGAACAAGACGACGTCGGCCACTTGCTTCGCCGTACCTGATTTTCCGGCGAGCGGTTGGTTGCCTTCTGGATATTCGATCGGGATGACGATTTCTTCAAGTAACGCGTCGTCCCGGTTCGTCGAATCATCGATGTTCGTATCGATTGCACCCGGACAAATCGTGTTGACCCGAATACCGAACTGGGCGAGCTCGGCCGCGGCCATTTTCGCAAAACCGGTCTGGCCGGCTTTCGTCGTCGCATAGCCGCTGAAGCCAAAGTTTTTAAAGAAACGGTTCCCGTTGATCGACGACGTGATGATGATGCTGCCGCCTTTCTCCTTCAAGTAAGGGATCGCATGTTTCACGGTCAAGAACGTGCCCGTCAAGTTCGTCTCGACGACCCCGTTCCAATCTTCGAGCGACAAGTGCTCGATCGGTGTGATCGTCCCGTTCCGTCCCGCGTTCGCAAACACGATATCGACATGTCCGAACCGTTCGACTGTCTGTTCATAAGCCCGTTTCATCTCGTCTTCGTTGGAGACGTCAGCACTAATTCCGATGGCGCGGTCCTCGCCGATCAAGCTCGCGAGCTTCTCGGAGTCCTCTTGGTTCAAGTCGACGATGGCGACTTTTGCCCCCGCTTGGACGAACCGGATGACAGCGGCGCGTCCGATTCCTGACGCCGCTCCTGTGACAAACGCGACTTTACCCGACAACAATGTATTTGAAATCATGTATTTATCTCCTTTCAGCTACCTGTTGTCATATTCCACTGTTCTATAAAAATTAAGCCCGTTTTCTTGAAAAAAGACGATTCTTCGTTTAATCGGACGTTACATGAATCGATAGCGCGATGTTGAGCGTCGCATCTGGGTCAAGCTCGATGGTCACATGTTGACCGGCGCGAAGCTCTTGCACGTCGCTAGCAAGACCCGTCACTTCCGTCTGATCATTAACTAGAATCGTATGCAACTTGATTTCATCCATATCCGTCTCGGCTGGACCAATCATCAGTTGAGGGATTTCAATCCGTTCGATGCGTCCGTCGAGCGTGTGATCGTTCCACGTGCTCACCCAATAGACTGCTAACAAAAAAAGACCGATGAACGCGAAGGCAAAGATGAGTCTAGCTCTCATGGTGATCCTCCTCTGCGGTACCCCGGTGCGATGGTTTCCATTAGTTATTTACCCGGAATCAGGAATTTATATAGGCTGATTTTTACAGGGATTTGAATGACAGATGCGGAATATAGTAAAACAATTTGCGGAGTGGAGGCGCTGACGATGGTTCTATTCGGGATGGTTGGGTTAATCATTTTAGGATTGATTGCTTTCGGGTGGTGGACGATTGGGTTTCCCAGACGGAGAGTGTGGGGTGGGCTGATCATGCTAGTGTTTTCCTTCCTCTTTTCGCCGCTACTGCTCGTCGCGAGCGGCGAGCGCTACGGATTTGATGGCATCGTGGCAGGATTGGTCGCGCTGTTCTGTATGGTCGGGGGCGGTTTTTTCTTCACAACACTTGGCTGGACTGGTCGTCACAGAAAAGTCAGTAAAGTCCGGACATTGTCGGAAGACCCTGATCTGTTTTAGTTTAGGTTGTCGTTGCCCCTTCGAAACTCGTACAGTAAACGTATGGAACAAAATGGAGGGATACATGTGTCGACACTGATTAAACCGACCGCGTTACGGTCGGGCGATACGATTGGGATTATCACGCCGTCGTTTCCAGCACCGAACCGCTTTCCCGAGCGTTACGAGCGGGGGATTGCTCAACTGAGACGAATGGGCTTTACCGTTCGTGAAGGCAGCTGCACATATCGTACAGAAGGCTATCGGTCTGCTTCAATCAAGGACCGAGCCACGGAATTCAATGACTTGTTGCGTGATCCTGACGTCAAAGCGATCATCAGCACGATTGGGGGAACGAACTCGAACTCGCTTCTGCCGTATCTTGATTACGAAGCGCTGCGTCGACATCCGAAAATTGTTATGGGTTATAGCGACGTCACGGCGCTCTTGCTCGCCTGCTACGTGAAGACGGGCGTGACGACGTTTTACGGCCCGGCGATTGTTCCGTCGTTTGGAGAGTATGAGACGATGTTAGCGGATGGGGAGCGCTACGTCCGAAACGTGCTCTGTCTAGAGCGCGAGGCACCTTATTCACTCGACGTGCCACGGGAGTGGACTGAAGAGATGCTTGACTGGATGACGCAAGATCGGCCAAAGATGCTTCGTCCGAATGACGGATGGTTGTCGCTACGAGATGGCTGGGCACAGGGTAAATTGGTAGGTGGTAATTTGAACACGATGTCGGGCTTTTTGAAGTCAGAGTTCTTCCCGGACATGGAGGGCGCCATTTTGTTTCTCGAAGATTCGTTCAAGACGATGGCGGACGAGGAACGGTCACTCAGTATGCTCAAGCTGGCCGGTGTCTTTGATCAAATCAACGGCCTGATCATCGGAAAACATGAGCATTTTGATACGCTAGGGGCACCGTTTTCGTTCGAAGCGCTCTTGCTTGAAGTGCTCGGTGACGTCGACTTCCCGATTTTGACGAATGTCGATATCGGGCATACGTTTCCGTCACACGTCTTCCCGATCGGCATCGACGTCGAGCTCGATGCGACCGCCGGGACGATCACCTTTTTAGAGAATGGAGTGACGATATGAGCGAATTTATTACTGTGGTCGACCGGACACGTAAAAGAATCGGGTTGAAGCCCCGGTCCGACGTCCATCGTGACGGCGATTGGCATGAGACGTTCCACTGCTGGATGATTGACCCGACGCATCTTTACTTACAGCTCCGCAGCGAGACGAAACAAGATTTTCCAGGACTGTTCGACATCACGGCAGCAGGGCATCTGACTGCCGGAGAAACCGTTCGCGACGGGGTCCGTGAGATACAAGAAGAGCTCGGGATTGAACTGTCACTTGAGCAACTCCACCCGCTCGGCGTCTTTGAGGACGTGATTGAGACGGGAGCGTTTCTAGACCGGGAGTTCGCCCATACATATGTCTATCCGTACGCTGGGGAGGCGTTCGCGTTAGACGTTGACGAAGTAGCAGACGTCGGCAAAGTTGACTTCGAGGCGTTCGTCGCCTTGCTCGACGGTTCGCGCGAACAGATTGAGGCAACTTCGGTCGTAACCGGAAAGACGTTGCGCGTGACGAAAGAGACGCTCGTTCCACATCCAGACACATACTGGAACCAAGTTGTTGAAGGGGTTCGGACATTCTGGGAGAAAGCAGAAGGCCATGATGATTGATATCATCTGGCAACTGTTGAACGTCTTGCTCGTACTCAGTTTAGGTGGGCTGCTCGTTTGGTGTTTTCGCAAGTGAAAAGGGGGAATAGACGAGATGGAAGTTGTACATACAGAAACGCCGCTCGAAATCGAGACGGCGCGCTTACAATTACGAGCACCACGCATGAGCGGTGACGAGCGTGTCGTGAACGCGGCGATTCGCGATTCGCATGAGGAGTTCCGGCAGTGGCTACCGTTTGCGCAGACGGTCCCAACGTTAGAAGAGACCGAGATCAATTTACGACGTGCCCACGAACTCTATGTAACAGGGGAGAGTTTTCGCTATCTCATCTTTTTACGAGACACGGGAACGTTCGTTGGCACGGTCAGTCTGCAAGGCATCGACTGGGACGTCCCGAAGGCAGAAATCGGGTACTGGCTGCATTCGATGCATACCGGACACGGATACATGGGCGAAGCGGTCGAGGCGGTCACGCGGTTCGGGTTTACACATTTCGGATTCAAACGGATCGAGATCCGTTGTGAGTCGACGAACCGGGGCAGCCGGATGATACCAGAACGTCTAGGGTTTCAACTTGAAGGCATACTGCGGAACGACGACTTGTCCGCTGATGGCAACCGCCTGACCGACACGGCCATCTATGCGATGCTGCCCGATGAACTCAAACCGTCAGTGACATGATTCGTTGCTCGCCGACGGGACCGGACATACGACGGCCCGTATCCTTAAACCCAACAGTTTTATAGAGCGAGAATGCCGCTTCATTCTTCAAATTTACGGACAAGACGACTCGTTGTTTGCCAGAAAAATGATGACGGACGTACTCCGGTAGTTGCTGAAGCGCCGACTTGGCGTACCCGTTGTTTTGCGCCGGATGATTGATGGAAAAAATCGATAAGAGCAAGGCGTTCGGATTGTCCGTGTACGATTGGACGCGCTCGGTGTCGTGCAACAAAAAGAAGCCGACGGGTATGTCGTTCACAATGACGACGGGGTGCACACCGTCCGGGATTATCGAGTCGATATCTTTTGGCAACGTCGTATATTTCTCTTGATCGAGCGGCAGCGTGAACGTCTCGAGGACGGGCCAGTGTTTGTCTTGAAGCGGTTCGAGTGTGACGGATGACATCGTTATTCCTCCCTCATTAGAAGTATCGCACTTTCAGTATACAAAAAATGAATGGGAAAGGACCAACTATGGACCAACAGATCTCGTATCAACAAAATGCACCACTATCCGACATGTATCAAGCTTTCATGGACGGGTTTTCTGATTACATAATTCGCTTTGACATGGATGCAGCAGGATTCGAATCGACCTTCCTCGTCCGGGATCAAAATCAACCGTCACGCTCCATCGTCGCGTATGCGGACGGACGTCCGGTCGGTGTCGTCTTGAGTGGGGTGGCCCATTCAGAGACAGGTTGGGTCACGCGTTGCGGTGGTCTGGCCGTCTCCCCTGCGTTTCGGAAAATAGGGATTGCCCGCGAGTTGATGCGCCGTTTTGACGAGCAGGCAACGGGGACACGCCTACTTGAAGTCATCCAAGGCAACGACACGGCACTCGCTTTGTACGAGCGGCTCGGGTACGAGACGGTGCGCGAAATCTTTTATTTCGACTCCGTTCCGACCGAAACGGAAGCGACACGCGCGATCGAACCGATTGTGACGCTGTTCGATTGCTATTACCCGTCGGCATCACACCGACCGATCTGGCAAACGGACGCCCGGACGACCCAGCAACGAGCGGAGCTCGTCCGGATCACAGAAGGCGACAAAACAGGGGCGCTCTTGTTCCGGTCAGGCGTCCTCCTCGACGTTTTCGGCCGGGATGAGGATGCGGAATGGCTCCTACGGGCGGCCGCAGCGAATGGACCGATCAAGTTGACGCTCACGTCGGATCGTCCTGCATTGATCGAGGCGGCGCGAACGCTCGGGTTCAAACAAGATGCCATCGCCCAGTTTGAGATGGTTAAGCGCGGGACGGGTGTCTGATGAGACGTCTTCTTCCCATGTTGATGGTCGGTCTCATCGTCGGAAACTTGTTTACGATTCTCGGATTGACGACGAACTTGTCTCCGTCAATCGACCGTGTCTTTCTGTTCGGGGGGCCGGCGGTGACGTTTATAACTGCTGTGGGTATCGTCTTCGTCGTCCTAAAGATGAAGCGAGACAAACGGTGATGAACTATTCGTGAAGTTTGTGAGAGTGCTTGCTCACCGTTTTGAAATGTTAGACATATAAATGAAATGCTTCATATATTGAACTTTTCAGGTAGGGATGCTATATTCGCACTTGTAGCTTTTTATATAGCTAGCGAATCATCCTATTTGGAGGTTTTATCAATATATGTGGAAACAACTTTTACTATCTGTCGGTGTCGGCGTACTCGTTTTGAATGGCCCAGCGTCGGCCTCAGCAGATCAACTTACCCCGCAAGAGCTCGTCAAGACGACGAAGTCTCTTCAGAAGATAGAGCGTGATGTTCACGCATCAAAGCAAGCGGTTGAAAAGGCGGAACGTCACGTGCAGGCGGTCGATGAACGGGCGGATGCGCTTCAAGCTAAACTAGATCAAGTAAGCACTCAGCTCGAAGCGTATGAAACGGCTTCGACCCCTGAAGAGACGTCTTTGTTTAAACAAGTACTGTCGTCTGTCCTTCCTAGCGCGAAGGCGGAAGCGGCGGAATCCGAAAAAGCCGAGACTGATTTAAAAGCGAGAGAAGCCGAAGCTGCTCGAGCGTTAGAGGAATTGAGTGATCAACAGGCCGAAGTGAAGGCCGAGCGGGAACAGGCGAAGGCTTCACATGCGGCAGCGTATAAGCAGTTGAAGGCACAAGCTGCGCAATTAACAGATTTGAAGAAGCAAAAAGCAGCAATTGCACCAGATCAGTTTATGATTCCGGCGACGGGACGTCTGTCACAAGGGTTCGGCCCCGCTAGTGGACAATTCGGCTATACGTTCCACAACGGGATCGATATCGCCGCCAAAGTCGGGACACCGATCTACGCAGCGGCTGACGGCAAGGTCATCGACGTCAAGACGAGCGGCCCTTACGGCAAGCACGTCTTCATCGAGCATGACTTGAACGGACAGAAGTGGACGACCGTCTACGCCCATATGCATAAAATCGAAGTGAAGAAAGGCCAAGCGTTGCTTCAAGGTGAAGGCATCGGCCAAATCGGCAACACGGGCAACTCTTCAGGTCCTCACTTACATTTCGAGGTGCATCAAGGAAAATACGGTTACTCGTCAAGTTCGGCCGGCAATACGGTCAATCCGATGGACGTAGCGGAAGTTCTCGGCGGCACATCACCAATCAAAGCGGTTTATTGACACGACGCGGCGTAGCGTCGTGTTTTTTTGCGCAAAAAAAGCCGCATTGCAGCGGCTCTCGTTCATTCGCGGGTTGGATCGTGATTGCCTTTGGTGTCGGCGATTGTATCCGAGCTTCCGAAGTCTTCGACTTGGCTGAAAGCGTCAGTGCTTTGCCCGGCGTCATCTGTTCCGTCGAGCTGTTTATGGGCAGCCGTCTCAGACGCATTGAGGACATCTTCTTCGACCGGACGATCGAGGTCTGTTTGATGCTCTTGTTCTTCCTGCTCACGTGCATGTTCGATGCAAAGCGTCGCTTCTGGGATGATCTCGAGCCGATCGAGTTCAATTTCTTTCCCGCACACTTCACATTTTCCGTACGTCCCGTTTTTGATGGCGAGAAGCGCCTTATCGACGTCCGTTAAGAATTCTTCGTCGAGTTCAGTGAGTGCGTGGTCACGTTCGCGTAAAAACAGCTCTTCTCCCGAATCGGCGGGATGGTTGTCATAGTGCGACAACTCTCCTTCGTCGTAAACTTCTTCACGATTTTCCAGATACCCTTCGGTTTTGGCTTTCTCTTTTAGTAGACGTTCTTTGAACGTATCGATTTGTTTTTGTGTCAACATACGGTCCACTCTCCAGTTCTGATTTCATTAGTATAAGCATTTCCCATTTTGCGACGCGACAAACCTTTCTGTCGGCAAAGCGGATTTCTAAAGACTTGAGAAAACGGGTATGATGACAATGAGTGTCAATTGTCGTGGAATAAGGAGGAAGCAACATGAGAAAAGTTGAGGTTGTGGAATACGATACAGCATGGACGGAAAAGTTTGAGGACGAGTCGAGCAGGCTCGAACGATTGCTAGACGGTGAACTGATTGTGATTCATCATATCGGCAGCACGTCTGTCCCGGGTCTTGACGCCAAACCGATCATCGATATCATGCCGGTCGTTCGCCAAATCGAACGCGTCGATGGATTGATCGGCCACATGGAGGCCCTCGGTTATCGCAGTTTCGGCGAGCACGGTATTCCGAGACGGCGCTTTTTCGCCAAAGGTGAGGACGTGCGGACGGTCCATGTCCACGTCTTCGAGGAAGGGGACGAAGGGGTCGTCCGGCATTTGGCCTTTCGGGACTACTTGATGGCGTTTCCGGACGTACGTGCCGAATATGCCGCTCTCAAACAACAGCTCGCGAGCCAACATCCGGAAGATATCGAAAGCTACATCCAAGGAAAACAAGAATGGGTGTCCGAAACGGAGCGAGTGGCGACGCTTTGGTATTTGTCCCAGCAACAGAAATGAAACTTTTTCTCGCTTCTTCTCGTAACGATAGATAACAAGTTGAGGGGGGAGATAAAGTGAAGCAATTTCTTGGGAAATGTGTCGAGTACGCGTTTGTCGCGCTCGTATTCATCGGATTATTCTTTGGCTTGCGCTATGGGGTCCATCAGTTCGTCCCGGCAACGGAAGAGATTCAACGTTATACTTATCTCGTCTTAGGTACAGCCGTTCTCGTGTTTCCGGCTTCGTTGTTCGGCGGCTATTTTCTCGCCCGTCCGATTCAGCGCCGGTTGAACGGAACAGCGACGGTCAGTTCGAACCACGTGTTGCGTGGTGATGAAAAGCCACACGGGGTCACGGAAGACCGAAACGGCACGCACACTGGGGGCGGTTAATGATGCGCTTACGCTCCACCGATGATGCGACGTTGATCGCGACGTTGAACCGTCCGATTCACGAACATCATATCGAACTAGTACCAACTTTCTTTGCAGCGTATGATCATGCGTTGATCGAAGAAGCGTTCTCGAAGATGATGGCGCAAGATACTTATCATTTCTTTACGGCCGAAGTGGACGATGAAATCATCGGTTATGTCTGTTTTGAAGAGCGAGTGAGCGAGGCCAACGCATTTCGTCAGGCAGTGCGAACGCTCTACGTTCATCAAATCAGTATCAACCCTGACGTGAAAAGACACGGTTATGGCCGTCTCATTATGGAGCATGTGGAGCGCTTTGCCGTTGATCATAAATTCTCATCGATTGAACTGGATTATTGGTCGGTGAACGAAGAGGCCGCCACGTTTTACGAACGTGTCGGCTTTCAAGCGAAGCGTCAGATTGTTATAAAGCATTTATAGGGTGAGGGGGATTGGATGGACACAGTTATTTTAGTGATTGGGATCATCGGAGTGATTTCTTTAATGTTTTTCATGTCGAACCAGTGGATGGGATACAGCAAAGGCAATATCGTCATGACGCTTGATGATCATCACACGGACTTGAATCAATACGTGCCGGCGATTTTGACGAAACTCTATGAGGACGGCAAGTCGGCCCATTATCTCGGAGACCGGAAGTTTGAGGTGGACGGGAAACGATACGTCCTCGTCGAACGGACCGTACCGATCGGTCGGGTTCCGACCCAGCAGACGGTACTCATGCCGGATAAAACGAAGTAAAGCCACGCTGCCGCGTGGCTTTTTGTTATTGTGCCGGGGGTCCAAAACTACCGGCATGATAATCGCGGAACGCTTGGCGAATCTCGTCCTCGGTATTCATGACGAACGGACCATGGGCGATGTAGTCCTCACGGATCGGCTGTCCTGAGTAGACGAGCAGACGGGCCCGTGACGTCGCTTTGACGCGGAGTGCGCTCATGCTGTCCGCTGTTTCGTCGTACGTGAGCGTCGCCACGTGCGTTTTCTCGAGCGGGGTCGCCAACGTGCCGAGCTCGACTGAACCGGCGAGCACGTAGACGAATCCGTTATGGTTTGTCGGCAAGACGTGCTCGTAGACGGCACCGGCTTTCAAACTGATTTCGCTCATCGTGATCGGCACGAGGCTGTTCATTGGCCCCGTTACCCCGGCGACGTCGCCGGAGTAGACGCGCACCTGCCCGCCGTCGATCGGTACGATCGGAGCGTCTTCGACATACACGTTCTGATAGGAAGTTGTCGTCGATTTAAGCGATTTTGGCAAGTTGAGCCATAGTTGCAGCGTATGGATCAAGTCGTCATCGACGGCTTCCTCGGCATGCCGGGCTGCCCAACCGGCGTTCATATATTGAACGTCACCGGCGTCTAAAATTGAGTGACCGCCATGGTTGTCGATATGCTCGAGCCGACCGTCGATGACGTACGTGATCGTCTGAAACCCGCGGTGCGGATGGTCAGAGAACGTGCCACGCTTGAACCAATCCTCGGCCATTAAAATAAACGGGTCGAACTCGTCTTTTCGTTCCGGGGGTAACACCCACCCTTGTTGGACGTGCGGATAGCCGTTCTGTTTATACGCGACTTGCCAGTGTGCGGCGACATCGCGGTCAAATCGTTTCGTCATCAGACCATCTCCTTCGAAAGCGTTTGGCTCCATTGTCGCACATGGTCGATCTAGAAACGGGTGATTTTGCTCTCTGAACGTGCAAAGACAGACGGCCAGGAGACCGTCTGTCAATAAGGGGCGAGCGACAGCCAGGTGGCGCTGTCCTCGGAACTGAGTTTGTAGTGGTTACCTTTGGTCGTGACATAGACGTCCGTCTTTTTGGAACGTTCATGGAGCGTCACGTCGAACGTTTGGGACTTAACGCCTTCGGCCAAGGTGAATAGCGGGTATGCGGCCGCCTCACCATTCCGGTTGACGCGTTCGGCCCGCTGCAGCATCTGTTTAAGCGTTTCTCCGTCGGCAGTGGTCGTCTGGATGGCGTCCAAATGATGAAGTTCGGTCTTACCGGAGAGCGACGTCTTATGGAAATAACCGATGGTCGCTTCCTCGACTTCTTCTGTTGTTGCTGCGTCGACTTCTGACTGTGTCATCATCACCGGCGGTTCATAGGAGAGCGAGATTGTTTGTTTCACCGTTTCCCCGCCAACATCATAAGACAGTTCCCAAAGAGGGTATGTTTCTCCGAACTTGAGTTCGTCAGGCAACGGATAGACGGTTGAAAGCGTCGGGATGCCGCCATCTGGAACAGAATCGAGCGACCCGTATGCCATGTTGTTTTCAGAAGATCGAATCAAGAGCGGTTGGACAACCCCGTCCATCTTGACGAGATAAAGCGACAGCGTCATCGTCTTCATGTTCGGGTCAAATGGGTGAAAAGATGTCGTCGACGAGTCCTGTGTCTTCACTTCTAGAGCGAGTGAGGCGAAGAGAGGAGAGTGCAGCGTAACAAACGGTGAGGTGAAAGGCATCACTTCGAAAAAGAGATCGTCCTCAAGATTGCTTTTGACCGCTTGATGCACCTCATCGGATCTACTCAGTGAACGAGGTCTTATGGGCTCGGCAGCCGTTTCACGCCGGGCAATCGAGAAGCGCTCGGGATTGATTTGTTTCATATATTGGCTGGCATCGGTTTGGCAATAGGCGTATGTCGCCTCGTCGTCATGGAACACGGTCATGCTCGTCAAGAGAGACGCCGCATCTGACGAAAAGCGTGAAAAACTGCGATACGTCCCGTCATAGACGAAGGTGCTGTTCGGGAGGGAAATCGCACCGGTGTCGTCACAAATCGTATGCACGGCAATCTGTTCCGTTTCGTCGAGCTGCATCGACTGTTGGTCCGGTTCATAATGATAGCCGTCGAATAGGATGGGGCGAACTTTGAGGTCGAGCGCGGACTCTTGTTCTGTGCAACCGGTCAAGATGATTGTCGCCATGAGCAACGTTGTGATGCCGATGGTTCGCACGCCATTTGCCCCCTTTACTCCATGAATTGAGCCTGCCACTTGGCCGCATCGTCGCGGAGTAGCTGGAAATGAGACCCAGTCTTCGTATTCGTCAAAAACACGTCATTTCCTTCATAGCTGACGTCGAACGTTTGCGCACATATGCCTTCGAAGACGGTCAAATAAGGGGTCGAGGCAGGTGTGCCGGCTTTCGAGACGGCTTTCGCGCGCTCGATCGCTTTGAAGATGAATTGCGTATCGTCAGCTGTCGCGTGGCTTAAAAACGGCTCGTCTTTCGATTCCGTACCGATCAAGGCGAGCTCGTGAAAGACGACGTGCCGGCGGTGGTCGAATTGTTGGCGCATTTTGTTCTTCAGGCTATCCCCGCGCAACAAGGTTTCTTCTTTATAGGTGATCGACACGACTTGTTTATGGGCTTTTCCATCGCGGGTGAACGAGAAGCTGAACAACGGATAGCGTTTGTTCGCTACGAGTGTCGATGGGAGCGCACTTGCTTGCCGGGCTCCTAGAAAACGGTCGAACGTCGCGTCTGGCGGTCGGACTACGTCGCGATAGACCTCTTGGTTCGACGAGGTGTAAATGCCGTAGCGCTGTTCGCCATCAGCCGACTCGGTACCAAATCCGATCGAGAGAAACGGCTGTCTAGAAGATAAATCAATAGGGACCACGAGGGTCTCGGCCGTGTCCGTTGACTCGAACGTGAACTCATATGAACCGTTGAACGGCATCGTCACGTGGACGAGCGTTTGCTCGAGAGCAGTCCGGAGCGGATATGGTTCGTTGCCGACCGGTTTGTCCATCTCGTTTAGAAACTGAAGTCGTTCGTGCGGTTGAGCGTTTCGCAGTTTCGAGATGGACGGATAAGTGACGGACAAGTCTTGAAAAGCCGTGAGACTGTCCGGAACGGATGCGACTTGTTTGATATAAGTGATTGTGCCTGCCTGACATTGCACATAAGACTGATTCTCCACTTCAAAGAATGTAGCGGTCGGAAACGCTTCGGTTGACGTTGTCGTCGTCAACGGCTGCGTCAACGTGACCGTTCCGACTAAACGGCGGTCGCCGGTGGGAACGGTCGTGATGGCATTTTCTGGATAACAAGCATCGAGCACGTTCGTCCGGTCGGACTCAGTCATCTCAATCTGTTGCCCAGAAGGAAGCGTGGCGCGACCTTGATAGTACTCTGGAGCTGTATGTAAACGAAAAGCATGTTCTTCCTCACATCCAAATAGGACTGACAAAATGGCGAGCGTACAGAAAAGCAGGTACTTTTTCACAGCGGTGCACTCCTTCGATGAATAACTTTCACCATTTTAGCACCAATTTTTTGTGACTTTAGTCTTAGGAAAACTAATGTGTTTTTTTAATAAAAAAGCGAAAAACCCGCTCGACTTGAACTGAGCGGGTCCAGTTTACACTTATGGATAAGAAATGGAATTTCTCGATTTAAATGTTGTCGATTTTTGACGAATGAACCTTGATATAGCGTCATTGCTAAAAAACGGACGGAAAACGTTGAAATGGAGTATGGGTTTTATAGGTATTTATTGGTTTTTATATTCCTTTAGTCGACGTCGCGACCGCGTGAAGCTTTCAAAATTTCGAACCATTCTTCACGGCTGAGCTCAATTTCAAGTGCGTCGACGCCAGTGCGGACTCGTTCAATTTTCCCAGAACCGATGATCGGCATGATATTGACCGGATGTTTGAGCAACCAAGCATAGACGATTGAATCGATACCGCTAGCGTCATGACGGACGCGGATCTCTTCAAGCTTTTCACGAAGTGGCGCGTAGTCGTCTGCAGAGAATAACTGGCCTCCGGCGAGCGGGCTCCAGGCCATGAGCGGCATTCGCTTTTCGTGACATAGGTCGACAGAACCATCTTCGAAATGTTTCAACTGCATCGGCGAGAGCTCGAGCTGGTTCGTCACGAGTTTGAACGGTAACCGTGACTGCAGCAGTTGCTGTGTCGACGGTACGTGGTTCGAGACGCCGAACGTCCGGACTTTTCCGCTCTGTTGCAACGTGATGAACGCCTCGGCGACTTCATCTGGATCCATGAGCGGATCGGGACGATGGATCAAAAGTGTATCAATCTGGTCAATCCCGAGCTCGTTCAAAGAACGTTCGGTTTGGCTGATTATATGTGCTTTCGTCGTATCGTAATGATTGAGCGTTTGACCGGGGTTGAATGAGCCGGTCAACTTGATGCCCGTCTTCGTCACGATTTCGATTTGGTCACGAAGCGAAGGTTTGAGGCGCAACGCCTCTCCGAATAATCCTTCACACGTATACCCGCCATAAATGTCGGCGTGATCGAACGTCGTGATGCCGAGCTCGATACATTGCTCGATGAACGTGAGACGCTCCTGTGGGCTCATCTCCCATTCGGCGAGACGCCACATTCCGTGGATGATGCGTGAGAACGATAAGTCTTCCGTTAGTGCGATTCGTTGCATAATCGATTCCTCCTAATTGTCTGTCGCTTTCATTATACGGGTATTGGACAACAGCGTCACTTTCTGCGCGCGAGCAGGGATGCTGAAACAGGGTCAATCGTGATGGAATCCGTTATGATAGACGAGAGACAAACGGAAAGAGGAGTTCTTCATGAATCGTTATGAAATTTATGCGGACGTGTCGTTCGAACAAGACGTTCACGAGACGCGTGTCACCGCTTATCACCAAGACCTCGAGCTGCATGGGATCGGACGGAGCGCCGCCGTATTTCGCGTGAAAGACACGCGACTCGTCATCAAAGTGTTCTTCCCGGACTATACTCAAATCGCGGCGGAAGAAGCCGTGATTTATCGTACGCTCGAAGGGCTGCCCCAGTTCCCATATTTGTACGAAGTCGGGCCGAACTATATCGTCATCGATTATATCGAAGGTAAGACGCTGTTTGAGTGTTTGACCGAAGGGATTTGGATTGACGCGGCGTACATCGAGCAAGTCGACGAGGCGCTGATTAAAGCGCGTCAGCTTGGACTGACCCCGTCAGACGTACATTTGCGCAACATCATCCTCAGTCCGCAAGGCCGCATCTATTTGATCGATTTGGCCCGATTCCGGCAAGGGCAGCATATCGACCATCAATGGGAAGACTTGAAACGGATGTATCGGCTCTATCGGCTCCGCTTCGTGCCGAAACGATATTCCGAGCGGCTGTTGAACGGCATCGCCTATTTATACCGCACGTTTGTCAACGATCCGAGACGTTAGTCGAAGGTCGTTTTTCTTTTGGCGATTAGGGAACAAAAGTAACGTATCGTTGTCGTGTCACTAAAAAAGGAGGACGTCCGAATGGCTCACCGAATTTATGCGAATGAACTCGAAACGTTGCATGACTGTGTAGAGACGTGTAACTACTGTCTTGAATCGTGTCTTGAAGAGCGCGATGTGAAGATGATGGTCGATTGCATCCGGCTCGACCGCGAATGTGCCGCTATGTGCTCGTTCCTCGCCGAGGCGATGACACGGGATTCGGCGTTCGTGCCCGAACTCGCACGGGCTTGTGCGGTCATGTGTAAGGCGTGCGCCCAAGAGTGCGAAAAACATAAGCACGAGCACTGCCAAGAGTGTGCGCGCGTTTGCTTCGAATGCGCTTCGATGTGCGACCGCTTAGCAGCTTGAGCGGAATACGGTCAGTCGACGCGGCTGACCTTTTTTTGTGGAAAATGCATCGCGACGTGTGTTTTGAGAGCGAGATACGTATAATGAAGAAAACTCATGAAAGTGGTGTATGTATGATCCGTAATTGCCGTCGTGACGACCTTCAAGCCGTCTTACATATTTACAATGACGCCATCGTCAACAGTACTGCCGTCTATCACTATGAACCGGTGACGCTTCAAAATCGAGTCGCCTGGTATGAAGATAAAAAAGCGTCCGGACACCCCGTCATCGTCTGGCAAGACGGCGACGTCGTCATGGGCTTCGCCACGTTTGGCCCGTTCCGTCCATGGCCGGCCTATCATTACACGATCGAACACTCTGTCTACGTCCATCCGGGCTATCGCGGCAAAGGTGTCGGGAACAAGTTGCTTCGTGAAATCATTCGCATCGCGGAAGCGCGTGACTATAAGACGATGATCGGCGGAATCGATGCTGCCAACATCGCGAGTATCAAAGCGCATGAAAAATTGGGCTTCGTTCATTCAGGGACGATCAAACGAGCCGGCTACAAATTTGGAAAATGGCTCGACCTGTCGTTTTATCAATTGGATTTGACAGGTCCCGAAACACCGAAAGAAGGCTAAATGTTGGTTATCGAGATTTCTGAAATACGGTATACTGGCAACAGTGAATCGAATGGAGGAATCAAGATGACAGAACTACCGAATTGTCCAAAATGTCAGTCGGCCTATGTCTATGAAGATGGCGCTTTGCTCGTCTGCCCGGAATGTGCTTACGAGTGGTCACCGAGCGAGGCGGCCGAGGCCGAGGCCGACGCTGAGGTTAAAGACGCGAACGGGAACGTGCTCCAAGATGGAGATACGGTCACGGTCATCAAAGACTTGAAAGTGAAAGGTACGTCACTCGTCGTCAAACAAGGGACGAAAGTGAAAAGTATCCGCCTCGTCGACGGTGATCACGATATCGATTGCAAAATCGATGGGTTCGGCGCGATGAAGCTCAAGTCAGAATTTGTCAAGAAGCTATGAAAAAACTGTTTCGGTCCGTGGACCGAAACAGTTTTTGTGTTAAGAGAAGAACGGCTTGTATTCACGGCGTTCATGCATGACAGATACCCATTGGAGCGTCGTGAACTCCTCGAGCACCCATTCGCCGTTGAAGCGGCCGAGCCCTGAGTCTTTCTCACCGCCGAACGGCAAGTGCGGCTCGTCGTTCACCGATTGGTCGTTGATGTGGATCATCCCGGTCTCGACGCGGCGAGCAAACTCGGTCGCCCGGTAAATCGAACCGTGGACGGCTCCGCTAAGACCATATGGGAGTTCGTTCGAGATACGGAGCGCTTCTTCATCGTCTTTGAATGACAAGATGACGGCGACCGGTCCGAAGATCTCATTTTTAGCGAGCGGCATGTCGTTCGTGACACCGCTAAGGACCGTCGGCTCGAGAACGTTGCCGTTCGCTTTGCCACCGACGTGGAGCGTCGCCCCGGCGTCGACCGTCTGATCGATTTGGTCGAGGATACGATCGATTTGATCATGGTCGATGAGTGGTCCGACCTGTGTATCGGCTTCATTCGGATTTCCGAATTTAAGGCCGCGGACGCATTCGTTAAACCGTTCGAGGAACGTGTCATGAATCGATTCGGCGACGAGAATCCGGTTCGTCGACATACAGATCTGACCTTGATGGAAGAACTTGCTGTAGACGGCTGACTCGACGGCGCGGTCGATATCAGCATCGTCTAGGACGACGAAGACGTTGTTGCCGCCAAGTTCAAGCGCGGTCTTCTTCAACAGACGCCCGGCCTTCTCGGCAATGCCTTTCCCGACCTCGGTCGATCCTGTGAACGAGATGAGTTTTGGGATCGGGTGTTCGACGATGGCATCGCCAATCTCAGAGCCGCGACCGACGACGATATTCAAGACGCCTTTCGGGAGCCCGGCTTCTTCAAACAATGAAGCGAACAGGAGCCCGCCAGTGACCGGTGTCGCCGTCGCTGGTTTGACGACGACCGTGTTGCCGGTCGCGAGCGCCGAGACGATCGAGCGGACCGCGAGATGGAACGGGAAGTTCCATGGGCTGATGACGCCGATGACGCCGAGTGGCTTCCGGTAGACCCGGTTCTCTTTGTTCGGCACGATCGATGGTTTGATCAGCCCGTCCATCCGGAACGGGAACGTCGACGCCTCTTTAATGATTGCCATCGAGGCAGCGAATTCGCCTTCTGCCTTGATGCGGGTACTCCCTGACTCTTTCACGAGCCAGTCGATGATGTCGTCTTTATAGTGTAACGTCAGTTCAGCGAATCGCTCGATGAGGGCGCGGCGCTCTTGCGGCAGCATGACCGCCCATTCGCCTTGCGCTTCCTTAGCTACCTGATACGCCTTGTCGAGATCGGACTCGTCTGCTGACCGGATTGAGAACAGCTTCTCGTCCGTGAACGGGTTGACGTTGTCGATCGACTTGTCGCTTGAACCGTCTACCCACTGACCATTAATGTACATCTTTGTAAAATCGGTATGCATAACAACACTCCTTTATTTTTTCTTCACCTTAAGAAGTATTCACCTGATTTAAAAAATTAAACCTTTCGATGCGCAACTATATTGTTTTACAAATTAGTTGCAATTGAAATTACCTTCCATTACTATTATGTATAACAAGATAGTTTGGAGAAAGTGAGGTCACGCCATGGCGATGAGTCAAATGTTGAAAGGGTTGCTCGAAGGGTGTCTCCTCGCCATCATTGGCAAAGGAGAGACATACGGGTATGAAATGTCGGAGAAGTTGCAGGCATATGGATTCACGATGGTGAGCGAAGGCAGTATCTATCCGGTTCTGTTACGGATGAAGAAAGAGGGGTGGGTCGAGACGGTTCAAAAACCTCTTCCTTCAGGAGGTCCGAAACGAAAGTATTACGTATTGACGGAAGCTGGGGAACAGGAACTAATGGCGTTCCGGAAGCGTTGGGCGGATGTTTCGAGCGGTGTCGACCGCGTACTAGGAGAGGGGAATGAACGTGGAACTTTCGAAAAAGAGTCGTGATTTTTTAGATGATTTGGCGGTCTATCTCATGTCGAGTGGGAAATCAGAACGGGAAGTGCAAGACGTGACCGCAGAATTGAAAGACCATTTGGAAGAAGCAGAGCGGGCAGGTAAGGACGTGACCGATGTCGTCGGACAGAGCCCTGAGGCGTATATGCGCCAACTCGGGAGCGAGATGGCGTTTGACGTGAAAGGGGTAGTGAAAGTTGTCGGCATGATCATTCCGAGCGTATTCGCCTACATCATCATCGGGAACTTTATTCAAGGAGAGATGACGTTCTCGACGGTCCAACTGATCGGCTTCCCACTCGTCGCCGTCATACTTTTACTCGCCGTGACACAAGTGTTCCGTAAGATGTCGACCGGTTCGTCTCGCGGCAAGGTGAAAACTGGGTTGACGTATGCCGCGCTCGGTGCATTGCCGATGACGCTATTCCTGGGCTTGATGACTTTCGACCTGCTCGTTGAGACACCGAAGATCACGTTTGGGACGGTCGGGCAGTTCGTGTTGTTCGGGTTGGCAGTGCTCACACTCGTCATCGTGTCGGTGTGGACGAAGACGTGGATCAATCTGATTATTCCACTTCTACTGTTTGTGCCGCAATATGTGTTCGCGCAAACGAGCCTGCCGCTTGAACAACAGTTGATTTTCTCGATGATGATTCTGTTCGTCGGCATGGGAATCGTTATGTTCGTCTGGTGGAAAAAGAATCAACAGGAGGAAGTCTAAGACGTTTGTCATAGATGGTAGCTCGATTGTTAGGCATCGCTTGGACGGTCTTGTTCGTCATCGGTGTCGTCTTGGCATTCTTTTATCATTATAAATTTCGAAAAGTGTGCGAGTCTGCTTAATGACGGGTTCGGCTGGGAATAGGAAACTGTACGCCAATAGAGAAAGAAGGGGTTCCCATTGCCAGTCAATCCGACGATTCAATTTTATTTGGATCAATTTAAAAATCAGATGTCACCCACGTATGAGCAAATGAACCCACTCGAGTTAAGACGACAGGAAGATGCAGTGCTGACGAAGTTCCAGCATAAAGAGCACGTTCACGAAGTCGAGGACTTGGATCTCTCGCTCCCAGGGCGTACGCTCCCGATTCGGATTTATCGGTCAGGAGCAACGATCGCCCCGGCACTTGTCTACTATCACGGCGGCGGTTACGTCACCGGCAGCATCGAGACACACGATGCGATTTGCCGCACCCTCGCGAACGAGGCGGACTGTACCGTCATCTCGGTCGGGTATCGCCTCGCGCCGGAACATAAATTTCCAGCCCCAGTCGAAGACGCTTACGATGCACTCGTTTGGATCGGGGAACACGCTTCGGAATTAAACGTAGATGCGTCACGACTCGCGGTCGGCGGCGATAGTGCCGGCGGGACGCTCGCCACGGTCAGCGCATTGATTACGAATGAGCGCGGGGGGCCGTCACTCGTTCATCAGCTCCTGTTTTACCCGGTGACCGGGACCGAAGAGAACTTGCCGTTATCTTTGATTGATTACGCTACCGGCTACTTGCTTGACGAAGGGTTGATCCGTTGGTTCCAGCAGCAATATTTTAATGACGAAAATGAGTTGACACATCCATATGCGTCGCCAATTTTGTCCGATCGCTTAGAACAACTGCCTGCGACGACACTACTGACGGCCGAGTATGACCCGCTCCGTGACGTCGGTCGGGCTTATGCGAACAAATTGATTAGCCTCGGTGTCCCGGTGACGTATAAAAATTACGGGGGACTGATCCACGGCTTCACGAACTACTATGCGTTCGTCCCAGAGGCGAAACGGGCGGTGAAAGAGGCGGCTCATTGTTTAAAAACAGCGTTTGAGAACCAAAAAAATATCCTTGGATAAGAGAAGAGGACCATTCTGACTATTGTCGGAACGGTCCTCTTCTCTTATGAGTGCGCTCGCACCATCAGACTCTGTTGCAAGGCGCGTTATTTCATGCTTTCGATAAACTCGGGAAGCGACAGCCTTCCGGGAAAAGGTGGCCGTCACTCATACGGATCATCCATTGTCCGTCACGTGCACGTGACGCACGTCGTTCGACATCGGCCAAGTCAGGTGTGAATTCAAAGACGATTTCCGCGATCCCATCAAAGGAGAGCCGTGCCACGACGTCACGCATATCGACAGGCCGAGGCGACAGCACCGCGAACAAATGCAGACGCGTGCGCTCAATAAAATAGATGACATGCACGTCGTCGAAGCGATAGACGTCCTCGTTCAGGCCTTGATAGAAACTGAACATCCAAATATGCATGTCGTCCGTCGTATAGAGCCGGGGTGAGTACGGGAGCGACTCCAGTTTGAACCGACGCCACCGTTCGGCGTCGACGTCGACGTGTTCGAGCGGGGGCGCCGAGCCCGACACGGAGACAAATAGCTCCGGTTCGCGTTGGACAGTGAACCCTTGCTTCTCATAAAACGTTTCGAGGCCCTCGTTACAAGCTAAAATATAAGGCAATCCATCGGCGTCATGTTGTTTGAAGAGGTGCTTGAAGACGCGGGTGGCGAGTCCTTGTCCTTGTCGGTCCTCGTCCGTCATGACCGTCCCGATTTGATACATCTCACGAGCGGTTCCGTCCGTCACGAGGGTCATCCGGCTCATGCTGACGTTCGAGATGATGTTCCGATAGAACGTCAACGAATAACAGCGATAGCGGTCGGTCCATTCTCCGTCCAAATACCATCCGCGAAAATCGATGCCGAACATTTCATCGGTCAAGTAGAAAAATGATTCACGTTCTTTATCTGAATACTCGAGATTGGTGATCGGTCGTTTAGCCATGTGACTCACTCCTTGTTTTGAACTTCTCGGCCTGTTCCTGTACATTAGAGGCAGAGAGGGGTAATTCAAATTATGAAACGGTATGAAGCTATTTTATTTGATGTCGACGATACGTTGCTAGACTTTAAACGGAGCGAGCACGTCGCCTTGGAGCAATTGCTCGCCTCACATAACGTCCGGATGACCGATGCGTTAAAACAACAATACGTGACGATCAACAACGGGCTATGGCGCGCGTTTGAACGCGGTGAGGTCGGACGGGAAGACGTCTTGATGGGCCGCCACACGCAACTGTTCGACACGCTCGGCATCACGATCGATGCGCATGAAGTCGAACAGCGCTATCGGGACCATTTGCACGACGGGGTGCACATCATCGACGGGGCACTCGAACTCGTGCAAACGCTCAGTGAACAGTATCCGCTCTATATCGTCACGAACGGTGTGACAGAGACACAGTTCAAGCGGCTTGAGGCGTCGGGGTTGCTCCCGTATTTCAAAGACGTGTTCGTCTCCGACGCGACGGGATCGCAAAAGCCGATGAAACCGTTCTTTGATTATGTATTCGACCGTGTCCCAAACGTGTCACCAGAGCGCGGACTCATCGTCGGTGACTCGTTGACGGCAGATATCGCCGGAGGACGTATGTACGGTCTCGATACGTGCTGGTACAACCCGGATGAGGTTGCGGCAACGGTCGAGACGACGTATGAGATTCAAGATTTGAACGAGTTGAAATCGATTTTATAAGGCTCAGCGGTCGATAAAGTGTGGTGGGAGCGACTGCGGCAACGCATAGAGCGTCTCCGGAAAGAGTCTCAGTTCACGGAGCGACTCGAGCGGCTGCCAACGATAGATGAGGTGATCACCCTCTGGTCCGTGGAAGTCGCCGGTCTGGAGCGGGAGGTCACCTTTTACATAAAAATACATGCCGATCTCATGGACCGTCCGTTCGAGATACGTGAAAAAGTTTTCGGAGACGAAAGCGAACACCGTCTCGGACACGTTGGCTGCGAGTTCTTCTTTCAGTTCTCGCGCGAGTGCGAGTTCGGCTTGTTCACCGATAGCGACGCGACCGCCGGGTAACGCCCAAAAGTCGTCATTTATGTTTCGGTGGACCAACAAGTGATTGTCTTTCACCCAAATGCCGGCGACTCGGTAGTTGAACGTGCCTTGCTCGGTCGGAAATACGATATCCATATGCAACACTCCCAATTTTTACTAAATTCATTATACGCCAAGGAGGCAGACAATGTTTCAATTAAATGAGTCTTACGAGGGACAAGATTTTCGTGAGTCCTCGTTCCGTGACCTTCAACTTTCACATACGACGTTCGAGAACTGTCGGTTCACGTACATCGACGCGACCGAGTTCGAGACCGAGCAGTGCCGCTTCATCAACTGTGACTTTACCGACTCGAAATGGAACGCATCGCGCCACGTCGGCAGTTCGTTTTTAAACTGTCAATTCAATGGGGCGAATTTGTTTTTAAGTGAGTTCGATCAATGCAAGATGACAGGTTCTTCGTTCGAGTCGTGTACGTTTGAGGGCGTGACCGTTCGTGGGGGCGACTGGTCGTTCGTCAATTTGCGTCACGCACCGCTCCGAAAAATGGATTGGTCGGATGTTCGTCTAGTAGAGGCTGATTTGTACGGGGCGGACTTGAAGGAGTCGCGCTGGACGAACGCTGCGTTGACACGTGCCGTCCTGCAGCATGCGGACTGTACGGCTGCCGACTTCATAGGTGCTGACATGGACGGGGTCGATTTCACGGACGTTACGCTCAAAAAGACGAAACTCGACGTCATGCAGGCGGTCCAAGTCGCCCGTTCGCTCGGGGCGATCGTCGAATGAACAATAACCAGGTGCTCGAGCAGCTACTCGCTTTGGCGGAGGAGCGGGAAGACATCCGAATCATGGTGTTGAACGGGTCGCTCGTCAATCCGCACGTCTCCCCAGACCGGTTTCAAGATGTAGATGTCACGTTTTTCGTTCTGGACGTATCATCGTTCATAACGGATCGATCCTGGATCGATCGGTTCGGCGAGATGTTGATCATGCAGACACCGGACGAGTCACCGTCTCAAACAAGATACGAGCGGTTTGCGTTTCTCGTCCAGTTTGCAGCCGGTCATCGGATTGATCTGACCGTTCGTCCTGTTCGCGTCGTGCGGGAAGTGATTGCGGAAGATTCGCTCAGTCTCGTCATGCTCGATAAAGATGACGCGGCAGGCAGGCCTGTGCCGAGCGATGAGACGTACCGAGTCAAACGCCCGAGCGCGTTTGACTATGCGTCGTGTTGGAACGAGTTTTGGTGGGTGTCATTGTATGTCGTGAAAGGACTAAGGCGCAATCAACTGCTGTATGCGCTCGATCACGTGACGATCATGCGAGACATGCTCCGACAGATGATGGCGTGGGATGTCGGATATAGGACCGGATTTTCCGCGAATGTCGGGAAAGCTGGGGACGCTTTGGTGGACCACTTATCAAATCAAGCTTGGCAAGCATACTTACAGACATATCCCGTCGCGGATCCTGCGGCGATTGCAACCGCGTTTGAAACGTTGGTCGAGCAGTTCTGCGTCTTCAGTCGGCGTGTTTCGGAGAAAAGTGGCAACTCATTTCGGGACGACGAGGCCAAGCGGATTCGTGACGCTTTTTCGACGCTTTGGACTTCAAACGATTAGTTTTTAGTCGAGTCGGGAAACCCCCTCTATATAAGGGGGAATGACGCTTGAATCCGTATACGACGTTCATCGCGCTCCTAGTGGGGAGTTTACTCTTATTTGTCGGCATCCGGACGAAGAAATGGCCAATCGTTGTCGTGGCCTTATTTCCGCTTGGACTCGTCGCATTCAATTTGTACTTATTGATCACTGGACGCTAGAAGACTGCTTGTCAGTCTTCTTTTTTGTACATCGATTTTACGAAAAATGCGGTCGGAAGCAAGATTCCGATTGCCGCTTCGAGTAGGGCGAACAGACGGGCCGGCCCAACCGGCAGTAAGTCACCAAATCCGATTGATAGAAGCGTGACGCCGCTGAAATAGAGTAGGTTTTGCCATGATGGCTCGACAGCGGTCATCGTCTCAAGTGACGTGACGAGAATGACCCCGTCCCACGACAACGCGTAATAAACCAAGGCAAACCCGACCATCACGCCTAACAAGCTGATGAAAAGGTGGCTAAATAATCGGCCGTCAAATCCGGTCTGCCGGTACGTCTGTCGGCGGAAGAAGGTATATACGTTTAGTCCGACGAATAAGAGGGCAACCGTCAGTAAAATCGTATTCATCCTCATCTCTCCTTTTTTGCTAAGTCATACTATGTTGTTTCCCTGAACAATTGACGTCAAACGGACCTAATTGCACCATGAAGTATTCTGCGACAAGGAGGTGTCCGTGTGCGACGCTTTAGGTTGACGAGTTTAGTGCTGCTTCTGCTGCTAGGTGGATGTACCACGAAGACGCCATTTAATTTTGATAAAATCAGCTCGTACAAAATTTTTTACAATATTCCGACCGAGGCGATTATCGAGGATATGACCCGGTATGATCTCGTGATCATCGAACCGATTTGGTATACACCCGAGCAGATTGAAGCGATTCGTTCGAACGGCACGAAAGTGCTCGGCTATATAAACGTGATGGAAGCGGACACGTGGAATCGGGAACTGATCGGTCAAATGAAACAAGACGATTTTTTCTACCGGGACGGAGAGCGGATTTATTTTTCGAAATGGGATTCCTATTTGACGGATATCAGTTCGGACCATTTTCGGAAGATTTTGATGCGCGAGATTCAAAAGCAAGTCATCAATAAACACTTGGACGGTATCTTTTTAGACACGGTTGGAGATATCGACGATGTACACCTCGACTATCCCGAAGACTTGACTGAGCAATTGAACGGGTTAGAAGCATTTTTAAAAGCGATTAAGCAGACTTACCCTGGGGTCCCGATTGTACAAAATTGGGGAATCGAAACGCTTGAACGAACGAGCGCTCCATACGTAGACGGGTTCATGTGGGAGGGGTTCAATTATTCGGAGATCACATCGGACTCTTGGTCGATGGAAATGTTGGACCGTATGAATGTGATTCAAGAACAGTATGGGATTGCAGTACTTACCGTTTCAGACCAAGAAGAAGCTATTAGTCGAGACTTGGCGGAAGCGAACGGGTTTATCCATTATCATGAACCCACTTATTATGATACATGGGATTTTCAGGAAGGGAATTAAGATAATTAGCAGGGGAATTTGCTACGAGCGCCAAATAAGTAAGCATGATATTCGTGTTATGAAGCTGTGACTAATCGTTGGGAGGGGATTATCATTCTATATGCTCAAGACCGCCCGTGGATTAAGTGGGCCGAAATTTTTATCGTGTTCACTCTATTGATCGGAATCGATTTAGCTTTCAATTTAGGGACGATTCAAAATGATCTGAACCTATTTTATGTAGCCGCCATCTTATTCGCGCTACGTTATGGAACAACCTTTGGGTTGATCAGTTTCGCCGTCTTGCTTCTGTATAAAGTCCTCTACACCGGACTTGTCGGAGGCGATATCTTCTTACTGTTCTACGATACAAACTCACTTCTCACCCTTTTCTATTACTTCGCACTCACTGTCATCGTCGGCTTGTTTAGCACTTCATTTCGAGAGCGTTATGAAATCAGTCAGTTTCGCAACGAAGAACTGAAAGATGAAAACACGTATTTGAAAGAGACCGTCGATTTACTCAACACTTCGCAAACGACCCTTCGTCAAAAATTACTTCAATCGGAATACAGTTTAAATCAATTGTACGAACTAGCTGTCTCGCTTGACCTGCCACATCCTGAATTGATTCGTAGCGAGACGATTCGTCTGCTTAAAAAATATTTCTTGGCGAGCGACGTCGCCATCTATCATGTCGATCGATCGCAAAAGTCGATGCGTCTAATCATTCGCCAAGCTGAGAAGAAAGAGTTTCCACAAACCATTTTCTTAGATGAGGCGTCGAGTATGTTCAAACGTTTCTTCCAAGTCCAAGAGACGATGTTACGGCAACTCGATGATGACGACACGGATCCGATGTTGCTCGCTCCGATCGTGATTGACGGAGAGACGCGTGAAGTTGTCGTCATTAAGCGTCTGCCGCTCCGGAAATTGACGACAGATGACCTCCACGTATTAAATATCCTGTTCTCGTGGATCGGGACGCGAATCACAAACGCGCAAAACTTGATTCGTAAAGAGCAGCACGAGAAGCGCTACCCGGGCACATCGTTCTACAAGAAAGAGGCGTTCATCGAGATAGTGGCGCTTCAAGAACAAAAGAAACTCCATCACAATCAACCGTTCATCGTACTCGAGTATGCGCTCGATTATGAACCAGTCTCGCTCGAAAGTATTGAAGCGATCGTGCATTCGTATTTGCGAGAGATTGATATCGTCGGTTATGACCAAGACGAAAACAAGTTGTTACTCTTGCTCCCAGGAACGAGTGAGGAGAACCGTCAACGAATTTATGATCGGATCGAAGGGATTTTGATCCAGAAGGGAGTGTGAGTTCATGGAAGCCATCGACAGTTTAGTTTGGATTGGGCTCTATGTGATTCACGCAATCTTAGCGTTCGTTTTGTTAGTGGTGTTGAAGCGAAAAATGAAAGCGCTAGACTATGGGGTGGCAGTGGTCGCTTTATGCTTCGGCCTATTTTTACCTTTTGTCGCGGAAGTCGCAGTATATGCAATTTATCGCTTCGCAGAACGCTTCGATCGGAGCGGACTGATTGAAGATTACGACGAGTATATTGATTTTCGAGTCGTCAATTATGAGCAGATTCGGCACGATGCGAAGACGAGCTCTAGCCTGCTGCCGTTAGCCGATGCCATCAATTCAAAAGATCCGGCGATTCGCAAGCACTCGATTTTGACGCACGTCAACCAGTCCATCAATAACCAAGGGAAATACTTGCAGATGGGGCTTAATAGCACGGACAGTGAAACGGTTCATTATGCGGCCGCGACGATGAATATTCTCATCGATCAGTACGAGCAAGAGTTGAAATTGGCTAAGCATGAATACGATTTAGGAAACCCGGAAACGATTCACCGACTAGCGACAATTTACAAACGGATGATTCACAGTGAACTGATCACGGAAGTCATGTTGAAAGACAGACGTGAGGCCTGGTTAAAAGAGATTTTAAAAGCGAAGACGCTGTATCCGCCGTCGCCATGGATTTATGAGGATTTAAACGAAGTCTACATCACGTTAAAACGTCCTAGAGATCAGCTTGAAATATTGAAGGAGTACGTTCACCATTTCCCGGAACGCATCGAGGCCCATCTCATGCTCATCGATTTTTACTATGAACGGGAGCGGTGGGTCGAGGTGAAGGCTGTCATGTTTATGATGCAAACACAATTTTCGTTAGCCGATGTGCCGTATGAGCACCGACTGTTGTTTGAAGAATGGAGTGACTCGACATCATGGAAAAACGAACTGTAATCTCATTCTCTCTCTTCATCGTGTTATTTCTCGTCGTCGTCGGCGCAATCCAATACTTGAGGATCCATTCCTTGCATACGTTGTTACCGAACGTTGCTGAGCAACGAATGAATATCGACCAATTGCAAGGGAATGCTTCCGCTAAAACAGGAGAGCATCAACTTCAAGTTTACATTGTCCGAGACGAAGGTGATTTGGCGGTCAATACGGCAGATAATTTATTGTATGGTTTGCGTTACGCCAAACTAGACGTTCGAGAAATTGATGCGAGCGCGGTCCGTTCGATCACGCCGTCTCCCTACAACATCATCGTCTTTACAGGAGAAAAATCCGCGACATGGCCATTGCAAGAGACGAAACGGTTCGTCGAACAAGGGGGCAATGTCGTGTTCGCCAACCGTTTCAAAGACCCCGCTTGGAATGAAGTGACAGGTATCGAAGAAATCGGTGAATTCGTTCCAGACGTTTACGGTCTGAACTTCGAAGAAACGATTTTCCCGGGTTATGTCGATTTGAATCCACCGGACGATCTGTTCGTCCATAGTGTCGTTGACTTCGCAATTGCAGACGAAGCGAACGTTTTACTGTCAGCAGAAGGATTTCCCGTCCTTTGGGAATATGAGGTCGGTGATGGGAACGTTCTGTACTGGAATACAACGATCACCGATCAAAAGATGATTCGCGGACTGTTCGTCCAAACGCTCGGAACGTTACCGCCTGCGTTCGTGGGTGCTCAAGCGGCGATTAAGCTCATGTATATCGATGACTTTCCGGCTCCAGTCATGGACGGCAAGATGAAAGATGTCTCGGCGACGCCACTCGATAAATCAGTCAAAGATTTCTTTGCCGAAGATTGGTGGAAAGACATGGTCGACATGGCTAAAGATGACGACGTCATTTACACGGGCGCGATGATTGGGACGTACGAAGAAGAGATGGAGTTGCTAGATGAACAATTGATTAAACGCGGCGAGTTCCCGATGCTCTATTTCGGTCGAAAACTATTGGCGCAGGGTGGTGAGATCGGATTACACGGCTACAATCACCAATCACTCGTCACAGCCGATGAACCGATCGATCCGACGTACGGATATATCCCGTGGAAAGACAAAGACGAGATGAAGCGTTCACTGTCACAGGCCGAGTCGGTATTTGCTAACTATTTCCCTGAAGAACAACTCAAGTCATACGTCCCGCCTTCGAACGCACTCAATCGTACCGGTGTCGACGCGATTGCTGAAGCGTTGCCTGAACTGCGGACGATTGCGTCACTCTATACCGGTGACCCGGAAAGTGGTGATTTTGTCCAAGAGTTCGAATTTGATACGACACATACCGGAATCTATCATTTCCCGCGCATCACGAGTGACTACGGGGAAGAAAGAGGTTCGATCTTCCAAATGGTCGATGCGATTGCTAACTTTGGGGTGTTTTCACACTTTATCCACCCGGATGACGTCATCGATCCAGACCGTGCGTTCGGTCGCGACTGGGATACAATGTTTGCCAGCTTGAAGAAAATCGTCAATGACGTCAACGTCAACTATCCTTATTTAGAAGCTTACACACAGCACTATGCGACAGAAAAGCTAATCACGTATCAAGAGGCAGACTTGAACGTCACGTTTGATGACGAGACCATTTATTTGGCTGGAGACGGAATCGTTAATCCGTCCCACTTCACCGTCCGTCTAAAAGTGGGCCAATCATTGGACACAGGCAAATTCGCATTCGGTACGGTCGAGCAGATGGAGGCGGACCGTCCACTCTATCTCGTCCAATTGACATCAGCGAACGCTGAAATCGCCATCAAGGGGGACCCGCAATGAAGATTGGTCTCGTGTTAGAAGGGAGTTACCCGTATGTGAGCGGAGGTGTCTCGAGTTGGACGCAGACGCTGATTGAAGCGATGCCGGAAGTCGAGTTTGAAATCATCTCGATTCAGCCATCGGTCAAGCGGCCAGAAGATATGAAATATGAGTTGCCGCAAAACGTGTCAGGGATCACGCACCTTTATTTGAGCGATATGGATAAAAAGGCGAAGGGTCGAATGAAGCTCGACGCCGAAGACGAGCGGAAAATTTCGGAATGGCTCATGTTGAAAAATCCGAACCGGCAAGCGCTTGGCATTCTCGGGAAACAAGTTCCATCAAGCCAAGCCTTCTTCTCAAGCGAGTTCTTTTGGAGAAACGTAAAATCGGCTTACGCAGAAGAAATGAACGGAGGCTCGTTCATCGACTACTTTTGGATGTGGCAAAGTATGTATATGCCGATCTTGCGTGTGTTGCATCAACCGTTACCAAAAGTCGATCTCGTCCACTCCATCTCGACAGGCTACGCCGGTGTCGTTGCATCTTACATGAAAGAGACGCAAGGTATCCCGTTCATTTTGACCGAACACGGCATCTACTCACGTGAACGCGAGGAAGAAATCCTTCAGTCTTATTGGATTCCGTCCCCTTACAAACCGAGATGGGTTCGCTTTTTCCATCACTTGTCACGCGAGGCGTATAACGCGGCCGACGAGATTATCACACTCTTCGAGCGGAATCGCGAATATCAAGAGTGGATTGGGGCGCCTAGCGAGAAGACGAAAATTATCGCCAACGGGATTGACGACCGTCATATCCACGCTACGCTTGAGCGAGCTGAGAATGATGTGTTCCAAATCGGGGCTATCGTCCGCCTCGTTCCGATCAAGGATTTGAAGACGATGATTTATTCCGCAAAAATCCTTCAAGAGCGCCATCGGCTGTTTAAACTGACAATCATGGGTCCGCTTGATGAGGACGAAGAGTACGCCGAAGAATGTCGTCTACTGATTGAGCAGAGCGGGCTGACCGACTATGTCGAACTCGTCGGGAAAGTGAACGTACAAGACTGGTTGCCGAAATTTGATTTGTTGTTGCTGACGAGCATATCGGAAGGGCAGCCGCTCGCCATTTTAGAAGGGATGGCGGCTGGCATCCCTTGGGTGGCGACCGATGTCGGGGCTTGTTCGGAACTACTTTACGGACGCGCTGATGATCCGTTCGGTCCGGCCGGCTTCATCGTTCCTCCGGTCCATCCGGAAGCCATCGCTGACAAAGTCGAATGGATGATGGATTATCCGCGCGAACGGATGCGCTTCGGTAAAAACGGCCGCGAGCGTGTCCGTCAGTATTATCGATTGCAACAGTTCGTCGACCGCTATAAAGCCATCTATGAAGCGAGGAGGGAACAGTATGGCGGGCATCGGGTTTAAGTTACAAAAGCTGTTTCAAGAAGACTATTACTCTTCAAGACTGAAGGCGTACACGTTTTCCGGTCTCGTCACATCGGGCCCTTGGCTGATCGTCATCCTCGTTGTCGGTACGATTCAATGGTTGGCGTTTCAGATGCCGATGTTGTCACTCGAGGAACGGACACTGTTTATGCTATCCGTGTCTTACGCGTTCATTTTCTCGCAAATTCTATTTAGTTTTCAGCAGCTCGTCGTCACGCGATACGTGGCTGATTTATTTTATGAAAAGAAAGCCCATGAGATCTTTCCTGTCTTCACCGGCATGTTAAAAGTGACGATTCTCGCTGCCGTCGTCATGTATAGCGTGTTTTGGCTGATTTCACCGCTCAGTTTCGCCTATAAGCTCGTCCTGTTCGTCTTATTCATGACCATCAACGTCATCTGGGTCATGTTCCTGTTCTTGAGCGCCGCCAAATTTTATCAAGCGGTCGCTTACAGCTTCTTGCTAGGCGGGGTTATTTCAGTCGCGAGCGTCTATTTGATCAGTCGTCTCATGGTCAACCCATCGAGCCTCGAGCTTCTGTTTGGCTTTACTGTTGGGATGGTCGTGACGCTGTTCGGGCTATTCTTCGCGATGCTCCGAACGTTTCCACTTAGGTATGCGACGCGAGAGTTTTCATACTTCCGGTACTTTGATAAGTATCCGGACTTGTTTGCGATTGGTGTGTTATACGTGCTTGGAATCTGGGTGACCAACTTCATCATTTGGTTTGGTGAAGGGCGCATGGTGATTGCCGATTCGTTCGTGTTCAATCCGTATTATGACACGGCTGTGTTCTGGTCGTACTTGACGATCATCCCGACCCAGCTCTTGTTCGTCGTCGCTGTCGAGACAAGGTTTTACGAGCGCTATCGAACGTTTTACGGCTTGATCAATTATGGCGGGGCGTTACACCAAATTGAGAAGGCGAAGCAGACGATGACGACGGTGTTGAAAAATGAATTGATCCGACTTGGGCGAAGTCAAGGTGTCGTCACCTTGTTCGCGATCCTGATGGCGGGTGTGTTCGTCGGTTGGATCGGTGTCCCGGAAGAAGTCGGTCAAATTTTCCGGATGACGACGCTCGCCGCGTTCGCGAACGCGATGATTCTCGTACTGACGCTGCTCTTGCTTTATTTTGAGGACCGGCGTGGTGCGTTGTTCGTCAACCTATCGTTCTTCACATTGAACGCCTTGTTCACGTTGTCGTTACTATCGCGCGGGATCGATTGGTATGGGGTCGGCTTTGCAATCAGCACGATCATCACGTTCTTTATCGCAGGACTGCGCTTGATTTATTTTATGGGGAAGGTCGATTATTACGTGTTCGCGGCCTCGAACCGTCGTAAGCTCGGGACGGAACGGTTCTCGCATTTTGGGAGCGCTCTCAACCGTCGCTTCTCGCGTTAAAGGGTTTGCATTTTTCAAAAAGATTGATATGATGTGGTCGAAGATGACCGAATTTCATAATGTTTGCCACTAGGGGAGTCGCTTGACGCGGCTGAGATGGACAAGGTCCAGACCCTTTGAACCTGATCTAGTTCACGCTAGCGGAGGGAAGTGGGCGAAACGTCCTTTCTCACACTCTTTGTGTATGGCCGACGCCGCTTCCGTTATGGGAGGCGGCGTCTTTTTTCATACAAAGGAGGAGAATACGATGACATTTACCGCACACATCCGCCAAGAGGCCGACGCCTTGTTTGAGGCGAGTTTCCACCATCCGTTCGTCCGCGCGCTCGGAGACGGGACGCTCGACGAGGCGAAGTTTCGGCATTACGTGATGCAAGACTCGTACTACTTGAATCAATTTTCGAAAGTACAGGCGAAGGGCGCTACACTTGCCCCGACGATGGAGCTGGCGAGCCGATTTTTGACGCACGCCCTCCACACGATCGAGGCGGAGCACGAGTTGCATCGGGAATTTTTTACGATGCTCGCGGTTAGTGACATGGAGTGGGCGACGTTCGAACCAGCTCCGACGGCTTATGCATACGCGCTCCATATGCAACAAGCCGGCCCGACGCTCGGAGACGTGCTCGCGGCGATTCTTCCATGCTACTGGGTGTATTACGAGATCGGGGAGCGCTTGAAGGACGCAGAACCAGACCATCCGATTTACTCTGTTTGGATTGCGACGTACGGTTCGGAATGGTTCCGTGAACTTGTCGAAGAGCAGATCGAGCGACTTGATGAATTGGCGGGACAAGCGACGGAGTCAGAACGGATTCGCTATCAGCAACTGTTTTTGAAAAGTTGCTACTATGAGCTCGCGTTTTGGGAGATGGCCTGGACACTCGAATCGTGGGAACTGCCGCTTGAGGTGGGACAATGAGGCCGGATCTATGGGAAGCCGTCCGGTTGAAGCGACCGCTCGTCCATAACATTACGAACACCGTCGTCGCTAACTTCTCGGCCAACGGGTTGCTCGCCGTCGGGGCTTCCCCGGTCATGGCCGATGCGATCGAAGAAGTGGCAGACATGGCGACCGTGAGCGATGCCCTCGTCTTAAACATCGGGACGCTTGACGCTATGACCGAGGCGACGATGATACGTGCCGGACAAGCCGCGAATCAGTCGGATCGTCCTGTCGTCCTAGACCCGGTCGGTGTCGGGGCGACATCGTTCCGCCGCGACGTCGTCGAACGGATTTTGCAAGACGTACGCGTCACGGTCATCCGTGGGAACGCCGGGGAAGTCGCCACGCTTGTCGATGCCGGTTGGACGACGAAAGGGGTCGACGCCGGAAGCGGCACACATCATCCGCAACAACTCGCCGAACGAGCAGCGAACCGATATAGCTGTGTTGTCGCGATTACCGGGGCGACAGATTTCGTGAGCGATGGGACGGTCACGCTAGAAATTTTGGGCGGGCATCCGCTCATGACAGAGACGACAGGCACTGGCTGTCTACTCAGTGCGGTCGTCGGTGCGTTCCTTGCTGTTGAACCGGACGTGATGACGGCAACCTCGACCGCGCTCACCGGATATGCACGATGCGGCGAGTTGGCGAGTGAAGCAGCGACGGGTCCGGGGGATTTCCCGATCCACTTTCTCAACGCGCTCGCTACCATGACGTCAACTGACCTGCCGAGCGACCGAATCGAGGTGTTCGCGCGATGAGGCCTCAAGTCTTGACCATCGCCGGCTCGGACTCTGGCGGGGGCGCCGGAATCCAAGCCGATTTGAAAACGTTTCAAGAATTAGGCGTATTTGGCACGAGTGTCGTGACCGCGGTGACGGCTCAAAACACGCGTGGCGTGCACGGTGTCGAAGCCGTCTCCGCCGACCTCGTCGCACGCCAGCTCGATGCAGTCGGATCAGACTTTATCATCTCGGCGTGCAAGACCGGGATGCTGTTCAATCGTGAGTTGATTGATGTCGTAGCTGACGCGCTCGAGCAGCATCGTTTTCAAAATGTCGTCGTCGATCCGGTCATGATCGCTAAAGGCGGTGCGACCTTGCTTGAACGGGACGCCGTCACCGCGCTACGGACGAGGCTGTTACCGATGGCGACGGTCGTCACGCCAAATATCCCTGAAGCTGAAGTGTTGACCGGCTTGACGATTTGTACGTTCACTGATCGTATGAAAGCAGCTGAGCGCTTGTTGTCTTACGGGGCAGACGTCGTCATGTTGAAAGGCGGTCATTTGGATGGTCCTCTCGCCGAAGACCTAGTCATGACGAAAACCGATACGTTTCGAATGGTGACGCCACGGTTGCTGACGAAAGATACGCACGGGACCGGTTGCACGTTTTCGGCTGCGCTAACAGCGGAGCTCGCGAACGGGTATACCGTTATGGAAGCCGCGCAGAAGGCGAAACAGTTCATCCATAGTGCCATCGCCCACGGATTAAAGATCGGCAACGGGCATGGACCGACAAATCATTGGGCGTATAACAAGCACCCGAAAGAGGTGGTTTCCATTGAATTCATCGCCTATCGTTGAGCGGTTAAAGCTCTACTTCATCTGCGGCACGGCGGATACGTTTGATCTCGTTCAGACGGTCGAAACGGCGTTTCAATGTGGTGTGACATGTTTTCAATTTCGCGAAAAAGGTAAAGAGCCACTGTATGGGGATAAAAAAGAAGCGATGGCACGAGCGTTGCATACACTTTGTCGACAGTACCGTGTCCCGTTCATCGTTAACGATGACGTCGAATTGGCAATCAAACTCGATGCAGATGGGGTCCACGTCGGACAAGAAGATGTAGCAGCCGAAGTCGTTCGTCGGCGAATCGGTTCAAACAAGTGGCTCGGTGTCTCGGTCCACTCGATCGAGCAAGCCGCAACGGCTTCGAGATACGCCGACTATGTCGGAATTGGACCGGTTCATCCGACTGTGTCGAAACAAGACGCGGCCGAAGTGAACGGAACGGTGCTCATTCGGCAAGTTCGAGCCCGGTTTCAGCATTTGCCAATCGTGGGGATTGGTGGAATCATGCCTGAACACGTCGAAGCGATTCGACGTGACGGGGCTGACGGCGTAGCTGTCATCTCGGCCATTGCTTCTGCACCGGACGTGGCCATTGCCACACGGCGTTTCGCTTGTCTCTGAATTTTATTTGAGGAGGAAGACAGATGAACGTATTTGTAATTGGAGCGAATGGACAGATTGGAAAGCAACTCGTAGAACGATTGAAACAGGATGGGAAGCACGAAGTCACCGCGATGGTGCGGAAACAAGAGCAGCTAGACGAGTTCAAAGCGAACGGCTATCAGGCGGTTCTCGGAGACTTAGAAGGTGACGTTGAGACGTTGAAGCAAGCGATGAGCGGAATGGACGCAGTCGTGTTCGCGGCCGGTTCGGGCGGCAGCACGGGAGCCGACAAAACGTTACTCATCGACCTAGACGGTGCGGCGAAAAGTGTCGAGGCGGCCCAAGCGAACGGCAACATTAAGCACTTCGTGATGCTCAGTGCCTTGAAAGCGGAAGATCGCTCGGCATGGCCCGATTCGATGAAACCATACTACGTGGCGAAACATCATGCGGACCGTTTGCTCGAACAGAGTGGACTCGACTATACGATCGTCCGTCCAGGCGCGCTCACAGACGATGCCGGTACAGGCAAAGTGAACGTCGACAGCGTGTCGACGGGCGAGATTCCGCGGGCGGATGTCGCAGCGTTCTTGGCCCATGTCATCGGTCGACAAGAAGCGGCAAACAAAGCCATCGACTTGGTCAAAGGTGATACTGCAATCGAAGAGACGATATAAATCATGTGAGCGAGCGGATTCGGAAATCCGCTCGCTTTTTTTGCGGTGATGTGTCAGCCCGTTCGAAAAAGGAATTGATGCGGCCGATAGAGAAAGTAAAGACGTATCTATTTAAGAAAGGGGTCTGTTCATGACCGCGTTATTTGTCTATATGGCCGCCTATTTACTGCCGGCCTTCTTGTTGAGCCATCTCGCGCTCGACGTCTTGTTACGTAACCCGCGACAAGTCGAGCATCGTCTGCTCAGTCTGTTCGTATTCGGTTACGCAATGCTGTTTTTGGCGGAGTTCGGCCGTCACTTGTCACCAATCGAAGCGAGCCCGGCGTTCGTGACATATTGGTTTGGGAACGCAGGTATCCTCATATTTGTTTGCTCTGTCCATTTCATCTTTAAAGTGACAGGTGTCGGTGCGAAGATGCCGAAATGGTTATATCCATACGTGATATATTTACCGTTGATTCCGGTCGCTTTGACGTTCATTCGACAAGAGAACATCATCAACAGTCAACGCTTCGACCAAGTTGGGCTCTGGATTTATCCTGAATTCAACATTTCTTATTTGACGACGATGACGATTGGGAACGTTTTTCATTTCCTGATTATTTTATTGTTGGCGTATGCGCTCAAACGAGCAGAACGGCGTGAACATCAACGCGTGTTGCGCATGCTCATTTTGACGGCGGTACTCGTCTTGATTTGGGACATCGTGTTCGGTTACTTCCAGTTCCGTGGAGTCATCCCGCCTTATGCTTACATGTATGGGGGATTGGTTTGGACAATCGCGCTCGTTTTGGCAATGAACCGGCTCGATTTTCTTGCCTCTTACGCCAAGCGCTACGGGACGTTGTACAACTTGAACCCGTCGGCCATTCTGCTCGTCGACGATACTGGTCGGATCGAGAGTGCGAACCCGGCCGCACGCATGTTGTTCCACACGGTCCGTGTCGTCAATGAACGGTTCGTCGACCTATTGCCGGAGAAGAAGCGTGAGGAATGGTGTGATCACTATACACAGCACTTCGCGGCCCAAAAGAAGTTTTTAGAGTTCGAGACGAAGGTTCAGACGAAGACCGGACAAGAACGATACGTCGTCATCGATGGTGACTTCGTCTATATCAATCAAAAAATTCACGGCATGATTTTGATTCGCGATGTCCACACGTTCAAGGAAGCGGAGCAGTCAATTCGTTTTTTCGCCTATCACGACCCGCTCACGAAGCTCGCCAATCGCCGGGCTTTTTATGAACAAGCTGATCAAGCGTTACTTCAAGCGGACAACCTTGCCCTCGTCATCCTCGACCTTGACGGGTTTAAAGGAGTCAACGACACGTATGGCCATCAAGCCGGCGATGACTTCTTGATCCACCTCGGCGTCCTGCTCGAAGAAGCGACACCGGACACCGGGCTCGCGTCGCGCGTCGGCGGTGACGAGTTCTACATCTATTTGACGGACGTGGAAGAAGCGGACATCGTCACGTTCGTGGAGCGGCTGCGGACGACGTTGGTGGAACGGCCGTTCAAACTAGGGCACGGGGTAATCCCGATTCGAGCAAGCATCGGCGTCAGCGTCGCGCCAGACCAAGGTATGGATTTGGACACGTTGATTCATAAGGCGGACCAAGCGATGTATCAAATCAAGCAGCAAGGTAAAAATGACTATGCGATTTACGACGACGCGTTACACGGTCCGACATAACGGGAACGATAGTAGAGATGTGATTTCAAAAGGAGGAGATGGGATGTCAGAACAACCATTAGTGACGATGCGGGCCGAGGGTGAAGCGACGAGCGTGAAGACGACGGTGCATGTGCGCGACCTAAAGCCGTTTATCGTCGATGAGCCGGAACGTCTCGGCGGGACCGATGCCGGACCGAATCCGCTCGAATACTTACTCGGGGCGCTATCATCGTGTACGACGATCATGATTGCCTATGTCGCGCAAGACCAGGACTTCAACTATGACGGTGTGACGTTCGCGACGGAAGGGACGCTCGACCCGCGCGGCTTCCAAGGCGTCGAAGGGGTCCGGACTTATTTCGAGAACGTGCACGTCAACATCGTGCTCGACACGACCGAGTCGGATGAACGGATCGAGGCGCTGCAAAAAGGCGTCGAGGCCCGGTGCCCGATCCATAACTTGATGCATGCGGCCGACGTTGACATCACGGCGACGTGGACCCGTAAATAACGAGAGGATGGGGGCAACCCATCCTTTTTTTTGTGAAATGACAGGGATTTTTCGTGTAGGACACGAACAGGAGTAAGACGTGAGACAGGAGGCGCAAATGGAAATTTGTCCTATGACAGAAAAAGACGCCCACGCAATCCAAGCGTGGACGTATGAAGCGCCATATGGTTTTTAGCCGTACTGTTTCTGATGGGCCTTCTTACGTTTCAAGTAATCCTCGTCAGCACGGATCTCATCCCACCGCACTTTAAAGATGCGTGCCGATTCGGCTTTTTCTTCGTCGATTTGGCGATCGTGAATAGCGCCGTCGTCTTTATACTTGCGGCCACCTTTATAGTTGGCGTAACGACGGGCCCGGGTATGGCCCATCTGGATGAACTTCCGCGCCATGTCCATGCCGATGAAATCGTCGTTTGCCCGATACGCTTCAAACAGCTCCATGATCTCATCGGCGGATTGGCGGGCGATGTCGGGTGTTTTAAAACGCCAGTGCGGCAAAATCTCACTCTTGTAAGGCTCGACGAGCAACACACCTTGTTCACCGCGTCCGACGCGATACAGCTCGGGCTGCTCGCGAAAATCGATCGTTTCAAAATCTAAGTCGTAATCAAACGGCATCGTCATCCCTCCTCTGTTCCGTTGTTCCCGGAACGGAGGCGAGGGAAACGAGCGAAGGAGCAGCTGACATGATTCTATTAGACACAGAACGGCTACGGCTCAGAGCGTTTCAGCTCGATGACGCCGAAGCGATGCATCGCTATGCGAAGAATAATCGGGTCGGACCGATGGCGGGCTGGGCCCCGCACGAGTCCGTCGACGAGACGCGGGACGTCATCCGTATGTTCCAGCAAGATCAAGACGTCTGGGCGATCACGTTGAAAGCGACCGGCGAACTGATCGGCAGCATCGGTTTGCACGACCGGCGCCCGGACCCGGATATCCAACACGACAACCAGCGCGAAATCGGCTACGTGCTCAGTCCGGATCATTGGGGGAGAGGCTACGTCCCGGAAGCGGTGCGTGAGCTGCTTCGTCACGGATTTGTCGACCTAGGCCTCGAACGAATTTGGTGCGGTTATTTTGACTTCAATGACCGGTCGCGTCGTGTCGTCGAGAAGTGCGGTTTCACGTATGCGTTCACGACGACGCAAGAGCTGACCCGGTTGGACGGGCGGACCGTTCGAAGTTTGGTCTATGTCATCACGCGTGATGATTATGACAACCGTTCATCTCTTAATGGAGGAATCTAAAATGACCAGGAGAACAGGAGCGTCTTCCTTGATGGGAGGGCGCTCCTGTTCTCATAATTCTTAGCTGATACAGATTAATTTTAAAAAATAGTTGATATGTAACCGGTTACACATTATGCTTGTTTTGTAAGCGTTACCAAAAAGGAGGTTCGAGATGGCGACAATCAAACAAGTGGCCAAACGAGCGAACGTTTCTGTCGCGACCGTGTCCCGTGTCATGAACAATAACGGATACGTAAGTGCAGAAGCGCGGGAAGCTGTCGAGCGGGCCATCGTCGAACTTGACTATGCCCCGAACCGAGTCGCGCGTTCATTATTTAAAAAGACATCGGGCTTGATCGGCTTGATTATGCCGGATATTACAAATCCGTTCTTTCCACAATTGGCCCGAGCGATTGAAGACGTGGCCAACCAGCACGGCTATCAGGTCGTACTTTGCAACACGGATGAGCAACTTTCAAAAGAGCAGACGTATTTGGTCGCTCTTCAGACGATGCATGTCGATGGACTGATTATTACGACGAACCATTCGGATAACCCGAACTATGAAAAGTTAGAACTACCGATGGTGGCGTTAGATCGTATCGTCAAGCCGGGGATTGATGCCGTCATCTCGAACGGGTATGAAGGTGGACGCCTCGCAGCGGAGACGCTGTTGAGCTGTGGGGCAACAAAGCTTGCTCACATCGCTGGGCCTAAGCACCTCCTAACGGTGAGACGACGGACAGATGGTTTTCTCGACGTGGCGGGTGACCGGCTCGTCGGGATGACACATTCTAGTTTTGCATTCAAAGAGGCGCTCACGGCGGCACAAACATTATTTGACGAGTATTGGCCGTTCGATGGTGTGTTTGCCGCCAATGACGTCATCGCCGCCGCAGTATTGCAGGAAGCGGTGCGTCGCAACGTCCGGGTGCCTGAAGACTTACAAGTCATCGGGTATGATGGCATCGAGTTAGGTGAGATGACGTCTCCGCCACTCACGACGATTGCTCAACCGATCTATGAGATGGGGCGACTAGCGACCGAGCGACTTCTTGATTTGATTGAAAAGAAAGAGACCGCTGCAAAAGAAATTTTATTGCCTGTCACACTGACAGAGCGACAGACGACGAAACGAAAGGGGCATGACGCATGAACCGAATTGTTGTCATCGGGAGTGTATCTATGGATTTGGTTGTCACGACAAATAAACGTCCGCAGGCTGGAGAGACGGTCATCGGGAATACATTTCAGACGGTACCCGGGGGAAAAGGCGCCAACCAAGCAGTGGCTGCTGCTCGACTAGGTGGCCAGGTCGAGATGGTCGGTTGCGTCGGATCCGATGAATTTGGGAATATAATCCGTCAAAATTTTAAACAGAACCAGGTCGGGACGCGTCATCTGCGAACGATTGGCGAAGAAGTGACAGGGACGGCGCATATCGTATTAGCAGACGGCGATAACTCAATCGTCGTCGTTCAATCCGCGAACAAGCATGTACGCTTCACCGACGTGGAGTTGGAGCAACTGCTTGATGACCAGACGCTCGTCTTGTTGCAACTAGAAATTCCGATTGAAACCGTCGAACAAGTGAGTACGTACTGTCATCAGCGAAACATTCCAGTCCTGTTAAATCCGGCGCCGTCTCAAGCGCTCACGAGTGAGTTACTTGAAAAGGTGACCTACGTGACGCCGAACGAGCACGAATGCCGCGATCTATTCGGCGACTTGCCGATTGAAGACGTATTGCGCCGTTACCCAAACAAATTGATTGTGACAGAAGGAGTAAGAGGTGTTTGTTTCTTCGACGGGAAGACGATTCAACATATCCCAGCCATCCTGGCGAATGTCGTCGATACGACCGGGGCGGGAGATACATTCAATGGCGCTCTCGCAGTTTCCCTCGTGGAAGGAAACAATTTAGAAGAAGCCGCGCGTTTTGCCGTCGTAGCTTCGGGCATGAGCGTGGAAGGATTCGGGGCTCAAGGCGGGATGCCGAACCGAGCCGACGTGATGAGACGATTGGAGCGAGTGTGATGAAAAAACAGGGGATTCTCAATAGTCATTTGGCAAAAGTCTTTGCTGACCTGGGACATACGGATACAGTCGTCATCGCCGATTGCGGACTGCCGATCCCTAAAGGAGTAAAGCGGGTCGATTTAGCACTACGTCTAGGCGAACCGTCATTTCTTGATGTGTTGAATGCGGTTGAGGCTGACATGGTCATCGAACAGATTACGGTGGCGGACGAAATGTTCACCGAGAACGAGCCGATTGCCAAAGCGTTGACCGAACGATTCGAAACGGTCAAGACGTGCTCGCATGAAGCGTTCAAGCGTGAAGTCGAGCAGGCGAAAGTCGTCATTCGTACAGGTGAAGCGACACCGTATGCGAACGTCATTTTACACGCCGGCGTTTTATTTTAAGGAGGGGTTCGATGCACATCCAGTTGAAACGCATCCATAAGTCTTTCGGTCCGGTGAGTGTATTGAGAGGTGTGGATTTTGAATTGTTGCCTGGTGAAATTCACGCGTTGATGGGCGAGAACGGGGCCGGCAAATCGACACTCATGAAAGTGATGACCGGACTTCACGCGCAAGATGAAGGGGAGGTCCAAATCGATGGTGCCGTGCGGCAGTTCAAACATCCGAAAGAAGCCGAACGAGCCGGCATCGCCTTCATCCATCAAGAGTTGAATATTTTGCCGGAATTGACGGTGATGGAAAACTTGTTCCTCGGTCGGGAGTTGACCGGTCCGTTCGGTGTCATCAAGCAACAAGAGATGAAGCGTCGCGCCCGGGAATATTTGGCCGAGCTGAACGTATTCATGGAAGTCGATGAGCTCGCTAAAAACTTGTCCGTCGGTCAACAACAGATGATTGAGATCGCGAAAGCACTTATGACAGACGCGAAAGTCATCGTCATGGACGAACCGACGGCCGCCTTGACCGACCGTGAGATTCGGGCGTTGTTCTCGGTTTCGCGTGCACTGCGTGACCAAGGCGTGTCCATCATTTATATCTCCCATCGGATGGAAGAAATTTTTGAACTGTGTGACCGCATCACCGTTCTCCGTGATGGACTGTCGATCGGGACGCATCCTATTGCCGAGACGTCATTTGAAGAAATCGTCAAAGAGATGGTCGGACGCGAGATCGGGGAACGTTACCCGGACCGGACCACCACGATTGGCGACGTCGTCCTCGAAGTTGATAGTTTGATAGGTAACCGGTTCCACAACGTCTCGTTCGATGTACGGGCGGGTGAAATCGTCGGTTTCTCAGGGTTGATGGGAGCCGGTCGAACCGAGGTGATGCGCGCCTTGTTCGGCGCCGACCGCACAAGAGGCGGTGTCGTCAAACTGAATGGAAAAGAAATAAAGATCAGACGGCCGGCTGATGCGATTCGTCACGGTATCGCGTTTTTGACAGAAGACCGAAAAGGCGAAGGGTTGCTCCTCGACTTCTCGTTACGAGAAAACTTGTCGCTACCAACGCTCGATAAACGGGCGAAGGGTACAATCATCTCGAGACAAGACGAGGAGCGCTTCGCCGACGGATATTTGAAGAAGCTGCGTGTCAAACATCATTCAATGGAACAAAAAGTGAAGTCGCTTTCTGGCGGGAACCAACAAAAAGTCGTTCTAGGCAAGTGGCTTGGCGTCGAACCAGATGTGCTCATCCTCGACGAACCGACACGAGGAGTCGATGTCGGGGCGAAAAAAGAAATTTACACGATTATGAGTGAATTGGCAGAGGCAGGTGTCGCAATCATCATGGTATCTTCGGATTTACCCGAGGTGCTCGGGATGAGTGATCGAATCGTCGTCATGCGAGAAGGCGTCGTCACAGGGACGTTAGCAAAAGACGAGGCGACGCAAGAAAAAGTCATGACATATGCGACAGGAGGACAATGATATGGAATTGAAAGCAACGGCTGCGCTAGGGCGACCGCAAAAGCTCGGATGGGGGCAAAAACTCGGTCCACTGTTCGGATTACTTGCCATCATCGTTGTGGTGACGGCTCTCGAACCAGGATTTCTCTCGTTGAACAACATCTTTAACGTCTTGCGGCAAGTTTCCATCAACGCCTTGATTGCGTTCGGGATGACGTTCGTCATTTTGACAGGCGGAATTGATTTATCAGTCGGGTCGATTCTCGCCCTCTCTTCGGCGTTCGTCGCCGGGATGATGGTCGATGGTCAACATGCTGTCATGGCGATCGCGCTCGGATTGATTGCAGGTGCCGTGCTCGGTGCGTTTAACGGAGCCGTCATCACATACGGAAAAGTCGCGCCGTTCATTGCGACGCTGGCGACGATGACCATCTACCGAGGGCTGACGCTCGTATACACGGATGGCCGGCCGATCACCGGTTTAGGGGACTCAACTTGGTTTGAAATGTTAGGGCGTGGCTACTTATGGATTATTCCGGTGCCGGCGGTCACGATGTTGATTGCGTTCGGCATACTCTACTTCATCTTGAAAAAAACGACGTTCGGACGCCATACGTATGCGATTGGCGGTAATGAGGAAGCCTCTAAACTGATGGGTATCGGCGTTAATAAAGTCAAAGTGATGATTTACTCGTTGTCAGGCATGTTGGCAGCGTTAGCAGGAATCATTTTAACGTCACGTCTCAATTCGGCTCAGCCGACGGCAGGTACTTCATACGAGCTTGATGCGATTGCGGCTGTTGTTCTCGGGGGAACAAGTTTAGCCGGGGGACGTGGTTGGATTGTCGGAACATTGATTGGCGCTCTAATTATCGGCACGTTGAATAACGGCTTGAATCTTCTCGGCGTCTCGTCGTTCTTCCAACTCGTCGTCAAAGGGGCCGTCATCTTATTCGCGGTGCTACTTGATCGCAAACAAAACGCGTAATCATCGAAAGGGGAAACAGAAGATGAAAAAATGGACAGCTTGGCTACTCGTACTGACAATGGTCATGATGGCGGCTTGTTCGACGGAACAACCGGGAACAAGTTCGGAACAAGAACCAAAAGATGGGGACTTTAAGATCGGACTCTCCATCTCTACATTGAACAACCCGTTCTTCGTTGCTTTGAAAGATGGAGCTGAAGAAGAGGCGAAGCAACTCGATGCGACACTCACTGTGGCTGACGCACAAAACGATGCGGCGAAACAAGTGAGCGACGTCGAAGATATGATTCAAAAAGGCATGGATTTGATTTTGATTAACCCGACGGATTCCGAAGCGGTCGGAGCCGCTGTTCAAAGCGCGAACGATGCTGGTATCCCTGTCATCACGGTCGACCGGAACGCAGAATCGGGAGAAGTCGTCGCCCACGTCGCGTCAGACAACGTAGCCGGCGGGAAGCTCGCTGGTGAGTACATGGTTGAACTCGTCGGGGAAGGCGGGAAAGTCGTTGAATTAGAAGGTATTCCAGGAGCATCGGCCACACGCGATCGCGGTCAAGGCTTCAACGAGGCAATCGATGGAAAACTCGACGTCGTGGCCAAACAATCGGCAAACTTTGACCGGGCCCAAGGCTTAACGGTCATGGAAAACATTCTCCAAGACAATAAAGATATCGTCGCGGTGTTCGCGCACAATGACGAAATGGCACTCGGTGCGGTCCAAGCGTTGAGCAGTGCCGGATTGAGCGATGTCAAAGTCATCGGTTTCGATGCGACGGATGACGCGGTCAAGGCTGTTGAAGACGGAACGATGGCCGCAACGGTGGCGCAAAAACCGACAGAGATCGGAAAACTCGGTGTCGAAGCAGCCGTCAACTACTTGAAAGGTGAGACCGTGGAAGAAAACATTCCGGTTGACCTCGAGTTGGTTAAATGAAAAAGAGTCAGCGTGTTGATCGAAAAACACGCTGACTCTTTTTCAATGTTTATTGTTAAGATGCTATTCGCATTTGTATGCGTCGAGCTAATACAAGGTAAAATCCGAATAAGATAACTCCGAAGAGTGTAAGCCCGGTCGTGAGTGTGAAGAACGGCGGACGATACGTCAACGCGACCTCGTTGCGACCTTCGTCGAGTGAAACGGCGCTCCAAGCATAGTTTGCTTGCAAGACGTCGCGTCGCTCTCCGTTCACAGTCGCCTTCCACCCTCGTTCATACGGAACAGGGAGGACGGCATATGTCCCTTCGGTTGCGTCTTCAACCGTGAAGTCGATGTCAGGTCCGTCCCAAACGACCGGAATATCCGGGATAGAAGCCGCTTCTTCAAGGGCGTCTTCGAGTGTCGCATAATCTTCCCACTCGATCGTCACGTCTTCAAGCACATACGTTCCTTCCGGTAGACGGAGCGGTACGTTTTTCTTGAGAGGTGTCCGGAGCGTCATCGAAGTGAGATTGGTCCGATAAATCGACGCTTCTGGTTTTCGAGTCGTCCGGTAATTCCCAAGCCGGATGAAGAAACCATCACCTTCAAGCTTGCGAATCTTGAACGAGACGTACAAATCACCCGTCGCCGAGTCTGGGACGTCCGGAATAAAGTCGACTCCGCCTTCTTCAGCGGTGACTTGGAGTGTCTCATCTTCCCATACCGCATTGACAGGCGCACTCACAAACGTAATCGTTTGCGCTGGGGACGGTGCTGCGGTTCCCTGTTCTAAGATGACACCGGACAGCATCGCTTGCTCACGCGTCAATATTGAGACATCTTTAAGCGCTTCACGACTGTACGTGTTTGATGTCGTCCGGACTAACGGCAAGCGGGTCTCGCTTTCATAAACGGCGTAACGTTCTGTTTCGGCAAGCAGTTGGAAGCCGTACGGCGCTTCGCTCGCGATTGTTTTATCACGCATCCAATAAGGAGTCGACAGCACATGATGTAAGTTCGAACGGTTGCCGAGTGTCCCGTAACGGCTGACACTTTCCCGTCTCATATCAATTTCAAGGTCGCTCCAATAGAATGTGAGCAAATTCCCGTTCAAAATACTCGAGTATAGGCTCGTCCCAAGGAACGACTGGACGATCGGTGTATTGTTTCGCAACGGTATCATCCAGTCCACGCGTTCGAGCGGACCGGCTTTTTCACGGACGACGTCGATGAGTTCCCGTTGTTCAGCGCTGTTGTACTGCTCACTCGTAACGAACGTCGCGTTCGTGTTGACGATCGCCATATCGTGGAGCGCGAACTTCGTGTAACCGTTGAACACGATGAGACAAGACGCGATGATGAGGTACGGAGCCAACAATGGTTTAAGCCAAAACGATAAGACGGTTAAAATCATGAGGGCAAACATACCGAACACGATTGGCCATGGCGCGTTACCAAATAGCCCAAAACCGAGATAAGCCAAAACGGTTACGACTGCTGCCTTGAAAAATGATGTTTTTTCGAAGCGCCAATGCGTCAAGCCGACAGCAACCATGCCGCCGATCGTGAAGCTCGCCAAATACTCCCAGCGATATTGCGGTGCCGAGAAGCCGTTGAAGAAGCTACCGACATGCGGACTGAAATGGAGTAGGGTCAACAGTAGACTCATGCTCGCAAACAATCGGAACGTGACGTGACGGTAGAGCGGACGATAAAGAGCGAACAGTAGGAAGACGGCCGGTAGGATCAGCAGATTGCTATCGTATAACAAATTGTCGAGCTGAATCCAACGAATCTCATGCTCGAGCGATGGTCGCTCATTTTGCAAAAAGCCATAAGTCGCCGGAATGAACGCAAACGAACTCAGAAGTAGGGCAATGACGCCAGATCCGCTATAGAGCAACCATTGCTGTTTACGACTGACCCGATCTTCGGGTAGGTGAATGAATTGTCGGAACAAGACATAGACGAGAACGAAGACTAAATTGATGTAGGCAAAGTAAAAGTTATTGATCAGCATGATGGCACTAACAACAATAAAGAAGTCGGCGCGACCGTTTCGGATGATGCGTTCGAGACCGATGACAAGGAGCGGGACCCACAAAAAGCCGTCCGCAAAAAACTCCCAAAACGTCACGTGACGGATGTACATGACCGACACACCATAAATGACGGTACCGACGAAAGCGTGGAGTGTGCGGACGTTAAACAACTGATACGCATACGTCGCGAACACGATGACGACAGCGAGCCGGATGACGCTCACAATCAAGGCGAGACGCAACCACATGTCCAAGTCAGGTGTGACGAGTCCGAGCACATCAAATAAGGAAACGACGGCGACCGAGAGCCAAAATACGACTGACGTTGAAAAGTAGTAAGCGAGTTGTGTGAGGATACCGCCGCCGAAGCCGAAGTCCTCGGCATAGACGAGATTCCCTTTATGGAACGTTTCGTAAAGGAAATGCTTGAACGGGACCATTTGCGATAAGCCGTCATTCGGTCCGGCGATGAAGCCACCCTGTGATTGATAGTAGATGAAAAAAGCGTGGGCGATGGTCGACACGAGCAACGCAACACTGATGAGTTTGAACTGTCTCATATTGTCGATTGCTCACGTTTCAAAATTTTACTCGTGACGATGAACGTCGCCGGCACAGCGATAAAGATGGCGAACAACGGGGCCAACGTCGTCGAGACGTTCAGTTGTTCGACAAGCAAATAAATACACACCGTCGTGACTGTGAAGTTGACGACTTGCGTCAACGGAAACTGCAAAAATTTCCGTAGCGTCGGTTTGACTTTGAACGTGAAATAACTGTTCAAAAAGAAAGAGGCGATCATGCTGAGCGTGAATGCCACCACATGAGAGACCCCATAGCCGGTGTTCCATAGATGATGAAACAACATATAAATCAAATAGTAGTTAAGAGTATTAATTCCCCCAATGGCGACGAATCTTATAAACTCGGCCTTTCTCTTGTTCATTCGCACTCTTCCTTTGTATGTTAGTTTCTTGAATCAAGTAGGCCGGACGGCGTTTCGTCTCAAAATAGATGCGACCGACGTACTCACCGATGATCCCGAGGCTGACGAGCTGGATTCCACCAAGTAACAGGATGGCTGAGATGAGCGTGAAATAGCCTGGTGTGTCGATACCGTCTTGAATGATGTCAAACAGTGTCAACAGAATATAGAGCATCGACAGTAGTAAAATCAATACGCCTGAGTAAAAGCAAAAGCGCAGCGGTTTCGAATTGAAAGAGATCAACCCATCGACACCGTAATTGAATAGTTGGCTAAACGACCATTTTGTCTCGCCGTTTTGACGGAGTACATTTTGATAAGTAATCGTCTTTTGTTCCATGCCAATCCACGAGAATAAGCCTTTTGAGAACCGTTGATGCTCGTTCATTCGTAAGAGAGCGTCGACAGCCTCGCGGCTTAGCAGACGGAAGTCACCGACACCGTCCTCGAGTTCGACGTCGACGATTTTGTTGATAAGCTTGTAATACGTCCGAGAGGCCAGTTTTCGAGTCCTGCTTTCGCCGGCTCGGTCGCGCTTGGCGATGACTTGATCAAATCCTTGCTCGAAACCGGCAACCATGTCCGGAATCAGGGACGGCGGATGCTGTAAATCGGTATCCATCAAGATCGTCGCATCCCCCGTCGCGTGTTGTAACCCGGCCAGGATGGCTGCTTCCTTCCCGAAATTTCGCGAGAATGAGATGTAACGCACTTCAGGATGACGCTTAGCCAAATATTTAATTACATCAAGTGTACGATCCGAACTTGCATCATTCACGAATAAGATTTCATAAGAATAAGGAGTGCCGTCAAACTGTTCATGGATGGCGTCGAAGATGAGAGGAATGTTTTTTTCTTCGTTATAGGCAGGTAATACCATAGAAATCGTCTTCATAAAAAACACTCCTTTCTACACACTTCCGATGATTATCCATTCCCGAACAGTTGCAAACTCAAGCGTCAATGGTTCCTTTCACATAAAACAAAAACATCCACACCGTCAAAATGGAGTGGATGTAAGATCAGTTAGTCAATCGAGCGAAGCAATGCGCGCACCGGGCTACCGTCACCTTCCACGATTGGAAGCGGGACGGCGTTCAATTCGTAATCCCCGGGCGCGATCGCATCGAGGACGAGCCCTTCGAGGATGTGGACGCCGTTCCGCGCGAGCGCGTGGTGGGCGTCCATGTCTTTACTGTCGATGGCGTCGACCGATGGCAGGTCGAGACCAATCAAATAAATACCGAGCTGTCCCAACCGCTCGGCGAGGGATGGCGTCAGTTCCGGGATCTGGCTTGGAAATTCAGCTTTGTTCGGCCATCCGTCCGTCTTCAGGATGAGGCGCTCGACACCGGTCAAGTCGAATCCGTCCAAATCACTTGCTTCAATCTTTTGTCGCCCGGGCAAATGAATGACCCGGACCGGTCCGATGTAGAGCCCGGGGTCGAGGTCGATCACCCGCTTGCCGGCATCGTCGAAATGGAACGGGGCGTCGATATGTGTGCCTGTATGTAGACTCATCGTCACTTTGCCGACGTTGACGGAGCCACTGTCCGCCATCGGCCAAGCGATCTCGTAGTTGAACTTTGTGTCGCCCGGCCATGTCGTGATCGAGTCGTCGAGCGGCTGTGATACGTCAATCCATTGTGTCATCGTTATGTCTCCTCACAATTTTGTCCGGACGGTCCATAGTTCAGGGAAGAAACGGTGGTCGAGGACGCGGCGCAAGTAGTTCACGCCGGACGATCCACCCGTGCCCATTTTTTGACCGATGATCCGTTCGACCGTGCTCATATGATTGAAACGCCACATCTGTTGTTGGTTGCCGATGTCGAGCAACTTCTCGCCGAGTTCGTACAAGTCCCAGTACGTGTTGACGTCCCGGTACACGGCGGCCCAAGCGTTCTCGACGCTCTCGTTCCACTCCCAGTCTTGCGTCACGTCCCGGTTGAGCACGTCCGCGTCGATATGCAGTCCACGGCGATGCATCTCACGGGCGGTCACGTCATAAATGCTCGGTGCTTGGAGTGATGCTTCAAGGAGCGAATACAACGCCTCGTCATGGGCATAGACACTGAGCGTCCGTGCGTTTTTAAAGCCGAGCGCGAACTCAATCTGGCGGTTCTGGTACGATTGGAAACCAGATGACGAGCCGAGCTCGTCACGGAACTCTAAATATTCGGCCGGTGTGAGCGTCGCGAGGACGCTCCACGATTGGATGAGCTGTTGTTGGATTTTCGAGACGCGGGCGAGCATTTTGAATGAGCGTTCGAGCTCACCTGTTTCGATGGCGGTCACGGCCGCAGTCAACTCATGCAAGATCAACTTCATCCACAGCTCACTCGTCTGGTGGATGATGATGAACAGCATCTCGTCGTGGTGGTCCGACAGGCGATGTTGACTCGATAAGATTGGGTCGAGCTGTAAATAGTCGCCATACGACATGTCTTTTGAAAAGTCAGTTTGAATCGATTGCTCGACTTTATGTTCGATACGTTCACTCATCGTTAATCTCCTTAAGCTACGACTTCACGGACGTTCTCGAACGCCTCGTATTCTTTGTTGTCCATTATTTTTTTCAAGATCATGACGACGTCGTACACGTCGGTGAATGTGTTGTAGAGCGCGACCGGTGCGAGGCGGATGATGTTCGGCGCTCGGAAATCGGGAATGACGCGATGTTGTTTGAGCGCTTTACAGATACGAGCCGCTTCCGGATGCTCGAGGCTCAAGTGGGCACCACGTCGTTTTTCATCGCGCGGGCTGCCAATGACGAAGCCGTGCGGTGCGAGCAGTTCATCAATCAATTCGGTCATATACGTCGTTAAGGCGAGCGACTTCTCACGAATCGCTTCCATGCCGACCTCATTGAACATCTCGAGCGCGCCGAGTTGCGGCGCGAGGCTCATGACGTGCGGTGTCCCGATTTGGAACGCACCGGCATGTTCAGCTGGTGTCATCGTATGGTCCATGTCGAACTGTTTGTCTTTTCGTGATCCGAACCAGCCGGCAAGACCTGGCGTCGTCCCGAAATGACGTTCATGGACGAACAGCCCGCCGACGCTTCCTGGTCCGCCGTTCAAATGCTTATAGTTGCACCAGTAGGCGAAGTCGACGCCCCAATCGTGAAACGCGTGCGGGATGGCGCCGACCGAGTGGCACGCATCAAAGCCGATCATAATATCGCGTTCGTGTGCGGCTTTGGCGAGGCGGGCCATATCAAGAATCTGACCGCTCCGATATAACACCGTCGGCAAGACGATGAGCGCGATGTCGTCAGTCATGGCGGCGATGATGTCATCCTCATTTAAATAACGGCCGTCACGGCTCGGCACTTGGACGAGATGTTCGGCCGGATCGAGACCGCGCAGCGTGAGTTGGCTTTGGAGTGCGTAAATGTCCGACGGGAACGTCAGCGCATCGGCGAGAATCTTCGTCCGTTTGCCGACCGGTTTAAAGAACGTGGCGGCGAGCTGATGCAAGTTGACGGTCGTCGATCCGGTGACCATGACTTCATTGGCGCTCGCACCGATGAGCGGCGCGTTGAGTGCGGCCAGCTCTTCTGACAGGTTGAACCACGGATGGCGCCCCGACATCCAGCCATCGATTCCGAGTTCTTTCCAATCACTGAGCGACTCGAGCAACGTCTTCTCGGCTCGTTTCGATAACAGACCGAGCGAATTCCCGTCCATGTAGATCCCGTCTTGCGGTAAGTAAAACTCTCCCCGGTAGTGTGCAAGCGGGTCGCTTGCGTCTCGCGTCTCCGCATAACCGCGTGTGAAATCTTGAACCATACCATTTCCCCCTTTGACTATCGTGCCATGCTGACAAAAGCGTAGCAATCGGACGCATACGTGTCAACACGGACCGACGTATCGAGACAGCAATAGAGCCGCCATGAAATCGGCGGCTCAGACAAACTCATTTGATTTTTTTGATGTTCTCTTGACGCAACAAGCTTAACAGCGTGTACACCATCAAGATTAAAATAATCGTGAACGGCAGGGCCGAGATCAAGGAAGCGGTCTGTAGCCCCTCGAGTCCGCTCGCGATGAGCAGGACAGCGGCGATGCCACCGAGCAAGATACCCCAGACGATGCGGACGGAAAGCGGCGGATTCAAGCTTCCGTTCGTTGTCATGCTGCTGATGATGTACGTCGCTGAGTCGGCCGACGTGATCAAGAACGTGAGAATCAATAAAATCGACAAGATAGACAGGATGAAACTGAACGGCAGCTCGGCGAACGTGACGAACAAGGCGCTCGTGACGTCGGCATCGACTGCCTGGGCGATCGATGTCCCTTCAAACAAGTCGAGATGAAGGGCGGTCCCGCCGAACACAGCAATCCACATGAGCGCGATGAACGGTGGTACGACGAGAACACCGACGATGAATTCGCGAATCGTACGGCCTCGTGAGACACGAGCGACGAACGCTCCGACGAATGGCGACCAGGCGATGGCCCATGCCCAGTAGAAAATCGTCCAGTCCCGTACCCATGTCCCTTGTTGATACGGTTGGAGACGGAGACTATAGCGGATAAAGTTTTGTAAATAATCGCCAAGCCCGAGCGTGAACGTCTCTAAGATGAAGATGGTTGGACCGGCGAAGAAGACGAACACCATCAATACAAGTGCCGTTCCGAGGTTGATGTTACTGAGCCATTTGATCCCGCGATCGAGACCGGTCGTCGTCGACGTCAAGAACAAGGCAGTCAATACGACGATGATGAGGACTTGGACGAGTGCCGTGTTCGGTAACCCAAAGACGCTATTCAGTCCGCCATTGATTTGCAGGACGCCGAGCCCGAGCGACGTCGCGACACCCATGACCGTCGCGATGACGGCAAAAATGTCGATTGTTTGGTTGAGTGGTTGTTTGTAAGGTCGTTCTTTGATGAGCGGAGATAAACTTGTCGAGATCCGACCATCCGTGTTCCGGCGAAACTGGAAGTAGGCGATGATCAATCCGACGATGGCGAAGACGGACCATTGACTAACGCCCCAGTGAAAGAACGAATAGGCCATGGCGAGTCGGGCTCCCTCGACTGTCAGTTCAGTCGTATCCGCATATGGGGGCGTGATGAAGTGACTCATCGGTTCAGCGACGCCCCAAAAGACGAGCCCGACCCCAAAACCAGCTGAAAATAACATTCCGATCCAAGTGAAGAACGGGTATTGTGGTCGGTCGCTGTCTGCCCCGAGACGAATCTTTCCGTACTTGCTGAAAGCGAGGAAGATTAAGAAAAGGACGAAAAAGAAGACGGCGAGTAAGTAGAACCAACCGAACGACCGGGTCGTGAAGTTGAAGATACTGCCGGCGATATCAGCAAATAATGTCGGGCGAATCGCACCGAATAAGACGAGCAGGGCAATGATGCTCGCAGAAATGTAAAACACACGATTTAAACGCGGTTTTCCAGGTGAGATGTTCATAAAGAACTCCTTTCTGAACGGACAAATATTATTGAGAACTAATAATAAATTCCCTATTTTTGAAAGTGGGAAACCGGAGTTTTCATTTACTGTGCAATCTGACAGTTGAGACTGAGCAAATCAGGGAATTAGAATGGAGACAAACATGCTGAAAGGAGAGAATTAAATGAAATTGATTGCCATCGACTTAGACGGGACGTTATTGTCGCGCACCGGTGTCATCACGGAAGCGAATCAACAAGCGATTCGGCGACGTCAGGAGCGCGGTGATTTGGTCGCCATCTCGTCAGGACGCTCGATCCATGATATCGAGGAAATTTTGAAGCGGAGCGAGTTGACGTGCCCGATCCTTTCCGGGAACGGGGCGATCGCATTTTATGAAAATGAACGCATTTACTATCACGCCCTTCCAAAGCAAGTCGTTCAGGAGTTATGGGACGTGGCGCATGAGCATGATACGTACGTCGAGTTTTATACGAACGCCGGTGTCAAAGTGTTACGCACGGGTACCGACTTGTTAAAAGGCGAATTAGATGAGGTGTTACCGCACGACCAGTCGTTCACCCGAGAGTGGGGCGAGCGGGAGATCGAGATTCAAAATGAACAGTTCGGCCTGACGTACGTCGATACGATTGATGAGATTGATTTTGAAGCCGATGAAGTATACAAAGTGTTCATCTATTCGTTCGATCGTCGTAAGCTGCATAAGCTACGGAAGCTGTACGAGCCGCGGACTGATATTTTGATCACGACGGCGGGATGGACGAAGATTGAAATTGGACATCCGAAGGCGAGTAAAGGCATGGCGCTGAAGCAGCTCGCCGAGCATCATCAGATCCCGCAAGAAGAAATCGTTGCGATCGGGGACAACTTGAATGATATCTCGATGTTCGAGGTGGCGGAGACGAGAATTGCGATGGGCAACGCGGTCGATCCGTTAAAAGACATCAGTACCCATATTACGAAAGACGTCGAGGCGGATGGAGTCGCGTATGCGCTTGATCGTTACGTATGAGCCGAAATTTTGAAGAAATGGTGAACTAGGGTTCGTCGCTGGGCAGAACGGCTATTGTATTAATGTAGTCCTCATTCAACGTGTTGAGCTGAAAGGGGGCAACGAATGAAACAAAGATTCAGTCGTTGTTTGGCCGAGGCCAGCTCGGTGAAACGAGAAACAGCATGTCAGAAAAATCGACCTGTGTGACCGTCCTTCATATCCGATCTGTCGTCCACCTTGCGTATGTTAAAATGGCAAGGGGCAGACAAACATGATGCTTTGGGAAGCAGACGTCAACGGCTATCGATTTCTCTGGAAACAGAGGTGAGCAGGACGAGGTTCGTGACAGATTTCATTTTTCACAGTCGAAGTGTCGGTAACATGCCAATCCGGAACCGATTTTTTGCTTCTGTGCCAGGCTATATCGACCTCTAGACGAACGTACGCTCAGAAATCATTGCGTGAATCGCGTCGATTTTCTAGCACGTATTTGACCAATCCGATGGGACGGTCGATCGAGATGTTTCTCGATCGGGTGAAAGTCCGCTTTTTTAGAAAATGCTCACCGTTAAGCGCCACACGTGTGGCGCTTTTTCTTAGGTGATGGGTGAAGGGGTGAATCTATGCCGAAATTGTACTGGCTCGGCACGTTCGTGAGCGGACTGCTGCTCATGTCAATCGGAGAGGCGAGCGCGGTGCCGCGCGTCGTCCCGTATTTTTTGATAGCGGTCGGTGTGACCGGCTTTTTAGTCCAATCCTGGTTCGAACAAAAACGACGCCGTTGACACGGCGTCGTTCGTCGTTACATCGATTCAAGCAACTGATGGAGCAGCGTATCGATGTCTGCTTGGAGCGCATCGGCTTGTCGTTGCAGCGTCATCAGTTCCTCGACGTCGTTCGTGTCGTTCATTTGAGTGAGTAGACGCTGATGATCATCTTCGAGCTGGTTCAATCGTGCCTCGTCGGCCGCGGGATTGACGGGCCGTTGCGGTTTGGCTATTTTGGCTTTCGGTTGCGAGACGGGTTCCGCAATCTGAGGTTCAACCCGTTTTTCGAGCGCGTAGGCGACATTTCCCGGGAAACGGGTGCTTGTTCCATCGAGCCAATACGTGATCGGGAACAGTTTGTTCAAGAAGTACCGGTCATGGGAAACGACGACGAGCGTTCCGGTGAAGCGGTCGAGCGCTTCTTCGAGCGCCTCGCGCGCTTCGATGTCGAGATGGTTCGTCGGTTCGTCGAGAACGAGCACGTTCATGTCCTCGTGCATGAGGACCGCGAGCATGAGCCGCATCTTTTCACCGCCGCTCAAATTGCCGACCGGTTTGAACACGCTCGCTCCATAAAACAAGAACTGGGCGAGCAACTGCCGTGCCTTGCCCTCATCGACGGCGATCCGGTCTCGAAACGCCTCGATCAATCGATGTCCGTCGTCGAACTGGACGTGTTGGGACAAGTAGCCGATTCGAGCTCGTTCCGCCCGGCGAACGCCTCCGGAAGTCGGCTCGATTTCGCCGAGCAATAGCTTTAAGAGCGTCGACTTGCCACTGCCGTTCGGTCCTACGATGGCGATCCGCTCCCCGTGACCGGCGTAGAACGAGACGTGTTGAAACACGGTTTGGTCATACGTGACAGAAGCGTCTATCACTTCAAACACATCACGCCCGGTTCGTCCGCTCGCGGTGAACGTGATGTCAGGCTGAATCGCCTCGAGTCGTGGTTTTTTGATTGTCTCGATCCGAGCTAGCGCCTTTTCCATCGATTTGGCGCGGCGGTAGAACTTTTCGTTCGGGGGATTGCCCTCGTTCGCCCATTGCCGCAACTGCCGGATCGTCTCTTTCATCTTCTTGATTTTCTTTTGTTGCTCGGTGTAGGCGTGGAATTGGTCGAGCAACAGCTTTTCTTTTTGAGCGACGAACGAGCTGTAATTGCCGTCAAAACTCGTCAACTCACCGTCCTCGCATTCGACGATTCGTGTGGCGACGGCATCGAGGAAGACCCGGTCGTGCGAGACGAGCAGGAGCGTCGACGGGCTGTCCCGTAAGAACGACTCGAGCCAAGCCATCGCTTCTAAGTCTAAGTGGTTCGTCGGCTCATCGAGGATGAGCAGTTCCGGTTCTTGCAGCAGTGCCAAAGCGAGCCCGATCTTCGTCCGCTCGCCGCCGCTTAACGTGTCGAACGGGCGGTCGACAAACCGCGTGAGGCGGAGCCCGTCGATCATAGCGTTCACTTTGGAGTCGATCACATAGCCGCCGCTCTGCTCGTATCGGGTTTGGAGCGCTCCGTACTTATCTAATAAGAGTTCAAGTTTATCGCTTGACGCCATCTCTGTCTCGAGCGCATGCATCGCCTCGCCGAGCCGAATCAGTTCGGCGAACGCGGTGTAGAGCACGTCGCGCCCGCTCTTGTCCGGATGGGCGGGCAATTGTGCCAAATAACCGATGTTGAGCCGTTGTTTTCGATAAATCGTACCATCGTCAGGCGTCTCGGTGCCGACGATCAAGTGGAGCAACGTCGTTTTGCCGCTACCGTTCCGTCCGACGAGTCCGATCCGCTCGCCTGCGTTCACGTGGAGATTGGCATCGGTCAGGACGGCGTGGCCACCGAATTGTTTTTGAATGTGTTGCATGTCGATCAACATGTGAGTTCCTCCTAAAGTCGAGGCCTATCAAAAAAACCGAGCGCAAACAAGCGCTCGGTAAGGAAGAGAGGCGCTTCGTCGTATTTTCAGCAATGTCTATAAAAGGACAGACGGGTCCCTTGTTTAAGCGACATCGTGAAAAATCGCACGCAAAATGTATAAATGTTCAGTTGACCAGTGCGTACGTTCGACAAAGTTCACCTTTCTCCCTCCTTTCAATTATCGATACAACTAGTGTAAGCGATTTCTTGAACTTCGACAACGGTTGAAAAACAGGAGTTCATTCGATGGACGTCGTATTAGTTAGGAATCAAAGGAGGGATGAAGATGCGCAAGGAATGGCTCGGTGCCATCAGTTTGGCGCTCGCCGCTAGCATTTGGGGCGGGATGTACGTCGTCAGTAAGTATGCGCTCGGATTTATCGAGCCGTTCACGCTCGTCTGGATGCGCTACGCCGTCGCGTTCATCGTCTTGTTCGCGGCATGGTCGTTGTTCGGTCGTGAACAAGTGAGGCGAGAGGATTGGAAATGGATCGCGCGCGTCGGTGTGATCGGTTACGTCGCCTCGATCTCATTCCAATTCATCGGCACGAAGCTGTCCGATGCCCACACCGGTTCACTCGTGACAGCAGCGACGCCGGCGTTCATGGTGTTGTTCGCCCGGTTGATTTTGAAAGAGCAGCTCACACCTGTCAAAATTGGGTCACTCATCTTGGCGACGCTCGGCGTCATCATCGTCGTCGGCTGGCACGTCGATGGGACGTATTTGCTTGGCAGCCTCGTCTTGGTCGGTGCCGCCATCACCTGGGCGCTCATGTCCGTGTATGTCAAAGTCGCCTCGAAAACAGTCTCGGCACTGACGATCACGACGTTCGCGATTGGGATCGCCTTCGTCTTGATGACACCGCTCATGGGGCTAGAAGTCATGCAGTCTGGCGTTCCGGACATGACGAGCGTCCTTTGGCTCAGCGTTTTATACGTCGGCATCATCTCGACGGCCGGGGCGTTCTTCTTTTGGAACAAAGGACTCGAACTGATGGATGCGAGCGTTGGGTCGTTGTTCTTCTTCTTTCAGCCGCTCGTCGGAGGTTATCTCGGTTGGCTCGTTCTCGGCGAACAGCTCGACCGCAACTTTTTCATCGGCGCTGCCTGTATCGTCACGGCCGTCACCTGGTCGACACTCGTCGAACGGCGGCAAAAGCGTCGCCTCGACGTGACGGCTCCATACGAACGAAACATTTTATAACACGAACGGTCGGCCCGATGAAGGGTCGACCGTCTTTTTAAAATCCGTGGTCATCCAATTTGTCCTGGTCGCGCTTCATCTCGAGTTCGAGCCGCTGGATTGCCAGCTTTTCTTGCTCGACTTTGAGCCGAAGCTCCTCGATGCGGGCTTTGCGCGTCTTGATGATTGTGTCCGAGGCGATAGCGATGACGGCGATGATCATGATGTAGAAAAAGAAATCCATCTGAATTCTCCTCCTCTCAGCGTTTTCTGAACAAGTCTGTGACTAGTTGTTGCGTGAGCAACGCCTCGCGTCCGTCCGTCAAAATCGGGGTATCGTCAGTCAGCGCCGTGATGAAGTGATCGATTGCTCCTTGGAAGCCGCGTTGCGTGAGCAACGTATCCCACGAACCGAACGTCTCGGTCGAATACGCGCCGTGTTCGAAGCGATGGAGCGTCACCATTTCATCGACCGTCAAACGGAGTCCGTCCTTGATGGCGACGAGTCCTTCGTGATTGACGCCCGCCTTGCGGTGCATCGACGTCGTATGCAGGCCAGATTCGTCTTGCCAGACGTGACGTGCGAAATGGAGTCCGTTCGATGCGGTCGTCTCGATCTGTCCCGTCACGAGCCGTAAGTCGCTTCCTGCAAAATAGCGGAGCGTATCGACGACGTGCAAGTAATCGTCGAGTAACGTGAACCGGTAATCATGTCCGCGCAACCCGTCCCCCCGGTGCTTGACGAAGTCGAGCGAGTGGAACGGGGCCGCTGCCTTCACTTGATTATACATCGGGGCGAAGCGACGGTTAAAGCCGACCATCAGCTTGCGGTTCGTACGTTCTGCCGTTTCGACGAGCCGTTCGGCCTGTTCGACGGTTGCGGCGAGCGGCTTGTCGACGTACACGTCGACGCCTTGCGCGAGCAAGTAGGAAACGACCTCGTAATGCGTCTCGGTCGAACTATGGACGAACGCCGCATCGACAGACGAGGCGAGCGAATCGAGTCCCGTGAACGATTCCATCCGATGAGCCCGACAAATTTCATCCCGTTTAGCTTGTGTCGGAGAGTAGGCGCCGACGAGTTCGAACGAGGTGCTGTTCGTCAAGATGGGTAAATACGCTTTTTGGGCGATGCCGCCGAGGCCGACGATACCGATTTTCGGTTTTCTCATATGTACCACTCCTTTCTCCCATCATAACGAAAAAAGAACCGGATGACACCTACGCTTCACGCGTAAAGTCATCCGGTTCTATGTCAGAGACTGGCACTTAACACGATGTCGCCCTCTGGTGTTTGATTGCCCCGTTCAGGCTCTTTCGTGACGGCGACCGTGTCCCAATCTGTCGCTGACTCGGTCGAGTCGAGCGTATAGATGACGGTACCGTTGCCTTTAGCGTCTGTGACGAACGCACCGGTCGGAATCGGGGAGCCGTCCTTCAGCAACCAGACTTGATACACTTCGTTCGCCTCGAGTGGTGCGAGGCCGTTCGTCTGGACGATGAGTTGGCGATCGCCGTCTTGTTCGGCCAAGTAGGCGACCCCTTCTGATTCGCCTTCGAGTGGCACCGTATCGGTCAAGGTAATCGCGGTCGGCTCGTCTTGATTCATCAACAGATAGCCGTTACCGACGAGTGAGAGGACGAGTGCGGCCGCGAGTGCGAGCGCTCCCCACGAAGACTTCTGCTTCTTACGGGTTTCCGTGAACGGTGTGACGGGAGCCGGTTCGGCTTTGACGAGCTTCGGTTCAGTTGTGTCTTCGGCAAAGACGTTGTCGAGGATGCGAGCCTTCATGCCGCTCGGTGGTTCGGTCGGTTCAGAGAGGAACGCGACGCCTCCGACGAGTGCCTCGAGTTGTTCGAGTTCTTCTTGGCAAGTTTGGCATGTTGCTAAATGTGCCTCGAAGCGAATCCGTTCGTCTTCCGTTAAATGTTGGTTGAAATAGTCGATCAATTGGTCACAGGCGTTCATCGTTCCACCTCCTTATCTATATCGTCATGGGATAGATGTTTTCGTAACTGTTTCAGCGCTAATCGAATCCTTCCTTTTACGGTACCGAGCGGGATGTCGCACGCGTCGGCAATTTTCTGCTGGCTGAGACCTTGGAAATACATGAGCCGGACGACTTTTTGTTGCTCGACCGGCAACTCGGCCATCGCCGTCTCGATTTGGGCCCGTTCTTCTTGCCACTCGACCTCGGTCTCGACAGAAGGGGACGGGGAAGGAATCGCTTCAGCATATGATTCATCGAGCTGTAAATCGGGTTTGCGTTTTCGAATCAAGTCGATCGTGACGTGCCGGCTCATCGTGAACAGCCACGATTTGAACTTGCCTTTCGACTCGTCGTACACACCGCCGCCGCGCCACAGCTTGATGAAGACTTCTTGCATCGCTTCTTCGGCGAGGTCGCGGTCTTTCGTCAGTTGCATGACGAACGCGTACAAGATTCGTTCGTAGCGGTCATATAATGTTTCGAGCGCTTGCTTGTCTTTTTTCCTGACGCGCTCATACAATTCAATATCAGTCATGGCGTTCTCCTTTACTCATGAAGGGAGTCCCTTGTATTTGTCTAACGGATAGAATCATCAAATGGATGCCTATTTGATATGACTATTTTGTGAATGATCATATGTATCCATCGTGTTCAACGTGAACACGTGGAAGTTGCATCCCCGATTTGACGGAAGAGTCGTAAATTCAAGTAGGTGAGCAGTTGATGTGTCGCGTAGCTGAAGAGAGCCGCCGTGACGAGTGTCATGACGAGCGCAGGCCCGTTTGACAGTGACTGATGCCAGAACGGATACGTCCGCACGCCGGACAAAAAAGCGAAGACGAGGGCGAAACCGATTAGGATTCCGCTATACTGACAGTAGTACCGACTTAATCGATTTTTCATGTCGCTCATTCCTTTCGTCCTTTTACTATACGAGATGGGGTATGACGACACAAGGAGGATGACCATGGAACGATTTACGAACGAGGGGCGGACGCTCGTCTGTTTTGATTTCGACGAGACGTATTTCCCGCATGCGTGTACGGCTGAACAGCTCGAGCACTTGCGGCGGCTTGAAGATTTTCTCGAGCAGCACTCCCATCGGTTTTCGACGATGTGGGTGACGGGGAGCTCGCTTGAGACGATTGCTGAGAAGGTCAGGCGGGCCGAGATGCGCTACTTTCCGCATCGGATCGCCTCGAGCCTCGGGACAGAGTTATACGATGTCACAATTGCAGGAGAACTCGAGCTAGACCCGGGTTATCAGTCGCTGTTCCCGTCTGATTTCTCTCGCCGTGTCGCACAGATCGTCGACACGTTGGCTCACCATGCGCTCACGATTGAGCCGCAGACGAACATGGGGACGAACGCGTGGATGCATAATTACTATTACTTTGGCGAGAATGAGGACGACATTGAGCTCATCCGTTCGATTGCCCGTGACTTCGGTATCGCCGTCAACGTGAGCCGCTGCAATCCGCTCGCCGGAGATCCCGTCGGGGCGTATGATATCGACTTCATACCACACGGAGCCGGGAAGACCGCCGCAGTCGATTACGTCTGTATCCGCTGTGCATTTCAAGTGGGCGAAGCGTATGCGTTCGGTGACAGCGGGAACGACTTGGCGATGTTGAAGTACGTCGGTAACGGATACGTCCTCGGCAACGGGACGGAACAAGCCAAGTCTGAACACGATCGCGTGACCGCGGGAAGTTATGCGGAAGGAATACTAGAGGTGTTGATGCGGTTTGTGCAGGAGACACGGTCGCACTAATTCACTTCAAGCGCTTTGAGCGATACGGTGTGCCGCTTGTTGCGCGCTCGCGAGCAAATGGGACCGAACCGTTCTCGTGGAAAAATCAAATGAGACGTGACTGTGCCAAAGTTCGGTGAACACGGTCGAGAGGGCGGCTTCCGCCAAGTCAGAGTGTGTCGTCAAACGCAGTGTGACGGCGTATAATATGCGTTCGTAACGGTCGTATAGGAGTTCTAAAGCGAGGGCGTCTTTTTGTTGGATGCGTTCGTACAATTCGCGGTCGGTAATAAATGACATTGTAAACTCCTTCAGAGGGTCCAGTTCTCTCATGTTTTGGTCGCGGTGGGCAATCGGCTAAACAAGTAATGGTTATATTTCACTAATCGCCGCGCCATAAACGGTTACTTTGATGGTAGAGCACATTCAAAAACACCCGAAGAACCGTTTGTGCGGGTCTTCGGGTGTTTTTTCAGAACGATTTATAGCAGTGGGGGCAGGTTTGGCTACTGCCCGGTGCCCGTTTGAACGTCTGTTTACAGTTCGGACACGTGACGGTCTCGCTCTCTTGACCGAACAAGCTTCCGCGGTTGAATAAGACGTCTTTCAAGTTCGGCAACGCCTTGGCGGCAAAAATCATGGAAATAAATAAGAAGATGGCCAAAACGGCCAACATGACGTATGTCATGACGGGCGTACCCCTTTCACAAAAGATTCGTTTCTTCTAGCATACGGGAAATTACTCAAACGTACACCTTTAGATTAGAAACAAGAACAAATGTTCTGTATAATGAATGTGACAAAGGAGGGGACAGGATGAAGGATGAAGTGACGCGTTGGATGCGGATGGGTCGGGTCGTCGAATTGATGTATGTGGATCGTCACGGGGTCATCTCGAAGCGACGAGTCAAGTTGATGAAGCTACAAGGGGAACAAGTAATCGCATGGGACATCATGAAGCAAGCAAGGCGGACGTTTTGCATCGAGCGCATCCTCGCCTGCCTCCCGACGGTCGACCGGAAATTTGGAGGGAAAGAGGGAGTCGGATGACGCCACTCCCCAAATATTCGGTGCCGGCAGAACGCACGCTCACTGCCGCCCCTACTGATACGCTCGAACAACTCACAGCTTATCCGAGAATGAATATCGCCGTGATGCATGGTGTCGGGCCGAGTGTGTTTCGATTGTTAGAGGTTGCTCTCGTTGAACAAGGACTTCGGTTCAGTGATAGCGAAATGAATTCCTAGTCCCATTGTGGGCTAGGAATTTTCTGGTTAGACGTATGTTTTCCTATGAAAAAGGGAAGTAATATATTTGTCATCTCTATTACAGCCTAAAATCTAGTACCATGACGATAAGGTTTGTTAACCTAGCGACACCCATGAGAAAGGAAGTACACAGCATGAGGACGAAACATTTATCCGCCATTCTAGGAAATGAGATGGATGATATCGAATGTGATCCATGGGTGACCGGAATTGAAACAGATTCCAGAAAGGTCAGTCCAGGGAATTTGTTTATCTGCATCCGTGGTTATACGGTGGATGGGCATGAATTCGCCGAAGACGCTGTCTCTAAAGGAGCGAGCGCGGTGATTTCTGAATTTCCGCTTGACCTCGAGGTGCCGAACATTGTCGTTGCCGATACGAAACGAACGGCTGGAGTGGTGGCGAGCGCGTTTTACGACCACCCGTCCCATCGAATGCGAATTTACGGCATCACCGGTACGAACGGGAAGACGACGACTGCTACGTTAACATATGATTTATTTCGTTTATCAGGGCGTCCGGTCGGGATTGTCAGTACGATTGGAGCCCGTTATAAAGATAAGAAGTTAAAGACGCCGAACACGACGCCAGAAGCCGTCGTCTTGCACCGCATCTTGGCCGAAATGGCAGATGCCGGGGTGACCGACTGTGTCGTCGAAGTATCGTCACATGCCATGATGGAAGGCCGCGTCGAAGGGGTCCGCTTCCATGCGGCAGCGTTCACGAACTTGACGCACGATCACCTCGACTATCACCGTTCAATGGATGAATACGCACGGGCGAAAGCGCGTCTATTCGAACAAGTCGAAACGACGGACGGCGACGCCATCATCTTGAACGCGGAAGACCCGGCGAGCGAGACGATGGCCGCATTCGCACCGACACGGCGGAAAGTCATGTACAGTACGCACGCAGACATCCCGGCCGATATTCAAGTCATTTGGCTAGGTCACAACGTCCGCATCAAAATGAACGCGATGACGATCGAAGCGCCTGTTCACTTTATGGGATCGTTCAACGCTGCCAACTTGGCCGCGGCCATCGGTCTCGTCTCAACGTCGGAGCTCATGCTTCGCGCGATTATCGATAATGTTCCAGGGCTCACACTTCCGAAAGGTCGCCTTGAGCGGCTTGACACGGAAGATGCGGAGATTTATATCGACTACGCCCATACACCGGACGGACTGGAAAAATGTCTGTCTACTTTACAAAAAGGGGAGCGGCAGCTCGTCGTCGTCTTGAGCGCGGCTGGAGACCGGGACCCGACGAAGCGGGCCGAGATGGGACGCATCGCGAGCCGCTATTCGGACGATCTGATTGTGACGGTACATGATGTCCGAACCGAAAATCCGAAGCAAATCATCGACGGACTGCTTGAAGGGATCAAAGCGGACACGCATTATGTGACGTTTGAAGCGCGAAGAGACGCGTTGCACCATGCGGCCCTGCAAGCGCTCGACGGCAAACGCATCGTCGTCGTCGGAAAAGGGCACGACCATGTCGAACGTGTCGGCAGCGAAGCGATTCCGTTCAATGAATCGGATATCTTGTTAGAAGAACTGAAAAAATTAAAAGGCCAAGAACCGGCCGTTTGAATTTCATTACCAAGCATACAGAAGAAGGGCTGAATCGTTGGATTCAGCCCTTCTTTGACGTTTAGTCGTTCATGCGGACGACGGTCCGGCCGCTCAGCTCACCGCGCATCATCGCCTCAGCTTGACGCGGGACGTCATAGAGCGGGATCTCATGCACCATCTGGTTGAGTACGTGCGGTTCGATCAGCTCGTGTAGACGCTCCCACGCCGTCACTCGTCTTGCAATCGGCTGCATGACCGAATCGATGCCGACGAGACGGACGCCTCGCAGGATGAACGGATAGACGGTCGCAGGAAGTTCGTGACCTCCAACTAGTCCACAAGCGGCGACGGTTCCTTCGTATCGGATTTGGCTTAAAATATTCGCGAGTGTGTTACCACCGATAGAGTCGATCGCAGCATCGAACCGTTGGCGAGCGAGTGGTCGGGGGGATCCTTCCAATTCACTGCGTGGTATTGTCTGTTCAGCACCGAGATCAGTTAAATAAGATGAATCTGTTTTTCCAGTCGAGGCAATGGCGTGATAGCCGAGTTTATGGAGCAAGGCGATCGAGAAACTTCCAACTCCGCCGGATGCTCCCGTGACGAGCACTTCTTGACCGGGATGAACGCCTTCGTGTTCAAGTGCCTCAATCGCGAACATGGCGGTCAGTCCGGGTGTCCCGATCGTGATGGCATCTCGCATGTTCATGCCTTTCGGTAATTTCACGAGCCAATTTCCTGGAACTTGTGCAAACTGGCTGAAGCCACCGAAATGACGCTCACCGATGCCAAAGCCGGTCGCGATGACTTCGTCCCCTGGCTTGAAATCAAGATGATCAGATTCGGTGACTTTCCCGACAAATTCGCAGCCTGGGATGAACGGATAATGGCTGACGATTTTGCCTGATCCGGTCAATCCGAGGGCGTCTTTGTAGTTGAGTGCCGAATAATGGACCTCGACGAGGACGTTGCCGTCTTCTTCTTTTGGAAGTGCGTCGAGTTTGACGTCCGTCACCGTGGAGTGAAGACCGTCATTTTTCTTGTCGAGGACGAGTGCTTGAAATGAGTCGTTCATTGTAAATTGGCCCCTTTCTGTATGGCAAATCTGTTCCCTTTGTATGATTCCCCACTCTGGAAAATATATACGCGAATGTTTCGTTATAACGAGGTGTGGAATGGTACAATGTAGTAGATTCAATTAGAGTGAGGAGGAATGAAGCATGCGGCACGACGACTATGAGTTTGATGAAGAAGTAGAAGTAGAAGAAGGCGAATTGTTCAACGTATACGACATTCTGCCACCAGATGGAACTATTCTCGAAATGGCGACTGCCGAAGAGATGGTCCGCGCGGCGGAGCTTGAAGCGACACATAACGCGCTCGAGCGAATCCAAGAATCAAACTTCCAGTTGTCAGGAGTAACGTTTAAAGAGTTACTGACAGAGTTCGAACGATACGAGCAAGAATCGATGGAATTCTGGACGGGCGTATATAGCCGACTGCGCATTCCATGGGCATGGACGATTCGAATCGATGTGGCCAATGGCCCGATTCACGTCGTCAATGATCGTGACATCTTTATCGATGAGGCAGACTTCGAAGAGTACGATTTTGAAGAGTTTGCCGATGATGATTATGAAGATGAGACCGATAACCAAAACTGAATCCAAAACGTCTTTCCCTTATTCAGAAGGGAAAGACGTTTTTTTGACTTCGCTCATGTCCATACGCATACGCATCACTTCCGTGGCACCGAACCAAAGCCCGACGCTACACAGCAGGGACACACCGCTCACCAACGCTCCGACGATTGCGATATCTCCAATCATCGTAAACGATAGCACGAGGCTGAATATCCCGAAAAACAGCAATCCTCCCGCTATAGTCTTCATACATCACGCCACCCTTTCTCATTTGATTTGACTCTAGTGTAGCCGGTCAAACGAGACAGGGTTGGTCTATTTTTATACCTGGTTGAAAATTAGATGAGGTCGTGGATGGCGTACGTTTTTCCATTGACAAACGGCTTGTCGATCAACTGCTCGACGAGGACGCGGCCGACCGTCTCAGGTGAGCGGAGTTTTCCTTCTGTCTCGTAAGCTTGAAACTGTTCGATATCTTGAAACGCTTCTCGTGAAGACGCGCGGATCGTCTGTTGCATGGATGTGTCCATCACGCCCGGGTTGAACAAGGCGAGGCGATGTCTCGTTCCTTCTAGTTCGAGCGCGACGGTCTCACTAAAGTGGTCGAGTCCAGCTTTCGTGCCGCAGTAGGCGCTCCACCCCGAGATCGGACGTTTGGCGGCACCTGACGTCACGTGGATGAGCGAGACGGGCACATCGTAAGCGAGGACGGCGTTCGTGATCAGCATCGGGGCGAGCAGATTCGCCTGAACGTGAGCGGTGAGTTGCTCCGTGCCGAGGTGGCCGGCCCGATGAATCGGTTCGATTAACGCCGCATTTTGGATGATGAGTAGCGACGTTGCGTCAGCGATGTACGGCTTGATTTGGTCAAGGGCTCGAAGTGTACTCGATACGTCGGATAAATCGACTTCGATATGTTTGAATGTTAAATCGCGTGATTGCGAGCGTGATAGGTTGATGACGTCGTAGTTTCGTCTCGACAGTTCTTCGGCGACAGCACGGCCGAGACCGCGTGACGCACCGGTGACAAGGGCAAGTTTCAAATAAATTCTCTCCTATTCGTGAATCGTTTTTCGAAAACCGTAGAAGGGGCGGAAGTTCAAGCGTTCATAATACGTATGCGAGGAAGCGCTCGCGAGCATCTCGAGTCGTGTTTCAGGATAGAGTGCATGGACGTGTGTCAATAACCGTTCCCCGAGGCCAAGCCGGCGGTGCGAAGCAGCGATGAGCAACTCGCACACGTAAAGGCTGACTTTTGTGTCGGTCAAACCGCGAAGATAGGCGATCACGTGTCCCGTTTCAGACTCGATGACGAAAGTGACGTTCGAGCGGCGCCATGCTTCTTTTGTCAACTCATCTTGACGAACGAGCTGGTGCCAGCCCTCAGCTTCGTTCAATGCTTGAATCTGTTCAAAATCTCGTTCATCGTAAAGACGGATGATCATCAAGACACACCCACTTTCACTTCAATCGCTTTCATCACATCAAACGCCCCCTCTGACTCGTTCGAACAGACGATCGAAATGACTTTTAAAGCAGGGTAATAGGCAGAATGGAAGCTGACACCGGGATCGTAGCCCATCACGTGATATTTGAATACATCTTTATTGGGTTCGAGTTGAATCCAGACGCCATACCCGTAATGTCCGCCCCGGTCATTGACGGTCACGTGAGGAGTCAACAATCGTGCTGTCATCTGTTGTCCGAGAAGACGGTGACCGAGCAACGCGTCCCATAGTTTGGCCATGTCGGCCACCGTTACGAACGCCCCTCCGTCCGAACCGCCTTTGACGGGAATAGAGTACTGGTTCGTCCGCCATGAACCGTCCGGATTGTTGATGTAGCCGAGCGCTGTATCAGCAGGCAGGGCGTCAAGCGAGAAGTAACCGGAATCGGTCATGCCGGCCGGTGTGAAGATGAACTGTTCGATGTAATCCGAGAACGTCAATCCGCTCGCTTGTTCGACAATGAGACCGAGCAAAATGTAACCGGCGTTATTATAGTGGAATTCGCCGATTTCATGTTTCATTGACTGTTGCTGGAACATGGGTAAAAAGTCGCTCAACCGTCGTAGTTGATACATCGGACGTTGTTGCCATAACTCTTCAAAGTCGTCCATGACGGATTCATCAAAATAGTCCGGGATGCCTGACGTATGAGTGAGTAACGTTTCGACTGTCACACGTGTATCAAACTTAGGTAAATCAAGGGATAGACAGTCTCGGAGCAGTGAAGTGAATGCCAGCTTCCCTTGTTCGACGAGCTGACAGATGGCGATCGCCGTGAACAACTTACAGCCAGAGGCGATCCCGAACCGAGTCACGTCACGGTTTGGCAGTCGTTCGGAACGATTCGCATATCCTTGTTGTCGTTCAATTAATAGGTCGTGCTTTCGGACAGCGAGACATGTGCCTGAAAAAGCGGATGAGATTTCAAAATCTGACCAATTAGTATTCATGAGTGGACCTCCGACGTTTGGCTGTTCCTTTCCGTTTCTAAGTATGTAAATCATACCATTACACATTAACCTAAATAATGGAAAAATGATAGGTGTCATTCTTATGATGAGGCGATTTTGCAGATGAAAAAACACCGTTCGAACTGATTCATTTCAGCAGGAACGGTGTTTTTGTAAAGAGGCAGGTCACCCGCCGCTCGCTTTTTCTTCGAGCTCAGTTTCGGTCGTTCCAAGGTTGTTCAAGTACACCTCGTATCTCGGGAGCCAGTACCGGTACGATACCCAGACGAGACCGCTCGTCGCGGCGAACAATGTCAGCGTCGCTGGCCAGAACCAGCCCGAGACAATCCCGTCCGCATAGGCGAGACCAATCGGAGAGAAGACGAAATAGACGAACACCATCGAGGCGACGAGGATGATTGACGTCGAGATCGCATGACGCCAAGGTTTGACCCGACCGAGGTCGATCCGGATTGGCTTGATTTGTTGCATCGGACGCAGTTTGGCGAACAACAACATGATACTCGTCTCGATGACGAACAAGATGCCGTAGATGTGGATGAAGTTGATGCCAAGGTCAAATCCGAACCATTGTTTCATACCCCAGACTAAGAAGTAGTACGTGATGACGTGGAAGCCGATGACGATTTTAGCGGCGATCGGCGGCACGCGCTTGACGAGCATGCCAATCAAGACGACGACGAGAATCGGGATGTTGAAGAAACCGGTGAAACGGCGAATCAAGTCCCAAAGACCATCCGGCGCGTACATCAAGTTCGGTGCGACGAAGAACGAGACGAGCGCGACGAACGTTCCGAACCATTTGCTGACCCGGATCAAATCTTTGTCCGAGGCATCGGGTTTGAACTTCGGTTTATAAATGTCGAGCACGAACAGTGTGGCGATACTGTTCAGCAATGAGTTGAACGAACTGAACACCGCGCCGAGCAAGACGGCGAGGAAGAAGCCCATGAGCCACGTCGGTAACAAGTCGGCGATCAAACTCGGATAGGCGAGGTCTGCCTTGTCCATGTTCGTGCCGTATAAGTGAAACGCGATGATGCCTGGAAGCAGCATAAAGATCGGAACGAGCAACTTCAAATAACCGGTGAAGAGGACACCTTTTTGTCCTTCGGCGAGGTTTTTAGCCCCAAGAGCCCGTTGAATGACATATTGATTCAATGCCCAGTAGAACAAGTTCGCAAAAATCATTCCGGTGAAGATGGATAGGAATGGCACCGAGTCGTTCGATGACCCGATCGCGTTCAACTTTTCAGGGTTCGACGTCGCGATCGTCTTCATCCCTTCGACGACGCTGCCGTCGCCGAGTGCGATAAAGCCGAGCGTCGGGACGAGGAAGCCGATGATGATGAGCCCGATGCCGTTGAGTGTATCCGACACTGCGACGGCGCGGAGGCCGCCGAAAATGGCGTAGATAGCGCCGATGATACCGATGAACCAAATGACGAGCCAAAGTGACTGTTCAAAGCTGATCCCGAGCAGTTCGGGCACGTCGAAGAGCTGAAGGACCGCGAGTCCGCCGGAATAGAGCATCGACGGAATCGTGACGCACATGTAACCGAACAAGAACAAGAGGACGGTCAAGCGCCGGACGTCCTCGTCATAGCGTTGACTTAAAAACTCAGGGATCGTCGTGATCCCGATGCCGAGAAAGCGTGGCAGTAGGAATAGTGCCATGATGATGGCGGCAATCCCAGCCGTCACTTCCCATGCCATCGCCGACATGTTGCCGGCGAACGACTGCCCGTTCAAGCCGATCAACTGCTCGGCCGATAAGTTTGTGAGCAGGAGCGACCCGGCGATGAAGAGACCGGTCAGCCCGCGACCAGCCAAGAAGTAATCATCGGCGCTGTCGACTTTTCCTTTTGTCAGGCGATAGGATACGTAAGCGACGAGTCCCATGAATAAGGCTCCGGTCACTAATATGTATATAACTTGTTGAATCGTCACTATTTATCCCTCCTTGTATTACTTCTTATCTATAAGTACTTTTCGTAATTACCCGCCTGGCATGAGAATTATTTCCCATCATCGCTTTTGTAAACAAACCGTAACAAAGCTCACACGAAAAAAGACACCTGAAACGTCAGGTGTCAGAAAAAGCGAAGCAATGAAGTGGCGACAGTGAAGTAGATGATCAACCCGAGATTGTCCACGACCGTCGTGATGAATGGACCCGAGGCCACGGCTGGATCGAGTTTCAGGCGGTTGATCAAGAGCGGGACGAGTGTACCGACAATCGTGGCAACGCTCAGTGAGGCGAAAATCGACAAGCCGACGATCATGCCGATCAAGGCGCTATCGTACAGGACCGTGATGACCCCGAAAATAACGACCATACAGGCGAGTCCAAGCAGGACACCGGTTCCGAACTCCCGCCGAATCATCTTGGCGACATTTTTCCGATTGATCGTGCCGAGCGCAATCGAACGTACGGCGACGACGAGCGACTGGGTGGCGGCGTTTCCGGCCGATCCCATGACGAGTGGCATGAAGACGGCGAGCAAAACGATCGTCTCGAGCGTATCTTCAAATCCGCCGATCGTCGATGCGGTGATCATCCCGAGGAACATGAGGCTGATAATCCAAGGGGCACGTTTTTTCGCTGCCTCGACCGGGCCCATGTTGATGTCAGATGAGCCTTTCGTCGCGGACAGCTCTTCAAAGTCTTCGGTCGTCTCGCGTTCGATGACGTCCATGACGTCGTCGACGGTGATGATGCCGAGCAGGTGATCATCGCTATCGATGACCGGGAGCGCGAGCAAGTCATACTTTTGGACGGTTCGGGCCAAGTCTTCTTGATCGGCCATGACGTGGGCCGAAACGACCCGCCGCCCCATGATGTCAGCGATGAGATGGTCGAGTGGGGAGACGATCAAATCACGGAGCGACACAACGCCGACGAGACGTCGGTCTACATCGATTACATATAAATAGTAAATCGTTTCAGCTTCAGGACCGAGGTCACGCAACTCTTCGAGTGTCGCCCCGATCGTTTTGTCGGCCTGTAGCACGATGAACTCGGTCGTCATGATGGCGCCGGCCGTATCGTCCGGATAGCGCATCAAGTCTTTGACCTCGGTCGCCTCGGTCTCGTCCATCTGTTCGAATAGTTCGTTCATGAAATCGTCCGGAAGTTCGGTCATGAGGTCGGCGGCATTATCCGAGAACATATCGTTCAAGACGCTGACCGCATACGGACGTGGCATTTCTTGGATGAACTGCTGTTGTTCATCGAGCTCTAATTTTTCAAATAAATCGGTGTACTCTTCAGGTGATAAAGCGCTGTATACAAACGCTCGATCGGGTTGGTTAAGTTCGATGAAGAGATCAGCCTGTTCACCCGGGTGAAGTGTTAAAAACACGTCGCGGAAATCGACCGGATCCCCTTTTTGGATGAGCGCTGTCACTTGGGCTTCATGACGTGCGCGTTCTGTACGTTCGATGGCCATCGACTCACTTCCTTTTCTAAAGTCATTTTTCGTATCCTGTCGTTATCGTACCTTAATTTGAAAAGAAAAAATAATGGATTTTATTCACAGTTCATACATCGTGTATACATCATAACCGTCGCCCTCTCTTTGTTCATCGATTCACAATCGTTTGTTCATTCAGTTTGACTCATATTGTATCCATTTTTTTGTGGAATCGACCACAATCAGAACGTCGGAATTACCCGCCTCGGAATCGGGTAAGTTGATAATGTAAGGGTAGAAACACACCCGAATCACTAGGAGGAAGCGAGATGATATCGATGACGGATCAATTGACCGCACGGGATACGACGCTGAAACATCCGATTCACGTGTATTCAGAAATTGGTGAACTAAAGACTGTACTATTGAAGCGTCCAGGACGCGAACTTGAGAATTTGACGCCGGAGTATTTGGAACGACTCTTATTCGACGACATTCCACATTTGCCGGTCATTCAAAAAGAGCACGACTACTTTGCGAGCGTGCTGCAAAACCGGGGCGTCGAGGTGCTCTATTTAGAAAACTTGATGGCAGAGACGTTATCGCTGCCTGGCGTACGTGAACGATTCGTCGCCGACATTCTTTCGGAATCAAAATCAAATATTAACGGATCATACGAAACGCTCAAAGAGTATTTACTCGCTTATGATAACGAACAGTTGATCGAGACGGTCATGGCCGGCATCCGTAAAACCGAGATCAAGCGCGAAAAGCGCCGTCATCTGCACGAGATGATCGAGGACACGTATCCGTTCTTTCTCGACCCGATGCCGAACCTGTACTTTACGCGCGACCCGGCCGCGGCGATTGGGAACGGCTTGTCGATCAATCGCATGAAAGAACCGGCGCGTCGCCGCGAATCACTGTTCACACAATATATTATGAGATATCATCCGCGCTTTGCGAAGCACGACATCCCGATCTGGTCGGATCGTGATTACCGGTTCGCGATGGAAGGCGGGGACGAACTCGTCCTATCAAAAGAAGTCGTCGCCATCGGGATATCGGAACGGACGACCGCCCAAGGAATCGAGCGTGTCGCCCTCAACTTGCTCGCGAACGGAGGCACGTTCAAGAAAGTCATCGCCATCGAGATTCCGAAGTCGCGTGCGTTCATGCACCTTGATACCGTCTTCACGATGGTCGATCACGATAAGTTCACGATCCATCCGTTCATCCAAGGACCGGGCGGTAAGATGAACATCTTCGAACTGACGTTGAACGCAGAAGGTGAGCTACACATCACGCAACACAATGATTTGTTGAAAGTGTTGAAATCGGCTCTCGGTCTAGAGGAAATCGTGTTGATCCCATGTGGTGGTGGCGACCCAATCGCTGCGGCGCGCGAACAATGGAACGATGGGTCGAACACGCTCGCAATCGCCCCGGGTGTAGTCGTTACGTATGACCGGAACTACGTTTCGAACGAGCTGCTCCGTTCAGAAGGGGTCGAAGTCATCGAAATCATGTCGAGTGAGTTATCACGAGGCCGTGGAGGCCCACGTTGTATGAGTTGTCCGATTATCCGTGAAGATATTTAACGAGGAGGAGAAACACATGTCCACAACGTTCAACTTTGATTTGAAAGGTCGTCATTTCTTATCGCTTAACGAGTTTTCGCGGGACGAACTGAACTACTTGATCGACTTATCAGCAGCGTTCAAACGTCAAAAGAAACAAGGGATTCCCCACCGGATTTGTGAAGGCAAGAACGTGGCGCTCTTGTTTGAAAAACCGTCGACACGGACGCGCTGTGCGTTCACCGTTGCGGCAATTGACCTCGGTATGCATCCTGAATACCTCGGGAAATCGGATATTCAGTTCGGGAAAAAAGAATCGGTCCGTGATACGGCGATCGTGCTTGGACGCATGTTCGACGGCATCCAATTCCGTGGCTTCGCTCACGAAACGGTGGAAGGTCTTGCACGGGATGGCGGGGTCCCAGTTTGGAACGGTTTGACGGACTTGTATCATCCGACGCAAATTTTGGCCGACTTCTTGACCGTCAAAGAACAAAAAGGTGATTTGGAAGGCATTCGTTTCGTCTACGTTGGAGATGGACGCAACAATATGGGCAATACGCTGTTGATCGGTGGTGCGAAAGTCGGTATGGACATGCGAATCTGTGCACCGAAATCGCTCTGGCCGTCTGACGAGGTCGTCGATTACGCGCGTTCGGTCGCGGCTGAAACAGGGGCACGCATCACCTTGACGGAGAGTATCGACGAAGCTGTCGCTGATGCGGACGTCATCTATACCGATGTGTGGGTATCGATGGGCGAAGAAGCCGAGTTCGAAGAACGGATCAAGCTTCTTCATCCGTACCAAGTGAATATGGACATGGTCGAGAAGACCGGAAATAAAGATGTCATGTTTCTGCATTGCCTGCCGGCGTTCCACGATTTAGAGACCGAGGTCGGGCGAGCGATTCATGAACAATATGGACTGAAAGAGATGGAAGTGACCGACGAGGTGTTCCGCAGCCGCCATTCATACGTGTTCGATCAGGCGGAAAATCGGATGCACACGATCAAAGCCGTCATGGCGGCGACACTCACCGATACGTTTGAATGGCTCGAACGCTGACGAACGAGGAGGCATGTCCTCCTCATTCGTACTAAACGGAAGGGATGAGTTATATGTCTACTAAATTAGATCATGACTCAAGTGGTTCGGCTGGTGCAAGTCCTGGCAAAAAAGATCAACGGTTAGGTCTTGGTGCACTGACAGCCCTCGTCGTCGGTTCGATGATTGGAGGGGGCGCCTTCAACTTGGCGGCCGATTTGGCCCAAGGCGCGAACGCCGGAGCCATTTTGATCGGGTGGGTCATCACCGGTATCGGGATTATCACGCTCGGTCTCAGTTTTCAGAACTTGACGATGCGTCGCCCTGACCTAGACGGCGGGGTATACAGTTACGCTCGCGCCGGCTTTGGCCAGTTCGTCGGCTTCAACTCGGCGTGGGGCTATTGGTTATCCGCTTGGCTCGGTAACGTCGCCTACGCCACACTATTGTTCAGCTCGGTCGGTTACTTTTTCCCGATTTTTGAAGGTGGTCAAAACATCGCCTCGATTATCGGCGCCTCCATCATGCTCTGGCTCGTACACTCGTTGATTTTACGAGGTATCCACGAAGCATCGATGATCAACATCATCACGACGATTGCGAAACTCGTTCCGATTTTTGCCTTTATCACCATCACCTTGTTCTTCTTCAATATCGATAACTTCACGTTCGACTTTTGGGGCCAAGGCGGCTTCTCGTGGGGCAGTGTGAGAGACCAAGTCGTGTCGACGATGCTCGTCACGCTTTGGGTATTCATCGGTGTCGAAGGGGCGGTCGTCTTGTCGGGCCGGGCCCGTAAGCGCTCGGACGTCGGGAAAGCGACCGTCATCGGCTTACTCGGCACGCTCGTTATTTACTTGCTCATCTCGATCATGTCACTCGGATTGCTGAACCCTGAGAGCGTGGCGAACGCTTCGCAACCGGCGATGGCGTACTTGCTCGAATCGGCTGTCGGACCGTGGGGCGCGATGCTGATCAACGGGGGCCTCGTCATCTCGGTACTCGGTGCTTGGCTTGGATGGACGTTGCTTGCGGCGGAAATTCCATTTGTCGCCGGTAAAGACGGTGTCTTCCCGAAATGGTTCACGAAAGAGAATAAAAATAACGCACCGGCCAATGCACTCTGGCTCACAAACGGGTTGATTCAGTTGTTCCTCTTCACCTTCCTGTTCTCAGACGCTGCTTATAACTTTGCGTTCTCACTCGCTTCGAGTGCCATCTTGATCCCGTATGCGTTCTCGGCGTTCTACCAAGTCAAAGTCGCCAAAAACGGGATTGGCTATGATGCCGGGGAACGTCGGACGCGTGACCTTATTATCGGTGCGGTCGCCTCGATTTACGGGATCTGGTTGATCTATGCGGCCGGGATCGATTATTTGCTGCTCACGACACTTCTGTATGCACCAGGGACGCTGCTCTATATTAAAGCGCAGCGTGAGAATGGAATTAAGACGTTGACGAAAACCGAATGGATCGTGGCTGGTATCTTGACCGGACTCGCGATCTTGGCAGTCGTACGGATTGTATCAGGCAACATCTCAGTCATATGATCGGGGGAATCGAGCATGCGTAACAAACGAGTGGTCATCGCCTTAGGCGGGAATGCGATTCAACAAGGAAAAGATGCGACGGCGGGCGCTCAAATTCGGGCCGTCGAGGCAACGGCTCAGTCGTTGGTCGCCCTCATCGAAGAAGGCGTCGACGTCATCATCACGCACGGGAACGGTCCGCAAGTCGGAAACTTGATTTTGCAACAGGCGGCCGCGGACAGTGCGGCGACGCCGGCGATGCCGCTCGACGTCTGTGGAGCGATGACGCAAGGGATGATCGGGTATTGGTTCGAGAACGCCCTCACGAAGGCGCTTCGGTCGCGCGGCCTCGAACGTTCCGTCGCCCCAATCGTGACGCGGTGTGTCGTCGATCCGAACGACAGTGCCTTCAGTCACCCGACGAAGCCGATCGGTCCCTTCTATTCAGAAGCGGAAGCGTCGGCGCTCGAACGGTCGACAGGTCATGTATTCAAAGAAGATGCGGGCCGCGGTTATCGCCGCGTCGTACCAAGTCCGTACCCGACAGCGATTTGTGAGCATACGGTCATCCGTGATCTCGTCGACAACGGCCACATCGTCGTCGCGTCCGGCGGCGGCGGGATTCCCGTCATCGACACGCCAGACGGATACGTCGGGGTCGAGGCGGTCATCGATAAAGACTTTGCCGCCGCGAAGCTCGCGGAACTCGTCGAAGCGGACATGTTGCTCATCTTGACGGCCGTCGAGCACGTCTACGTCAATTTCGGGACGACCGAGGAAGCCGCGCTAACCGAAACGACAAACGAGCAACTCGAGACGTATATCGCCGAAGGTCAGTTCGCACCGGGCAGCATGTTACCGAAAGTTCGGGCCGCCTTGCAGTTTGCCGAGTCGGGAACGGGCCGCGTATCCGTCATCACGTCGCTCGAGCAGGCGCACGCTGCTGTCCGAGGAGACGTCGGGACGAGAGTCCGGCTCGCCGCGACGCTCCAACAATGATCAACGCCGTAGACATCTCGTCTACGGTTTTTTTGTGCATAACGCGGACCGGCCGTTTTTGAACCGCGAACAAGGGGAAGGGTTGTTGTATGTCAAACCTGACATTGCTATCATCATCTGTGTAAACGGTTGCACTAATATGGGGGAAGGATGTGACGAAGAGCGGTAACGCTCGAACTTATGCGTCTATTTGAACAGGAGAACGTATACACACAGCAAATGAAGCCACTTGCAGATGAACGTGCCGTCGTCCAAGGGAGCTGCTATCGCTTCACGGTATTGACGAGCCAGTTGATCCGGATGGAGTACGCCGAGGACGGTGTGTTCGAAGACCGACCGACCCAAGTCGTTTGGAACCGGGACTTTAACGTCCCTGACTTCCGGATCATCGAGGACGAGAGTGAACTGCAAATCATCACCGATCACGTTCATCTGTATTATACGAAAGGACCGTTCGCGCCGAACACGCTCTACGTCGACGTGAAAGGGAACTTTAGTACGTACTATAGCCGCTACACGTTCAACGGCCCGGAACGGACGCTGAAAGGGACGGCCCGAACGCTCGATCATGTCGATGGGGCGACCGAGCTCGGGGAGGGGATCGTCTCCAAGCAAGGTTACGCCGTCATCGATGATTCGGACTCATTTCTCATGACAGATGACCGCTTCGTTGAGCCGAGACGAAAAGGCATCCATGATTTGTACTATTTCGGCTACGGGCACGAATACAAGCAAGCGCTTCACGATTTTTATAAGCTGACAGGTCCGACACCGATGTTGCCGCGAAAAGCACTCGGTAACTGGTGGAGCCGCTACTGGCGCTATGACGAGACCGAGTACAAAGGCCTCATGCGTCGGTTTAAAGAGGAAGACATCCCGTTCTCGGTCAGCGTCATCGATATGGACTGGCACGTCACCGACGTCCCTGAAGAGTACGGGAGCGGCTGGACCGGCTACTCATGGAACAAGAATCTGTTCCCGGACCCAAAAGGCTTCTTGACGTGGTTGAAAGAAGAGAACCTGCTCGTCACGCTGAACTTGCACCCAGCCGACGGGGTCCGGGCGTTCGAGGACCAATACGTGGCGATGGCCGAAGCGATGGGGCTCGACCCATCGAATGGGGATCGCATCCCGTTCGATTTCTCTGATAAACGTTTCATCCAAGCGTATTTTGAACAGATGCATCATCCGCACGAGGCAGACGGCGTCGATTTTTGGTGGATCGACTGGCAGCAAGGGTCGACATCGAAAATGGAAGGGCTCGACCCGATGTGGATGTTGAACCATTATCATGCGGCCGATATTTCCCGGGACGGAAATCGTCCGCTGATCTTCTCGCGTTATGCCGGACCGGGCAGCCATCGTTACCCTGTCGGTTTCTCGGGAGATACGCTCATCTCTTGGGCATCGCTTGCGTTTCAGCCTTACTTCACGGCGACGGCGTCGAATATCGGTTACGGTTGGTGGAGCCACGACATCGGCGGGCATTACCGAGGGTCGAAAGACGATGAGCTCGCCGCGCGCTGGGTCGCGTTCGGGGTGTTCAGCCCAATCATGCGCTTGCATTCGACGTTCAGTATCTTTAACGGCAAAGAGCCGTGGCGCTTCGGTCTCGAGTCCGAACGGTCGATGAAGTCGTTTTTACGAATCCGCCACCAACTCATCCCGTATTTGTACACGATGAACCGGCGTAATCATCAGGATGCGCTCCCGCTCATCCTCCCGATGTATTACGACCATCCCGACGAAGAAGGGGCGTATAGCGTGCCGAATGAATACTACTTCGGCAGTGAACTCGTCGTATCGCCGATCGTCGAGCCGATGAACAAGCGGCTTCACGTCGCGGCGACGAACGTCTGGTTGCCTACAGGCGATTGGTTCGACTTCTTTACGGGTCATCGCTACGAAGGTGATAAGTCGATCCGAGTTTTCCGTGCGCTTGACGAACAGGCCGTATTCGCGAAAGCTGGAGCGATCGTCCCGCTGGCCGCTCATCGCTCTGGACGCAACGACACCGACAACCCGACCGATCTCGAAGTCGTCGTCTTCCCAGGGGCATCGAACACGTTCACGCTGTATGAGGATAACGGGACCGACCGGGCTTATGAGACCGGGGCTTACGCCGAGACGACGTTCACCCTCGACTGGGACGAGCGTAGCCTGCACGTTCATGTCACGGGCGACACGTCCGTCTTACCGTCAGACCGGACTGTCACATTACTCATACGCGGGGTGACCGGTTCGGGCGAGTATAAACCGGAGACGCAGACGTTACGACTCGAACTCGGTAAAATTGATGAGGAAGTGACGGTGCCGCTCCCTGTCGAGGTGACAAACAACGGTCATCGACTGGAGCGCTTATATCGCTTCATTGACCGCGCCGAGATATCTTACGATTTGAAAGACCGCCTCTACCGGATGGCGGCGTCGAAGACGAGACTCGAAGCGTGGCTGTTTGATCTGCATGCGCTCGAACTCGAACGCGATTTGCAAGATGCGATCATGGAATTGATGCTCGACTGAGGAGAGGGGGCAACCCCTCTTTTGTCTTGTCAGAAAACTGTCGGAATTTGAAAGCGTTTTCACAAGTTGAGTCTCGTATACTAAAAGAAAGATGAACAGTTCGGGAAGCGAGGGATTGATCATGAGACAGCAATGGACAGTCGACGATTTAAGACAACTCGATATCTTCAATAAATGCACGAGCCGCGAGCTAGAGAGCTTGCTACCGCACGTATACTGTCGGACGTACCGAAAAGGGCAGCTTTTATTCATGGAAGGCGACCCGCGTGAGCGCGTCTACTTTTTAATCAACGGGTATGTGAAATTCGAGCGGTGCAATGAAACGGCGACCCATCAATACACCGACTACTTGAAGCCGAAGCAGCTGTTTCCGTACAGGGGACTGTTGTCGGAAACATATTACCAACATTCTGCGGAAGCGCTGACCGATATTGAAGTCATTTATATGCCGACGGATCGCTTTGAAGCGCTCGTCTCAAGGAATGCGACGATGCTCTTGCACATCGTCGGTCAGATGAATCGAATCCTTGACCTTCATGAACGCCGTGTTCAGGAAATCATCACGCCGAGTGCGAGCGACCGGGTGATCAATACAATCCATTACTTGATTGAAGACCTCGGAGAAAAAGAAGCCGACGGTGTGCGCGTACGTTGTCCGTTCACGACAGTTGAAATCTCGAGACTGTCGGGGACATCGCGCGAGACCGTGTCCCACATCTTGTCGCGGCTGCGAAAAGAAGACATCCTCCAGTTCGACGCTCACCAACTCGTGACGTTACACCCTGAGTATTTCGAACAAGCGACACACTGACGCCACGCTGCATTCGTGGCGTTTTTTTGCACGTCTCGATAAGCGAAGCGTTCGCTATGGACCCTTACATCAGTTATAATTAGTGAGAATCATCACAAAGAAAAATTGTCATGCACGTTTAGAAAGGATGAACGCAGTGAAACGACTGCAAGCTCTCGCTTTGGCCGAGAAAGGACATATCGTCGGGCTCGTCATCGCCGCGGTGATGATTGGGTTGTCCATCTTGGCTCAGGCTTATTTGATCGTCGACGTCGTCGACCGAGTATTTTTAAAAAACGAATCGTTCCAAAGTGTCATCCCGTCTCTAGGTTGGCTCGTGATCGCGTTGCTCGCACGTGCCTTGTTCGGGTATGTCTCGGGACGTATCGGTGCCAACTTGTCGGAGCGGGCGAAGCGGACGCTTCGACGTCAACTGCTCGACCGCTACACATCGAATCCAATCGAGACGTCTCTATCCGGACAGTCCGGGAAGAAAGTCAGTGTCTATATGGATGCGGTCGATGAGGTCGATGCTTACTTTAGCCAGTACTGGCCCCAAGTCATCCAGACGTCGATCATCCCGCTGCTCATTCTCGTCGTCGTCTTCAGTCAGCACTGGATCTCAGGTGTCATCATGATGGTGACCGCGCCGTTCATTCCAATCTTTTTCATCATCATCGGTATCGCGACCCAGAAGAAGTCTGAAGAGCAGATGGAGAAAATGAACCAGTTCTCGGGGAAATTTTTAGACGTCCTTCAAGGATTGACGACACTCAAGCTATACGGACGTGCCGAGCAAGAAGCGCAAGCGATCGAGAAGAGCAGTCTCGACTTCCGGGATGCGACGATGGTCGTCTTAAAGACCGCTTTCTTGTCAGGGCTCATGCTCGAGTTCATCTCGATGCTCAGCACCGGCGTCGTCGCTTTAGAAGTGGCGCTCCAGATGGTCGTTTGGCAAAACTTGACGTTTTTCGCCGGCTTCTTGATTCTTGTCTTGGCCCCGGAATACTATTTAGCGATCAAAGACCTCGGCAGCGCCTTCCATACGGGGCGTGGCAGCATGGGTGCAGCCGATCGCATCTTCGAGGCGCTCGACGCCCCGGACGATCGTATCGAATGGGGAGACAGACCGCTAACAAACCGGACGCCCGAACTCGTGCTCGATGCGGTCTCGTTCCAATATGAAGGGGGTCGCTTCACGCTCCACCCGCTGAGCGGGGTAATCCCGGCACGGTCACACGTCGCCTTGGTCGGCGCGAGCGGATCAGGCAAGACGACCGTGTTGAACGTGCTGTCCGGTCTTGTGAAACCGGATAGCGGCCGCGTCCTCGTCGACGGGGAGCCGCTCGAATCGTTCACCGATACGTCTTGGTACGGGACAATCGGGTATATTTCGCAAAACCCGTATTTGTTCGCCGGCAGTCTCGCCGCTAATATCGCCCTCGGTGAGACGGCGGACGAGACTGACATCATGCGGGCGGCTGAAGCCGCAGGCCTCGTCGAGGTCATCGCCAATTTGCCGGACGGGTTGAATACCGAGCTCGGAGAAGGCGGTTACGGATTGTCCGGTGGTGAGCGGCAACGCCTCGCCCTGGCCCGTGCCTTCTTGAAGCGTCCAGGTATCATCTTGTTCGATGAACCGACGACCGGTCTCGATTTGGTGACCGAAAGAATCGTTCGGCGCTCGATCGAGGAGTTGTCGCGTGACGCGACGCTTGTCACGGTCGCGCACCGTCTCCATACGATCAAGCAAGCGGACGCGATTTGGTTCATGGACGAGGGGAACCTCGTCGCGAACGGCACACATGAGCAGTTGCTCGCTGTCCCGGCCTACGCCGACTTGTTCACGTTACAGAAAGGGGTGAGAGGATGAACTCACTTTGGACGATCACAAAATGGATGATGAAAGAGAAAAAGGATATTATCCTCTCGATCTTCTTCGGTTATACGGCAGGCCTCGCGGCTGTCGCCTTGTTCGCGGCGAGTGGATATCTCGTGTCGCGTGCCGGCCTCGTGCCGCCCCTCTATGCGCTCATGGTGCCGGTCGTCCTGATCAAGCTGTTCGGCGTCATTCGGGCGGGGAGCCGCTACCGCGAACGCTTGGCGTCACACCGGGCGACGTTCACGATTTTAAGCGAACTGCGCGTCCGGTTTTATCGCCAGCTCGAACCGCTCGTGCCGAACATCTTCGCCAAATACCGGAGCGGGGACTTGCTCGCCCGTGTCGTCGGAGACGTCGAAAGCCTTCAAAACTACTTTTTGCGGGTGTTTTATCCGCCAATCATCTTAGTGCTCGTCTTCTTGAGCACAATCTTCTTCGTCACGTTCTTCTCGATGACGGTCAGCCTTTGGCTCGTGTTCGGGGTGTTCGTGACCGGCTTTTTGATTCCGATCTTGTTTGCCGGCATCCGAGCGAAGCATGACCAGGAAATTCGGGCCTTGCGCGGCGATTTGTCGAGCGGGGTGACTGAGATGATGTACGGGTACCGCGATTTATTGCTGCACGACCAGCTCGGCAAGACCCGTGACGACTTGCTCGCTCGAAGCGATCGTTACGCCGCCGCACAGCGCCAAGACGTGACGAACCAGTTCTTCAATTCGTCGCTCGTCGTCGCCGCGTCACTGCTCGTGTCGTGGGGCGTGCTCGCGATCGGTGCCTACCTTGTCGTCGATGGCGAACTGGACGGCCTGTTCTTGGCCATGCTCGTCATGATGTCATTGACCGCGTTTGAGAACGTGACACCGATGGCGGTCTTCCCAGGTCACTACGCCGATAGTAAACAAGCGGCAAACCGCTTACTTGAGGTCGTCGAACCAAGTGATCACCTCGTGGCGGCAGAAGCGGCACGTGACGACATAGCGCTTCAGACGGCGCCTGACATTTCGTTTGAACGTGTAAGTTACCGCTATCCGGATACGTTCCGTGCCGTCCTAGACACAGTTGATGTGACGTTACCGCGCGGATCGAAGACCGTGATCGTCGGCCCGAGCGGGTCTGGCAAGTCGACGCTCCTGCAACTGTTGCTCGCGTTTGTAAGGCCAGAGACAGGCGAAGTACGAATCGACGGTCAGCTCTTGAATGAGGTCACACAAACATCGGTCTGGTCTCAAGCGAGTGTCGTCATGCAAGAGAACCACTTCTTTTTCGGTACCGTCCGAGACAACTTGGCCCTTGCCGGAGACTTCTCCGATGACGAGATGGAGCTGGCGCTGCGAAGCGTCCGCCTCGGTTTCGCACTCGATGAGCCAATGCTCGAGAAAGGGGCGAACTTGTCAGGAGGGGAACGGCAACGGCTCGCCATCGCCCGGGCGTTGTTGAAGAACGGGTTGCTCTGGATTTTAGATGAAGCGACGTCGGCGTTAGACGCGCGCACCGAATCCGATGTGTTCGCTGAAATTTTCCGGAAGGCGGACGAGGCGACACTCGTCATGGTCAGCCATCGTCTGACCGGGCTCGAACGCTTCGACCAAATCATCGTCATGGAAGCAGGTCGCATCATCGAGTCAGGGTCATACGACGACTTGATGCGCGCCCGCGGCATGTTTTATGAGTTGAAACAAATCGAACAAGATGTGTTCGCCTGAACGAAAAAAACGAGCGGCTCCGTCGGAGAGCCGCTCGTTTTTATATGGCAAATCTGGGTGCAACAAATGGGGGTTGTCGCAATGCTTTCAAAAAGAGTGTCGTGGAGGGGAATCCACGGGCCGTAACAAGTTTGGGGAACGGTTACGTCCAGCTGTGGCAGCTACAACTTGAGTATAAGTGATAACGATTCTCATTGTCAATTAGAAAAATAAAAATAAACCGCAGACGGGATGTCTGCGGTCGAGGGCACACGAGTCGAGTCAGTTTGACGGGACGCCTTTACTGAGTGTAAAGCGGATCAAGCTGAACAAATAACGGATGTAGAACAAGGCGAACGCGTAAAATACAGCGACTGCCGGTGCGTTCAGTTCGACGCCCGGGATGTTCATAAGAAACTCCAAGATGAGAATCGATAGCAAAAAGACGTAGAGTCCAGCATCGAGATAGAGCGGCATCAGTTTGCCGCGTTGATGCCAAAACGTTCGAACGAGCGGAGCGACGATCATCCCGGTGATGCGCTCGGCGAAGCCGATGCTAAGCACGGCGATCATAAAGGCGGCTACCGTCTCGAACGTCACAAGTTTTGAGAAGGCAAACATGGACATAAGCAAGAGCGGCCCGATGAAAATCATCATCGAAAGGGACGTGCGTAAAAAGATGAGTAGGTTCTGTTTGATTGTGTCGACTCCCCCAAAGAGCGACTGTCGGAACGTCTTGCCACGTTGATAGTCGAGGACGAACGATCCCACGAACATCAATCCGAATAGCGATAACAATACTGTCATGAAATGTGTTTCCCCTTTTTCTAGTCAAATCTATGATTAATGATAGTTAGTCTAATCAAAGTCTAGCCTAGTGTACCGATTCGCTAATTGAAAGTAAAGCGGGAAAACTGTCAAAGTCAGTAAAGTTTTGAGAGCGTTATCGGCTTCATCAAGCCAAAATGAAACGGTTTCGTCCAGATTCTTTTGCGTGGTATAACGCTTCGTCGGCATGCTTCAAAACGCTATCGACTTCGATATCGTTCGAATGGCAGGCCCCGAGCGAGACCGTGATGTGAAGCGTGCCTGCACTCGTCTCGAATGGGAACGTCGAGACTTTTCCTCGTATAGATTCGGCGAGACGGGTCACTTCGTCCTTTTTGGCGTTCGGCATGATGATCAGAAATTCTTCACCACCGAAGCGACCGACGAGATGTCGGTCGTCACTTTCGGTGACGAGCAACATGCCGAGCTCGCGTAGTACGTCGTCCCCGACATCATGACCGTACGTATCGTTGACGCGTTTGAAGTGATCGATATCGACGAGGATGAGGGCGTACGTTTCCGACTCGACAGTCAAGTTGGCCATCGCCTCATTCAACAGACGGCGGTTGGCGATGCCGGTCAAAGCGTCGGTACGGGCCAGTTGCTGCTGATGTTGAACGTTCTCAAAGTGACGTCTCAGCTCTTGGAGCAAGCGATAAGCGGCACAAGCCCCGGCGTAGATCATAACGATATAGACGAATAAAATGGGATAGAACAGCTCGAGCGGGAGGGCATAGTAGAGCGCCGACCCGAACGCGGCGGCGCTGATCGTCGTAAAGACAAGGAGCGTGTTACGGGTGTTGTCGAGCTTGAGCCTCAACAGACTCGTCGGCAAGACGAGTGCGACCATCGTCGCGATAGCTAAGTAAAATCCGACGTATTCGCCATCCGTTATCATGAAAAAACGACCGATGAGAAACAATATACCGGCGACGACACCGCTCACCCAACCGCCGAACAAAACGGCGAGCATAATCGGGATGGCACGAAGGTCGATCAATATTTTTTCGAGATGAAGCGCGTTCGCGAGCAAAATCAAGGCGATGAGACCGCTCTGGATACCGAGCAGGATACGCAACTTTAACGGTGACTGCGGCGTAATTCGAGGCCGGTTACGAAACGGCAAGAACGAGATGGTGAACAGGGTGAACAGAATACAAAGGTTGATGAAAAAAGAGTTGATGATGGTTAGCATACACGTGTCCCCTTGTGCGAGATAGAAATCATTAATTCAAGTATGATAACTTTGGATTGCGATGAATCGTCAAACTGTTACCATTCACGCCATTCCTCTGTGACGTCTTCATCGGTTTCATACCCGGCGATGGCTGCACCGGCTCGGATGAAGTCGTACAGTTCCTCACGCTCGAGCGTCTCGATAAAATGGTCGTGCTCTTCGTTGAGGCCGTTCAAACGCAGGACGACATCGCGGACTGCCGATAGGATCGAGGATTCTGTGCCGTCGGAATGCACCAACGCGCTCGTATAACGCCTGAGCGCGGCGTCGACAGCGAGGATCGCTGACAGCGTATAGACGTCGTCGCCTTCGTTCAGCCGGTCTTCCCACAACAAAGTCGGGCGGTTCGCCCACAACTGGTCAAAATCCATGGATGGGTCCTCCTTCTGGCCGTGATTGTATCTTCCTCTCTATAATAACAAAAAAGTTTGGTATGATAGATGAAAAGGGGGACTGTCCGTGCGTTATTGGGATCATTTTAAACGAGCGTTCATTCCGATTGCGCTCATCTTAATCGGTTTAGCCATCTTTTATACATTATCGGCACGAAACAACCTGGTGTTGACCATACTCGGGGCAGCGATCGTCGGTGTGATTTTATTTTTAGTGATGCGCCATATGAACCGGGTCGAAGACTGAAGACGAGAACACGTTTGGGGTTCTCGTTTTTTGTTGTCGGCGTGCTTTTTTGGGTACACTACATAGTAAGGAGGGATTCATTATGGCAAAAGCTACATTTGCGGGAGGCTGTTTTTGGTGCATGGTCAAACCGTTTCATAAATACGAAGGTGTCGAACGAGTCGTGTCCGGTTACACAGGCGGACACGTCGACAATCCGACATACCAACAAGTCTGTTCGGAGACGACGGGTCATCTAGAGGCGATCGAGGTGACGTTCGACCCGGAGGTCATCTCATACGAGGAGCTGCTTCGGATCTACTGGCGACAAATCGATCCGACAGACGGGGGCGGACAGTTCAACGACCGCGGCGAATCGTATCGACCGGCCATCTTCTATCATTCAGAAGAACAACGGGAGACGGCCGAGCGCTCGAAGCAAGAAGTCGAGAATTCGGGACGGTTCGAACGTCCGATCGAAGTCGAGATCCGTCCGGCCAAGACGTTTTGGGAAGCCGAGGACTATCATCAAGACTACTATAAGAAAAATCCGTTCCGCTACGAGATGTACCGGGTCGGCTCGGGTCGCGCCAAGTTTGTGAAAGAGGCGTGGAGCGATAAGAAACAAAAACAGGAACTGAAAGACCGTCTGACACCGATGCAGTTCAAAGTCACGCAAGAGAACGGGACCGAACCGCCGTTTCAAAACGAGTATTGGGATGAAGAACGGGAAGGGTTGTACGTCGATGTGATCGATGGTACGCCGCTATTCACTTCTCGCGACAAGTTCCAGTCGAACTGTGGCTGGCCAAGCTTCGCGCGGCCGATCGAAGAGAAGCGGCTCGATGTGAACATGGACACGACGCACCACATGGTCCGGACGGAAGTACGCTCGAAGCATGCCGACAGTCACCTCGGTCATCTATTTGACGATGGTCCGAAAGAACTCGGCGGCTTACGCTACTGTATCAATTCGGCTTCGCTCCGATTCATCCCGAAAGAAGAGCTCGAGTCTGCGGGATACGGGGAATACAAACATCTATTCGACGCATGAAGGGGAGACAGCCATGTTCACATCCGTCAAACAACAAATTCGCCGTGATACGATTGCGACGGTTCTAGATTATTACGATCATTCGATCCGGAACCTAACCGAAACGGCGCGACGTGAAAAGTACGACAAGATGAGTACGAGTCCGTTCTCGTTCTTTCGCGGAAGCTCGCATTTGTTCTATTACGATTTTGCGAAAGTACCGCTTGCTTTCGACACGAGCGAGGCCTATCCGACGTTCATTCAAGGGGATCTTCACTTTGAAAACTTTGGGGTGTTCGGAGACGGGGCTGGGACGATCATTTATGATGTGAACGACTTTGATGAGGCGTACCTCGGTTCGTATTTGTTCGATGTGCTCAGAATGGCCATTTCTGTCGACTTGTTCGCCGCAGAATCGGGCTTCGATTCCAACGAAGCGATTGAAGTATACGCCGAGACGTATGCGCTCGCCATCAGACGGTATGCGAAAGGGAAAGACGAAGACGTGCAGTTCACGAAAGCGAATACGTCTAAAGCCATCAAAAAAGTGATCAAGAAGGCAGAGAAGAAGCAAGACGCGTTCATGTCGGAACGGACCGAGGTCCGGGACGAAGAACGTTACTTCGCGACGAGCGATGACTTAATACCGGTCAGCGAGAAGACGGCGACGAAAATCAAACAGGCTTGGCCTGAGTATTTGAACTCGTTGTCGGGAGAGTACCGCCATCACGCCGATCATTACGACATCAAAGACATCGCCATTAAACGCGAGAGCGGTACGGCCTCGATCGGGCTCGAACGTTACTATATCTTGATCGAAGGGGCCGACGAGGAACATGACGAGGACGTCATCTTAGAGATGAAGCAAGCGCAATCGGCCGTCCCGTCCTTGTTTTTGCCGACCCATCCGTTGTTCGAGGACGGCCTGTCCCATGAAGGTGCGCGGGTCATCGCTGCCCAACGTGCCATGGTGCATAGCCAAGACCCGTATCTCGGTTACTTCACGATCGATGGCAACGAGTATTATGTGCGGCAACGTTCACCCTACAAACGGAAAGTGAAAGCGAAGCACATCAAGAATGAATCGTCGCTGATCGAAACGTTAAAAGTCCAAGCCGAGATCACGGCGAAAATCCATGCCCGGGCCGATGCGGACGCGAACGTTCTCGAGTATGAGGCGAGCGAACAGATTGCGGAAGCCATCGGGGACGCGTTGCCGTTGTTCGTGCGTCAAATCTCACGCTGGGCTCGTTTTTATGCCAATCAAGTCCGTTTCGATTTCGAGGCGTTCCATTCATGGGTCGAGACACGGTCTGAATCCGACTGAGCCGAGCAAGACTCTTGCGGCGAGGGACAGGTTTGTTTCAAAATGAGAGGGAAAAGGATGTGTTCGACCTATGATCACTGAGCAACAAGTCATCGCGCAAATGAAACACGTGATGAGTCAAATCGAACAGTCGAGTGGAGAGACGCAAAAGCGCCATCTGGCCAAGTTGATGGGTTACTGTGAGCTCATGTTGGCGGAGACGACACCCGCCGCACCGGTCGCGCAGGCACCTGTCGTCTCGGCGGAGCCGAAGCAACCGTTAGACCGGCAAATGGCCGCATTCCTCGGCATCCCTCTAGAGGATGAAGACGAACCTAAAACCGATTCGCTGCTCGATTTCTAAGCTGTGCCCTTGTGGCATGGCTTTTTTTATGAAGCGTCCACGTTGACTTATATACCGTAGGGGGTATAATGAAGATACTAAAACTTTTAAACAACGGAGGCGTGCCCATGCTTGATTTTTTGTTTGTCGCAGTGGTGATTGGATTGATTTATTTTTGGTGGACGAAGCGAAACAGCACGAAAACAGTATCGACGGACGAGTTGAAGCGAAAGATTGCGGAAGAGCGTAACATTCAACTACTCGATGTGCGGGAGCCGCACGAATATAAAGGCGGGCACATTAAACAAGCGAAAAACGTACCGCTCTCAGGGTTCGGTAACGCGGTAGCACAATATCCGAAAGACAAAGAACGTCCCGTTTACGTCATCTGTCAAAGCGGGATGCGGAGCCAGCGGGCAGCGGCGATGCTGAAGAGTGCGGGCTATACAGACGTCTACTCGGTCAAAGGCGGCATGAGCTTCTGGCGTGGCTAAGCAACAACCGGTTGAACGATCTCGTTCAGCCGTTTTTTTTGTTACCTGATGTTTCTACTTTTGATTTGGAAGCGAGTCTGCTACGGTAGGAGAATAGGAAAGAGAGAGGAGATACCGACATGGCAGTCATTTTATTTGATATCGATGGGACGCTCGTCGACACGACCGTTCCGATGACGAAAGCGATTCACGAGGCACTCGAACAGCTTCCGCATCTTGAAAAACCGAGCGAGGAGGCGGTCCGGTCTGGCTACGGTTTGGCTGGGGACGCCTTTTGGGAGCACGTCATCCCGGAGGCGACGCGCGAAGAGATCCGTCTCATCCGCAAACTTCGTCACGAGACGCTCGAGCAGGCGATGGAGGGACAAAACGTCTTGTTTGACGGCATCTACAATATGCTCGAGACGCTTCGTGCGAACGGGCATACGTTGACGACGGCAAGCAACTGTGGCGTTCACTATATGAACTTGATCCTCGATACGCAAGGCATCCGTCAGTTCATGACGGCACCTGAATGTCTCGAATCGGTTGGCGGCGAGAAGAAGGCCGATATTTTGACGGCGCACCGCCTGCGCCACGGAGAGGCGAAGTACGTCATGGTCGGTGACCGCAAGTCGGACGTCGAAGCGGGCCGGGCCCATGATTTCCCGGTCGTCTTGACCGGATTCGGCTTCGGGAACGAGGACGAGTGGGCGCTCGCCGATTATGTGATTGCGACGCCAAATGATTTGGTGACGTGGCTCGACAACTGAAAAAACGCCTGTTGAATTTTTTCAACAGGCGTTTTTTTTATAGTCCAAGCGAAATATATTTCACTTCTAAAAACTCTTCGATGCCGTGATGACCGCCTTCACGGCCGAGACCGCTCTGTTTCCATCCGCCGAACGGCGCTTGCGGGGTCGAAGGCAGGCCATCGTTGACGCCGACAATCCCGTATTCGAGCGATTCCGCCAAGTAAAGGGCCTCGTTAATATCTTGTGTGAAGATATAAGACGCGAGGCCGAACGGCGTTGCGTTCGCCCGCTCGATGACTTCGTCGAGCGTGTTGAACGAAGCGATCGGGGCGACGGGTCCGAACGTTTCCTCGTTCATGCAGAGCATATCTTCGTTCGCATAGCGGACGACGGCCGGACGGACGAACAAGCCGTCAAGCTGTTCGCCGCCGGTGATCTCACCCCCACGGATTTGGGCGTCCTCGAGGTGTTTCATCACTTTCTCGACCGCAGCCTCGTCGATGAGCGGACCGATGTCGATGCCGTCGTCGAGCCCGTTCCCAACCTTGAGAGCTTGTACGGCCTCGATGAACCGCTCGGAGAATTCGTCGACGATCGAACTCTCGACGTAAATCCGATTAGCACAGACGCATGTCTGTCCACCGTTACGGAACTTGGTCGCGATCGCTTGTGGGACGGCCTTGTCGAGGTCCGCTTTCGCCGTGACGATGAGCGGGGCATGGCCACCGAGTTCAAGCGAGATCTTCTTCATCGTGTCGGCGGCACCGCGCATGAGCGTCTTGCCGACTTCGGTCGATCCGGTGAACGTCAGCTTGCGTACACGTGAATCGTGCTGCCAAACGTTGACGATACGAGCGGCACTGCCAGTCACGAGATTGATGACACCTTTCGGGAAACCGGCCTTCTCGGCCAATTTGACGAGTTCAATCGCTGTGAGCGGTGTCGCCGAGGCCGGTTTCAAGACTACGGTGCAACCGGCTGCTAGAGCCGGTGCCAATTTGCGGGTGATCATCGCCGCCGGGAAGTTCCAGGGCGTGATGGCAGCGATGACGCCGACCGGTTGTTTGATCGCGAAAATACGTTTCTCGTTTGAAGAAGCAGGGATCGTCTCACCATAGACGCGTCGTCCTTCCGCGGCATACCACTCGATGAATCCGTTGGCGTAACGGATTTCGCCGATCGCTTCTTTCAGCGGTTTGCCTTGTTCTTCGACCATCGTTCGCGCGAGCGCTTCCGTCTCTTCATCGATCAAGCGATGCCATTCGAGCAGTAGGGCGCCCCGGTCTTCGGCTGTCCACTGTTGCCAGTCTTTTAAAGCGGCCTGGGCCGCGTCGACAGCGAGGCCGGCCTCGGTCTCGTCACTCTTTGTCACGGTTGCTATTACGTTACCGGTCGCCGGATTTCGGACCTCGATTGTCTCATTCGTCTCGACCCATTCACCGTTAATGAAGTTGTTCTCAGCTCGCATCTTGATTTCCCCTTTCATTTAAGTCACATTGTAAAAGTACCCGATTTCAAAAAACATACACAATTTTACAAAAGGGAGAGGTAAACATGTGGATTGTCGTCGTAGGCTATCTCGTTGGTAGCATGCTCGGCGGGCGATTATACGGGATGGTGAGTGGTCAAGATTTGGCTTCGAGCGGATCGGGGAATGTGGGAGCCCGGAACGCGTTACGGAGTGGCGGTATTTGGGCGTTTCTTCTCGTCTATGGCTTTGATGTCTTGAAGACAGTACTCGTTCTATCATTGAGTGGTTCCTTTTTTTTTGAGACGGCGCTAGCGCTGACGCTCGGACACATTTATCCGATTTGGCATATCCGAACTGGTGGGAAAGGATACGCTGTGTTTTCTGGAATTATTTTAGCGTATAACCCGATTTGGTTCGTGGGAGGGCTTGTGCTTTTATTACTTCTCATTAAAATAACGCGCAACTCGCGCGAAACAGGGCTCGTCATGTTGTTTCTGCTACCTCTTGCCGCTTGGGGAGATACGACGGATTTCGTATTGGCGGTCATGGCTCTTGCAGTCATCTTGTATCATCACATAAGGGGGACATCACATGGTTGAATTTCGAAAAGCGATGCCGAATGATGAGGAAGCGATTCACCGTTTGAATTATGAGACGTTCGTGGAAGAAATCCCGCAACATCAAGTTAACTTGGAGCGTCGTCTCGTCGATCGTTTCCATAATACGAATACATACTGGATTGGAGAAGCGGACGGGAAACTCGTTGCGATGTGTTCTATTCGTGACGAGCACCCGTTTTCGCTAGAACAGAAAGGAGTTACCCTACCACCGGGCGAGTGGATCGAGGTCCGGCTATTGGCCATAATTCCAGCCTACCGTAACACTCGGACGTTTGCCGGACTCATGCGGGCTATGCTCGCTGAGGCGATTGAACGTAATGTGGAAGGGATTGTGATTAGTGGAACGATCCGCGAACAGAAATTGTATCGACGGTTCGGATTTATCCCTTTCGCAGATCCGGTCGGGCCTGAGGAGGCACTATACATTCCAATGAAGCTGACGCGCGCGGCATTCATGGGGTCTGAGACCGCTCGAACGCTGCGTCCGAAGTTGCTCCTCGCTGGACCTGTCGAACTATCGAACGCGGTGCGCGCAGCTCTTGCCACCCAACCGTTATCACATCGTTCGGCCGAAGCAATTCGCGTACTTCGTTCGGTCGAGACAAAACTGAGTACACGCATCAATCTACCGCACATATACACATTGTTAGGGAGTGGGACAGTCGCAAACGATGCAGTCGCGGCGCAATTGACCGGCCGTGGCTTGATTTTTGATACGGGTGAGTTCGGGCGGCGACTTATCGATCATGCCAGACGAGCGCGTCTCGAGTTTGATGTCCTGACACTCGAAACCGGTAAACGTCTCCCGGTGCAACAGATCGAGCGATACAAACCGGACTGGATTTGGACGGTCCATTGCGAGACGTCTACTGGAAAGTTAGTTGATGTGGAAGGATTGCGTCAGTACGTACACCGGCGCAAAACCATACTCGCAATTGATGCGATTAGCACGGTTGGGACGTTTGAGACGGACTATGCTTTCGCAAACATGGTGACGTTTGTATCAGGAAAAGCACTTCGTAATGCGCCTGGGCTAGCCTTTGTCGCGATGCGGGATCGCCCCATCCCGAACTCGTCGATTCCACGTTATCTCGATTTGGCGAGCTATAATCCGATCGCCTTCACACAATCCGTCCCACTCATTCAAGCTATGGATATTGCGTTGGACGAATTGACTGAAAAAGAGGTGAGTACCCATCAATCCAAGATGGATGTTTGCCTGAAGGAACTGCTAGGTCGGGGCGTAGCAATCGAAACTGGGGACGATCAATCGCCTGGTATTTTATCGATTATGTTACCGGAAGATCGGTCCTCGATTGAATTGGGACGACAATTAGCATATTACGGTTATCACATTCAGTACGAAAGTATGTATTTACAACAGTTGAACTGTGTCCAGGTCTCGACGATGGGATGGACGACCGAACGGGACATGCAACAAGTCGCTGCGTATATCGGGAGGTGGCTCCAGAAAAAAACCGTCACTCAAATGAGTGACGGGATCAGACACGAAAATCTTGACGGGCCAAATGGCGAATCTTTCGACCGAGGCGTCTTGAATTAAAGTAGGCGACGACGGCGACGACACCACCCGACCAAAATAGCCATTCGTCAGGTCGGATGTAGCCGAACAGACCGACGAGCAATCCGAGAACGATGACACCCGAGTTGAACGTCTGGCGATGGAGCAATTCTTTCGATTCGAGCTCGCGTTGGAACATCGCCTGCTCAGACAACCGTTTCCGGGTCGGCTCTTTCAAATAGTTCTCGAGCAACGGCGGTACGTTCAACAGTTTCTTGCCGTAGTTGAGCGCCGTCATGACGTAGCGGTTTTGGATTGTCGTCCCGTCTGATTCGAGCCATTGAATCACGATCGGTTTACCGAGCGTGAACAAATCGATTTTCGGGTCGAGAATCTGTAAAATTCCGAGCAACGTCGAGGCGGCACGACCGAAGAAGGCGAACTCGGCCGGCAGTTGGATCGGCTCGTTCTTCACGAGCAGTTGGATATCTTGGAGCACTTTTTCGATCAATTTCGTATCGACCGTATCAATGTCGGTCTCTAGATAGAATGTGACCGCTTTTTCGATCGCTTGGCGGATGTTATGTTTATTCGCTGTCGGCAACAAGAAGCGCAAGTCTTCGAGGGCATCGACGACACCGTCGTAATCGAGCGAGATGAACGCCTGCAAGATCTTCCGTATCGTCGCCATATCTTGCGCGGTCGACGAGCCGACCATGCCGAAGTCGAGCAGGATGATCGTTCCGTCGGCCCGGATCTGGACGTTCCCAGGGTGAGGGTCGGCGTGGAACTGTCCGCCGAATAATAGTTGTTCCGCGGCCATCGTAAATAGTCGTTCGGCGAGAGCGGAGCGGTCGATATTGTTTTCTTTTAAGAACGCAATATCGGTGATGCGACGGGCGTCGACCCAATCCATCGTCAATACCCGATTCGTACATAAATGGTCGTAGTAGCCCGGGATATAAACATCTGGATTTTCAGCATATTTCGCTTTGAAATACAGCGCGTTTTTTAATTCGGTTTGGAAATTTAGTTCATCCCCGATGACAAAAATCATTTGGCGATATAAGCTATCTAAGTCGGTCGATTTGGCGAGCGGTGTCCGTTTGAGCATCGTCGTGACGATTCGCATCGCTTTGAAGTCGGTACGGATGATTTTTTCGATGTCCGGGCGCTGGATTTTGAGCGCGACCCGTTTCCCGTTTTCAAGAAGCGTGGCCCCGTAGACCTCGCCGATCGAGGCGGAGGCGACGGCGTCGATGCCGACATCTTTCACGACTTGGGTGTACGGTACGCCCCATTCGGCTTCGAGGATGGCACGAGACTTGTCCCAACCTGACGTCGGTACGCGGTCGACGAGCTCTGACAACTCATTAAGGACGGACGGCGGCAACAAGTCGGCCCGGATCGACAAGAATTGACCGAGCTTGATCAACAGTCCCTCTAGGCGGAGCGCGTTACGTTTATACTCGCGGGCGAGCTGCAACATGAGCGCCTCGTACTCTTCCGGAGAGGCGAGACCCTGCTGCTGTTTGCGAGAGAATGAATAAATCTTAATGATGAATCGGGCGAACATTGTGACGATGATCCATATGCGGAACAAGGCGATTCGTTTCATAAAAATACCGACATCCTTTACAAGCAGTCGCTCGACTGATCTGATTTTTTGTATCTTTACTTTACCATATAATGCTTTCGAGAAAGGGCAAGGGATGTTTATGGAGTGGGAATTATTGAACGTCGTCGGAACGATTGCGTTCGCGGCGAGTGGAGCCATCATCGCGATGGACGAAAAGTACGATATTTTTGGAGTTTGGTTGCTCGCCTTCACGACGGCTTTCGGCGGCGGGGCAATCCGTAACGTCTTGCTCGGCAACCCCGTCAGTTTGATTTGGCAACAAAACGATTTATTTATTCTCTGTTTTCTCGTCGCGCTCCTCATCTTCCTGCTCCCGAGCGTCGTCTTGCCGCATTGGGAAAGATGGGGCGTCATCGTCGATGCGATCGGCTTGGTCGCATTCTCTTTCCAAGGGGCGCAAGTGGCCATCAAATTGGATTTGCCGTTGTCGGCAGCGATTGCGGCAGCCGTCCTGACCGGAGTCGGCGGTGGTGTCGTCCGCGACTTGCTCGCGGGGCGCAAGCCGCTCGTCTTGCAGGCTGAAGTGTACGCGATTTGGGCGATCATCATCGCGGTCGTCACGTACTACTTCCGGCTCGAAGGCGGACTTCCGGTGTATGCGTTATTGATTGTCGTCGCGACGCTTCGAGTGATATCCTACTATCGGAAGTGGAATTTACCAGCACGAAAAGTGAGATAAGGGGGAAATCGTATGAAATTATTACTCATTACCGGTGCTGCCTTGATGGCGCTCGGTGTCGCACTCGGCGCGTTCGGGGCCCACGCATTGAAAGAGCGTCTGGCGCCGAACATGCTCGCGAACTGGCAGACGGGGGTCTTGTACCACATGATCCATGCAATCGGCATCATTGCGCTCGCTAGTATTTTGACGAAAGTGAGCATCAGTCAATTCAACACAGCCGGTTGGCTCATGTTTGCCGGCATCCTGTTCTTCTCGGGCAGCTTGTATGTCATGGCGCTTACAGGTATCACGAAACTTGGAGCGGTCACACCAATCGGCGGTGTTCTTTTCATCGCGGCATGGGTGTTCGTCATCATCGGTGCGTTCAAACTGTAACGAAATATCCATCGAGCGTTAACACTTCGTCTGTATGATTAGACGTGTGAGACCCCTCGATTTCACACCCGCAACGAACATTCGGTCAGTCCTGTCATCTTCGCCTTGAGCGAGAAGTCAGACTGACCTTTTTTACGTTTTTTGGAAATGGATGAGTTTAGAAAAAATGCTGGAATATGCTTTTTTGAAATAAGGTAAATGATTTGCTATTTTCAGCTACTATGACAGAAACGTTTCAAACCATAAAAAATCGAAAAAACGTTGAAATACAAAGAAGAGGGAATGCCAACGGCTCTCCCTCTTCTTTGTCGTAATCAAAGTGAAATATAACTTTAACAGGAAAACATTCGAGACTTCGATATAATTAGCCGTGTTGAAACTGAAAAATTAATCGTTTTTGTTACATAGCAAAACGACCGACTTAAATAGAGTATGTAAAACTAGACCGTCAAATTAGAAAGGATGTCTGCATTGATCAATTGGAAACGTACTGTCTCGACACTTACGCTAAGCGCCTTGCTTCTCGGCACGCACTCGGTAGCCGATGCCTCGACGACAATCAAAGAAAAACAAGAGCAACAGAAAAAAGTTGAAGAACAACGCAATAGCGTCAAACAGAATCAATCAAATACGTCTTCGAAAATCGAACAGAACACTAAAGAAATCTCGAAGGTACAAGAAGAAGTCAATAAGATGGACGCTCAGCTTCAAGACATCATCTACGACGTAGCGGCGAAACGCCAAGAAATCAAACGTACCGAGATGAAGATTGAAGATCTCGAAGCGGACATTAAAGGTTACGAGAAAAAGATGATCGCTCAAGAAAAAATGATGAAAGAGCGGATGGCCACGATGCAAACGAACGGTGGTGGTTCAATCAACTGGGCTGAATTCATCTTTGGATCAAAAAACTTCTCTGACTTGATCACGCGCATGATCACGGCTGGTACGATCCAACGTAGCGACCAAGAGTTGTTCAACGACTACGAAGCGACACGTCTGTCTCTTCAAGAAGCACAAGCCGAACTCAAAGCAGAGCGGGCCTCGCTTCTAGAGCAACAGAAAGCACTCGAAGCGCGTCAAGCCGAACTCGAGAAGAAGATGAAACAGCGTGAAGCTCGCATCAAAGAACTCGAAGAGAAAAATATCGAATTTGAAACGCAAATCTTCGACCTACAAGAAATCGAAGCAACGTTGATTGCTCAAGAAGAAGCGATTGCGGCTGAAATCGAAGCACAGCGCCGTGAAGAAGAAGAAGCGCGTCGTCGTGCGGAAGAGGCAGCACGTCAAGAAGCGGCTCGTAAAGCCGAAGAGGCACGTCAAGCTGAGGCTGCCAAAGCAGCGGCCGCGCAACAAGCCGAAGAAGCGAGAGCTGAAGCAGCACGTCAAGAAGAAGCGGCTAAAGCTGCTGCTGCACAAGCTGCTGCTCAGAAAAAGCAGAACAGTAATACTAATTCCCAGTCATCGTCGTCTTCAAACCAAACGACACAAAATAATGTGACAGCTTCTAAACCGGCTGCACCACCGGCATCAAAGCCAGCACCAAAACCAGCACCGGCACCGGCTCCTAAACCGGTACCGACTACGCCGACAACTTCGGCACCGGCACCATCGAGCGCGAAATTCATTCAACCCACGACTGGTCGTTTCTCGCAAGGTTTCGGACCGGCAAGCGGACAGTTCGGCTATTCGTTCCATAACGGTGTCGATATCGCCGGACCAGTCGGAACACCGATCCGTGCCTCGGCAACTGGAACAGTCATTCGGGCTGGATGGGGTGGTGCTTACGGGAACCACGTCATGATCGCCCACGTCATCGACGGTCAAGTTTGGACGACTGTCTATGCGCACATGAACTCGGTATCAGTTAGCGCTGGTCAGCGTGTGACGCAAGGATCAAACATTGGAACGCTCGGGAACACTGGAAACTCTTCAGGCCCGCACCTTCACTTTGAAATCCACCAAGGCAGCTACTCGTACTCGTCTTCGAGCGCCGGTAGCACCGTCAACCCACGTCAGTTCTTCTAATCCTAAACAAACGAGCACTCGTCAATCGCGACGGGTGCTCGTTTTTGCGAAAAAATAGTGCCCATCCATTGCGGATAGGCACTATTTTTAATTAGCCTGCTCGATGTCGTCTTGTTTTGTGTCAGTCTTACGGAACCGCTCGCGGACGAGATAGATGATTGTCAAGCCGACCAACCATGGGATCCCGAACTTGAGCAAGATGTTGAAATCGGTAAACCATGTCGTGATCATCAGGCTGAGCAACAGTCCGGCACCGAGGAGTGGTAAGAACGGATAGCCGATCATACGGACAGGGAGTTTACGCCCCGTCCATTTTTTGCGGAAGAACAAGTGTGAGACGAAGACCATGAACCATGTGAAAATCGCCCCGAACATCGAGATGCCCATGAGGAACGGATACGACGTCTCCATGAATACTTGAAGCAATGCCGCGAGGACGATTCCGCCTGTCGAAACGAACAAGGCAGGCATCGGAATCCCACTGGCGCTTACTTTTTTGAAGATACGCGGTGCGTCGCCAGCTTCGGCGAGTGAGTACATCATGCGCGTCGATGCATACAATTGCGCGTTCATCGCCGACAAGGCGGCGACCAAGATGACGAAATTCAAAATACCGGCCGCGCCAGGCACGTCAAACTGCTGCATGACGAGGACGAACGGACTTTGATCGATACCAGCCTGCTGCCATGGGATGAGCATGAGCATGATGGCGATCGTGATCAAATAGAAGAACGTCAAGCGGAACACGGTCGCCCGCAGCGCCTTCGGTACGGCGCGGTCCGGGTCTTTCGCCTCGCCGGCCGTGACGGCGACGAGCTCTGTCCCGAGGAAGCTGAAGAGCGAGATGAAGATCGTCACCCACATGCCGTAAAATCCGAAAGCGAAGAACCCTTCATTTCCAGTCGTGATCGATTCGATCGGTGAGCCTGGTTGGCCGAACAGTGCCGCCGCACCGAGGACGATGAAAAGAATGATGGCAGTGACTTTGATGAATGATAACCAGTATTCGGTCGTCCCGAACGTATGGACGTGCCGAGCATTAACGTAGATGAGCAATCCGCCGAACACGGCGACCCAGACGAATCCGTTCACATCCGGGAACCAGTAGCGCATGTAAATCGCGATTGCGCTCACTTCGACCCCGATTGCGAGGACGTTGGCAATCCAGTACGAGTAACGGACCAAGAAGCCGGCGAGCGGATGGACATAACGCTCGGCGATCGTGCCGAACGAGCCTGAAGTCGGATGGGCGACGGTCATCTCGGCGAGACAACCCATGAGCAAGAGGACGATAAACGCCCCGATTGCGTAACTGACGAGCACGCTCGGTCCTGCCGTTTGGATGGCGAGGCCGCTTCCGAGGAAGAGGCCCGTTCCGATGGCGCTGCCAAGCGAGATCATCGTGAGCTGTCGGGTCGACAGTTCACGTTTTAGTTTACTAGTTTCCAAAGTCAAATCTCCTTTAGCTGAGTGAAGTGTTGTTGGGGACGACTATAGCAGACAAAAAAATCACGTGTCAACTTGCGACATTCTGAAACATGCGGTCGATTCGTCCGCACTTATAGAAGCAAAGTTTTTTTGCACACTTTTGTTTGACAGGATGAATCGGGAACGGTATAGTACGAGTTAACTTAACTGAAACGAACAAAGGCGTCGACGAAGAGAAGTAACGACGGTCCCCGCATGACAGAGAGCTGATGGTTGGTGTGAATCAGTATGTGGGACGTCGCGAATGGACTTCCGAGCTCTAAACCGAAATTTTTAGTAGGCTTTAGCGGGTTACCCACCGTTATCACGGGGAAGCGGATGATTGTCCGTGAAGTGGGTTCGACATGAACCAACGAAGGTGGCACCACGGGGTTACTCGTCCTTCTCATAGCGTGAGCTGTGAGTTGGACCGAGTAACCCTTTTTTGTTTTTCAAATTGAATCTTAAATCGATGATTGAGAAGAGTAGCGTGAAGAAGTCTCGTACAGAGAGTCAGGGGTGGTGGGATCCTGACCGAGACCGTCACGTGAATGGGCTCATGAGAGCACGGCTGAATGTTAGTAGGCCGTGACGGCTTCCACCGTTATCAGGATACGATGTGATAGCATCGGAAAGTGGGATCGATTGATCCAACGAGAGGTGGCACCGCGGTCCATACCGTCCTCCATACGACAGACGTCGTATGGAGTTTTTTTTATACCCAAATCGCTTAAGGAGGAACGGACATGTTAACACGACTACTGACGAACCAAGTGACGACGACCGAGATGAAACAGGCGGCTTCCGAGTTGTTTCAAGCTGATGAAACGCAAATCACCGAGGTGCTTCTCGCATTGAAAGCACGCGGCGAGACGGCCGAAGAGATGGCGGGGCTGGCCGATTATATCCGTGAGGCGGCGACGTTCCCGGAGACGACGCTCCCTGTGCTCGACGTTTGTGGGACCGGGGGTGACGGAGCGAACACGTTCAACATTAGTTCGACCGTCGCGTTCGTTCTCGCCGGACTTGGTATCCCGGTCGCGAAACATGGGAATCGGAGCGTGTCGAGCCGGTCGGGTAGCGCCGACGTGCTCGAGGCGTTGAATATCCCGATTGTCCAAAGTGCTGACGACGTGTTAGCTGAACTTGAGCGGACGAATTTGAGCTTCTTGTTCGCCCAACATGTCCACCCGATCATGAAACATGTCATGCCGGTGCGAAAACGGCTCGGGACGGCGACGATCTTTAATCAAATCGGTCCGCTGACGAACCCGCTCAAGCCGAGACGGCAATTGATCGGCGTCTACCATCCGGACTTGATTGAGAAGATGGCTACGGCGATGCGTCATCTCGGAGTCGAACGGGGCATGGTCGTCCATGGGGCCGGCGGACTCGACGAGGCGAGCCTCGTTGGTGCGAACGAGGTACTCTTCTTTGACGGAGAGCAGACGGCGAGATATAAAGTCGACCCAAGGGATGTCGGGTTGATGCGGGCGCCGCTGTCCGCATTACGAGGCGGCACACCAGAAGAGAACGCAGCCACGCTCGTCGCCGTCTTAAACGGTGAGACCGGCCCGGCCCGAGACGTCGTCTTGTTGAATGCGGCGTTAGCGTTATGCACATACGGCGCAGTCAAGACGTTGCGTGAAGGTGTGGCCGAGGCGAGTCGAAGCATCGACGAGGGGCATGCCACCCGCGTCCTTAAGCAACTACAAAAAACGGAGGTGGGCGCATGAGCTACTTGACGAAAATTATTGGGACGAAAATCGAAGAGGTCAACCAGATGCAAGATATCGCGGTTACGGCGACGGAGCCGATCTCGTTACAGCGGCTGGTCGCGGACGGGTTTCATATCATTGCGGAAATTAAGCGGGCATCCCCATCAAAAGGCGTGATTCGCGCCGAACTCGATGTGGCCGAACGGGCTCAGGTTTACGAACGGGCCGGTGCGACGATGATTTCGGTGCTGACGGATACGACGTACTTTAACGGCTCGTTCGATGATTTACGTCAAGTCGCTGACGCCGTCGATATCCCGGTCCTGTGCAAAGACTTCATCATCGATGAACGGCAACTCGACCGGGCGAAAGCGGCCGGTGCGAGCGCGGCGTTGTTGATCGTCGCGGCGTTACATCCGACTCGCCTGCACGCGTTGAAGCAACACGCGCGCCTGATCGGCCTCGACGTGCTCGTCGAAGTGCACGATGAAGCCGAACTCCAGACGGCGCTCGAACTTGAGGACGTGTTGATCGGCATCAACAACCGGAACTTGAAGACGTTCGATGTATCGCTCGAGACATCGATTGAATTGATGAAGCGTTATCCGAACGTGGCGTTCGTCAGTGAGAGCGGAGTCAGCACCGGCGAAGCAGCAAGCCGACTGCGAGACGCGGGAGCCAAAGCCATTCTCGTCGGAGAGGCGCTTATGCGACAGGATGACCCGACGGCGTTGATTGAGGAGTTGAAGACGTGTTCGTTAAAATATGTGGATTGAAAACAGAAGCAAGCGTGAGGGCGGCTGTTGAAGCCGGGGCCGATGCGATCGGCTTCGTGTTCGCGAACAGCTCACGCCAAGTCGATGTGACGACGGCGAAACGGCTACGACAGTTGATCCCGAGTCACGTCCGTGTCGTCGGAGTGTTTCTCGACCCGACGCTTGAGGAGGTCGAGACGGCAATCACTTGTGGATTGACGGATATCCAACTGCACCGGCGCACATTGCCGCTTGAGACGTTTCGACAGTTCAATTTGCCGATCATCGAAGCGAGTAGCGAGACGGAGGCAGATATCGTCTTACTGGATGCACCGACGCCCGGGAGCGGGGAGACGCTCGACTGGTTGCAGTTGGAACGTCCGCAGCAAACGTTCTGGCTTGCCGGTGGTTTGACGGCCGACAACGTGAGACAAGCGATGCACGACGTACGGCCTGACGGGGTCGACGTCTCAAGCGGCGTCGAGACAGATGGAGAGAAAGATATCGATAAAATTCGCACGTTCATCAGACGTGCCAAGGAGGAAACACCATGTACACACAACCAGTGAACGGGAAGTTTGGCCCGTACGGAGGCAAATATATACCGGAAACACTCATGCAGGCCGTTGAAGAACTCGAGGTGGCTTATGAGGAAGCGAAGTTAGATTCTGAATTTCAAGAACGCTTTGACGCGTTGCTCAGCGAATACGTCGGACGGGAGACCCCGCTTTATTATGCGGAGAACATGAGCCGACGCCTCGGGACGAACGTCTACTTGAAACGGGAGGATTTGAACCATACCGGTGCCCATAAGATCAACAACACAATCGGGCAGGCACTGCTCGCCAAGCGGATGGGGAAACAGAAAATTGTCGCCGAGACCGGTGCCGGACAACACGGTGTGGCGACGGCGACAGTGTGTGCGCTGCTCAACTTAGAATGTACGATTTTCATGGGTGAGGTCGATGTCGAGCGGCAAGAGTTGAACGTGTTTCGGATGGAACTGCTCGGGGCGACGGTCATTCCGGTGAAGTCAGGCAGCCGAACATTGAAAGATGCGGTCAACGAGGCGTTACGCTACTGGGTCAAACACGTTGACGATACACACTACGTCATGGGCTCTGTACTTGGACCACACCCATTCCCGACGATGGTGCGTGACTTCCAAAGTGTGATCGGAACAGAGACACGGCGCCAAATTTTAGACAAGACCGGACGCTTGCCGGATGCCGTCATCGCTTGCGTCGGTGGTGGCAGCAACGCCATGGGGATGTTCTACCCGTTCTTGAATGACGAGGATGTCGCCTTGTACGGAGTCGAGGCAGCAGGAAGCGGCGTCGACACGGACAAGCATGCGGCGACGCTCACGAAAGGTGAGGTCGGCGTGCTCCACGGCTCGCTCATGTACGTGCTACAAGACGGGGCCGGGCAAATCCAAGAAGCGCACTCGATCTCGGCCGGACTCGATTATCCTGGGGTCGGACCAGAACATAGTTTCTTGAAAGACATCGAGCGTGTCCGCTACGCGGCAGTCACCGATGAGGCGGCGTTAGAGGCATGTATGTCACTCAGTCGACATGAGGGAATCATCCCGGCACTCGAGTCGTCACATGCGCTCGCCTATGCCGAGACGCTCGCCGCGACGATGGACGAGGACGATCTGCTCGTCATCTGTCTGTCAGGCCGAGGCGATAAAGATGTGCATACGATTCGAGAAAGGGTGGGACGGAAATGAGCTTAGAGACAGCGATTCGAAATAGAGACGGGGCAGCGTTCGTCCCTTACATCATGGCCGGAGACGGCGGACTCGATCAACTCATTCCGACGATCGAGCGGCTTGAAGCGATGGGCGCGACGGCAATCGAGCTCGGGATCCCGTTCTCAGATCCGGTAGCGGACGGGCCGATTATCGAGGCGGCGGGGATGCGCGCTCTCGCAAACGGCGTGACGCTCTCTAGTGTGTTGGATTATTTAATAGAAGGAACTGAGCGTTTCTCAGTCCCAATCGTCCTGATGACATACTTGAATCCAGTGTTCCGGTTCGGAATCCAGCCATTCTTCGACCGTGCGGCCGCATGTGGCGTCAGCGGTGTCATCATCCCCGATTTGCCGTTCGAAGAGAGCCTCGAACTATTCGCGGGGATTGAACGGAACGGGGTCGCGGTCGTCCCGCTCGTCACATTGACGAGTAACAAACAACGAATCGACACGATCTTAAGTCAGGCCGAAGGGTTCGTCTACGCGGTGACGCTCAAAGGGACGACCGGAAAAGTCGACGCGTTCCCGGACGAACTGCTCGCCCATTTGCGCTCGTTGACAGAACGGTCTCCGGTCCCGGTACTCGCCGGATTCGGTGTCCATCGGGAAGACCAAGTGCAAGCGCTCGGTGAGGCGTGTGACGGGGTCGTCGTCGGTAGTTTCATCGTCGAGGCGCTCCACGCCGGACGCGAGCAAGACGTTGCCGATTTGATCGCAGCGGCGCGTCGAGTCAAAGCATAAAACAAGGACCGTGCCTCGGGCACGGTCCTTGTTCGTTCATAGCTCGACGCGTTCAAGCCCGTCTTCCCCGAACTTGCGATCGAGTTGATCGTGACGATACGTCGAGGCGAGGACGTACAACAAGTCGCCCGGCTCAATTTTCGTTTGACCCGTAGGCGGGATGAGATAGTCTTTGCGGACGATCGCATTGACGACCGTGTTCGGCGGTAACGTGATGTCTGCGAGCGTGCGCCCAATCATCGATGACTCTTCCGTCGCCACGTATGGAACGAGCTGATGCTGCGACTGTTTACTCGACACGAGCGCGATCGTATACGGTGAGCGGATCTTATCTGGCCCGAGTAGGTTCAGTCTGGCCGCAAGCGGTGTGAGCGTCGTTCCTTGAATCAACGCGCTCGTCACGACGACGAAGAAGACGGCGTTGAAGATGAGTTGGCTGTTGTCGATCCCGGCGATGAGCGGAAACGTCGCTAGTACGATCGGGACCGCTCCTTTTAGGCCGGCCCAAGAGATGAACAGTTTTTCCTTATGCGTGAACGGCATCGCGATCGTCGATAAGTAAACGGCGATCGGACGGGCGACGAACATGAGGAAAAATGAAACCAACAGCCCTTTCCAAATGAGTTCTGGATCGAACAGTTGTTTCGGATAGACGAGAAGGCCGAGGATGACGAACATGATAATTTGCATGATCCAAGCGAGCGCCTCCGAAAATTGGACGATGGTCACTTCGTGGGCGGTGTGGGCGTTCCCGACGATCATTGCGGCAAGATAGACGGCAAGCAAGCCGCTGCCGGCGAAGTAGGCGGCCACGCCATACGTCATGAACGCCATCGAAATCATGAGGACGGCGTGCAGGCCGCTCGATTCAAGGCGCAAATGATTGAGCATGAGCCGTGACAGGTTCCCGAGCATATACCCGGCGAACGCCCCGACGATGATCTGTAGGAGGAACATCCAAATGCCGTCCCAAATCGTCGTATCCGGTTTCAACATGAAGTCGAGAGCGAGGATCGTTAAAAACATCGCCATCGGATCATTCGTGCCGGACTCGGCTTCGAGTGTCGCGCCGACTTTCGGTGCGATATTCTTTCCTTTGAAGGCGGCGAAGACGGCGGCAGCATCGGTCGATCCGATGATGGCACCGAATAGGAAAGACTCAATCCAGTCGAAACCGAATACGAAACGAACAGCCACGGCGACGAGCCCGGTCGTCAATAAGACCCCGATTGTCGCGAGCGAGGCGGACGGAGCGAGGACACTCCGAATCGAGGCCCATTTCGTCTGCAGACCACCTTCGAACAAAATAACGATTAGAGCGGAAATTCCGATCATCTGGGCAAGGTTCGAGTCATCGAAGAAGATTAAGCCGGTGACGTCACTACCCATGATCATGCCGATCCCCATGAACAGAATCAACGCAGGAAGGCCGAAACGGGTGGACACGCGCGTGGCCAAAACCCCTGCGACGAGGAGGAGGCCGAACAAGAGGATTAAAACGTCTGTACTTAAAATAGGTGCAGTCAAACACATCACTTCCCTTTGAAATTGTCACTTTTCACATAGGTTATTAAGTTCATTATACCATGAAACCGTTATGAAATAAGAATGAACGCATCGTTGATTATGCTAATTGGAATAGTCGGATAACGGTGTGGTACATTAGGAGTATCAAAGGGGGATTCATATGGCTAAAATTCACGTTTTGCATGAAAACAATGAGTGGACGGACCATCTCGTCAAAAGGCTTGAGGAGTTATCACTTCCATATGAACTGTGGCATTTAGATGAAGGGATCATCGATATCGAGGCGACGCCGCCGAATGGCGTGTTCTACAACCGGATGAGTGCGTCGTCACATACGCGCGGGCATCGCTACGCGCCAGAGCTGACAGAAGGAGTGCTTGCCTGGCTCGAGGCGAACGGACGGACCGTCTTCAACGGGACACGGGCGATTCGCCTCGAAGTGAGCAAGGTCAACCAATATACGGCGCTTCGTCAAGCGGGGATCCGTGTGCCGAAGACGATTGCTGCCGTCGGAAAAAAACAAATCATCGAGGCGGCCGAGCGTTTAGGCATGAGTCCGTTCATCACAAAGCATAACCGGGCCGGTAAAGGGCTTGGCGTGCAGCTGTTCCATTCGATTGAAGCGTTGAAAGGGTATGTGTACGGACCGACGTTCGAGGACTCGGTCGATGGGATCACGCTCATCCAACAATATATCGAAGCACCGAAACCGTTCATCACGCGCTGTGAATTTATCGGCGGAAAGTTCCTCTACGCGGTACGGGTCGATACGTCGGAAGGGTTCGAACTGTGCCCGGCGGATGCGTGTTCGATTGAAGATCAATTCTGCCCGGTCGGTGAGACGCCGCCGGCCAAATTTGAAATCGTCGACGGGTTCGCCGACCCGATCATCGATCAGTTAGAAGCGTTCTTGGCAACAAATAATATCGCTGTCGCGGGGATTGAGATTATCGAAGACCGTGACGGCAACGTCTATGCGTACGACGTCAACACGAATACGAACTATAACTCGGACGCGGAAGCGAAGGCAGGTCAATACGGCATGCTGGAACTCGCGACGTTCCTTGGCGACGCGCTTCACGCGAAGACAAAATAAGGGTCAGGCTTTCGCCTGACCCTTTCGCTGTGTATGTTGTAATTGTTGTTCAAATCGAATTTGGACTAGCTCTGCTGTCGGGGCCATTCGTTCAATGAACGAATCTAAACGTTTTGCAGTGTCTCGATCTGATTCCTTGAACACGCGCATCGTTGTTCACCTCATTGATCATTGTTGTAAGTGCCTCTACAACGATGTTTCCCGAGCGGGTCGATGCGTAAACCTCAATCAACCTAGGAATGTGCCGAGTTCTTCTTTCGGAAGGATGTTTCCGACGTAGAAGTCACCAAACTCGCCATATTTGGCGCTGACTTCATCGAAACGCATCTCGTAAACAATCTTCTTAAATTGGAGCGAGTCTTCCGCGAAGAGCGTGACGCCCCATTCCCAGCCGTCAAATCCGGTCGATCCGCCGATGAACTGCTGGATCTTGCCGGCATAGCTGCGGCCGATCATGCTGTGGCGGTACATGAGGTCTTTCCGCTCGTCCATCGACAGCGTATACCAGTTGTCCTCGTCACGGCGCGCCTTGCTCATTGGATAGAAGCAGATGTGGGCTGCTTTCGGCAACGTCGGGTACAAGCGCGAGCGGATGTGCGGGTTCTCGTACGGATCCCCGTCACCAGAGCCGCGGTACATGCCGAGTTCGATGACTGAGACGTAAGAGTACGATGGGATCATATAGTCGTACAGTTTCGTCTTACGAAGGGCGAGTTCGACTTGTTCGAGCTCTTTGAACGTCGGACGAAGGACCATGAGGACGACGTCCGCTTTTTGACCGAGGATCGAATAGAAGGCGTGACTGCCTTCTCCGCGTGTTTCGACGTCTTCGAGAGAGGCGAGGAAGGCGACGAACTCCTCAATCATTTCTTGACGCACCGCCTTGTCGACTGCTTTTAGGCGTGTCCAATCGATCGAGCGGAAATCATGGAGCGTATACCAACCGTCTAATGTGGCGGCTGCGTGCTGTGTTTCGGTTGTCGGTGCTGGACGTTCTGACATGAAAAAACTCCTTTCGAGACTTGGCTTCGCTGTTTATTTTACCACAGACACTTTACCGCCTGGCAAATTTGGCGCTATCTGTGAGAGTAATCACAAGCGAGACAAACTAAAGAAAAACGCGGACACAGAAATGTAAACGGCTTCACAGCAACCTGTATCAGTCATAAATACAGAACTGTTCTATTCATATAATGACTGATTTCAAGCGATTTATGACGATATGGGCAGAATAGTTTATTTTAAAAAAAGGACTGTGTATAATAAGACACGCATACGGACAATTGTGTCCTAAAGAGAAAACATAGATATCTTCCAATCGAAAAGGAGTTCACTTACCATGAAATTATTTGACACGTTGAAGCAAAAAGTCAGCCCGATTCGTCCGACCATCGTCTTAGCAGAAGGCGTCGATGAGCGCGTCCTTGGAGCTGCAGTCCGTTTAAAAAATGACGGCATGGTCAACCCAATCGTCGTCGGTCCGAAAGCAGACATCGATGCAGTCGCAGCGAAACATGGCTTTGATATCTCGAACTTGACGCAGTACGACCCAGCGACATATGAAGATATCGACACGCTCGTCGAATCGTTCGTCGAGCGCCGTAAAGGCAAAGCGACGGCTGAACAAGCTCGTGAATTGTTGTCGTCAGATGTGAACTACTTTGGTACGATGCTCGTCCACACGGGCAAAGCGGAAGGTCTCGTCTCGGGTGCGATGCATGCGACGGCCGACACGGTCCGTCCAGCACTCCAAATCATTAAGATGCAAGAAGGCATCAAAAAGACGTCAGGTGTGTTCATCATGGTACGTGACGATGAGCAATACGTCTTCTCGGACTGTGCGATCAACATCGCACCGGACGCGGCCGACCTTGCCGAGAACGCCTACTTGTCAGCGTTGACGGCGAAGACGTTCGGTATCGAGCCGCAAGTCGCGCTCCTCAGCTTCTCGACGAAAGGTTCGGCGAAGTCGCCTGAAACCGAGAAAGTCATCGAAGCGACGCGTCTCGCCAAAGAGAAAGCGCCAAACCTTCCAATCGATGGTGAGCTTCAGTTCGACGCAGCGTTCGTCCCGAGCGTGGCAGCGAAGAAAGCACCGGGCTCTGACGTCGCCGGTAACGCCAACGTGTTCGTCTTCCCGAGCCTCGAAGCCGGGAACATTGGCTACAAGATGGTTCAACGTTTCGGCGGATTCGAAGCGATCGGACCGATCTTGCAAGGTCTCAACAAGCCAGTCAATGACTTGTCGCGTGGCTGTAATGAAGAAGACGTCTATAAATTGACGCTCATCACAGCGGCACAAGCGATTGACGAGCGCAACGAAGCGTAAGTCAGAAGCATCTTCCCACAGCGGAGGATGCTTTTTTTGATGCGCAGTTGTAAACTATTGGAAAAGGAGGCGGTCACATGGAGGAGATTGAGGGAGCCATCACTTTACCGGAAGGACATCGCTACGCCATGTTCGGCGGTGGAGATGATTTTCCGATTAAAACTTACTATGAGGGCGTGTTTGAAGAAGTGTTCGTCGCGTACCATCCGTTTCTCGGACCGATAGAAGATCCTAAAGCAATTGACCGATATGTCGAGATGAACAAAAACGAAGTGGAACAGCATTTTCGTGCCGTCGCATGGGAAGATATGCGCCGCCAACTTGGTTTTGAAGACGTCAAACGTATCGATCACGCACTCCGAACGATGATTGGGGCGTTGAAACCGCATGCCGAAGATAAAGAAGGCGCAAATCGAATCATCGAATTTTGCGAGCGCGAGAATTTACTCCCACCTGGCGAAGGCGAGCTGTCTGATTTCTTAAAGAATCGGGTATTAAGGGCGCTTCTGGAGACGGGAGAAGAATGGATATGGAGCGGCGACGAATTTTGTACGGAGCGCCATCTTATCAACATTCGAGAAGTTCTTGCAGCCGATACATGGTACATGAATCATCGCACGTTTTTCGGCTATCAGCATGATTGGCTCATCGTACCGCCGTGGGATAGCCACTTCACTTTATTTTGCGGCAGTCAGTCTTGGGTAAGTGACATGGTCGAACGTTGTGGTCTGAAAGGTTTCTACTGCGATGACGAGACGACCATCAATTGGAGTTTGTCCGACACGAAACTGAGGTAAACTAGTAGGGGATAACAATTTAAGGGGGAAACAGCATGCAAAGCATCCATGCAACTGAATTACGTGAAAAGCTTGAGAACGGGGAGTCGCTCCACATCATCGACGTGCGCGAACAAGACGAGTACGACGCGGGCCATATCCCGAACGTGCCGCTCTATCCGCTGTCTGAATTCCCGGGCGTGACCGAGAAGCTTGCGCAAGACAACGTCTATCATGTCATCTGCCGCTCGGGCGGACGCAGCCAGACGGCGTGCGACTATTTGGAATCGGAAGGGTTCAAAGTCGTCAACGTCGAGGGCGGCATGCTCGCTTGGGACGGTGACGTCGAAGCGTGATGCTCGACAATCCGTGGGTCGTCATTCCGCTCTTGATCGTCCTCTATTTGACGGTGTACGCGTTCGTGAAGCGTCTCGACTGGAACAGATGGCGCACCATCTGGGCGGTGTGGATCGTCCTGATCGTCCTTTTGTTGACGATCCGCCTCATACAAAGTGTATAAAAAAACGAGTGAAGCCAAGTATCTGGCTTCACTCGTTTTTAGTTGTCACGTTTATCGAACGTGATTGACGCGATCGCGTCGTGCTGGTGGATCGACTCTTCGTTTCGGCATTCGACGAAGAAGTTGACGACTTGTTTCATCTCGTACAAGTCGGCTGCAATCAAGCGGACCATATCTTCGACGAAACGTGGGTTTTCGTAAGCGATTTCTGTAGCCCGTTTCTCATCCGGACGTTTTAAGACCGGGTGAAGTGGTGCCGATGCGTTCGACTCCGCCGCATCGAGCAATGCGAGTCTCCAGTCGAAGCCGTCGAGCGACGCTTCGTCAAGACCGGCTTCGATTGTGATGTAGCCGCGCTGGTTATGGGCGCTGTATTCGCTGATCTCTTTTGAACATGGGCATAGCGTTGTCACGTTGATGACGAGACCGACCGTCACGCTCGCCATACCTGTCTCGAGGTTGTATGTCACGTTGTGCATGACGTCGGCGTTCATAAGACCGCTGAGGCCCGTCGCCGGTGCTTTTCGGCTGAAGAACCATGGGTAGCGGACCGTCAATTGACCTTCCGTTTGTTCCATGCGCTCGGCGAGTTCTTGGGCGAACTCGATGAGCGAGCGGTTTGATAACGTCCAGCCCTGCGTATGGTACGCGTCGAGCTGTTCCGTAAGACGTGACATGTTGATGCCTTTACGATCTTGGACGAGTGATGTCGTTAATTCAAACGTTGCGACCGTCGCTTGGATGCCGTCTGGCGTTTCGATGTTGACGGGATGTTTAACGTTCGAGATCCCAACGCTGTCGAGTGCGAACAAGAAGTTCTTAGGTGTATTTTGAAGATCAACCATTTTATCTTTTTCTGTCGGTTTCGTACCTTTGACCGGCGGGACCGAGCCGAATAGTTTATGTCGTTCTGCTTTAGTAGGTAAAGCGACATGGCTTGTAGACATAATCGGATTCTCCTTTTTTGAGAGGGCAAATGACCGCCACTCGTTCTTGTTAGGATTTTATCACGAAATGGATATAAACCGGGTATCATTTTGCTTCGTGAACGTGCTTTGAAACTGTTCGGAGGAAAAAAACTTCAGACAATAAAGACAAGAAGATTGATTTAATTGACGAACGGGAATAAAATGTTCCTGTGAACTTAAAAAAATAGATCACTATTAAATATGAAAGAACACAAACAAAAAGGGGATGTTTTAATGGATTGGCAATTAATCCTGCAGTACGCCTGGATCATCGTCGTACTCGTCGGTCTCGAAGGGCTCCTATCTGCAGACAACGCGCTTGTCTTGGCGGTCATGGTCAAGCATTTGCCGCGGACAGAACAGAAGAAAGCGCTATTCTACGGTTTATTAGGAGCGTTCGTCTTCCGCTTCATCGCATTATTCTTAATCTCGTTCTTAATCAACGTCTGGCAAGTCCAAGCACTCGGTGCCCTTTACTTGATCGGAATGAGCGCGCGACATCTGTATATGACGTATAAGGCGCGCAAGATGGATCCAAAACAAGATCTCGCCGCTGAGGCGAAAGAAGAGACGGCAATTACCGAGAAGCCGGTCACGAAAAAAGAGTTTTGGTGGACGGTCGCTAAAGTCGAGTTCGCCGATATCGCTTTCGCGGTCGACTCGATCTTGGCAGCGGTCGCACTCGCAGTCAGCTTGCCGCCGCTCGGTCTTGGAGAGATCGGTGGTATCGATTCGGGTCAATTCTTCGTCGTCTTGACGGGTGGACTCATCGGCGTTGTCTTGATGCGATTCGCGGCCCGCGTCTTCGTGAAGCTGCTGCATCAACGTCCGACACTTGAGACGGCCGCCTTCATCATCGTCGGCTGGGTCGGTGTGAAGTTGACGGTACTCGTCCTCGAGCACCCTGGCTTCAAGGAATTGATTGCCGGTACACCGTTCGCGTTCATGGGTCTTCCAGACGGTTTTGTTCACTCATTAGGTTGGACACTATTCTTCTGGTCGGTCATGGTCGGGATCGCCTTATGGGGTTGGTTTTCTTCAAAACCGACAGCGGTCAAACATTAAAAAAAATCCTGTCTTTCGCGTATGCGGAAGGCAGGATTTTTTGTTAGGCAGTCACGTTTTCTTTGTCGTAAATCGGCACCCAGCCCTCTGTCGTCACGAAGATGCGGACGGCGACGACTTGGCGGTCGTCTTGGAGCGTGAAGTAGTGGCGCGTGTTCACCGGGACCGAGATGAGGTCGCCCGGGTTGAGCTCGATGTTGAAGTAACCGCGCTCGACGTCGTCAATGGCGAAGATGCCGTGACCACTGACGATGAAGCGGACCTCGTCGTCCGTATGATGGTGTTCCTTTTGGAAGTTGACGAGCAGTTCGTCCAAGTTCGGTGTCGCATCCGACAGCGAGATGACGTCGGCCGTTTGATAGCCGCGGCGCTCCGACACGTCTTGAATCTCGTCACGGAACGTTGCGAGGATCGCTTGCTTTTCTTCATCCGTCAGTTCGTAGTTTTCTTGAAGTGCGACCGGAAGTTTAGCGATGTCCCACTGCTCATACAGGATACCGCGCGATTCTAAAAATACGTTCACTTCAGATTGGTCGACGAGACGCTCTTCAGTTTGTTGGAAATAGATAGTTGCCATAGATAGTTCCTCCTTATGAATGGACGCCTAAGGCGCGCAGTTTTAACGTGTAGCTGAACAAAAATTCGTATGCTTCTAAATAGCGCTTCGCCGCAGCCGGCGTCTCGCCCCAGACCGTGATGCCGTGATTACGGATGAGGACGGCACCTGCGCTTGAATGGACGTGGGGCGCGAAGGTGGCCGCGAGCGTCGGGATGTCGGCATGATTGTCGATGATCGGGACCCGGACGACCGCGTCCTCTTCCCAATACCCGAGTGCCTTGATGATCTCTTGCCCCGTGAAGACGACCTCACCGTTCACGGCGTGGAGCTCGGAGATGACGTTGTTGTCGACCGTGTGCACATGGAGTGAACACGTCGCCGCGGTCTTGTTGAACACCTCGACGTGTAGCAGCGTCTCAGCGGACGGTTTGCCAGTTTGTTCGCCAAGCAAGCGACCGGCCGCGTCGACGAGGACGAAATCGTCCGTGGTCCGTTTTCGTTTATCGCGTCCGCTCGCCGTGACGAGGAAAGTCAGCGGGTCGTCGGAGACACGAATCGCCAAATTGCCACTCGTTCCGGGGAACCAGTCGCGCGCGGCGAGTTCGTCTTTAATGTCGGCGAGTTCAAGCCAACGTGCGGTCACGCTCATACGTGCACCTCCTTCATGTGATGGGTGATGTCGTCGAACGTCTCGAACGGGGCGTGGGCGACACCTTCTGCCTCACAGAGCGTGATGAGTTGCCCACGGGCGTAGACGAAATCGGCCCGTTTGGCGATCTCGAAGTCGGTCACCGAGTCACCGATGACGATCAAGCGATCAACGGGATCGACGATCGTCCGGGCGATTGTCGGTTTGCAGCAACCACAATCATTCGTACAATGCGCGTCACAGGCGTAGGGCCAGTCGACGCGTACCGTTTCGGCTGAGAAGTCGGCGACGTTACAGTAGATGTGGTCCGGCGCGACGTGTTCTTGCAAGATCGGGTGCACGAAAAAGTCCATGCCGCCGCTGACGACGTCGAACTTCCAGCCATGTTCTCGGATCTCTTCCAAAAATGCTGGGAAACCTGGGCGCAAGGTGATGCGGTCCAGCAAGTAGTCGTGGTACGCCGAGGCGTCAGCGCTCGGCAACAGTCGGAACATCTGCCCGACCCCGGAGCGGATCGAGATGTCTTGAGCGAGCACGTCGTCTTTTAGCGCGTGCCATTCGGGCGGTGCGAACGCCCGCATCAAAGCGATGATGTTGTCCTCGGCGGTGATCGTCCCGTCGAAGTCACACAAGATGTGAATCGTCATTGTTTTGACCACGCCTTTAGCGCGGCCTCGAGCTCGTTCGTCTGGCTCGCCACGCCCAACACTTGCGCAATCGCTTGTCGGAACGCCTGGGCCCCGGCGGCCGCGCCGTCTGGGTGACCGTGGATACCGCCGCCGGCGTTGATGACGACGTCTGTGCCGAAGTCACGGATGATGTCCGGAACGAGCCCCGGATGAATACCGGCCGACGGGACCGGGAGAATCGGTTTCGTCCAGTGCGGCCGAACGCTAATGTCACGAATCGCGAACGCCTCATCGGGCGGTGTCGCGAGTGAACCATACGGGGACGGGAACAGCGTCAAGTCGGCCCCCGCGAGGCGAATCAACTTTCCGAGTAAGAGCGAGTGGCTGATCGAGCCGGTCAACGCTCCGGCGAACGCCGGATGTGCCAAGATCGGGACATTGATTTCCGGGTCTTTCGCAAGTTCACGGAGTGTGTCGAGCCCGTACGTATAGACGTTGAACAACAGTGCCGTCGCGCCCGCCTCGATCAAGCGGAGCGCTTGGTCACGCAGCCCGAACACCGGACCGCTGAGCGTGATGGCATAGAGCGAACGTTTTCCGGTCGTTTCGAACTGTTCTTGGATGACGGCCGCCCCGATTTTAGCTCGTTCAAGCGACGGAGTGAGCGGGTTGTCGTATAAAATCTCATCGTCTTTGACGATGTCGATGCCGCCGGCGAGCTGGTCTCGAAGTTGCTGTTCTAAGAAGCGTAAATCACGACCGATGATCCCTTTAAAGATGCTCATGACGAGCGGGCGATCATGGACGTCGAGCGACTCACGAACGCCTTGAACACCGAACTTTGCTCCGGGAAATTCAGGCGCAAGCGTTTCGGGTAACGTCAAGTCGATCAAGCGGACCGAGTCATCGAGCGATAATTTCCCGAACGTCGTCGTCAAGATGGATGAGAAGTCGGACGTGACGTTATGGAGCGGATAACGGATCGTGAAGCGGCTCGTCGTTTCCGTGTGCGTCGTTGAGACGACCTCGCCTCGATACGCCTTTAATTGTTCTTGTTCTAGGTGAGGCAGTTCCGTCCACGTGCCGACGGTCAGTTCGAGGGCGATTTTCTCGGCGACAGTCGCGACGCGGTCCGTCCGGCTGATTTCATATGTGGCAGTAATACTCATGTTCGTTCCTCCTTCCGGTCAAACAAAAAAATGACCCCATGCCGAGGCAAGAGGTCATCATAAAAAAATGAACTCTTATCTCTCAGCTTACGCTGCAAGAATTAGCACCGTGCCCAATCGGGTCGGTTGCTGCGACATCATCGGGCTTGTCCCCTCCGTCTGCTCTTGATAAGAATGTATTTTGAAGTTGTGAAATTTAATTGAATTTTGTCACACAATATCCGGTTCGTCAATTCCTTTTTTTGAGAAAAAAAGTTTGAGTTCGTTGTTACCATATATGCATAAAAAAAGTGACCGTTGCTCCAGAAAATTGTCGTTGACAACTTGGTGCTCGAGTAAGTAACATTCATCACAACAAGTTCACACAATCGAATATGACACTCTTATCGCGAGTTGGCAGAGGGAATTGGCCCCATGACGCCGCAGCAACCGACCAGTAGGCACGGTGCTACATCCACCAGACATACGTCTGACAGATGAGAGGAACAACCGTTACGGCTGTGCCTCTTTCTCGCGGAGAAAGGGGCTTTTTTTGTGGGGAATATACCGAAAGGGGAAACAGACATGGCTTATCAACCATTTACAGAACAGACAGTCGTCGAGCACGTCAGAACGTTAGGGTTACTCGAAGACGGGGGCATCGCGCATTGCGAGGAGATCGGGGACGGCAACTTGAACCTCGTCTTCCGCATCCGCCAAGGCGAAACGAGCCTCATCGTCAAGCAGGCGCTACCGTATGCGAAAGTCGTCGGCGAGAGTTGGCCGCTCACACTTGAACGGGCGTGGATCGAGCAGCTCGCGTTGCGCGAATTCGCCAGTGTCGTCCCGCGTTTCGTCCCGGTCGTTCTCGGCAGTGACCGGACGCTCGCCTACACGATTTTAGAGGACCTGTCCGACTTTGATATCGTCCGGACGGGCTATTTGGAAGGGAAAGCGTATCCTGAACTCGCCCGTCACATCGGTGAGTTTTTAGGACAGACGTTGTTTGAGACGTCCGACTATGCGGCCGGCCCGATCGAGAAGAAGCGGAAAGAACGGGATTACTACAACCCGGAACTATGCGATATCACTGAAAAACTGATCTTCACCGATCCGTACAAAGATGCCGAGTCGAACAACATCGAAACCGCGCTCCGTCCGGACGTCGAAGCGCTTTGGGGTGACCTGAAATTGAAAGTGGAGGTCACGAAACTGAAAGTCGGTTTCGTCACGAAACATGACGCGCTCTTGCACGGGGACTTACATACAGGTAGCATCTTTGCGACGCAACAAGAGACGAAAGTCATCGATCCGGAGTTCGCTTTTTACGGTCCGTTCGGTTTTGACATCGGGCAAATCGTCGCCCATTTGACGCTATCGACGTTCCATGACACACTCAAACGGTTCGAGCGGTTCACCGACGTATTGACGGTATGGGAGACGTTTGAAAAGACGTTCCGGACGAAGTTTGAGACGGCGGTCGAACCGTTCAACACGGACGGGTTCGTCGATGAGCTACTTCAAACCATCTTTAGCGACACGATCGGCTATGCCGGATGTGAGCTGATTCGCCGCGCCATCGGCCTCGCCGGAGTCAATGACCTCGAGACGTTACCGGAAACGGTCCGGCTCGAGCGGAAACGGGAAGCGCTCACGCTCGGCACGACGCTCATTAAACAGCGCCATGATATCCGTTCGATCGATGAATTAGTGACGCTGTTAGCGGGGGTACGCGTATGACAGTCCAAAACATTCGCTTCGAACCGTCCCGGGACGAGCTCGTCATTTTAGACCAAACGTTACTGCCCCATGAAGAGCGGTACGTGACGATCGCGACGCTCGAACAGGCGGAACACGCTATCGAGACGTTGCAAGTCCGAGGTGCGCCGGCCATCGCCTATTTCGGCGCATTTGTGCTCGCGAAAGAAGCGATCCGGCTCCAAGATGACCCGGACTTCACACGCCGGCTTGACCTCGTCGGCCGTCGATTGATCGCGACGCGACCGACGGCGGTCAATCTTCAAAACGTGATCGAGTCACTTCTCAGGCTGAACGTCGGCGGCGACTTTGAAAGGATCGCGACCGACATCAAACATCGGGCCATCGCGCTGTTCGAGCGAGACGTCGACACGTATCGGGCCATCGGGGAGCATGCGCTCACGGTGCTTCCAGCAGGGGGGAACGTCTTGACGATCTGTAACGCTGGGGCAATCGCGACGTCGCGTTACGGGACTGCGCTCGCTCCGTTTTACGTCGGGAAAGAGCGAGGTATCGCGTTTAACGTCTTCGCTTGTGAGACGCGGCCGCTCCTCCAAGGGGCACGCCTGACCGTCTGGGAACTCGACCAGGCCGACATCGACGTCACGCTCATCACCGACAATATGGCCGCTTGGACGATTCAGGCGAAAGGGGTCGACGCCATCATCGTCGGCGCTGACCGCATCACACGGACGGGTCACGTCGCCAATAAGATCGGCACGCTTCAGCTCGCCGTCCTGGCTAAACATTACGGGATCCCGTTTTACGTCGCGGCCCCGCATTCGACGTTCGATTTGACGGCGGATGATGTGATTCAAATCGAGGAGCGGAGCGCGCTAGAAGTGACCCATATCGGCGGACAACCGACGGCACCGGTCGGGATCACCGTCTTTAACCCGGCGTTTGACGTCACACCGCCTGAACTGATCACCGGACTCATCACCGAAGCGGGCGTGTTCGAGCCGAATGAAGCAGCGATCACACACCATGTAGGGGGAACGGTTCACGTGTGAAACAGCAGCTCCGTACTTGCCCGAACGATGAAGTGTGACCGTCTTGGTATGAGACGGGAATGGTCAGATTTACTTAGTCGACAAAGGCACCAGGCAGCAGAAAAGCCCTCAGCATCTATCCTGAGGGCGCTTTTTGCGTTCTAATGCGATGAAGTCGAACGTACTCCCGTTCGTGTCTTGTTGAAACGAAGCCACTTGTCGAAACCCGCAAGCTTCATACACGCGAATCGCCCGCGCGTTGAACGTGGCAACCGACAAGGTGATACGATTTGGGTCGAACTTGGCTTCGACGAAAGCAAGAATCGAGGTGACGAACGCTCGTCCGGTCCCGTTTCCGGTCAGACCTGGCTTCATGCCTAAACCGAGGTCGATCGTATCAGCGTCTGTTTGATGCACGCTAACGAAACCGACCAGTTCGCCATCGTTCGTGATGGCGAATACCGATTGCCCTCGTTGTTCGGTGTCTAAAAACTCGGCCAAGTCGTCTTCGTCAGCCTCCATATCGTAAAAAGCATACTCTCCATCGTAATGCCAACTGAAGGCGATTGTTTCGGCCTGCGCTTGTGTCATCAAAGCGAACTTATACGTCATAGTGATTTCCTCGTTTCAAAAGGATAGATAGGTGCTACACTTTCGATAGTACCATCAATTCAAGAAGTGAGGTGACCACATGGGAATCAAACTAGATATGGTCGGCATCGTCGTCGAGGATATGAAGCGAGCGCTCGACTTCTATCGGCTGCTCGGACTGTCGATTCCAGTATCAATGAACGGGGAAGCGCACGTTGAAGTTGACGAAAGCGGCGTCCGGCTCGCTTTTGACACGGTCGAGGTCGCGGAGTCGGTGTATGGGGAATGGAAGCCGGCGACAGGACACCGGGTCGAGCTCGCTTTTCTATGCGACAGTCGAGAAGCGCTCGATGCCTTGTTTGAAGACATCGTCAAACAAGGATATGTGATTCATCGTGATCCGTGGGACGCGTTTTGGGGGCAACGCTACGCCATCGTCGTCGATCCGGATGGCAACCTCATCAGTCTGTTCGCGTCATGACAAAACCCTCGCCGGGACTTGGCGAGGGTTTATTCGTCTCGGGTTTCGCCCCAAGAGCAGAGCGCCTTCATCGCTGGTTGCAGGCTAAACGCCTCCTCGGTGAGGGAGTATTCGACGTGGAGCTGTTTGTCGGTCGAATAGTCGTCGCGTCGGACCATGCCGAGCTGTTCGAGTTCGCGCAGTTGGTCGGTCAACACTTTGCGGCTGATGTCGGGGATGGCGCGCTGAATCTCCGAGAAGCGGTGCGGACCGGTCTCGAGCGTGCAGTACACTTGTGGACGCCATTTACCGCCGATGATGTCGAGTGCCTTGTTGACGGGGAACGGGGTCGTCATGTTCAGTTCGCCTCGCTTTCGGGTAGTTACTTCAATGTGCGTACTTTTTTTCTTGCTACGATGAAGGTATCTTATCGTTATCGACCCAAATGAGCAACCAAAAAGGAGCGGATCAATTTGACTTATCCACGTACATTCTCACATATCGGGCTATCAGTCCCCAATGTGACGGAAGCAGTGAAATTTTATGAAGACGTGATGGGCTGGTACACGATTATGCAACCGTCGGACGTCGTCGAGGATGACTCACCGATCGGCGTCATGTGCACCGACGTGTTCGGCCCGGGCTGGGGCAAGTTCCGCATCGCCCACATGTCGACCGGTGACAAGATCGGCATCGAGCTGTTCGAGTTCCCTAACAACGAGAAACCGGAGAATAATTTTGAGTTTTGGAAAACAGGCATCTTCCACTATTGCGTCCAAGACCCAGACATCGAAGGGCTCGTCGAGAAGATTGTCGCCCACGGTGGCAAACAACGGATGCCAATCCGCGAGTATTACCCGGGCGATAAGCCGTACCGGATGGTGTACTGTGAAGATCCGTTCGGCAACCTCGTCGAGATCTACTCGCATTCGTATGAACTGACATATTCGGAAGGAGCGTACTAATCATGAAAGCATGGCTACTTGAACAACCTGGCTTAGAAAATATGCACCTCGGGGACATCGAACGACCGACCCCGGGAGCGGGCGAACTGCTCATCAAAGTCGAAGCGGTCGCCTTGAACCCGGTCGACTATAAAGTCGGCACGAACGGCAACCCGAACTGGACATATCCGCACATCCTTGGCGTCGACCTCGTCGGTGAAGTCGTCGAAGTCGGCTCGAGCATCGCCAACATCATCACCGGCTCCCGCGTCGCCGTCCATACGAGTCTCGCGAACAACGGAGGTTTCGCCGAGTACGCTGTCGTCGACGCGCGTGCTTGTGCCGTCGTACCGCAAGACGTGAGCGACGAAGCGGCAGCTGCCATCCTTTGTGCTGGCATGACGGCGTATGAAGCGGTCATGCAGAAGCTGAACACGCGCGACAAAGAGACGATTCTCGTCCACGCCGGAGCGGGCGGGGTCGGCGGCTACGCGATTCAGCTCGCGAAAAAACTAGGGCTCAAAGTATTCACGACGGCGTCGCCGGAAAACTTTGATTGGGTCACATCACTCGGTGCCGACGTCGCAATCGACTACAACGTCGAGGACGTGACGGAACGAATCATGGAACTGACGGACGGCCGTGGTGTCGATCTGATTTTGAACACGGTCGGCCGCGACGTGGCGACAGCCGATCTCGACCGCCTCGCCTTCAGCGGACAGCTCGCTCATATCGCCGGTCCGCCTGACATGTCGAACATGAAAGGGTTCACGCTGTCACCATCGATCCATGAAGTCGCCCTCGGCGCGGCCCATGCGAGCGAAGACGAGCGCGCGATTCGCAACTTGGCGTACATGGCCGAGGAGTTGATGAAACTGCTCGAAGCGGGTGAACTGAACGACCTCGTCACCGACGTGCTGCCGTTCGACCGCTTGAAAGCCGGACTGGAACAACTTCAGACGCGGAAAGTACGAGGCAAGTTGATTGTCCGCGTACGCGACTAAATCTTGGCCTCTTGTCTCGTGACAGGGGGCCTCTTTTGGAGGGGATAACATGAATTTACGGACGTCATATCAACAGACGACACATCAACTGAGCGGGCACGGGAAACGGAACGTCGGCGTCTTACAGCGCGCGTTTGAGCAAGCCGACCCGGAGCAAACGAGCGACCATTATGGGACGGGCGAGGTCATCGAACAATTTGAACAAAAGCTCGCCACGCGGCTCGGGACGAAAGCCGCTGTCTTCTTTCCGAGCGGCACGATGGCACAACAGATCGCCTTACGTATCTGGTCGGACAAGACAGGGAATCGAAGCGTCGCCTATCACCCGCTCTGTCACTTGGAGATTCATGAACAAGACGGGTTGAGACAGCTGCATCACCTCGAGCCGATTTTGATCGGGGATAAGGACCGATTGATGACGCTTGAAGAAGTGAATGCGTTACCGGACGTCGCTTGCCTGTTGGTCGAGTTGCCGCAACGTGAGCTCGGCGGCTATTTGCCGCCGTTTGATGAGCTTGAAGCGATCAGCCGGCACTGCCGGGAGCGGGGGATTCATCTGCATCTCGATGGGGCGCGCCTGTTCGAGACGTTACCATATTATGAGAAGACGGCCGAAGAAGTGTGTGCCTTGTTCGATAGCGTCTACGTCTCGTTCTACAAAGGGATCGGCGGTGTCGCCGGGGCGATTTTGGGCGGACCGAAAGCGTTCTGTGACGAGGCAAGAATCTGGAAACGGCGCTATGGCGGCGACTTGATCGGCTTATACCCGTACATCATCCCGGCCGACTACTACTATGAGCTCAGGAAAGACCGAATGGGAACGTACTACGAACATGCCAAAGAGCTCGCAACCCGGTTCAATGCGCTCGACGGTGTCTGGACGACGCCGAATGTGCCGGTGACGAACATGTTCCACCTTCATATGAATGGGGACGCAGAAACCGTCTCGAATTGGATCGAGCGTGTCCAAACGGAGACAGGCATCGGCATCACCGGGTACGTCGTGCCGCATGACGGTCATTGTTCGACCGAGATCAGTGTCGGGGATGCGTTTTTAGACATCGATACGTCTCGGCTCGACAAGTTGTTCGAGGTACTCTCCCGTTAACAATGCCCAATGCCTATCGAGTGCGAATACAAAGTAGAGCGGACGAGTGAAAATCATTAACCCCATTATACCCCCTATGGTATAATGGGGTTAATCCGTTCCACGTCAAATGAGTAGTGCCTTCTATGCCGTTTCAAAGATGTACTCATTTCATAAAATGTATGCGCTTTCAAATATATTGAAGACGTGGGAAGTTTATTGGTTTGACGTAATTAGTCGGTCATCTATGGGAATGAAAGGGGAATTGCATGATGCGTACACATTATCGAGTTGTCATCGTCGGAGCAGGCACCGGAGGGATCAGCGTCGCTGCGCGCCTGCTTCGTGAAAAACATCATTTAGCCGATGAGGTTTTGCTGATCGATCCTGAAACGAAACACTACTATCAACCGCTTTGGACGCTCGTCGGAGCCGGAGCCGCGAAAAAAGAAGAGTCGGAGCGAGACATGGCGACACTCATCCCAAAAGGTGCGAAATGGCTTCAGGACAAGGTGGTCAGCTTCGACCCAGAAGCCAATCAAGTCGAGACGGCTGTCAACGGGACGATTTATTACGACTACTTGGTCGTCGCGTCGGGGATTGAGATCGATTGGGGTCGGATCAAAGGATTAGAAGCAGCGCTTGGGACGAAACAAGTATGTAGCAACTACTCGTATCAACACGTCGACTACACGTGGGATACCCTTAGGGGTTTTGAGGGCGGTACCGCGTTGTTCACGCACCCAGCATCACCTGTGAAGTGTGGCGGGGCCCCGCAAAAAATTATGTATATGGCGGAAGACTACTTTTTGAAAACAGGTGTCCGCGATAACAGTAAAATCGTCTTCGGATCGGCCAACCCGGCTATCTTTGACGTTGCCAAATATCGGACGGCGCTCGAAAAAGTACTCGAACGAAAACGGATTGACACACATTTCCGTGTCAATTTAATTGAGATCAAAGCAGACGACAAAGTCGCTGTCTTTGAACAGTTAGATAGCGGTGAAACGTTCGAGGTGGGCTATGACATGATTCACGTCACGCCACCGATGCAAGCACCGACATTCATTCGAGAAAGCAAGCTGGCGGACGCGGGCGGATGGCTCGATGTCGATATGTACACGCTGCAACATAAACAGTATAAAAACGTCTTCGGACTCGGCGACTGCACGAATTTACCGACGTCGAAGACCGGGGCCGCGATTCGGAAACAAGCGCCCGTCGTCGCTAAAAATGTGGGTGACCTCATGTACGGCCAAGTCCCAGTCGCGTCGTATGACGGCTACTCGTCTTGCCCGATTGTCACAGGCTACAACAAACTCATCTTGGCCGAGTTCGATTATGAGAAAGTACCACAAGAGTCGATGCCGTTCAATCAAGCGAAAGAACGCCACAGCATGTACATCTTGAAAAAAGACTTTCTTCCAGTCATGTATTGGAACGGGATGTTGAAAGGGACGATGTGAGAAAGGGGGAGAAGACGATGGAACGTACACCAACGAAAGAACAGACACTAGAATCTGTGTTGACGCGGCCGGACGTCGAGCAAGCGCTCGTCTCCCTCGTCGAACGATTGCCCGAGATTGAGAAGTCGCTTCGCCGCCTCGAAGACGCTGTCGATTTCGGGATGGCGACGATGAACGACCAGCAAGTGAGACAAAAAGTCGACTCACTCCTCGACTCATCGAATTTACAGGTCGAGACGCTCGAGGCGGCGGTCAAGCTCGCCGAGAAGTTGCCGATGTTGCTCCAGGTGACGAACCAGCTTGAACAGGTGCTCGCCTTCGCACAAGACGTCTACGCGGACGAGCAGACACGAGAACTGATCGGTCAACGGGTCGATGAATACGTCGCACCGGTAAAAGAGAAAGCCGACGCCACGCGCACGATGCTCACCGAAATCCGAGCACGGGCTGAACGCGACGACCGCAACATCACGTTGTTCTCGCTCGTTCGTTGGCTGAAAGAGCCATCGGTCCAGCATGGCCTCAAGTATATGCAGGCGACGGTCGAAATATTGTCCGAACAAACAAAAAAATAATGAACCGGTCCGGACGTGAATCCATCACGTCCGGTTTTTGTATGCTCAAATAGTTGGTGTTTTTTACCCATGGGGGTATGATAGAAGAAGAAAGTGAGTCGGAAATTGTACGTTTGACGACGCTCGGGTACGGCAATATCGAGATTGTAGAGAAACTCGGCATCAGTCCGAAGACGGTCGAGTTATGCTTAAAAAATCGATTGATCGACCACGACAGTTAGGAAAGAGGGGAAGTTATGAAACTAGATTTAGAGAAGACGGTCGATTCGCAGTACATTCAACAGCACCTCGCCAACGAGCGGACGTTCCTCGCCTGGATCCGGACGGCCATCACCGTCATCGGGATCGGCTTCCTCGTGACGAACTTTCACTATTATCGAAGTGAGAACTTGAGCGGGGCCGAGCATCAATTGATCACGGCGATCGGCATCTTGTCTATCATCTTCGGTATCGCGACGATCCTCGTCGGGACACGGTCGTACTTGAAAAAAGTGCACACGATCAACTCGCAGCAGTTCAAGTCGGCGAAGATGAGCCTCGTCGCGCTCGCCATCGGGATGGTGTTCATCTTCACGCTCATCTTGATCGTCAGTTATTTTCTGTTTTAACGGAAAACCGCCCGCACCTCGATCGAGATGCGGGCGGTTTTAGTTATCTCGAGACGATGGCGTCGAGACGATCGAGCTGTGACGAGAAACCTTCGACGGCGCCCATTTCGACGACTTGTTTGAGGGCGGCTACGTCTGTGAATTCGGAGCGGCTGACGAGCAACGTCCCGTCCGGAATATCGACAAAATCGTTAGTGATCGTCATGACCGGCAGCTCGGGGTTGACGTTCCCTGCTTCGTCAGAAAACGCATCCGTGTAGACGATGCGGGCATGGGGTTCAATCTCAAGAAACGTCGATTTGCCCCACGATTCCATTCCAAAATAATCACCTTGATCTTTGTCGACACACGTCATGCAATAATGCCACGTCCCACCCGGTTCAAACTCGAACGTGCGGATGTCTGTTTTCCATCCCGCAGGTCCCCACCACGCCTCTAAGTGAGCCGGGCTTGAGAATGCCTCGAACACGAGCTCGCGTGGCGCTTTGAAACTCCGCTCAACAACCAACGTCGTACCTTCGACATGCGATTTGACCGTTCCCATTTGAAAGACCCCTCTCTAGAGAAAGTACGGTACACCGACTTGAAACGATGTAGTCCTTATTCCCGAATTGAGCGTCCTTCCAACCTGATCAATCAAACAACAAATCGAGCACCGTCTCGCCGATCGGACGTTCTTTCCCTTCGTACGGGAAGGAATGGATATGGATGGCCGGGTTGAAGTTCAATTCGATGATGCCGTAGTCATTTTCTGCGTCAAGCGACGGGATCATCATATCGACGCCGCAAATCGTGGCACCGATTGCTTTCGCCGAATCGACCGCGACCTGTTTATAAAAGTCAGAGATTTGGTCCGTATAGTCGATGCTGTCGCCACCTGTACTAATGTTCGAGTTCTCGCGCAAGAAGATGCGTTCGCCGTCAGCGAGGACACTGTCAGGAGTTTTGCCTTGCGGACGCAGGAAAGATACGACGATGTCATCGATCTCGATCTTCTCGAGCGGTGTCTTATAGCCTTTGCCGCGGAGCGGATCTTCATTTTTCTTCGCAACGAGCTCACGGATCGTCGTGACACCGTCCCCGGTCACATTCGCCGGGACGCGGTGCAAGATGCCGGCGACCGTATCACCGATGACGAGGAAACGATATTCTTTCCCCGGTAAAAACGTCTCGAGCAAGACGACGTCGTCGAACGTGTTGGCATGACGGAACGCCTCGAGCGCCTCGTCGAGCGTCGTCCCGTCTTTGAAGATGTGGATGCCGATCCCGAAGTTCGTCGATTTCGGCTTCAGGACGATCGGCTGAGTGGAAAACGCGGACCAGACGTTACGCAAGTCGTCTTCACTGCGCAACTCGACACCCCTAGGGACGTGGATGCCGTGTTCGGCGAGCACATGTTTTGTCACCGTCTTGTTTTCCATCATCAGCACCGACACGTAGTTATCTTTCGACGTTTTCGTCGCTTGTCTGACGTACTCGACCCGATTGCCGTGACGAAGACGGATGAATTGGTCGTCCCGGTCGACGACATCGACCGCGTAACCTCGTTTTAAGGCCGACTTCATCAAAATTTGCGTCGATAGTTCCATGTCCGTATAGCCGTGCATCCGGAACCGGTTGGCGAACGCATCTTCATAATACGTCTCGGCTTGGCGGAGTGACCAGGTCGTATAGCCTTCATCGGTCATGACTTTTGTCAGCCGGGCCGAGTAGGTCGCTTCGACGTTGTCAATCCGTTCCCGGACGGACGCGAAGACGTCAGCAAAACCGAGGTCGTGTTGCGCGTTGAACGACTCGATGTCAGCGACGAGGTCACGGGCGAACGTTTGCAGCGCGACCGGCTCGCCATCACGTTCGAGGACGAGTGACGGCGATAGGCCCTCTTTGGCGACGAGCTGTTGGTTACGGAACGCCTCAGCTTGCCAGTCCGCAAAGTCAGTCTCGTCTTTCAACGCTAAATAGAGCAAGAAGACGTGCAGGAATCGCAAATCATCGAGTGCGATACCGGTCTTCTCGAACGGATTGAGGTCGATGTTGCGAATCTCGATATAATCGATGCCGTTCTTCTCGAGCCGGTCGAGGTCATTTCCGCCGCGTGACGTCTTCAGTCGAATCGGTGAGTACAGCTCGTTCGGGTTGGCGATGTCGCCCTTGGCGATCAAACGGCGGACGCTACTCGCATAGTCTGGGAGCGTCGCATAGTTCGGATAGAGCGGTTCGACGTTCGTATAACCGCAGTCACTATTTCGGTACGACAGCGCCGTCGTATTCGAGTAGACGTCCTCGTTCAACGCCTGCATTTGGCTGACGCAACGTTCCTCGTAGCTCGTATGGACGGCAGGCGTTCCGCCGAGCAAGTAGACAGCGAGCCAGCGCAGGCGCAAATAGTTGCGGACGAGCTTCAAATAGAGCTCGTTTTTGAAGCGGTCATATTGCTCGGGAGACCCTTCATATAACGCGTCGATCAACTCGTCCGAGAACGAGAAGTTGAAATGGATCCCGGAGATGAGCTGTTTTTTCGCCCCGTACTTTTGAAGCAGATGTTCACGGTAACGGCCGGCCTCAATACCGGAACTGCCGAAGTCGGCGAGCGGGATGACGCCGCCGTCCGGCAACGGGCATGGCATCGACTGTGGCCAAAGCCGCTCGTCGCCGATATTTAGCGCCGTGATGTCATAAAGCGTCTCTAAAAAGTTATGTGCCGCTTCGACGGTCGGGAACGTCGGCGTGATCAGTTCGATCTGGCTCTCAGAAAAATCGGTCGTAATATACGGGTGCGTCGCTTTATCGCCGAGACTTGACGGATGTTTCGTCACGGCGAGCGTCCCGTCTGTTGTCACACGTAGCATTTCGCGTTCGATCGCGAACCGTCCGCTCGTGAGAAGTTGCTTGGATAATTGCTTAAATCGCTTCTGCAAGTGAAGTCACTTCCTTTTTCTTTAGTCGAACAAACAGTGCCGAGACGAGCCCTTTGACGATGCTCGAGATGGCGATGCTCCACCAGATGGCGTCGATGCCGAGATACGGCTCGAGGAGGATGGCGAGCGGGATCCTGGCGACGGTGAAGACGATAGAAATCATCGCCGGGATCTTCGGTAGCCCGAGTCCTGAGAAATAACCGTTCCCGATCATCTCGAGCGAGGCGAAGATGAGGGAGACGCTGATGATACGTAAATAGCTGGCCCCGATCTCGATTGTAGTCGGATCATCGACGAAGGCGCGGATGAGCACGTCCGGGAAGAAGAGGAATACGAGCGTGATTAGCCCGGTGTAGAGCATACCGAGGTGCGTCGTCACGCGATACCCTTCGTGCACGCGTTCAATCTGTCGGGCGCCGATATTTTGGCCGGTATAGCTCGCGATCGCCCCGTTCAGTCCGCCGATCATCATGTAGGCAATCGACTCGATCTGTAGGCCGATGCGCTGGGCGGCGATTGCTTCCGTCCCGTAGGATCCGATCATGCGGGCGAGAAGAATGCTGATGACGGTAAAGAGGACACGCTGGGTCGCCATCGGGAAGCCGAGGCGAACGATCTCTGTATAGTCGGCGCGAACGGGTTCGACCGTCTCCTCCCAGTCAAAGAGCGCACGAGCCCGATGCCAAAAGAAGCCGAACATGACAGCGTTGGCGACGAGTGTCGCCAGACCGGCCCCGAGCACGCCGAGACCGAGCGGATAAATGAAGAGCGGCGACAAGATCATGTTGAGCGTGACCCCGGTCGCATTGATCCGCATCGCCGTCGTCGTATTGCCGAAAGCGCTGAATATGCGGGCGTACAGCAAGTTGAAGAACGAGAACAACAGCATCGGTGCGCTTACAAGCAAGTAGCTGTAAGCGAGCCGCTCGACGGTTGGTGCGTTCATATTCAAAAAGCCGATCAGCGTCTGACCAAAGGCGACGAGGAGCGTCAAGAAGAACAGGCCGAGGACGAGGTTACCTCGTTTTCCGGCCTTGACGTAGCGTTGGATCAACTGTTGGTCCCGCCTGCCGACGGCTTGCGACACTTTGATGCCGGCGCCGACGACAAGCAACGATTGAATCGCCTGGCCGAGCATAATATAAAAACTGGCCGCACCGATACTGGCGACGGCGTCGCTACCGAGCGCACCGACCCAAAACATATCGACGAGACTATACGTGAACTGTAAGAGCGAGCTGCCAACGAGCGGGAGGGCGAGCGCTAAGATGACGCTTTGCACACGTCCGGTCGTCAAATCGACGGTTTTCACAAGACAAGACTCCTTCAACGAATTAGTATATAACCATTTAGTTATATATAAGCACGACAGGACGAAATTGGCAATCACGACGCCCGACTCGACGAAAAATCGACACAAAAAAAGGAATTCGAGGTGAATTCCTTAAGTCGTGTAGGCACGGATCCAAGTCATCATGTAAACGAGCGTCGAGATGATGAGTGTCGAGGCGAGCGCGTAGATCGGGTAGGTCGGGAACGTGTCTTCGAACAGCGGATAAAACATGAACGACGACATGAGCAACGGCACCGATATCCCGAACGAGACGTAGGCCGCTTTAGTCGCTTTCGCCGTGATCACTTGCTCTCGTTCATCGACGTCACTGAACTCGGTCATCCGGACCGACCATTGGCCAAAGCTTAAATTTTGATTTGGGCGCGTCTTGAACGAATAGACCGTCCAAACGATAAAGAAGACGATTAACAAGGCAAGCGGCAATAGGTTAAACTCAATCTCGAAACGGTCCGTCTCGATGACGGTCGACACGTCAGACAAGAACGAACTGAACAGAAATGCCATCAAGATGTACAAGATGATGCTGGAGATGGATTGGATGACGACGTGTTTCAATTTGTTTCCTCCTCGATGGTGAAAATGGATTCGACCGGTTCCTCGAACACGCGGGCGATTTGCATCGCCAGCAGAAGCGACGGGGTATAGCTCCCTTTTTCGAGCGAGATGATCGTCTGTCTCGTCACACCGACTTTGGCCGCCAAGTCACCTTGGGTCAGTTGATGCCGGGCCCGCAACTCTTTGACACGATTGATTAATGGCATGCCGCCACCTCATTTCTTATTTCTATCTTCAGTGTAAAGTAAACTTCACTTAATGTAAAGAAGACTTTACTTATTTGCGGGTGGTACAATAGAACCAAATGTGGAAGGGGAGAGGTCGATGAAAGCGATTTCAGGACAGCATCATGTCTCGGCGATGACGGGGGATGCCAAGAAAAACTTACGATTCTACACGGAAGTTCTCGGGATGCGGCTCGTCAAAAAGACAGTCAATCAGGACGATCCGTCGATGTACCACTTGTTTTATGCGGACGAGACGGGCGCACCGGGGACGGATTTGACGTTTTTTGAGCTACCGTTTCTCGGGCAGACGTATCGAGGAAGCAGCAGTATCTCACGGACGGCGCTCCGGGTGCCAGCAGGGGCGTTGCCGTACTGGCTTGAGCGGTTTGCCGCGTTCGGTGTGCTGCATGACGAAGTGACGGACGTGCTCGGACGACCGACGCTCTACTTTGAGGATGAGGAGGGGCAACGGCTCTGTCTCGTGGAAGGTGGTACGGGTACGCCATGGAGACAGGGACCAGTCCCTGTTGACGCTGCCGTCTTCGGTCTCGGATTTAGCGAATGGACGGTTCGGCGGCCAGAGAAGACGGAACGGGAGTTGACAGAAGTGCTCGGCTATCGCTTCTCGACCGAGTTCGAACGTGACGGTCAAGCAGTGCGTGTCTTTGAGACGGGCGATGGAGGTGTGGCGACGGAGATTCATCTCGTCGGTCGTCCCGATCTACCGTCGGAACGGCCAGGACGGGGCAGCGTCCACCACGTCGCGATTCGCGTCGAGGACGATGGCGAGATGGGGCGTTGGGTCGAGCGACTTGATGCGTTCGGCATTAGCCACTCTGGACTGATCGATCGCTATTATTTCAAGTCGATTTACTTCCGTGAGCCGAGCGGAATCTTAGTCGAGCTCGCGACCGATGGACCCGGATTTGCGACCGATGAGCCCGTCGAAACGCTCGGGGAACGGTTGGCGTTGCCGCCTTTCTTAGAGCCACGCCGAGCGGAGATCGAAGGAAAACTGAAGCCGATTTAACAACAAAACCCGACAGACTAGTTTAGTCCGTCGGGTTTTGTATGCCTAAAAGCATGGCCAGATCATTCGTTCGGTTCGCCATGAGGTCGGCGATCGTATAACGGTCGAGCACATGCAAGAAAGCGAGCATCGCCTCGTTCAAGACGCTCCGCAGGTCACACGCCGGGGCGATGACACAACGGCCTTCACCGAAGCATTCGACGAGCTCGAACGGCTCCATCGTTCGGACGACGTCACCGACGTTGATGTCTTCCATCGGGCGGGCGAGTCGGAAACCGCCGCCGCGGCCGCGGACCGATTCGAGATAGCCGTGTTTGCCGAGCTCATAAACGACTTTCATGACGTGATTCTTTGAGATTTGATATTGGTCAGCCACTTCTTGAATCGTCACGAGACGATGGGAGAACGTGGCGCTATACATTAATGTTCGGAGTGCGTAGTCGCACGTTTGCGTGAGCCGCATGATCGTTCACCTCTTATCCGTCCATTGTACAGGACATTCCTCGAAAGCGCGATGTCCGAAGATGTGAAAAAAGCGTGGCGGAATCGAGGCAAAAAGTTGAACTTACGTTTAAACAAGTATTTTATATATTGCTTTTATCGTGACGAAACTCACATAATGTATGTGTACTTTCAAAAAGGGGGAAATATTTATGTTAGATCAACAAACGATTGAAATTGTCAAAGCGACGGCACCGGTCTTGAAAGACCACGGTGTCGCCATCACGAGTCATTTCTATAAGCGCATGTTCGCAAACAATCCAGAAGTTCGTCAGTTCTTCAACCATACGAACCAACAACGCGGCCGCCAGCCAGAAGCGCTCGCCAACGCCGTCTACGCGGCTGCCGTTCATATCGACCGTCTCGAAGCGATCTTACCGGCGATCCAACCGGCGCTTCATAAACATAAAAGCTTGAACATCCGCCCGGAACATTATCCGATCGTCGGCGCTAACTTGCTCGGCGCAATTCAAGACGTTCTCGGTGAAGCGGCGACGCCTGAGATCATCGAAGCTTGGGCAAAAGCGTACGGTGTCATTGCCGATGTCTTTATCTCGCTCGAGAAACAAATGTACGCCGATGCACCATGGATCGGTTTCAAGCCGTTCACGGTCGCTGAAGTCATCGAAGACACGCCGGAAGTGAAACGGTTCCGTCTTGTCGCGAACGACGGTGTCGTCGGCGTGGCTATTCCGGGCCAGTACATCTCAGTCCAAGCCCGCATCGAGGGTGAAGAAATTTTACATCACCGTCAATACAGCGTCGTCGAGACGACAGAAGACGGCTACTGGATTGCGCCGAAAGCGGAAGGGCTCGTCTCGAACTGGCTTCACGAGCAAACAGTCGGTACAGAGATTCCGATGAGCGCGCCAGCAGGCGAGTTCACGATGGAAGACACGGATCGTCCGCTCACGCTCGTCGCTGGCGGGATCGGTATCACACCGCTGTTCAATATGGCGAAGACAGCGCTCCGCCAAGGTCGCTCGGTCACACTATTACACGCCGTCCGCAGCACGAACCTCCGTCCGCTCGGTGAAGAGCTCGACGAACTCGTGAACGAGGGACTTCAGCTCATCACACACATTGACGAGGTGTCTGGCTGCATGAGCGCGACGCAGCTTACAGCACTTGATGTCGACGGTCATGACGTCTATACGTGCGGCCCGACCGCGATGATGGAGACGGTCGTCCAAACGATTCCACAAGCACGTTACGAGTTCTTCGGTCCATCGGCCGTGCTCGCCAAAGCATAAGAAAAGACGATTGCCGTAGCAACCGCCTTAAAACCGCCGATAAGATGTCGGCGGTTTTTTTAGTACGTCAAACTCGCGGCGACGATGATGCCGACGACGAGCGAGGCCGAGAACAGGCTGACACCGACGGCGAGGTTGCCGTTTTCGACTTCTTTCTCCAAGTTCACGCCAGGCGTGAGCACGTACTCGAACGTCCAAAAAGCGAGCACTTGGGCGAGGATCCCGACGAGCCCCCAGATGAAGGCGTCGAGCAGGTTGACGCTGTTCGCCCATACTGTGTAGATGACGATGGCGAGGCCGAGCGCCTTGCCCCAAAGTTTGAGGGCGACGGCGACGTTGCCAGCTTTGATGAGTTTGCGTTCTGAATATTTTGTCGTCAGGGCGAACACGACGAGTCCTGCTAAAATAAGTCCGAACCCGGTACCGAGGTGAGCCAGGAAGCTCAAGATTGAATCGAGCGTGATAAATGTCATGTGTTAATCTCCTTCGTGAGTTGGTGTGCCGATGGCTAGGTAGTAGGACTGGTTGTTCGTGATCATGCTTCCAGCTCGTGCGCCGAGCGCCGACGGGTGGCCGTTCAGACAAAAGCAGCCGATCATGTAGTGCGTCGCAAGCGGACCGTTGACCGTGTTCGTCGTTCGTGTCGGCAGCTCGTTGAATTGTTGATACACCGCGGTTTCTGCGGCATACGTCTGCAGCACTTCTTTGTGGAACGGGACGCCGTCTTCGGTATACAAAATGACCGAGTCGCCTTCACGTCCGAAGGCGGGTTTTTGCACGTAAGCGCTCTGGCTTAAAAATGGGTCCGCCTCGAGATAAGTCGGTAACAAGTGAGTCCGGATGACCTGGCGCTCCGCTTCGTCAAAATATGTATCCGTCTCATACAGTTCCCAAATGAGCGCTTGGACGCCTTTGGACTGCATGAGAAACGCGGACAGCGGGTTAAGGAGCGACACGTGCTTCGCTTGATTCAACTCGAGCAGGCGGATACCAATCAAGTCGCCGTTCGGCGCCCGGTCGTCGACCAAGTGCTCGATCGGATACGTCTGGCGGTACAAGACGTCGACCCGTTCGCCCGACGGTGTATAGACGCCGTAAACGTCGACGAGCAACCGGTCGAGCGGGACGAATTCTGACGGCAAGTCGAGCGTCTCTTGCAGGAAGCGGGTCGTCCATTTGTCCTCGATGTTGTCGTCGTGTGACGTGAAGACGATTTTTGGTGTCCCGTCGCGATTTAATCGTTGCCACGCCGCGATGACGGCTTTACGGAGTTCGGTCTTCAGCTCGGCTGTCGCGTTCGCGTTCGGGTCGTTCAGCCCGAACGCGGTCGTCACATACCGGTTCACATCGAACAGTTCTTTGATGAACGTCGGCGTGTCGGCGTTGAACTCCATCAGTTTGATCACACCGTCTTTGACGATCCAGTCATAACGGCCGATGATCGTCTCTTGCGGGAGCGCTTTGTCACGCAAAAACGGCAAGCTCGCCTCCGGATAACCGAGCAGACGGAGCGTCTCGTCTGGGAGCGTCCGCAACAATCGATTGGCTTTCCGGAAGATGGCATCGACGGCGCGCGTCGCTTCCCGGATGCGGTCGACCTCGTCTTGCGTGTAGACGAGGCAATCGTAGAGTGCATATTCTTCGTCGTTCAAGTCGGGCCAAAAGTAAGGGATTTGGCCGAACAAGTCGTGCCGATTCATCCCCCGAAGCCGCCTTTTGAGCCGCTGCCAAGTCCAGAGTTTGACCCTGAATTCGATCGATTCGGCGTGATGCTGCTGGCGCCACCGTTCGAGCGGTAGTTTTTATAAGAGGACGAGTTTTTTAGTGAACTCTTTGAATTGAACAGACTGCCGAGTAAGAAGAAGCTCCCGAAGTGCGGGGACCGTCTGTCGTCGCAGTAATATGATTCCGTTTCGTCGTCCCATTCCCAGTCGTCACACTCATAGCCGGTTGGCTCTTCCGGTAACGTCGCTTGTTGCGTTTCGTCCGTACCACACGCCGCGAGTGACGCTGTCAAGACGGCGGCCGAGAGACCGCTTAAAATCTTCTTGCTTGTTTTCATGTTGTTTCCTCCAGTGTATAGCCAGTCGGGGTGACATAGATGACGTAGACGCCACGGTCCTCGTCCGTCTCGGCCGAGTCGCGCGCATATTCGTTTCCGGCGACGTATAAATACTCGCTGCCGAGCATGGCGAGCGCGTCAAGGTGACGGTCGACGAAGTACGCTTCGAGCAGCGGGTTGTCGAATCGATCGTCGAGCGTGCGAATCTCGACTTTGATGTCGTCAGTTGCTTTCTTGTCAACAGGTCCTTCCGTGTACCGGTCGACGTAAATCAAGAAATATTGGTCGCCTTCGAGCGCGGACGAGCGTTGTTTGTACGTCATGCCGTCTTTGACGAAAAATTCGCATTCGCGTCTAGCAAGTACTTCATCAAGCCCGAGCGATGTATAATGGTAAAGCGGCTCGAACGAGATCTCATTTTTATAGAGTCGGTATTCTAAAACGATGGAGTCCATAGGTCAGTCCTTTCTTTTTTCTTTCTATACGGAACCGAACACAAACTGGTTTCGTAAATCAATTGAGTTGTCTCTAGTATATAGGAGAAATGGAGTGATTTCAGTGCATATCTTTTTTCGAGTGTGGCGCGGGTTATCGAAATTATCGTTTCTGAACGTCGTGTTGGCATCACTCGTCATTATTTTGACCGGTACCGTCCTCGGTTACTGGCTCGAGCCGGAGACGTTCCCGTCGATGTTCGATTCGTTCTGGTGGACGATGACGACACTGACGACGGTCGGCTATGGCGATTTCTTCCCGACGACAGTGGCGGGACGCTGGCTCGGCATTTTCCTGTTCCTGTTCGGGATCGGGATTATCGGGGCTTTGATCGGAAAACTCGTTGAGGTCGGTGCGACGTTTCAACGTTTAAAACGGGAGGGAAAGCTAGTGTATCGAGGTGAAGGCCATTACGTCTATATCGGGTGGTCCCCGAAGACGAAAAAAGCGATCGATGAAGTGCTCAGCTATGAGCCGAAGGCGGAAATCGTCTTGATCGACCAATTGAAAGAAGAACCGTACGATCATGACAACGTCCATTTTGTCCACGGTGACCCGTCCGATGAGGCGGTGCTCCTGCAGGCGAACATTTTGAAAGCGCGCCGGGTCGCCATCTTCGCGGATGCGCAGATTACGGAGACGCTGCTCGCCGACGGCAAGTCGCTATTGATCGCGTCGGCCGTCGAGGCGCTATCGTCGGAACGGGGGGTTGACCTCCATACGGTCGTCGAAGTATGCGAAGAGCGGAACATCTCGAAGTTCAAACACGTGCGGATTGACGACTTTATTTTAGCGAACGACTCGGTATCACTCCTTATGGCGAAAGCGACGTTACAGCCAGGCACCACGTCGATTTTCCGCCAGCTGCTCAGCAAGCAGTCCGGTGGCAACATTCAAGCGCTCGCACCGAAGTCGGAATGGGCGACAGTGCGTGATGCCGCTGAAAACTTGTTGCGCCAGGGTGTCACCTTGATTGCTGTCAACGACCGTCTCGATTTCGCGACGGCGCTCGACACAACGCTTCAGCCGAGTGACACACTCTACATCGTCTGTCATGACGATGCGTGGGAACGTCTCAAGCAAGGAGGAATTTGATGCATAACGGAACGTTTATCCGCAAGATGACACGTATGCAAAACGTGCAGCGGTGGGATGAATACGCGCCGCACTATCACGACAACGCCGCGAGCCATAGTTTCCGCGTCGCCGTGTTCAGTTTGATCGCGGCCTATTATGAAGAGAATCAAGGGCGTGACGTCAAGTTGCTCGATGTGCTCGGCAAGGCGTTGTTCCATGATATGAACGAGGTGCAGACCGGCCCGATCATGCACCGGACGAAAAAAGAGCCGACTTTGAAAGAACATATTGAACGGATGGAGCGGACGGCAAGCCTCGGGTTAGTCGACTTGTTGTCGCAGTCGCTCCGGCCGCATTTCTATCGCTTTCTCGTAGAGGCAGAAGACGACTCGTTCGAAGGACGGATTGTCGACGGGATCGATTCGTTCGATGCGATGTTGTTCGTGCGGCGTGAAGTCACACATGGGTCGCCACACTTCGTCGAGAAGCTCAAAGAGATGAAGGCGGTGCTCCGCGACCATCCGCTCGAGTCAGTCCGCTGGCTCTATGAGCAAGTCGAAACAGAGACGGACGTCGCAACGTTCATCGAGAACGTCATGCGGATGGATAGCGTCCGGCGCTGGAAAGGCCGTTTCAACACGATTGACGACAACGACGCCATCCACGGCTTCCGAGCGGCGGCGCTCGGTCTGTTCAGCGGCTTGCTCGAGCGTGAGAAGTACGGGGTCGAGGTCGACGTCGCCGAATTGACGGCGCGCTTGCTCTGTCACGACCTCGTCGAAGGAGTGACCGGGGACGTGCTCGGTCCGGTGAAGCACTCGACGGCTGAGACCGGTGCTGCGTTCGAGGCGTATGAACGGGCCGAGAGCGAGGCGTTATTGTCACTCCTCCCGGAATACATGCAACCAGCGTTCCGGCGCTATATGGCCGATTCGAAAGATGCGACGTACGAAGGGTCGCTCGTCGATATGATGGACAAGCTTGACGCCTTGATCAAGATGAACATGGAGCGGAAGATGAACGGGGCCGAGTACGAAGTCACGTACCGGGAACAACTCCGGAAAGTCCAGTCGCGCTATGAGAATCCGAGTATGATTTTCTTCCTCGCCTACATTTTGCACGATCTCGATTATGTCACGAGCTAAACAAGTCGCAGACGACCTGTCTGCGGCTTTTTTTATATCATTCATTGACATATATCATTCAACGATATATATTAAGAGTAAGAAGTATATCGATGAATGATATAGGAGGCGAGACGATGCCACGGAACGATACGATCGGGCTCGGGGAGTTGACCGATAGCACATTTTACATCTTGCTCGCGCTGACCGAGCCAAGGCACGGGTATTTGATCATGCAGTTCGTCGAAGAGTTGACGAACGGGCGGATGCAGATCGGTCCGGCGTCGATGTACACGATCATCAAAAAACTCGTGAACGCGTCGCTGATCGAACCGCTCGACGGGGACGGCAAGAAAAAGAGTTACATCATCACGGACATCGGGCGCGAGTTGTTACACGAAGACGTGAAACGGCGCCAAGCGATGGTCGACGACGCACGTTTCATTTTGGAAGGGGAGGGCCACAGATGAACCGAAAATATATGGCGAGTTGGGGCCTCGCGTTCGCTGAAGAGCGTGAGATGGAGAAGTTGGGACGAATGGCCGCGAAGGGCTGGCATTTAGAGAAGTTCGCACCGCTTGGCTATACGCTCGTCGAAGGGGAGCCGGTGGACGTCCAGTATAGTCTCGATTATCGTAAACGACCGGACGAGGATTATTTCGAGCTATTCCGCGCGAGCGGCTGGGAACACGTCACGTCGAGCGGGGACGAGATTCACGTATTCAAAGGTAGTCCGGACGCGCGACCGATCTACTCGGACCGTGAGACGACACACGAGAAATACGCTCAAGTCGAAGGACAGATGGGGAAAGTAGCGTTGGCACTGCTCATCTTATGGATCGGCCTGTTTATATTGCTTGAACTGGATTGGTCGGGACTCGTTGAGACGGGACTGATCATGGTCCAGTTGCTCGTCACGATCGGACTCGTCTTCACAGGTCTCCCGTATTTAGGCTATCTCGTGAAGCGAAAACGTCTCGATCGCAAAGGATGACTAGGCGGATGGCACAAGCCATCCGTTTTTGTTTTGGACGACTGAACTATTCAAGAAAAAAATAGTTAGGTGCAGAGAACTGTTTTTCGAAAATCCTCTGTTCAACTAAAGCGGAATCGTTCATGATAATTAATGAAAACGCTTGCATTTGATTCGATAGGAGGAAAACGCATGATGAAGAGACGACAAGGGTTTGCGGTCATCGCTGGCGTCACAGCGGTTGCGCTACTTGCCGGGCAACCGGTCGCGCAAGCGGCGACGCCGCAAAACGGCACGATGATGCAGTATTTTGAATGGTACGTCCCGAACGACGGCTTGCATTGGAATCGGTTATCGAACGACTCTCAGAACCTGAAAGATATCGGTGTGACGACGGTATGGATTCCGCCGGCGTATAAAGGGACGTCGCAAAACGATGTCGGTTACGGGGCGTACGACTTGTATGACCTCGGTGAGTTCAACCAGAAAGGGACCGTCCGGACGAAGTACGGTACGAAAGCGCAGCTCCAATCGGCGATCTCGAACTTGCGTGGTAAAGGTATCGGCGTCTACGGCGATGTCGTCATGAACCATAAGGGCGGTGCCGACTACACCGAGTCTGTCCAAGCGATCGAGGTGAACCCGTCGAACCGGAACCAAGAGACGTCAGGGGAATATGGCATCTCGGCCTGGACCGGTTTCAACTTTGCGGGCCGCAACAATACATACTCGCCGTTCAAATGGCGTTGGTATCACTTTGACGGGACCGACTGGGATCAGTCTCGCAGCTTGAGCCGGATCTACAAGTTCAAGAGTACGGGCAAGGCGTGGGACACGGACGTCTCGAACGAAAACGGCAATTACGACTATCTCATGTATGCCGACGTCGACTTCGAGCATCCGGAAGTCCGTCAAGAGATGAAAAACTGGGGCAAATGGTACGCCGACTCGCTCGGACTCGACGGGTTCCGCTTGGATGCGGTCAAACATATCAGTCACGCGTATTTGCGAGAGTGGGTGACGAGCGTCCGGCAGACGACCGGCAAAGAGATGTTCACGGTCGCCGAATATTGGAAGAACGACCTCGGCGCCATCAACGACTATCTCGCGAAGACCGGTTACACGCACTCTGTCTTCGATGTACCGCTCCACTATAACTTCCAAGCGGCCGGCAACGGCGGCGGCTTCTATGACATGCGCAACATTTTGAAAGGCACTGTCACCGAGCAGCATCCGACGCTCGCCGTGACAATCGTCGACAACCATGACTCACAACCAGGGCAGTCGCTCGAGTCGACGGTCGCCAACTGGTTCAAACCGCTCGCCTATGCGACGATCATGACGCGCAGCCAAGGTTATCCGACGCTCTTCTACGGAGACTACTACGGGACGAAAGGGACGACGAACCGGGAGATCCCGAACATGTCGGCATCGCTCCAACCGATCATGAAAGCACGTAAAGACTTCGCCTACGGGACACAGCACGACTATCTCGATCATCAAGACGTCATCGGTTGGACACGTGAAGGCGTGAGTGATCGGGCCAAGTCGGGTCTCGCGACGATTTTGTCTGACGGACCGGGCGGATCGAAATGGATGTACGTCGGCAAGCAGAACGCCGGTGAAGTGTGGAAAGATATGACGAACAACAACACCCGTCTCGTCACGATCAATAGCGACGGCTGGGGTCAGTTCTTCGTCAACGGGGGTTCGGTGTCGATTTACGCCCAACAATAACAAGTTTGAACAGAGGACGTCATCCGCAACGGATGACGTCCTCTGTTTTCATGTACGCAGCAGACGTTGCACAAACTTCGTATGCCACATCCCGTATCCGATCAAGGCACCGACGAGATTCAACATGAAATCATCGATATCAAAACTACCGCGTCGAGTGACGAGTTGGACGACTTCAAGGCTGAATAATAGCACCGTCATGAATCCGACGAACTTACCGATTTGATTCACCGATTTTATAAACAGCGGCACATAGATTCCCATCGGCAAGAATAGCAATACGTTACCACCTAAATTTTTGATTGGGATGTCTACATTCAAGCTTCCGTCCTTGATCGATTGGATATAAAGGCGAATCGTTTCAAACGGGACAAGGTTCGAGGAGGCCTGAATGTATTCGACTAACGATAAGTTAGTGAAAAGTTGGCCGCGCCCCCCGCTGAACATCAGGACGAACAGTCCAATCAGATACAGGATGAAGCTCAGTTTGATTATTTTTTTCATGTCTTAAAATCAACTCTTTCTGAATTCATCTTTTGTGCAACGTACATTATACAATACAAGTAAATCGGTTATTCCGGTCAGGCTCACTCAATGATTTGCACGTTCAATCAATCTGTTTCTAAAATCTAACACTCCTTTAAGATAATACATGGTATAATCACCTGGTATTAGTTTAGGTGGGGAAGATGACCATACGGATACTATGAATTCACCTTCACGAACGTCGGTTGTCGGTTTCATTTCATATCATCACTTTAGACGCGTCGTGAACGCTGTCGAATTCAAGGAGGCTCACATATGAGTAAAGAAAAGATCGCCCAGCTACGTAAACACGTCTCGCCTTTTGAAAAGGCAGACGTCAAAGTCAGTGTCCGGCAGATGATCAACACGATCCTGCCGTTCCTCGTCGCCTGGTTCCTCGCGTACCAAGCACGTCAAGTGTCGGTGTGGCTGACGATTCCGCTCGCCGTCATCGCGGCCGGGTTCGTCGTCCGCATGTTTATCATCTTCCACGATTGCACGCACGGTTCGTTCTTCAAAAACAAGAAAGCGAACGCCGTCGTCGGCACGATTATGGGTGTGTTGACGCTGTTCCCGTACGAGAAGTGGAAGCGGGAGCATTCGATCCATCACGCGTCGAGTGGTAACCTCGACAAGCGCGGTGTCGGTGACATTTGGGTCATGACGATCGAAGAATATGTCGAGGCCTCGAAATGGACGCGTCTGCAGTATCGTCTCTATCGCAACCCACTCGTCATGTTCGGTCTCGGACCGCTGTTCTTGATTCTCGTCACGAGTCGGTTTAACCGCAAGGACGCCCGCAAAAAAGAGCGGACGAACACGTATGTCATCAACCTCTCGCTCGTTGTGCTGTATAGTCTGATGATTTATTTGGTCGGCTGGCAGGCGTTCTTGATCGTTCAAGGGACGACGATGTTCACGGCCGGTGTCCTCGGGATTTGGCTGTTTTACGTCCAACATACGTTCGAAGACTCGTATTTCGAAGATGAGAGCGAATGGGATTACGTCAAAGCGGCAATCGAAGGCAGTTCGTATTACGAGTTGCCGAAAGTGTTGCAGTGGGTGACAGGCAATATCGGCTTCCACCACGTCCACCACTTGAGCCCGCGCGTGCCGAACTATAACCTCGAAAAAGCGCATACGGCGACGCCGCCGTTGCAAAAAGCGACGACGATCGGACTGTTCTCTAGTTTAAAATCGCTTCGTTACAAATTGTACGATGCGAAAAATATGACGTTCGTCACGTTCCGCGACATTAAGCATCTGTTGCGCGACCCGAAGACAACTTTATAAAAAATGTCCTGCTGAATCGTTTCAGCAGGACATTTTTCGGTTCATGCATCTCAGCGTTTCCAGACCCAGTCGTCACTCTCATACTTTTCAACTAAGCGAGCAATCTCATCTTGCTGTTCTGACGTGAACACGAGCGGCTCGAACGTCAGTTGAAACGCGTCGCGGAACCCGTCCTCAAACGCCGCAGCGACTTCGTCGAACGTCACGAAGCGGCCGAGCGTCTCGTTCAAAGCGACCGCTTTGCTGCTGAACCGTGCTTTCGCTTGTGCTTTCTCGTCTGCTTCCATCTTAAAGCAATCGAACAGGACGTCGTCGTCGATTGATAGTGGAATTGACCCGTGCTGTAAGACCGCCCCTTGGTGCCGGACTTGAGCACTACCCGCCACTTTACGGCCGTCGACGGCGAGTTCGTAGTAAGAAGCGGCGTCGAAACAGACGGCCGACTTCGGTTTCCGCAATACTTCACGATCGTCTTCGGTCAACGGTACCGAGAATTCGGCAGCGACGCCTAGCGCTCTGTAGCCGCGCCTTACGCCTTCGGTCAACAGGCGATAGCTCTCGATGACGTTCGTCGGGAGTGTCGGCGTCGTTTCGGGCAAGATGACGCTATACGTCAATTCGTCGGCATGTAAGACGGCCCGGCCCCCGGTCAAGCGGCGGACGACGGGGATGCCGTTCGCTGCGAGCGCCTCACGGTCAAGGTCGCGGGTCGCCCGTTGGAAGCGCCCGACGCTGATCGCGTGCGGGGCCCATGAATAGAAGCGGAGTGTCGGTTTCAGTTCGCCGCGGGCGACCCAGCCTGAGACCGCTTCATCGATCGCCATGTTTTCAGCCGGGGCGAGTGATTGTGTCGTTAAAATGTGCCATGTTGTATCAGTCATCGTGTCTCTTCTTTCTCTCAATCGATTGGCAACATCGTATGGCGACGTGCCTTATGGACTTGTTCGTCTGCGTGGTACGACGAGCGGACGAGCGGACCGGCCTCGCAATGTGAGAAGCCTTTTGACAAGGCGATTTCTTTCAACTCGGCAAATTCGTCCGGGTGGTAGTAGCGCTCGACGTCGAGGTGTTTCTTTGTCGGCTGTAAATATTGACCGAGCGTCAAAATATCGACGTCATGGGCCCGGAGGTCGTCCATCGCTTGAATCAATTCTTCTCTTGTCTCGCCAAGACCGAGCATGATTGACGATTTCGTCGGGATGTCCGGATTCAATTCTTTGGAACGTTTTAGGAATTCAAGGGTGCGGTCGTACGTCGCTTTAGCCCGGACTCGCGGCGTCAAGCGGCGCACTGTCTCCAAGTTATGGTTCATGATGTCCGGCCCCGCGTCAATCAACGTCTGGAGTGCCGAGAAGTTGCCCATCATGTCGGACGGTAATACTTCAATCGACGTTTCCGGGTTTAACGCGCGTATGGAGCGGACCGTCTCGGCGAATACGGTCGCCCCATAATCGTTCAAGTCGTCGCGGGCGACGGCGGTGATGACGACGTGTTTCAAGTTCATGAGCCGAACCGACTCGGCGACGCGTTTCGGCTCTTCCCAGTCGAGTTCGTTTGGTTTCCCGGTCGTGACCGCGCAGAAGCGGCACGCCCGTGTACAGATGCTCCCGAGAATCATGAACGTCGCCGTGCGGCGGACGGCCCAACACTCATGGATGTTCGGGCATTTCGCCTCCTCGCAGACCGTGTTCAAATTCTTCTCCCGCATCATCTTTTTAAGACCGGTATACGTCTCGTTCGTATTCAATTTGATTTTCAGCCATTCTGGTTTTCGTTTCAGTTCCCCTCTTGCCACTTCCGATTCCCCCTTTATCATGTCAACCCCTAACGAAATGAGTTTACCAAAAAACAAATGCAAATCGAACCACTCAAATTATTGGCTTTGCCAATACAGGTGGAACGTGTTGCAAGACAGGTCATATGTTTCAAAATGGTTACGCTTTCATCAAAGTCATTGTTTCCCATTTTTTGAATTGCTATACTGACGTTGACCACCTGAATAATGACCATATGTAACTGATTCGATCAGGCATGGGGTGAACGAGCGTTGGTGAGGCAACGCTTATTCCTCCATGCCTTTTTGTTTGTGGTCGGGGGAACTTTCAAAAAGGAGTGAAAACATGAACAAAGTACTGAACTGGACAGCAACACTCGGATTGACGACAGCGTTACTCGTCTCGTCCGTCCCGATGGCAAACGCCGTCGTGGCAGAAGAAACACCGGCGCCATCGATTGAAGCACGGGTGAACGCGCAACTCGAGGCGATGACGCTCGAACAGAAACTCGGACAGATGATCATGCCAGACTTCCGACTTTGGAACGGGGCGAACCATACGGCACTCGCGCCAGATGTGGCACGGGTCATTGACCGGTTCGACCTTGGAGGTGTCATCTTGTTCGCGGAAAACGTGACCGAGACCGAACAGACGACGAAACTCGTCCACGACCTGCAAGAAGTCGTCAAGCAAGACGACAGCAACGACATCCCGCTCTTCATCACGATCGACCAAGAAGGTGGGATCGTGACCCGGCTCGGGACCGGCACGAACTTACCTGGGAACATGGCGCTCGGGGCGACGCGGAGCAGCCAATACGCGTATGATGCGGGGAACATCATCGGGTCAGAGTTGAACGCGCTCGGGGTGAACGTCAACTTCGGTCCGGTCTTAGACGTCAACAACAATCCGGCCAACCCGGTCATCGGGGTGCGCTCGTTCTCGAGTGACCCGGAGCTCGTCGGCGAACTCGGCTCAGCGATGACGCAAGGGATTCAGGACCAAGGCGTTGCCGCGACGGCGAAACATTTCCCGGGGCACGGCGACACGGCGGTCGACTCGCACTACGGCTTACCGATCGTCGATAAGTCACTCGAAGACTTGCGCGGCCTCGAGCTGTTGCCGTTCAAGAGGGCCATCACGGAAGGCATCGATATGATCATGACGGCCCACATCGGGATGCCACAAATCGAGGACGAGGTCGTCAACTCTCCGCGTGGCACGTTCCCGCTCCCGGCGACGCTCTCTGACGACGTCATCACCGGCGTCTTGCGTGACGAGATGGGCTATGACGGCATCGTCATCACAGACGCTTTGAACATGCAGGCGATCGTGGATAACTTCACCGAAGCCGAGGCGGTCATCAAGACGTTTGAAGCGGGCGTCGATATCGCCCTCATGCCGACGATTTTACGGTCGAACGCGGACGTTGTGAAACTTGAGACGATCTTTGAAGACGTCATGGCGGCTGTCGAGAGCGGACGTTTGCCGGAAGCGAAGATCGATGAAGCGGTCGAACGGATCTTGAAACTGAAAGCGGAACGCGGGATTTGGAGCGAGTCAGTGGATACGACGACGCTCGAGGCGAAACTTGCGGAAGCGAACACGGTCGTCGGCAGTGCCGAGCATAAGGCGAAAGAGCGTGAAATCGCCGAAGCAGCCGTTACGCTCGTGAAGAACGACGACAAGACGCTCCCATTCAAACCGAAAAAAGGCGATACGGTGCTCGTCATCTCGCCAGCGAAAGACCAGACCGACAGCATGGTCAAGACGATCAAATCGCTTAAAAAGAACGCGGGCAACATGAAACAAGTGAACGTCATCACGGCGAACTATACGGCGTCAACGAAACACTTGGATCAAAATCCGGCCCTTAAAGAGAAGCTCGATGCGGCCGACTATATCATCGTCGGCTCGAACGTGAACAACAGCGCCAAGCTGAAAGCGACGTCAGCGGACAATTACGTACCGGCAGAAGTGTTCCGCTATGCCAACGAGACGGGCAAGAAATCGGTGTTGCTCAGCCTTCGTAACCCGTACGATGTGGCTGTCCAACCGGATGCGCCGGCCCAGCTGCTCATCTATGGCTTCAAAGGTGACCCGAACGGACCGGACTCTGAAGCAGGTAACGCCAAATCGGCTGGACCAAACCTTCCGGCTGGCATTCGCGCCATTTTCGGTGAAGTCAAACCAGGAGGCAAGCTCCCGGTCGACGTCCCGACGTTTGAGAACGGTATGTTCGGTGACGAACTCCACCTCGAATTCGGTGACGGCTTCAAGAACTGGAATAAATGAGAACAGCGAGCGCCCTTGAGGGTGCTCGCTGCTTTTAGTTTTGGTTTACGCCTCGAAGTAACTGACGACAAGGAGTCCAGGACCTGTGTGCGCGCCAATCGCCGAACCGACGATCGTCTTCGTCACGCTGGCCGGATTCATCTGTTCAAGTAGCAATGCTTCCAGTTGATCGGCTTTGGCCGGGTCGTCCCCGTGACCGATAAAGATGTGATGTCCTTCGATGAGCGGTTTCGACTCGGTCATCCACTCGACGATGCGCCGCATCATTTTTTTATGGCCGCGAATCTTCTCGATCGGGACGAGCTTACCATCTCGGACAGTGAGCAGCGGTAAAATCGTCAACAAGTCCCCGATGAACGCGCTCGCTCTCGAGACGCGGCCACCGCGCATCAAGTACTCGAGCGATTCGACGGTGAACAAGTGGCGGATCTTCCCGATGATCGACTCGGCGTAGGCGATCGTCTCCTCGTACGAGTGGTCTTGGCCGTATTCGGCGATCGTTCGGACGAACAATCCTTGTCCGACCGACGCGGTCCGCGTGTCGAGAATATGGAACGTGCTGTTCGGGTATTCTTCTTTAAGCAAGTTCCCGACCATGACGGCCGTTTGATATGTACCGGACAGTTCGCCCGAGAAGGCGAGGTAAAGGAACGGGATCTCAGACTCGAGATGTTGGCGGAAACAGTGTTCAATCCGGGCCGCCTCGATTTGGAACGTCTTCGGCGTCTTGCCGACACGCATCGCGTCATATACTTCTTTCGGCTGAATCGTCTCTCCGTCTAAAAACTCTTCGTTGTCGATGATGACCCCGAGCGGTAACATCTCGAGGCCGTATTCGACGATCTGGTCTTGCGTCAAATCAGCACCGGTATCGGTTATGATTTTGAACATGGTTGGATCACTCCTCTAGTAGTTGGTGTTCAATGTCACGGATCGGTTCGTTTCGCTGCCACATGCGATCGAGCTGAACGATGAGCGTCGCTTGTTCGTCTGTGTCGAGCGTTGCCGGGACGAGTCGGCTCGTCTCCCCGAGCACGTCATAGGCGCGGCGGAGCACATCGTTGACGGTGAGAGGGATGTGAAGCAAGTCTTCGAGCGACGCCATCGTCTCCGGGATGATCGCCGGGTACGTGAATCTTGTCGCTTCGCCTTGGATGGCACGGTCGTAAAAATCACGTATGAGGGCAGCACGAGCGCTGCCGCTTTTGCGGACGCTCAAATAAATTTGGACGGCGACACCGCCGCGGACGCGTCGCTGCGAGATGCCGGCGAACTTTTTACCATCAATCGATAAATCGAAGCTGCCTGGGCAGTACGAACCGACGATCTCACCAGGCACGATGTTGTCCGTCACGTCTTTGAACATATGTTGAATGAGCGACGTCATCGCCTCATAGCCGCTATCGATTTGAATGCCGTCATTCTCGGGTAGAATAAGAGATAGGTTCAATACATCTTCGTCGAGGACGACCGCAAGTCCTCCCGAGTTACGGACGACGGGGCGATAGCCGTGTTCGTGCAGCAATCGGATGCCGTCACGCAGATGGGGCAGCCGCGCGTCTTGAATCCCGAGCACGACTGTGTTCAGATGGACCCAGGCCCGAAAGACGGCGCCTTGGTGTTTCGTCGACGCGCACAGCGTATCGTCCGTCGCGAATGATTGCTCGGCTTGAAACGCCGCACCGAGTGATGATTGGTCGATCAGGCGGTAAGTCGGTTGTCGTAAAAGTGGATGGATCATATACATAATTCCTTTTCAAAAAATAATATCTTCCTCATTATAGCATGGAGGGAACGACTCGGAAGAAGTCGAATCAGTACAATACATAAAACGCAGGGGGCACCAACATGTACACATCACGAGGTCAGCTATCTGGGTCAAAAGTGTTTAAAGACCCGGTCCATCGTTATATATACGTCTACGATCATCTCATTTGGGAGTTGATCAACACGAAAGAGTTTCAACGGTTACGTCGGATCAAGCAGCTCGGGACGTCGTTTTTGACGTTCCACGGGGCTGAACACACCCGATTCCACCATTCGCTCGGCGTCTATGAGATTGCCCGGCAGTTGATCGACCAGTTCCGCGACTATCCGGAATGGGACGATCGCGACCGGGAGCTGTTGCTCGCGGCGGCACTGTTGCACGACGTCGGGCACGGCCCGTTCTCGCACGCGTTCGAGCACGTCTTCTCAGTCCGCCATGAAGTCTGGACGGAACGAATCATCTTAGGGGACACGGAAGTGAATAAAGTCCTCTCGGAGATGGGCGTTGGGTTCCCGGAAGAAGTCGCGGCCATCATCAACAAGACGCACCCGAACCGGCTCATCGTCAACATGCTCAGCTCACAGCTCGACGTCGACCGGATGGACTATTTACTTCGCGACGCCCATTTCGCCGGCGTCAGTTACGGGAAGTTCGACCTCGAGCGGATGCTGCGCGTGTTGCGGCCGGACGAAGATCAAATCGTCGTCAAACAGTCGGGGATGCATACGATCGAAGACTATATCATGCGGCGCTATCAAATGTATTGGCAAGTCTATCTGCATCCGGCGACGCGTTCGAGTGACTTGCTATTAAAAGCCGTGCTCGAGCGGGCCCAAGAACTGCATGAATCGGGTTATGTGTTCGAAATGACACCGAAGCATTTCTTGCCGATCTTCAACCATGACGAGATGACGCTCGAACACTATTTGAAGCTCGACGAGACGATCGTCTACTTCTATTTCCAAGAATGGATGGACGAGGCAGACCCGATTTTGGCCGATCTGGCGAGCCGTTTCGTCAATCGTCGCCTGTTAAAGTATAAAAACTTCCCAGAAGCGAACCGCGTCCGCTATATGGACCGGTTACGGTCGACGATGGAAGCGATCGGGTTGCCGACGCGCTATTATTTACTCGAGGACCAGCTCAGCCAGCTGCCATATGATCTATATAAAGGACACGGCACGTACGAAGGGATTTACCTGCAGATGAACGACGGCGACCGTCGCGAGATTTCAGAGGTGTCGATGCTCGTCCAATCGATTTTGAATTCGCGACAGTCGGACGAGAAAATCTATTACCCTGAGGACGTGCTGTTGAACTTGAAAGACCACGCTTCAGAAAAATCATGGATGTTGTCAACGTTACGCGGCGATTGAATCGCTTGAAAAGGATGTGACACCATGGGGATCGGGACGCTCATCGGCGGAATCGGCATCTTTTTGTTAGGGATGATGCTGTTGACCGATACGTTGAAAAGCTTGGCTGGGGAAAGACTGCGAGAGCGATTGAACCGCATGGCGGAAGGACCGGTGGCAGGGGCATTTCTCGGTGCGACGATGACGGCGTTGTTTCAGTCCTCGACCGTGACGACGCTCATGACGATCAGTTTCGTCAGCGCAGGGCTGTTGACGTTCACGCAGGCGCTCACGCTCGTCATCGGGGCGAACGCCGGTAGTGCGACGACGGGATGGATCGTAGCGCTCCTCGGCTACAACGTCGACATTCGAGAGCTCTTACTGCCGCTCATCGGCCTTGGGATGGCGCTCCGCTTGATTGGACGACGAGTCAAGCGGATTGGGATGTTGCTCGTCGGTCTCGGACTTGTTTTTGTCGGCATCGGCACACTTCAAGAAGCGATGCGGGAAGTCGTCACGTTCTCGTTTTCGGGCTGGGACACCGACACACTACTTCATCAATTAGCCTTGCTCGGCACGGGTCTGTTCATGACCGTCGTCTTGCAATCGTCGAGCATCGGTCTCGTCTTGACGATGACGGCGCTCGCGACCGACACGGTGACGCTCGCGCAGGCTGCATTCCTCGTACTCGGGCAGAGTGCCGGGACGAGTCTTGTCGTCGCGCTCGGCTCGCTCGGAGGATGGAAATCAGCGCGGCGCATCGTGCTCGGACACGTACTCGTTCATAGTTCGATTTTGTTGATTGGCTGGCTGACGTTCCCGCTCTTGTTTGGTGTCGTCAATCGCGTGGCTGACTGGTTGAATTGGAATGAGCTATTGCGGCTCGCATTGTTCCATACGTCGTTTCACTTGCTTGGCGTGTTGACGTTTCTGCCGTTTCACAAAGCGTTCAGCCGGCGGTTGCTCAAATGGGTGCCGAGTCGGTCTGAAAAGCTGATCCGTTTCCTCGACCCAAACATGTCGCGGATTCCGACGGTCGCACTCGAGGCGGCAAGACGTTCGTTGATTGAGATCGAGCGCTATCTCGGAAACGAGACGAAACTGTTATTGACGGAAGCGCGCAAGCGGGAGGACGAGTTGCAGCTCGTCGAGAAGACGCTCGGTGACGTCCGGGTATTTTTGAGCACGATTCAATTGGAAGAAGGACAGGGCCGAAACGACTACGGACAACACTTGTCACTGCTCCATACGATCGACCATTTGGAGCGCTGGCTGTTCGTCCTGCGCGAAGTCGATCCCGTCGACGCCCTCCGTGACACTGACTTTTTAGTCGCACGTCAGCTCGTCTTGCACGAGCTCGAGCTTGTCGATGCCCTCAACCATCACACGCCGCCGGAAGATTCGAAACAATGGAAGACGGCGTCGAAGCAGCTCGCCGAGTACCGGAAAGCGCATCGGGCCGAGATGTTAGAGGAGACGGCGGCGAACCAGCTTGAAATGGAGCAGACGATTCGCAAAGTTCAAGCGCTCCTTTGGCTCGATCGGCTTGGTTATCACGTCTGGCGGGCGACCCGGCACTTAATCAAACCGACCGTTCCGAGCGAGCGGTTCGAAGTGAACTTAGAAGACTGAAAAAACACCCGCGCGTCCAACTGGATGCGCGGGTGACTGGCGTTATTTTTTGTCGGCGTGCATGACACCGGCTTGACCGTAGTTCGTCGCGTCCATCTCTTCGATGAAGACGGTGATGTTCTCTTTCGGTGCGTTCGTCGTCTCTGAGACGGCGTCTGTCACTTTCTCAATCAAGGCACGTTTCTGTTCAACAGTACGGCCCGGGAGCATTTTTACGGTAACGTATGGCATATCATTTCCTCCTTTTCTAGTTCTCTTCTATTTTAGAGAATCACTAGTCGAGAGGAAAGCGGAAAATCAATGGAATGCAGCTTCGATGATGTGAGGTGCACTCGATTTCGACAAATTTTTGTGCACGACGCGCTCTGGTTTCGTCCGCAACTCGTCACGGAACGAGTTGGAAAGCTCGGCTTCTCCGATGACGACAAGCGATTCCCAGTCGTGTGCACCTTTCATCTGTTCGACAGTTTGGGCGAGGTCACGGTAGAACCGACCGAGATTTTCGGCAAGTCGACGATCGAATTTATCGACTTGCGAGCTACTCGACGCCATACGGTCACCCGAAGCCGTCCCCTCAAACCGAACCCACTCCTCGGTCTCAGGGTCGAACGCGAATTCGAACGTCGCATCGATGTGTCCGAGTGAGGTGTCGAGTACCGTCACGTGGTCGAGGTTCGTCAAAATAATACCGGTGGACGGGAATTTTTGTTGTAACGCCTCGAGTGGTTCAAGTACTGGCTTCGTTTCCCAGTGGAACGACGTCTCGACATCGTGTTGAAGGTAGTATGTTTCAAATAAATCGTTCTCTTCCGAAGCAAAAATGATTAGGCTTCGCGCCAAGTCGTTCCGGTGTTTGCCGAGTTCCTGATCGACTTGCTTCCGTACTTTTTTGAAGTTCTTCAGTTGCGTCTCGTCACCGGACGCCTCTAAATATTCACCGATCCGCTTCAAACCGTTCTTCAAGTGGATTGACCAGTCGCCTTGTTGGTTAGGTCCTGTATTAAGGTAGACCGATAGCACACACTTGTCCTTGCATTCAATCTGACGCAATTGTTTCAAGTCGCTTGCTAATCCCATCTTAATTCCTCCCTAAAGTAAACGTTCTCCTAACCTGTTTCCTACTTGGTTAGGACTCAAACACCGAACACGATGGGAAAATGTGAAAAAAGCAGGTGCGAAACGAGATGAATCCGGGTAAGTAACAAGACAGACTAGCAGTAGGAGGAACAATCGTATGAAATGGAAAGGCAGACAGGCGAGTCGGAATGTCGAAGACCGGCGAGGCCGAAGTGTTGGGGGAAAAGGGATTGCGGGAATCGGAGGCGGTCTTGGCCTGATTTTAGTCATCGTCGTCACGCTTTTGAACGGGGGTAACCCGGGAGACATCGTCAACAATATCGGAATCGGTGAGCCGCAGTCTTCTGAGACGTATCAAGGCTCGGCGCGGGAAGAAGAAATGGCGGACTTTGTCTCGGTCGTCTTGCGTGACACCGAAGAAGTGTGGACCGACATCTTTGCCGAGAACGGCTTGACGTATCGGGAACCGACGCTCGTCCTCTACTCAGGACAAGTCGAGTCGGCGTGTGGGATCGCTGGCTCGGCGGTCGGACCGTTTTATTGCCCGGGCGATCAGAAACTGTATATCGATTTGAGTTTCTATGACGAACTCAGTCAGCGCTTCAATGCGCCGGGCGACTTCGCGATGGCGTACGTCGTCGCCCATGAGGTCGGACACCACGTGCAGACGTTGCTCGGCACGACAGACGAGATCATGCCGCTGCGAAACGAGATGAGCGAGATCGAGTTCAACACGTACTTGGTACGGTTCGAACTTCAAGCCGACTACTATGCCGGTGTTTGGGCGCATCATGCCCAAGGCATGGGCTATTTAGAGGCGGGTGATGTCGAAGAGGCGATGACCGCGGCGCATCAAATTGGGGACGACACGTTGCAAAAACAAGCGCGTGGCTACGTCACGCCGGACTCGTTCACGCACGGGACGTCGGAACAGCGGAAACGGTGGTTTGATAAAGGTTTTCAAAATGGAACAATCCAAGGCGGCGACACGTTCAATACAAAAAACTTGTAAGTCTCACCTACAGGTTGAGCGCGAGCTCAGCCTTTTTCGTGTCCAAGTTGGAATGTAGGGAAAGAATCCGCTATCATTAAATACAGCAACTAGTAGCAGGAAGGGGATGACCTGATGGAATCCTTACTGAAAAAAATCGAGCTCGCCCAAGGCGAGATGACGTCCGTCGAAAAGAAGATCGCGGACTACATCTTGACCCATTCGACGCTCGTCCCGAATATGACGACGAAAGAACTCGCCCAAAAGACCGACGTGTCAGAAGCGAGCATCGTCCGCTTCGCGCGCGTCGTCGGGATCGACAGCTTCAAATCGTTCAAGCTCGCCCTCGTCAAAGACTTGGCGATCACAGAGACGATGCTGACCGACTTTAACGTCCTTCAACAAAAGGACACGCCGTACGACTCGTTCCAAAAAGTCATCCACGTGAACAAAATGGCCATCGAGGCATGTGCCGAGGCGATGGACAAACGCGAACTCGAACATGCGATCGATACGTTCGCTCGCGCGAACCGGGTCATCTTCTACGGAGTCGGCGGCTCATCGACGGCCGCCTATGATGCGCAGTACAAGTTCACGAAACTCGGCTACGCCGCTCTGACGTCGCAAGACTTTCACTATATGCTGTCGCTCATCCCGCATCTCGGGCCGACCGACGTCTTCGTCGCGATCAGCACGTCGGGCCGGACGAAAGACGTGCTCGAGCTCGTCCGGTTCGCCAAGAAAAAAGGCGTCACCGTCGTCGCCATCACCGACCTCGACAAGTCGCCGCTTTACCGCGAGGCGGACGTCCGTCTGTGCACACCGACCGTCGAACGAGATTACCGAATCGCGAGCATCGCCTCACGGATGACACAATTGACGATTATCGACACGCTCTACATGGGTCTGTTGCACCGAAAAGGCGAAGGGCTGATCGATCGTTACGCCGAGGCGCGCGACGAGATGGTGAAGCTGCGCCGGTGATTCGCCGATATGAAGCGTCAGACCGCGAACGAGTGGCAGCTTTCCTCATGAGACAACAAGCGTTCGCCGGATTGAACGCTCAGACGCTCGAAGTGTTCCGCGATGAGAATTTGGCTGACTTCGAGGCGACAGGTACGGTCAGCCTCGTCGTGGAAGACGACGGGGCGATCGTGGCGATGGCGGATTTGTTGAGGCGTCACCCGGTCGACGGCTCACTCTGGCTCGGCCTGCTCCTCGTCGACGAACAACTTCACAGCACCGGTCTCGCCCAGACGGTATACGATCAACTCGAGCGGGACCACATGCGTCCGTTCCAGACGACGTTCCGGCTCGGTGTGCTCCCGACGAACGTGCGGGCCCGTCGTTTTTGGGAGCGGCAAGGCTACGTGTATGAGCAAGACTCGGTCACAGGGGATGGTGTCCACGTCCACGTGTTGAAAAAAGACATCGAATGAAGTGAACTCGGCCTCAAACGGCCGAGTTTTTTTGTTGGCACTCAAGTCGAGCGCTTATGAAATTATAATTCTTTATTTTTTTAAATAAGTTTGACTTTTAATTTCAAATTAGTACAATAAAACTAGAGAGAAGAAAGGATGGTGGCGATGTTAGACAAATTGGCTACGGAACGACGGAACGAACGGACGATGCGCCTAGATGACATGACGGTTGAGGAACTGCTCGGCGTGATGAATGAAGAGGACCAGTCGGTGCCTCACGTGATCAAGCAACAGCTTCCGGTCATCGCACAAGTCGTAGAACGAGCGATCACATCGTTTAAACGAGGCGGACGCTTAATCTATATCGGTGCGGGGACGAGTGGACGACTCGGTATTTTAGATGCGGCAGAATGTGTCCCGACGTTCGGCGTGTCAGCGGACATGGTCGTCGGCTTGATTGCTGGGGGTGAACGCGCGCTCGTCAAAGCGGTCGAGGGAGCAGAGGATAGTATAGATTTGGCAATCAATGATTTGAAAGCGCTTCACTTGAATCCAGACGATACGGTCGTCGGCATCGCCGCGAGCGGCCGGACCCCGTACGTCATCGGCGGACTTGATTACGCACGTGAAGTCGGTGCGACGACGGCGGCGCTATCCTGCAACAAAGGCTCGAAAATCAGCGACCACGCCGAGTTCAAAATCGAAGTCGAGACGGGACCGGAAGTATTGACCGGATCGACGCGCTTGAAGGCGGGGACGGCCCAGAAACTCGTCCTCAACATGATCTCGACGGCGTCGATGATTGGAGTGGGCAAAGTGTATCAAAACTTGATGGTCGACGTGCAACCGACGAACGAGAAATTGGAAGTTCGGGCCAAACGGATGATTGCGGAAGCGACAGGGGTCGACGAACAGACGGCCGCGCGTTATTTCGCTTCATCGAACGGCCACGTCAAGACGGCGATCGTCATGATTTTAGCCGACGTCTCCTATGCAGAGGCAGTCGAGCGATTACAGCGCGCGAACGGATTCGTCCGCGACGCGATTTAAGGGGGATTACGAGATGAAGAAAGAAGAGGTGTTGGCTCAAGCCATACTCGAGCACGTCGGGGGAAAAGATAATATCCGCCAACTCGCGCACTGTATGACACGCGTCCGGTTGTCGTTGAAAGACCCAACGAAGGCAGATATTTCGGCACTCAAACAAATCGACGGTGTCATGGGCGTCATCGATGACGAGACGCTGCAAATCGTCGTCGGACCGGGAACGGTCAACCGTGTCGCGGATCACTTGAGCCGTGAGACGGGGCTCGCTATCGGGGAAGAGGCAGTCGATGCGAACTTGACGCCTGACGAGCGGGCGGCCATCGAGCGTCAAAAAGTGAAAGATAAACAGAAGTCACCGTTCAAACGTTTCTTGCGTCGCTTAGGGAACATCTTCATCCCGCTCATCCCGGGACTTGTCGCTTCAGGGATCATCAACGGGGCAGCGAACTTTGCCGTCAACGCTGGTGTCGACCGGACCGAGACGTGGATGCAAATTCTGCTTGTGCTCGGGAGCACGGTCTTCGCCTATCTCGCCATCCTCGTCGGGTGGAATACGGCGAAAGAGTTCGGCGGGACGCCGGTGCTCGGAGCGATTGCCGGGGGGATTTTGTTCAACCCGTTACTCGCCGATATCGTCATCTATGGGGAAGCACTCGTCGTCGGAAGGGGTGGACTGTTCGGTGTCATCTTTGCCGCTTGGCTCATGACGTATATCGAAAAACACGTCCGCCGCTTCATGCCAGTCTCGATTGATATTATCTTTACGCCGCTACTTACGGTGCTCGTCGTCGGCTTCACGGCGCTCTATGCAATCATGCCGGTCGCGGGCGTGTTGTCAGACGGCATCATGCAAGGACTGAACGCCGTGCTTGAAATCGGCGGACCGGTCGCAGGGGCCGTCCTCGCGGGCTTCTTCTTGCCGCTCGTCATGGTCGGCTTGCATCATGGTTTGACACCGATTCACCTTGAGTTACTGAACACCGTTGGCAACACGGCGCTCTTGCCAATCCTTGCGATGGCAGGAGCGGGACAAGTTGGGGCCGCGCTTGCGATTTTCGTGAAGACGCGCAACCAACGTCTCCGCAACATTATTAAAGGAGCAATCCCCGTCGGTTTCCTCGGAATCGGCGAACCGCTTCTTTACGGGGTCACGCTTCCGCTCGGTCGTCCGTTCTTGACGGCTTGTATGGGAGCCGCGGTCGGCGGTGCGTTCCAAGCGTCGATGCAAACGGCAGCGCTCGGGATCGGGGTCTCAGGTCTTTCGCTCACACCGCTCATCGACAATGGGATGTACTTGACGTATATTGGGGGTCTCGTCATCTCGTATGCGGCTGGCTTCATCTTCACGTATTTCTTCGGTTTCAAAGAAGAGATGGCGGATGGGATTTAACAACCAAGGTGGCTCTTTCGAGTCACCTTTTTGAATAGGGAGGGCTGTTTTATATGAGAGGGTTATCTGTTTACTTGAGCGAACCGCTGACAGAAGCGTTCACGGTGTGGATGAAACGCATGCGTGAGATCGGTTTCACGTCACTGTTCACATCGCTACATATCCCGGAAGACGATCCATCGGTCTACACGGAGGGGTTGCGACGACTCGGCACGCTCGCGCGACAGCACGACATGGAACTGTTCGCCGATATCGCCCCGACTTCGCTCGCCGCGCTCGGGAAGACGTGGGACGACGCCCATACGCTCATCGACTGGGGCGTGACCGGCCTCCGCGTCGATTACGGGGTGACCCCGAAACAAGTCGCCGATCTGTCGAAACGGATGACCGTCGCCTTGAACGCGAGCACGTTGACTGCTGAAGAGCTCGACGAGATGAAACGGGAAGGGCTTATGACGGACAATGTCGAAGCATGGCACAACTTCTATCCGCGTCCGGAGACCGGGCTCGACCAGCAATGGTTTGATGAAAAAAATGACTGGTTAAAACGACAAGGGTTGAGCGTGCAGGCGTTCATCCCGGGAGATGGGACGCTCCGCGGACCGCTATACGAACGACTGCCGACGCTTGAAGACCACCGGCAGCTGTCGACGTTCGCTGCTTATTTAGAGTTGACGGGTAGTGTCGACCGCATTTTGATCGGTGACCCGGGACTAGCGGATGCGACGGTCGAACAGTTCGCGTCATACGCGGACGGGATGCTCGTCCTCCGGGCCGAGGCGTATACGACAATCGAGGCGGCGCTCTACCGCGTCCAGACGAACCGGATGGACCCGGCGCGCGATGTCATCCGTTCCGTCGAATCACGAGCGTATGGTCGCACCGGGGACCGTTTGCTCGAACCGGTTGCGGCGAAACAGCGACCGCTCGGCACGATCACGATTGACAACATGGATTACGGGCGCTATGCTGGCGAAATGCAAGTGACGAAGACAGACCTTCAGGCCGACAAGCGGGTCAACGTGCTCGGACGTGTCATCGAAGCGGATCGTCCGCTCCTTCGTTCGGTTGGACCAGGCACGAAGTTTCGAATCGAGTGGGTCTGACGTTCGCGATTGCCACGTTCCCTCGTCTTTGTGTACAGTAGAGGGGGAGGGAATGCCATGAAAGATATCAACTTTAATATTATCGCTGACGATGCGACGGACGGCCACGGCGGTTTCGGGGTCGGATCGCTCAGTTTGAACAATATGTCGCCCGTCATCATCGACGTCGAGGCAGGTACGGCAGTGATCGACATGGGTGCGATGCACGCCAAGTCGGCAATCGAGAAACGGATCAAGTTTTTGACCGACCCGGAAGCTGTGCCGAACGGTAAACCGTATTGGATCGTCTGGGTGACGGTCGGACGCAAGCCGGAAGGGTTCTACTACGGCGGGATTGCGGCTTGTGACATGTCGATTGACTTGGAGGCGCGTCGCGGGTACAAATTGCTCCCGTATCACGTCAATCAAATGGACAAGTCGCTCAAAGGACGGATCCTCATCGATATGATGGATGCGCCGTCACGGAGCGTGCTCGCGGAGTTTCTACAACAGCACCGTCCGGAGATATGGGACCAGTCGACCGAACTTCATACTGAACTCGCGCGTCTCGCTGCCGAGTAAAAAGATTGGACCGTCACGGTCTCCAATCTTTTTTGTTTTCTTTTGAAGCAACTCGGGAAAATGACCGTGTTAAGGCCCGAAAATCAACCAGAATTGTAAGGAAATTTAGCATTATGCTATACTAAACGCACTGTGTAAAAGAGAAAGGGTGACACGATGAGTGATACTAAGAAAATTATGATTGGTCTAATTATGGGTGTTTTTGTCGGTTTAGGACTGGCTGGTTTGTCCGGTAACATCTACGATATCGTCAATACGTACGTTTTATCTCCAGTCGGAACTGTATTTTTGAATTTAATTAAAATGTTAGTCGTCCCGATCGTCTTCTTCTCGATCATTCTTGGTGTCATGGGTCTTGGTGACCCAAAAGAACTCGGGCGCGTCGGTACGAAATCAATTTTGTTCTTCTTGACGACGACTGCAATCGCGATTGTGTTGGCGATGGGTGTGGCAGAAATCATCAAACCGGGAGAACGCGGAAACTTCGAGACGTCTAACTTAGCGTTTGATGCGTCCGGGTCGGAAGAGTCGTCGAACATCGTCCAGACGTTCGTCAATATGATCCCGACGAACCCGGTCCAAGCGCTCGCTGAAGGCAATATGTTACAGATTATCGTCTTCGCGGCGCTTATCGGGTTTGCGATGATCGCACTTGGTGAAAAAGCAAGAACATGGCGTCGTTTCGTCAAACAAGGCGACCGCATCATGATGTACTTGATTCACTTGGTCATGAAGCTCGCGCCATATGGTGCGTTCGCCTTGATTGCTTCGGCCATCGGCGGCATCGGGCTCGATGCTGTCGTCGCCATGGGATGGTATATGTTCGCCGTCATCCTGACGTTATTGTTACACTCGGTCATTGTTTATGGTGGAGCGGTGGCATTAATCGGTAAAATGAATCCGATTTTCTTCTTTAAAAATTTCTATGAAGCGATGACGTTTGCGTTCTCGACGTCGTCTTCTAATGCGACGCTCCCGATATCAATGGAGATCGCGCAGACGAAGCTCGGTGTCCCGCGTTCAATCTCGTCATTCGTCCAACCGCTCGGCGCGACCGTGAACATGGACGGAACGGCCATCATGCAAGGGGTCGCGACGATCTTTATCGCGCAAGTGTTCGCGGCTGATTTGACAATCACTGAACTTGCGACAGTCGTCATCACGGCGGTGCTCGCCTCAATCGGAACGGCTGGTGTGCCAGGCGTCGGGCTCGTCATGCTCGCACTTGTCTTGCAGTCGGTCAACTTGCCGGTCGAAGGGATCGCCCTCATCATCGGTGTCGACCGCATCCTCGACATGCTTCGCACGTCCGTCAACATCACGGGTGACGCCGCATGTGCGGTCGTCGTCTCGAAACTTGAAGAGAAACACCTTCCAGCTGTCGATGAAGACGCGTGGGATGAAGTGGACGCAAAATAAAACAAAGGCTGACCTCACGAGGTCAGCCTTTTGAAATGGGGTTAAAATGATGGAATGGGAACTGCTCCCGATCCCGCTGTTTGTTGTCGTCAGCATCGTCCTAAACAGTGCCATCGCCGTCGCTGGCGTGTTGCCGAGCGCGTTTTTGACGGCGCTGAACGTAAACATTCTCGGTTTCGGTCTCGGCGTCACGGTATCGATCATCGGTGAGGCGGTCGGAGCGGTCATCAGTTTTGTACTGTACCGACGTGCGCTACAAACGTATACGTCACCGAACGGAAAGCGCTTCAAGCGTCTCCGCGAGGCTAGTGGGGCCGAGGCGTGGTTCCTCGTCCTCGGGATGAGACTCATGCCGTTCGTTCCGTCCGGCCTCGTCACGTTATCGGCCGCGTTCAGTCGGATGACGCTCCCGTCGTTCGCCGCGGCGAGCACGATTGGGAAAATCCCGGCGCTCCTCATCGAGGCGCTCGCGGTCACGGCCGTATTGCGTGTTGCGACCGGTTGGCAATTCGTGCTGATCGCGCTACTCGCGCTCATTTATCTCCTCTGGCGTGTGTTTCAAAGCAACGGCGAGAAGATATGACAGAACGCCTCGATGAACCGTTTGCCGTTCGATTTTTTTCGGAGCGTCGACCAGTCGACGAGAATCGACTCGTCGAAGTCTTTCAAAAACGCGTCATGCAGTTGACCGATTGATGACGTCTCGAACTGGGCGATCGTCATCTCGTGATTCAAATACATGCTGCGGAAATCAAAGTTAGCCGTCCCAACGAGCGCAATCTTGCCGTCGATGAGGACGGTTTTTGCATGAATGAAATGACGATTGTATTTATAAATGCGGATGTTCCGTTTCAGCAGTTGCTCGAAATAATATTCGGTCGCATGGAAACTGAACCATTCGTCGCCTTGTCCCGGGACGACGATGCGAACGTCGATGCCGCTTTTACCTGCGACTTCTAGCACGGCGAGCAGTTCGGGCGGCGGGATCAAGTAAGGGGTCGTGATCCAAATCGATTCTTTCGCTTCCATCAACAGACGCATCAGCCCATCCCGAATCGTGACGTCCTTACCGGGAGACGTCACAAGTAGTTGTGTCGCCCCGTTTGCGTCTTGCGGTTCGTTAATGAAGTATTCCGGAAGATGTTTAGCGTCGGCGAACAAGTCCCACGTCTCGCTCTCTTCTTCGTGTCCGGCGTAAAGCCAATTCTCGATGAACAGACGCTGAAGCTCTCGGACGAGCGGTCCTTCGATACGCAAATGCGTATCTCGCCAAAAACCGAGCTTCTTATGCCTGCCGAGATATTCATCGCCGACATTAAGCCCACCAGTGTAGGCGATCCGTCCATCGAGCACGATGAGTTTTTGATGATTCCGGAAGTTGGCGTTAAAGACGAGGAGCGGATGCACGACCGGATCGAATGCTTCGACGTGGACACGCGACTTGCGGAGCGGCTCGAGGAATTCTTCCCCGATCTCTTGGCTGCCGAGACCGTCGTAAAGAAAGCGGACGGTGACGTTTTCATTGGCTCTTTTAATTAAAGCGTCGCGAATCTTCAGTGAGATCTCATCGGTCCGGAACAAATAGTATTGGACGTGGATATGGTGTGTCGCTTGCTCGATATCTTTGAGCACGGCATCGTATTTTTCGTCTCCGTTGACGAGCAGTTTCGTCGCCGTATGACCGTCGGCACCGGTCGCCCCGAGTTTTTCAAGCGTTCTCGTGAGGGGGAACCGGTCGGATACGTCATTCGTCGTCTCGACGCGGTCGGCTTCGATTGCTTGTCGGAACATACGAATCTCGGACGACGTTCGTTTGATCCGGCGGTGGCGTTTCGGTGTCCGGCCGAACAGCACCCAGGCGAGGGCGCCGAGAAACGGGATGAACAAGACGGTGAGCAGCCAAGCGAGCTTCGCTTGCGGTTGAACTTGGTCAAATAAAATATTCCAACCGACGATGAGCGGCGCGAAAACCCCGATTAAAATTAAAAACGGAGTGAGCGTGTCAACCCAAAACAAAAAAACTAATAGTAAAACGAGACTGACTATCATCATGATCAGTTGAATGACTCGTCGCTTCAACAAAGGCACCTACTTTCTAAAACGTTTAAGACGAGGGGAGTCCCCTCGTCTTAATACAAGCTGTTTAATACGGCGTTGATCTCATTCGCGTAGCGTATGAAGAAGTACAGGTTGACAACGAGTGAGAACAAAACGAGGAAGAGAGCGAATTGTGCTTTCGTTCGATTACGGTTCCAGTAGTAAAAGACGGAAAATAAAACGGCGATACCAACGAATAGAGCGACAATTTCAACAATTCCCCAAAGGATGTCTTTCGATAAAAACATATCGACGATTGTCATGACGACAAAAAAGAATACGACAATCCCCATGAGGACCACCAAAATGGCTAAGATGATACTAATCCAATCTGAACTGACTGCATCAACTAAATTTTCAATTGCGACGTTGTATTCGTTCATAAACGACCCTCCTTTCCAGGCACTGCATAACTATTCATCCAATACCCTTTTTTTTCATACTGAAATCAATTGTGTACATTAGGATGGATGAACGCGGGAAGAGGGATTTTTGATACAATCGCCACGACTCCAAATACATAAACCCAGCTGTTCGGAGGAAAGAACAAGACGAGCAGGACGATGATCGCCAACGGTTGGCGCATAGTAGTTGCAAGCAGGGTACTCGTCGCTAAAACGACGGCAAAAGTTGGATCGAGGTCGAATGATCCGCTGAAAAAGTAGCCGAGGGTGAAGGCAGAGAAAAGCAACGGATAAATATGTCCACCACGCCAACCGGTGGCGAGACAAAAGGCGGTAAAAAACAGCTTTAAAAAGCTAAACCATAATAGTGTATACAGCGGAATACGCTCCCAATCATTAAAATACTCTAAAATGGTCTCTTCCCCAGAGAATAAGAGGTCTGGATAAATGAGGGCCATCGTACCGATTCCGATTCCACCTGTGATTGTCAAAAACAAGATAGGTACTTGAGAGGTTAGCCTCATCAAAGCATGTTCCGCTAGTAAATAAAGCCAACCAAAAATCATGCCAAACAAGATGATGAATAAAATCGACCAGTCAAACTGAATTGACTCGATGGCGGGGAACTTGACGACAAAAGGTGGACGTTCGTCCAATCGGTTGAGGAGATAAAACGTCCCGACTCCCGCAAGAGTTGCCAGTAAGTTCAGCATCGATTGCTTTTTATGTTCAGTTTCTTCGGCTGCGAGCGCTCCAAACAACGGTGCGTTGAAAACAATCCCGAGAACGACCGCATGTCCGACTTCTTGCAATTCACTCAGCTCGTGTCGGACATAACGGAGTCGTTCGGCAAACCAAGTCGTAAGCCCGCCGACGATTCCGATGAGAGCCGCCTCGGGACCGAGACTAGCACCGCCAATCAAGACGAGAAGAGCGGTTAGCGTCGTGAATCCGATGTAGCGGTAGGCAATCCGTCCTGACGTCTTCCTGTCTTCTAAAATTTCTGGCATCAGGCGCGGCATCGGCCCGTATCGCCGTTGTAATAGTCCGATCAAGACTCCGGCTGCAAGCGGTACGAAAAAGATATAAAAAGGGCTTTCGACTCGTTCGGGTACGGTATGCCAGACAAAGTGAATTCCTTTATAGACGACTGATAAAAAAATCCAGCTAATGAATCCAATCAATATACCGAGTATGACCGCATAGACACTTACGATGATGGATTTCACTGATCTCCCACCTTTTTGCCCGTATCGATAAAAACTTCTATTAGTTATCCTATCTCCCGAACGTTCTTCTCTAAAACCTAAAAAAAGATGCTACTCTGTTATCAGAGTGGCATCGATTTAAGCGAAGTAACATCATCTGGTGCAGCCGGTTTTCCGAAAAAGTAGCCTTGGGCGAGATCATAACCGAGTTCGCGACAGACGTCGACCTCTTCGGCGCGTTCAATCCCTTCGGCGAGGATGGTAATGCCCATCGAGCGCGTCAATTGACGGACGTTCTTCAAGAAGGCCCGCTTCTCAGCATCTTGGTCACAGAACGAAATATACGACCGATCGATTTTGACGTAATCGGGCTCGAGCCGCTGTAACATGTCAAGCGTCGAGAAGCCGGCACCGACATCGTCGAGCGCGACTTTCATGCCGCGTTTTTTATATGTCGCGAACACGTGCTGCAAATGAGCGACGTCTTGGACTTTCTCCGTCTCGACGACTTCAAAGATGAACCGGTCGGCACTGAGCCCGTAGCGGTCGATGACTTCGAACGTGTGTTGCAGACAGTAGTCCGGGTTGTAGATCGTCGACGGCAAGAAGTTGATGAACGTCTTCTCGTGTGGTGCGACGGCGTGATACGTCGCTTTGATCGCCTCGGACCGGGCGCGTTGGTCGAGCTTCGAATGAAGTCCGAACCGGTTGGCGGCTCGGAACAGCTCTCCAGGCGAGATATTGTTCTGACTGCGGAGGAGCGCCTCGTAACCGAAGCGTTCACCTGTGTCGAGATGGACGATCGGTTGCAGGTGACTTTCGAACTCCCCGTGTTGGATCAGCTCGATCGTGTCACGGTTGGCGATCTGTTCGAGCAAATCGACTGCTGGTAGAATCGACGTTTGCTGTTTCGTGGCAGGGTTGACACAATATACATTGTCCTCGACCGAAGATAGCTTAGTCTTGAGTTCATCAAATGATTCGTATGGATGAGGTTGGTCGTTGACGACCAACAAGCCCCGTTCAAAGAGCGGGATTGTCGTGGAGCAGGCCACGCAAGGAGACCACATAGGACCCCTCCTTTCCTGTTATAAAATACATCTATATCCAGTTTATCGGCTAAACCTCATGGAAAACTCACACATCTGGACGAATAAATAAAAAAATCGTGCAAAATGCGGACAGTTTTTGTATACTTCCTATCGTATGAATAAGAAGCGCCTCAAAACGCCACTCGCATACGAACAACTTTTTGAACAGAAAGGGGTTCTATCGATGGACCAAAAATTAAAGTTATGGTTTACGGAGCACCAGACAGAAGATTACGGGATCACGTTCCGGGTTAACCACGTTTATGAGAGCGAACAAACGGAGTTTCAACGACTAGAGATGGTCGAAACGGACGAGTTCGGTACAATGTTGTTGCTTGACGGAATGGTCATGACGACGGATAAAGACGAATTCGTCTATCACGAGATGGTGGCGCACGTGCCACTGTTCACGCACCCTAACCCGAAACACGTTCTCGTGGTCGGCGGCGGCGACGGTGGAGTCATCCGTGAGATTATGAAACACCCAACAGTCGAGAAAGCGGTTCTCGTCGACATCGACGGGAAAGTCATTGAATATTCGAAGAAATACTTGCCAAATATTGCGGGTGAGCTCGACAACCCACGCGTCGAAGTCATCGTCGGCGACGGTTTCATGCACATCGCGAAATCGGAAAACGAGTACGACGTCATCATGGTCGATTCGACTGAACCGGTCGGACCGGCAGCGAACTTGTTCACGAAAGGGTTCTACGCGGGAATCTCGAAAGCGCTCAAAGACGATGGGATTTTCGTCGCGCAGTCGGACAACCCATGGTTCACACCAGAACTCATCCAAACGGTACAACGTGACGTGAAAGAGATCTTCCCAATCACGAAGCTTTACACAGCCAATGTACCGACGTACCCGAGCGGCTTGTGGACGTTCACGATCGGCTCGAAGAAGTATGACCCGCTTCAAGTACCAGCTGAGCGGTTCCACGACATCGAGACGAAATACTATACGCCAGCGCTGCACGCGGCGGCGTTCGTACTTCCTAAGTTCGTAGAGGACTTGACGAAATGATCAAACGTTTCGATGAAGCCTACTCAGGAAAAGTGTTTATCGCGAGTCTTCCGGAAGTAACGGAAGCGAAGACGGTCCTTTACGGCATGCCGATGGACTGGACGGTCAGTTTCCGTCCGGGCTCACGTTTCGGCCCGAACCGCATCCGTGAAGTCTCGATCGGACTTGAAGAATACAGCCCATATCTTGACGGGGACTTGAGTGAAGCGGCCGTCTATGACGCAGGGGACATCCCGCTTCCGTTCGGCAACGCCCAAAAGTCGCTTGACATGATCGAGTCGTTCGTCAAAGACGTAATCAAGGAAGGGAAGTTCCCGCTCGGTATGGGCGGTGAACACCTCGTCACGTGGCCGGTCATCAAAGCGATGTATGACGCATACGGGGACGACTTCGTCATCTTGCACCTCGACGCGCACACCGACCTTCGTGACGATTACGAGGGCGAGCCGCTCTCGCACTCGACACCGCTCAAAAAAGCGGCCAACTTGATCGGACCGTCGAACTGCTATTCGTTCGGGATTCGTTCTGGGATGAAAGAAGAGTTCGACTGGGCCAAAGAAGTCGGCTACAACTTGTACAAGTATGAAGTGCTTGAACCGCTCAAACGCGTCCTTCCTACGCTCGCCGGCAAGAAAGTGTACGTCACGATCGACATCGACGTCCTCGACCCGTCGGCAGCACCAGGAACCGGCACGCAAGAGATTGGCGGCATCACGACGAAGGAGTTGCTCGAGTCGGTCCATGCCATCGCCAATGCTGACCTCGATATTATTGGTGCCGATCTCGTCGAAGTGTCACCCGCGTATGATCAGTCAGATATGACAGCGATCGCCGCCGCGAAGATCCTTCGCGAGATGATGATCGGGTTCGTGAAGTAACGATGCCGAAAAAAGGCCAGCTCGAGATGGAACTGAGCGCCCGGATCACCCAGTGGGAGAAAGAGTATCTCGGGCGGGGTTCATTAACGTGTAAGAGCGATTTGCTCCGCGATTTGGCCATCGTGACGCTACAAGGCGTCTTGACCCCGGCCGAGTATGAACTCGCCGCAAAGTCGAGTGGTCGCGAGCAATTAAAGAAATACCGCAACAACTTGGTCGAATCCGGCCGGATCCAACTCGAGACGATCATTCAAGATGTGCTCGGGAGACGACTGGTGTCGCTCCATACGGACATCAGCACGAAGACAGGCGAACGCCTCATTGTCTTTCGGTTGGATGCAACGTGGGACGACGTGATTGACAAGGCGTGACGATATTTTTACACTAAGAGCAGAGACGCGTCAGGATTGGTGGAGAATGCCTACGGGAACTTTCCATCGTCGTCCTGACCCGGAGCTGTCAAAAATAAATCCGACAGTTGTCGGCTAGACGGAACGACCTGGTTCGAGCCGTCGGCATGCAGCGCACACCTTTCTTTGGTGTGCGCTTTTGTCGTCTAGGAGGAAATGATGGAACTATTGACGTTTTTGTTGACGAGCGCTCCGGTGCTCTTGTTCGTGACGGGCGTGATTGCCGCTCTCGGGAAGTCGAATTTAAGAATCCCAGAATCGCTCAGTGTGACACTCAACATTTATCTGCTGCTCGCCATTGGGTTAAAAGGAGGAATGGGGCTCGCCGCTGTCTCGCTCGACGAGCTTGCGGCACCGCTCGCCGTGACGCTCGTCCTCGGGATGGTTTTACCGCTCATCGCTTTTGGACTCGGTCGTCTGCTCAAGTTCAGCTTTCACGAACGGATCGCCATGGCGGCGACGTTCGGCTCGGTCTCGCTTGTGACGTATGTCGCAGCCACCGCCCAGCTCGAGCGGCTCGGTATCAGCTATGAACCGTTCATGACGACGCTCGTCGTCGTCCTCGAGATTCCCGGTCTCGTCGTCGCGCTCTTACTGTACAACCAGACGCGTGTGCTCGGTATCACGGCCGCCCCGAGTCAGTCGTTCACCGTCATCCGGGACAGTATGCTTTCAAAGAGCATCCTCTTGCTCATCGCCGGCCTCGTCGTCGGATTCGTTACGCCGGACACGTCGGCGCTGACACCATTCTTCGTCGACTTGTTCCCGGGTGTCTTACTCTTATTCTTACTCAGTCTTGGGGTCAAGGTCGGCCATCAGCTGAAAGACGTCCCGGCGTACGGCATGAAGTTTTTAATTGTTGGGACGATGTTCCCGCTTATCGGGGCCGTCGTCGGCTACTTTGCCGCTGGACTGGCCGGTTTGTCTGACGGGGGTACGATCTTGCTCATGACGCTCGCTGCGAGTGGCTCTTACATCGCGGCGCCGGCGATGCTTCAAGCGTCCGTCCCGGAAGCCGAGCCGTCGTTTTATTTGACGCTCGCCCTCGCCGTCACGTTCCCGTTTAATTTGCTCGTCGGTATCCCGTTCTTTATCACAATCGTCACATGACAAAAGCGCCGTCTCATTGAGAGACGGCGCTTTTGTCATGTGATGACTTGCTGTTGTTCCATACATTTCAAAGCGGCGGTCCAGCTGCCGAACAAGGCGTTGATTGTCGACGTGCTCGGCACGTTTCGTCCTTCGGCCCATTTGCGGTAGTGAAGGATGCTGAAATGGCTTAATTCATCTTTAGCGACCCGGAGCGCCTCGATGACGTCCTCCTCGTCCCATTTCCGTTTCGGTGGGGCGATATCGAGGACGAACAAGGCGTAGCTCCAGGAGCCGTACTTCCGGGCAATCGTTGCCACGGTCGGATATCCCTTCTCCTGCGCCCAGACAGCGTAGTGCTGTGAAGTGAGACGTGTCAGTTCGGCGGACGCCTCGATGAGTGCCTGAATGATGCGCTCCTCGTTATTGCGGGCCGTCGTCGTCTGCAACTTCGCTTCGCGAAGCGCGTTTGACCACGAGCCGAACCGACTGCTGATCAGCGTGAGCGACGGGGCTTGTGCGACTTTGGCCCACTCCCGATACGTTTGGCTCGTAAAGATGTCGAGCTCTTCTGCGGCCTCGTTTAACGCGGTTAAAATATCTTCGTCCGAATAATAGCGGTACATCATTTTGATTTCAGCGGCTTGAACGGCTTCGCGCCAGGAACCGAATTTGTAAATCACGGTCGAGAGGGAAGGAACGTCTTTGCTGCGGGCCCAGAGTGTGTATTGTTTCGTATCGAATTCTTTGAGTTCATTCGCTGCTTGTTGTAGGCATGAGATGATTTGCTGCTCTGTCCATCTTTTCATCGTGATGTCTCTCCTTTTTAGAAGCGCTTGATTGCTTCAAAGGTCATGGTGTGGTTGAACGATGATGGTCCTCAAGGAAAGCCCAAACGGTCGAGGGCGCGACTGCGGTTGACAACGAACATAAAAGACTCGTGACTGACGGTGTAAGCAAGTCGTGAAGAAATCATGTGACGAGCATGCATGTTCACTTATTTCTAAATTCCCCTCCTTATTGACAATTTACACCTAATTCACGATTCATATACTTTCAATATTACCCATTTAGTGCGGAAATATTCACAAACAAAAAGAAATGGCCATCATACATTCGTAAAACTGTTTGATGGCTAAATTTCGTTGCTATGAAAAAGCTATGGATTTCTTTCAGATTGTGAATCTCGAACGGGTACTAATCTAGCATCAGCGAATAACCCGTTTACATTCGGCAATCTTTAAAGGTGGTGACAGGATGACTATTCGATTCAATCATTATCCGATGGACCGAAAAAACACGATGCTTATGATGCTCGACGTGACAATCGCGGCGGCGGCCATCTTTCTCACGTTCAAACTGTTGTTCGCTCATGACACGACCGTCTCCGGCGACACTACGAAGTTAATGACGATTTTAGCGTTGAAAAGTACGGCTCTGCTCGTCCTCGGGTGGATGACACGTGTTTATCGGATTGACTGGCGTTACGGTTCGATGCGTGAGTTGCAATTGCTCGCCCTTGTGTTGCTTACGAGTGATTTACTTGTCCTCGGTGCTGCCCTCGTCGTGTTAGAGAATGTATCGTATCAAGCGCTATTCGTCCAGAGCCTGCTCGCGTTCAACGGGATGTTGTTCATCCGGATTGTGGCGAGAACCCGGTCTTTCTTCCGCTTCCGGAACGCTCCGCCGAGCGGAAAAGCGACGCTCATCATCGGCGGTGGGGACTCAGGACAAAAGATCACGAAAGAGTTGAAAGAACATCGGACGAACGTATTAAACGTCGTCGGTATTTTAGACGACAATCCGTTCCTGCAACGGCTCTATATCCATGGGACACCGGTCATCGGCCCGATTGATGCGCTCGAGCGGAAAATTGAAGAGCTCGGGATCGAAGTCGTTGTTCTCGCAATCCCGTCCCTGCCTTATAGCAAACGGCTGCAACTGCTCAAGCGAATCGAGAAGACAGGCGTCGAATCACATGCGTTACCGATGCTCTCAGAGCTTGCGTCCGGAAAAGTATCGATGAATGAGATCAGGGAAGTGGCGATCGAAGACTTGCTCGGACGAGAGCCGGTCCAACTCGACGTATCCGAGATCTCACATAAGCTAAAAGGCACGACCATTTTGATTTCAGGTGCTGGCGGATCGATTGGGTCTGAGCTATGCCGGCAGTTAATCAAATTCGAACCCGGTCGTCTCGTCTTGTTCGGGCATGGCGAGAACAGCATTTATTCGATTGACCGTGAACTTAAAGACTTACAAACGGAAACGGAGATTTGTCCAATCATTGGGGACGTCCAAGACCGGGCGCGATTGATGGAAGTGTTCGAACAGTTCAAGCCTGAGATCGTCTATCATGCGGCGGCCCATAAACACGTCCCGCTCATGGAAGGGAACCCGAAAGAGGCCGTGAAGAACAACATCTATGGTACGAAAAATATGGTCGAAACCGCTGATTTGTTCAATGTCGAACGTTTCGTCATGATCTCGACAGACAAGGCGGTCAATCCGACGAACGTGATGGGCGCGACGAAACGGGTCGCCGAGATGATTGTTCAGCAACAAGCGCGTCATAGTGCGACGACGTTCTCGGTCGTTCGGTTCGGTAACGTCCTCGGCAGTCGCGGCTCGGTCGTCCCGTTGTTCAAAGAACAGATTGAACGCGGTGGTCCGATCACGGTGACACATCCCGAGATGACGCGTTACTTTATGACCATCCCCGAGGCGAGTCGGCTCGTCGTTCAAGCAAGTGTTCGCGCGAATGGCGGTGAGGTGTTCGTCCTTGATATGGGACAGCCGGTCAAAATCGTCGACTTGGCCCGACGGATGATCACGCTCAGCGGCTTCACGCTTGAGCAAATTTCGATTGAATACAGCGGAATCCGGGCGGGCGAGAAATTGTATGAGGAGCTGCTTGCCACGAGCGAACGCAGCGAAAATCAAGTGTATGACAAAATTTTTGTCGGCTGTACGCGACCGTTCAAATCGGTCGAACCAATTTTACGTACGATTGAACATCTACTTGACCAACAAAGCGCATTGACGTCCTTCCTCTTGTTCGTCGCCAATAGCGAAATCCCGGAAGAAGTGATGGCAGATATGTTCGCGCCTCAGATCGAGCCCGTTCGGATTCGTTCGAGCGACCCCACTCAAAGGAGGAAGACGTTATGAAAAAGACTGTGCTCGTCACAGGTGTCGCAGGATTCATCGGCTTTCATTTGGCGCGCCGACTGTTGCGAGAAGGGCACCACGTTGTCGGCATTGATGAAGTGAATGATTACTACGATCCTCATTTGAAAGAGGCGCGTCTCTACGTCTTGACGCACCCGAACTTCAAACTGTATCGGGACTCGCTCGAGAACAAAATGGCCGTCACACGGGTGTTCGAGAAACGGAGTCCTGATATCGTCGTCAACTTGGCTGCGCAAGCAGGCGTCCGCTACAGTCTTGAAAATCCGGACGCTTATATCCAATCGAATATCGTCGGATTTTTAAACATCCTTGAGGCGTGCCGGAACTTCCCGGTCGAGCAATTGATTTATGCATCATCAAGTTCCGTATACGGCTCGAACCAAAAGATGCCGTTCTCTGAACAGCATCCGGTCGATCATCCACTCTCGTTATATGCGGCTTCGAAGAAAGCGAATGAACTGATGGCCCACACGTATAGCCATCTGTTCGGTCTAAAGACGACCGGACTCCGCTTTTTCAGCGTCTATGGACCGTGGGGAAGACCGGATATGGCGCTGTACAAATTCACAGAGGCCATCATGAAAGGCGAACCGATCGACGTCTATAACTATGGGCAAATGGCCCGTGACTTCACTTACGTCGACGACGTGATCGAGTCGATCGTCCGCTTGATGAACATTCAACCATTCGCTGACGAAGAGTTTGACTATCACGACCCGCTCCCTGACCGAAGCGACGTCCCGTTCCGTGTGTACAACGTCGGCAATCATAGTCCGGTCCAGCTGATGGATTTTATTCGAATCATCGAGAAAAAACTCGGGAAGCGAGCAATCGTGAACGAACTCCCGCTGCAGCCGGGTGACGTACCGGAAAGTTTTGCCGATTCATCGGAATTGTATGAAGCGATTGATTTTCAACCACAGACCCCGATTGAACAAGGGGTGCATGAATTTATCGATTGGTATATCGCGTATCACCATGCATTGAAGGAGGGAATCGAGTGATGATGTCACTTCAAGACAAAATCTATGCCAACTCTCCGTTGCCGGTTCAAAACTGGCTCATCTCGCTATACGGGTTGAAGTTATACCATGAGCGTTACGGTCCTTATTACGAAAAAGAGTTGACCAAGCTTCGAAGTCGACGGCTCGTCGATCCGCAAACGGCCCAACTGAACCGGCTCAATCGGTTCCTTAAGTTTTGTCAGACGCATAATAGCTACTACCGAGACTTGTTTGACCGCCATCACGTGGAGCTGCCACTTCTGCAACTGAGCGATTTGAAACAAATTCCAGTGCTTGAGAAAGAGACACTTCGTACCGAATCGACTATTTTCTCGGACGTTAAAGCACCAATCGTCGGTTGTACGGGCGGAACGACCGGGACGGCACTCCAAGTCCGGTTCACGGTCAAAGATTATCAAGCCCGCATGGCCCACTTAGATTACTTTAAAGAGCAGCACGGCTTTACAAAAGGGATGAAACGAGCAAGTTTCACCGATCGGATGATTTGTCCGCGCGGCCAGGAAGAGCCGGTCTATTGGCGTTATAACGCTCCGATGAAACAGATGCTCTACTCGGTCGTTCACTTTCATCCGAAAACGATCCCGGCCTACGTCAAATCATTGAACGACTTTCAACCTGACGCTCTCGACGGTTCGCCGTCCGCGATGATCGAAGTCGCCAAGTATTTAAAAGACACGGATATGCGCTTGACGTTCAAGCCAATCGCCATCTTTCCGACGTCGGAAACGTTGTCGCCATGGGGACGCGCATTGCTCGAGGAAGTTTTTGACGCCTCGGTATACGACCAATACGCTTCTTCAGAAGGCGCACCGCTCGTCACCGAATGTCAGCATGGCCGGATGCACCTCCATCCGGAGACCGGCATCATTGAGGCCGGAGAGAACGGAGAAGTGCTCGTCACGAGCTTCACGACCCATGGCACGCCGCTCGTCCGTTATCGAATTGGAGACCGAATGACACTCAGCGATGAGACGTGTCCGTGTGGCCAGACCGGTACGGTCATCTCGTCGATCGATGGCCGTCAAATGAATTACGTCGAGACACCGGAAGGTTATAAAGTGTTCGAAGGCGACTTGACGGCAACCGTCGCCGTGCTTCCAAACTCGGTACTTCAAGTCCAAGTGCTCCAACATGAGATCGACCAGATTGAAATGTTGTATGTCAAAGATGAGGACCGGTTCGAAAACGAACATGAGACGATATTAAAGCAAGAAGTGGAACGACTGTTCACACCGAATATGCGAATCCGTCTTAAAAATGTGCCGGCCATCAAAAAAGAACCAAACGGAAAAATTCGGGTCGTGAAGCGACTTCACGTCTGACCCATACAAAAGGGGAGTTTGATCATGGCAATCTTCGCGTTGCGGGACGTATATTTTAAGGCGCCGATCCGCCTTCAAAACTGGATGACGTCACTTTACGGCTTGAAGTTGTCACAAGAGCGTTACGGGAAAGCGTACGAGCAGGAGCTTGCCGCACTACGCAACCGTCCGACGGATGACGCGGCCGTTCGAGCAGACCAGCTTCGACGACTCAATGACTTTTTAGCATTTTGCGAAGCGAACAATGACTATTACCGTCAGTTATTCGACGAGGCCGGCGTATCACTCCCGCTCGGCTCGGTCGAAGATCTGAAACAGATTCCGATACTCGAGAAGGAAACGGTCCGCTCGACCCCGGTCATCTACTCGCACGTGAAGACAGACATTATCGGCAAGACAGGCGGGACGACCGGTGCGTCGCTCCAAGTGAAATTCACAGCAGAAGATTATCAGATCCGGATGGCCCATTTGGATTATTTTAAAGAACAACACGGCTTTAAAAAAGGGATGAAGCGAGCCAGTTTCACGGGACGCGTCATTTGTGAACCAGATCAAGCGGCACCCGTGTTTTGGCGGTATAATCGTCCGATGAATCAACTACTGCTGTCATTGTTCCATCTGACAGAGGCGAATATCCCGCACTATATCGCGGAACTGAATCGGTTCAAACCAGCCGTTCTCGATAGCGCCCCGTCCGCTATGATCGACCTGGCCTCATATATTAAAGCGCACAATATCAAACTCGACTTTCAACTGATCGCCTTGTTCCCGACGTCCGAAACGATCACGGCGTTTGGACGGTCGTTGCTTGAAGAAGCGTTCAACGCGCCCGTATTCGACCAATACGCCTCGTCCGAAGGGGCACCGATTTTGAGCGAGTGCAGTCATGGACGGATGCACCTTCATCACGAGACGGGGGTCATCGAGCCTTATGGGGAGGACGGCGAAATTCTCGTCACGAGCTTTACGACCCACGGGACACCGCTCGTCCGTTACCGGATCGGGGACCGGATGACGTTCGGAGAAGGGGTTTGCCCGTGCGGCCAAGGCGGGACGTATGTTGAATCGATTGAGGGACGACAGACCAATTTTATCGTCACGCCAAAAGGACTCAAAGTCTATGAAGGGGATTTGACGACGATCGTCAGCGAGCTCCCGAACTCGGTCATTCAAGTCCAGTTTCGGCAGCTCGATTTGCATCACATCGAGATGCGCTACATCAAAGACCCAAATCGCTTTACCTCGTCGCATGAACAAGTGCTTCGACGGGGGTTGAAAGAGCTCGTCGGAGACGGCGTCGAGATTACGTTGACGCCGGTCAAACAAATTCCTCGAGGCCCGAATGGAAAAGTCATCGTCGTCGAAAAGTTGATGAATCAAATTTCATAATAACTGGAGGCAGATGGACATGGACAAACTCATCTCAGAAGCACAGACAACACGAAGAACCATTGCCAATCGCCATATCGCCGTCGTCGGACTCGGGTACGTCGGACTTCCGGTCGCGGTCGCATTCGGAGAAGTCGGTGACGTCATCGGATTAGATATTAACGAGGCGCGAATCCACGAATTAAATGAATACGTCGATATCACGCACGAAGTCGAGCGGGAAACGCTTGAGGGCGCATCAGTCGCCTATACGACCGACGCGTCACAGCTCGAAGAGGCGGACTTTATCATCATCGCCGTGCCGACGCCAATCAATGAACAAAATCAACCAGACCTCGGACCGATTTGCGGGGCCACGCGGGCAGTCGGGAAACACTTGCGACCTGGGACGATCGTCGTGTACGAATCGACGGTGTACCCTGGTTTGACAGAAGAAGAATGCGTCCCACTTCTCGAACAAGAGTCGGGTCTCCGGGCTGGGATTGACTTTAAAGTCGGCTATTCGCCAGAACGCATCAATCCAGGGGATCGCGTCAATACGTTTCGGACGATTAAGAAAGTCGTTGCTGCCGAGGATGACGAGACGCTTGATATCGTCGCAGCCGTATATGAGACGGTCGTCGATGCCGGTGTGCATCGCGCTTCGTCCATCAAAGTCGCCGAAGCCGCGAAAGTGATCGAGAACACGCAGCGGGACTTGAACATCGCATTGATGAATGAACTCGCAATCATCTTCGAGCGGATGAATATCGATACACTTGAAGTGTTAGAAGCGGCCGGTACGAAATGGAACTTCCTGAACTTCCGGCCTGGACTCGTCGGTGGCCATTGTATCGGTGTCGACCCGTTCTATTTGACGATGAAGTCCGAGATGCTCGGTTATCACCCTGAGGTCATCTTGGCCGGACGGCGCATCAACGAGACGATGGGCAGCTTCATCGCCACGTCGCTCATCAAAACGATGATTCGGCAAAATATGCCGGTACTCGGCTCCCGGGTCACTGTGCTCGGGATGTCGTTCAAAGAGAACGTCAGTGATATCCGCAACTCGAAAGTCGCATCGCTCGTTCGGGAAATTGAAGAGTTCGGGCTCGATGTCCAAGTGTATGACCCGTTCGTCGACCATGAAGAAGTGAAACGCGAGTATGGGATTGAAGTGAAAGCCTATCACGAGCTGAAACCGGCCGAGGTCGTTATCTACGCCGTCTCACACGATGAATTCGTGAGTGCCGGTTGGAAAATCGCCGAACGTCAGTTGAAGATGGGACGAGGGATCGTCATGGATTTAAAAGGTATCTTAAACCGAGCGACGAAGCCAGAGGAGGTCCACTTATGGCGCCTTTAAAGATCCTTCAATTCTGTGCGGTCGATATGACCGCAGACGTCTTATTGCGCCCACTCATCGAATCGCTCAAAGCAGAAGGTCACCAAGTCGACGTCGCCTGCGCCTACGGTGACCGGACGGACCGGTTGCGGGCAGAAGGATGGGTCATTCACACGCTGCCGATCGATCGCAAATTCCATCCGAAACGGAATGTGCAGACGATTCAGGGACTCGTCACGTTGCTCAGGCGGGAGAAATACGATGCGATCCATGTCCACACGCCGGTCGCCGCCGCGCTCGGACGTGTCGCGGCCCGCATCGCCCGCACTCCACACATTCTTTACACGGCCCACGGTTTTTACTTCCATGAACGGATGAGTCGGGTCGCTTACGAGCTTGTATTTTGGCTCGAAAAGTCGCTAGCCGCGCTCGCGACCGACTGGTTGTTGCTTCAAAGTGAGGAAGATTATTCGCTCGCTAAGACCCGACATTTTAAAAACGACGACCGTCTGCTTCATCTCGGGAACGGGATTGATTTGACTCGCTTCCAACCGGTTGAAAAAACAGTGGACCCGAAACAGTTAAAGTTTCTATTCGTCGGCCGCCTCGTGAAAGAAAAGGGGATCCTCGATTTACTCGAGGCGTTTCAGGAAGTTTCGGCGCGTCATCCGGGCGCAACACTCACGATTGCTGGGGAACTGATGACGAATGAACGTGACCAAGTGACGGTAAAACTCGTCGAGGCGCATCTCGCCGATAACCCGAACGTGCATTACGCCGGGTTCGTCACAGACACCCCGTCTTTGTTCAACCGTCATGACGTCTTTCTGTTACCGTCTTATCGGGAAGGGCTCCCCCGTTCCATTTTAGAGGCGATGGCGTCAGGTCTTCCAGTCATCGCGACGAACATCCGCGGTTGTCGAGAAGAAGTCATCGACGGAGAGACGGGATACCTCGTCCCGGTGGCCCGTCCGCAAGCGCTCGCGGAGGCAATGGAGTCGTTCATCGAGCATTCGGATCGGATCGAATCATACGGTCGCCGAGGTCGCGAAGTCGTCGAGGAACGGTTCGATGAATCGAAAATTTTGACACGGCAAATCAATTTATTTGCGCAAATTAGCGCTCGTGAAGTGGGATGAGTCGTCGTATAAAAAAGGGGGAGGCGGCATGGAAGAGAAACAAGTGATTTACCAGTTGAGGACGGCCGCTGATGACGGTCGTCTCACAATCCATATGTACCAGCAATGGCAACAAGCGAACGGCGGACCGACCGTACTCGAACTGTTAGAGGTTTATGGTTCGTGGGCGAACGTGCTGCGGCTCGTCGGGTTTGAAAACCAGATGCCGCGTTTCACGAAGTCGGAAATGTTGCGAACGCTTCGCCGGGCAGCGAAGGATCTTGGCTCGATCAATAGTGCCGATTACCGAAAATGGGCGCATGACCATGATGCTCCGACACTCACGGAAGTTGTCATCCAGTTTGGGTCTTGGAAGGTCGCATTGATTGAGGCCGATCTACTCGGGATGATGGCAAAAGACCAAAAGATTGAAATTATTCAAGCGTTGCTCGATGCGAGCGATGAAATCGAACCATTTAATTCAACAACGTATGCGAAATGGGCGAAAGCGAACCAACGTCCGAGTATCACAAAAGTCGTTCGGCGCTTCGGGTCTTGGACGCAAGCACTTGAAGAAATCGGATTGTCGACGCGTAAAGCGTTCACGGAACAAGATATTCTATCGGCGTTGAAAGAAGCGAGTGAGGATTTGGCTGTCCTCTCGCCATGGGGTTATGAAATATGGCAAAAAAAGATGGGAAAGGACCGGCGCTTAAAGATATCCAACAGATGTTCGGTTCTTTTGACATAGCGCTTTCGGCGATGGGGCCAGAATTTACAGACCAGGCAAACGATGACGTTTCAAAGAGAGGGAAGGAGGAGGGCTTATGACGCGTCCGATCGTCTTATGTATCGGCGAGGATCCGACTTCGACTTATGTGTACCAGGCGATTCGAAATCTCGGGGTGACCCATGTGATCAAAGAAGACGGTCCGGCTGAAGTGCGTCCCGACTCGATCAACGAGTGGATGCGTCAATCATACGTTCGATTGACGTCACCGCTCATGCGCCGATTCAGTCGTCAGCGCGTCCGAGAGTTACAAGCACGTTATCCGCTGAACGACAATCCGATTCCATCGCATCATCTGTTGCGTGTCACGTCACTGAATGACGCACGAACGATGATGTGGCTTGATCGCTTACAACCACAACTCGTGATCTTGCACGAGACCGGACCCGTCGACATGAGCCGACTGCACCGTCTTGACTGTCCGATTTTAACGGTCAGCCCTTCGATGGCCAAAGGACAACTTGAAGCTTACTGGGCGTTTCGCGCTAAGCCTGACGTCTGTGAAGTGAGAATCGAACAATGGGGCGACAGAGGGTGGACTGTACTCGACCGGTCCGTCCTCTATGTCGGTGGCACCGATAACTTTGCGACGTATCCTTACCTTCAACTTGTGACGGCACTTCCGCTTTTGCGTCGCCAAATTGAATCGATGCTCGAAGAGGACGTGTATGATCGACGGACGGCAGAGTAAAGGCCAAAGCGAGTTCACTTTGGCCTTTTAGCTATTTTTGATGCAGTAATGTTGGATCGCGTCGTTATAGTAGACGGCAAGCCCGGTCGCGTACTTGTCGTAAAACATCGTGAACCGCTCATCCATGACATACATGTGCCCGAGTCCGCTGAACATGTCGAATGAACAGTCATAGAAATTAGCATTGATGAACTGATGGTTCGCCTTGACGACGGCTTGGACACGTTCGTCTTCAATCGGCACGTCCGCTCGGAACAGGTCGACGAGCGGTTTGACGAGATTCATCTGTTCTTGGCTGAGTGTTTCCCAAGCATCTTTCGAGCGCTGGTTGGCACGCTCGAAAGATGTGTGGTACGCCTCGCTGTCACCCCAACGAGCGTGCACTTCGGCTTCATGTTTCGCTTCGTGGACTTGTAGTTCGTCAAACGACAGTCCGTTGAACAACTCTTTTTCTTTCATTGGAATTCCTCCTTTGAGTGAGGTGAGTGTCGTCTCGGCCGTGTCGGCGAGCATATCAAAATAAGCCGCTTTCTCGCGCAACGCTGTGACTTGGCGCTCGAGCGTCTGAGCCCGGTCGAACGAATCAGCTTCAAGTAAGTGCTTGATCGCGTCAAGTGAAAAGTCGAGCGACCGATAGAACAGAACCATCTGCAAACGGTCGACGTCATGTTTTGCATAGCGGCGATATCCGTTGTCGTCGCGCAGCGGTACAAGCAGACCGATCGCGTCATAATGCCTGAGTGTCCGTTGCGTCGTCCCAGCGAGCTTGGCGAGCTGCTGAATCGAATACATAAGCCTCACCTCCTTGAATTCAGCGTAAAGCGTGACGTCACGTCAAGGTCAAGCTTGTTTTTCAAATAAGGAAAAACCGTCGCGTTCGCCGACGTAGCTGAAGCCGAAGCGAAGATAATAGTCGTTCAAAAAACCGTTCGTCGCGACACAGTCGAGACGGATCCGTTTTGACCCGGCCATTGCCTGACTCATCAATTGAGTACCGATTTGTTTTCCTTTATGGCGCGAGTCAACGACGAGGCGATGCACGTAGACGGCTGCGTCGGCGTCACTCCATAAGTTCTCGTCCCACGACGTCGGTGGGATCAGACTGACCGCCCCGACAATCGTATCGTTTTCTTCATATACATAGACTGTTCCGTTCGTGACGTCATACGTCACAGTATCGGTCCGGCTCGGCTCTAAATATTTTTGCCATTGCGTTTTTCCGGCTGCTTTAAACTCCATCGCTTTCGTTAGAATAAGCGTATCAATGGGAGACACATCGGCCACTGTGGCCAAACGAATCATATGAGTCGCCTCGCTTTCAATTGGTTTTTAAATCGTGTAGGGTACACGGTGAGTAAGCTATTTAAAACTTCTTTGTGTCGGCGAATGATTTTTGGTAAGATAAACTTACTGTAATCGTGCAAACGATTGCGCTAGCCGTAAGAAGAAAAAATAGCACTGATAATAAGATAAGTATATAGGATGCGCAGTAAGTTTAGAGACAAGGGAGTCTTATTGAGACATGCAACTTTTACAACGTGACCAACACACAAAAACTTTAAAACGAAATTGGTGGAAAGAAGCCGTCGCCTATCAAATCTACCCGCGCAGTTTTTACGACGCGAACGGTGACGGGATCGGTGACATTCAAGGCATCATCGACAAACTCGATTATTTGAAAGACCTCGGCGTCGACGTCATCTGGATTTGCCCGATGTACAAGTCGCCGAACGACGACAACGGTTATGACATTAGTGACTATGAGGACATCATGGACGAGTTCGGGACGATGGCAGACTTTGACCGTCTCTTGGAAGAAGTCCATGCGCGCGGCATGAAGCTGCTCTTGGACCTCGTCGTCAACCACACGTCAGACGAGCACCCGTGGTTCATCGAATCGAAGAGCTCGAAAGACAATCCGAAGCGTGACTGGTACATTTGGCGCGACGGGAAGCCCGACGGTTCGAAGCCGAACAACTGGGAGTCGATCTTTGGCGGCTCGGCTTGGGAGTTCGACGAGACGACCGAACAGTATTTCTTGCACGTCTTCTCGAAGAAACAGCCGGACCTCAACTGGGAGAACGCTGAGATGCGCCAGACGATCTACAACATGATCAACTGGTGGCTCGACAAAGGCATCGACGGTTTCCGCGTCGACGCCATCAGCCATATCCGTAAACACCCGTCGTTCGGCGATCTTCCGAATCCGGAAGGCCTCGACTTCGTGCCGTCGTTCGAGATGCACATGAACGTCGACGGTATCCACGGCTACCTGGAAGAACTCCGTGACGAGACGTTCAACAAACACGACATCATGACGGTCGGTGAAGCGAACGGCGTCTCGCCTGACGACGCCCACCTTTGGGTCGGTGAGAAGGACGGCAAGATGAACATGGTGTTCCAATTCGAACATATGGGTCTTTGGCGTGAAGATGCCGAGTCGAAACTCGACGTCGTCCATTTGAAGAACGTCTTGACGAAATGGCAAAAAGGCCTCGAGGCAGACGGCTGGAACGCCTTGTATGTCGAGAACCACGACCAGACACGGACCGTGTCGTCATGGGGCGACGATGAGCGTTACTGGAAAGAGAGCGCCAAGTCGATCGCGATGATGTATTTCCTCATGCAAGGGACACCGTTCATCTATCAAGGCCAAGAGATCGGGATGACGAACGTGAAGTTCGATTCGATCGACCAGTACGACGACATCGCGACACGTAACCGTTACTATATCGGACGTGAGAACGGCAAGAGCCATGAAGAGATGATGGAGATCACGTGGAACTCGTCGCGTGACAACACACGGACGCCGATGCAATGGAGCGACGCCGCGAATGCGGGCTTCACGTTCGCCGAGAAGCCGTGGTTCGGCATCAACCCGAACTATCCGGATATCAACGTCGACGCGCAGCTCGAGGACGAGGATTCGATCCTCAACTTCTATAAAGAGATGATCCGTCTCCGTAAAGACGACGAGACGTTCGTCTACGGCAAGTACGATATCGTCTTGCCTGAACATCCGGAGATTTACGCCTACACACGGACGCTCGGTGACACGCAATACCTCGTCATGTCGAACTTGACGGACAAAGAAGCGATCTTCGCGACGGATATCATGCTTCGTTCAGACGACGTCGTCTTGAAGAACATGCCGCTCGACGCGCATGATGAGACGATGCTCCTCCACTTGAAGCCGTTCGAAGGACGCGTCTACAAGTTGAGCTGACTCAAAGACAGGGGAAACCCTGTCTTTTTTGTAGTGTGAGGCGCGCGCGAACCGGGAAAGAAAAAGTTAGCGATTCCGGACCGTTTAGGAGATATGGTACGATGAGACGGCGGAAAGGGGAATCACCATGGCAATTGAACCACGACGGGTCCGTGTCCGGCAGACGACGAAAGTCAGTGAGGTCGATGAACCGATCGAGCTCCATGCCGACGGGCTCTACTATGAATTAAAGACCGGCTTCATCTTGATGTTCGACCAAGAGCGTGAGGACGGCATTGTGCCGACGACGTTGAAATATACGACCGGGCGGCTCGCCCTCATCTGTAAAGGACCGATCGAGATGAACCATTCCTTCATTGAAGGGCGGCTGACACAAAGCTTATATAAAAATCCATATATGTCGATGACGATGGCGACGACGACGGTGCGGCTCGATGTCCGGGACGGCCGCTGCCGTTTCCATTACGAGTTGGCAATGAACGACGACTTGGCGGGCGACTATGAAGTCGACGTCGCTTGGACGTTTGAAGGAGGAGAAACGAGATGAATTTTACAGAACGTGTGAAAAAGATTGAAGAGATGTTGAACGAGGATTGGTTCGAGATGCTCGAGACGAACGAGGAAGAGTATGAGGAATGGCGAGGCCGCCTCGAAGACCATGCCGAACAAGTCATCGGTCATTATGACAATGAGACCGGCGTCGATATGGACGCGGTCGACAAGTTGCTCCAATTGAACGACGAGTTCCCGCTCCTGTACGGAGAAGACACGGTCCGGCTCTATATCGCGTTGATCGAAGCGCGACCGGAAGATAAATCGGTGTACGACCGCTATATCGACTACTTGGCGGCAATCGGTGACGCTGAGCATGAGGAATTTTTACGGTTCCACACGCTCGTCGAAGCCGGTCGCTTAGACGAAGCGAGACAACTCGCACCGGTGATGCCAAAACGATTAGGACTCGAAGACTAAGGCCGCATTGCGGTCTTTTTCATACATATGATTAGGGGGGAAATGCTATGTTACGGCTCGTGAAGACGTCAGTCGAACAGCAAGACCAAGTTCTTGCCCTGTTAAGCGAATGGAAAGAGGACGGAAGCAACATCGTCCCGACGACGATTAATAAAGATACAAGCGATTTTGACGCCTACGTCAAACGACTACTTGACGCAGAAGACCGTGAAAAGATTGAGGACGGTTGGGTGCCGAGCACGACGTATTGGTTGACGGACGGGGACGAGTTGCTCGGGGCGGCGAATATTCGCCATGAGTTAAACGCCCACCTGTTGAACTTCGGGGGACATATCGGCTACGGCATCAAGCCGAGTGCGCGCGGACGCGGTTTGGCGACAGAACAGCTACGTCTCGCGCTCGAGAAAGCGAAGGAACTCGGAATTGAGCGGGCGCTCATCACGTGTGACCGAGAGAACGTCGCTTCTCGCCAAGTCATTTTGAACAACGGGGGTGTCGCCGACACACCGTATACCGAAGAAGGTGGAAACGTCGTCGAGCGATTTTGGATTGATGTGAAAGGGTGACATGGGATGGCGAACTGGATTGTCGTGTATTTAGTGCTCATCAATTTCTTTGGGATTTATTTGTTTCCACGCGACCGGGTACCGTCTAAAAAATGGTTCTCATTTTCGAGCGGGATCGCCATCACGTATTTTTTCATGTATTTACTGCCATCACTCAACAAGCGCCAAGATACGCTTCAAGTCGACTGGCTCGATCTTGCCTTGCCGTCAGAGATTTACGTCGTCAGTCTGCTCGGCTTTACCGTCTTCTACGGAACGATGCGGTTCGTGCGGACACCGTACTTTCAAGACGAGACGATTGACCGAAACGTGTCGTATTGGCTTCAAGTGACGCTTCTGACGGCATACATGTCGTTCTCGGCTTACGTCGTCACGGCGACGTCGGTCACGTTTGTGGCACGTAGTTTTTATGCGACCGCGCTCGGCGTCCATTTCCTCGCTGTCGGACACGACTTGTACCGTCACTACGGGGAACGTTACTTGACACAAGGACGCTATTTTTTGAGCGGCGGGATTCTCGTTGGCGGCTTGTTCGCCCGTTTCATCGATCTAGCGACGCACGTCGAGGCGCTCCTGTTCGCGTTCGTCGCCGGGGCGATGATCCTCAATATCGTCAAGTTCGAGCTGCCGGCCGACCGCAACCTCCACTTCCGGACGTTCATGCTCGCTGTTCTCGGCTACGGCGGCATCTTGTTGTTCTTGAAACATGTGCTCGACTTTTGATTCTAACAAGAAAATGAATGACTGTTCATTCACTATTTGTTATACTGAACTCAAGATTGAATCCGTTTTCATAAGGGGGAGTTTTGGGGATGTCGACATTTTTAATCGTCAACTGGATTCTATTCTTGCTCGTTCTCGGTTATGGACTGTATTTGTTCGCGACGCTCGTGTATCAGCGGTATACGTTCATCAAGCTTGGGAAGAAGGCAGAATGGAGCCAAACGAATAAGGAACGGCTCGAACAAGTCATGATCAACGTGTTCGGTCAAAAGAAATTACTGAAGGATAAGAAGAGCGGGATCATCCACGTCATGATGTTCTATGGGTTCATCCTCGTCCAATTCGGGGCCATCGACTTCATCTGGAAAGGGCTCGCCGTCGGAACCCGTTTCCCGCATGTGCCGCTCGGTCCGCTCTATCCGATTTTCACATTCATGCAAGAAATCGTCATGCTCATGATTCTCGTCGCGGTCGTTTGGGGATTCTACCGCCGTTACGTCGAGAAACTCGTGCGCTTGAAACGGAATTTTTTGGCCGGCCTCGCCCTCATCTTCATCGGCGGGCTCATGGTATCGGTCTTGTTCGGCAACGGGTTCTATCTCGTTTATAAGGAAGAGTTACCGATGTGGGGCGAACCGGTCGCGACGCTGATCGGTTCAGCGTTCGCTTGGGTACCTGGGGGCGTCGCTTTCGCCTTGTTCGTCGTCTTCTGGTGGCTGCACCTCATGTTCTTGCTCAGCTTCATGATCTACATCCCGCAAGGCAAACACGCCCACTTGATCGCTGGGACGCTCAACGTCTGGCTCGGCCGGACGCACAAAGTCGGTCGTCTCGCGCCGGTCGATTTCTCAGCGATGGAAGACGCGGAAGAGTCGGACGAAGAAGTCGTCTTCGGTGTCAACAAAATCGAGGACTTCAACCAGAAGCAACTCGTCGACTTGTACGCTTGTGTCGAGTGTGGGCGCTGTACGAACGTCTGTCCGGCGACCGGTACCGGCAAGATGCTGTCGCCGATGGATCTCATCGTCAAGCTGCGTGACCATATGAACATGAAAGGGGCGGCCATCACGCGGAAATCACCGTGGGCACCGGCACTTATGTTCCAGAACACGCAAGGTGCGGAGATCGCGGCCGCGGCCCAGAACGGGCACATGCTCGTCGCCGATGAGTTGATCGGCAACGTCATCACGGAAGAAGAGATTTGGGCGTGCACGACGTGCCGAAACTGTGAAGACCAATGTCCGGTCATGAACGAGCACGTCGATAAAATCATCGATCTTCGCCGTTACCTCGTCATGATGGAAGGGAAGATGGACCCTGAGGCGCAACGCACGGTCGCAAACATCGAGCGTCAAGGCAACCCGTGGGGGATGAACCGGAAAGAGCGCGAGAACTGGCGAAAAGACCGGGAAGAACTCGTCATCCCGACTGCCAAAGAGAAAAAGAAAGCTGGGGAAGAGTTCGAATTTCTCTTCTGGGTTGGGGCGATGGGCTCTTACGACAGCCGCAGCCAAAAAGTCGCCCAAAGCTTCGCAAGCGTCTTGAATAAAGCAGGTGTCTCGTTCGCCATCCTCGGAAACGAGGAGAAGAACTCAGGTGATACGCCGCGTCGCATCGGGAACGAACTGTTGTTCCAAGAACTCGCCGAGGCGAACATCAAACTGTTCGAGAAGTACGGGGTCACGAAAATCGTCACGGTCGACCCGCACGCATACAATACGTTCAAAAACGAGTATCCGGATTTCGGACTTTCTGGTGTGAAAGTGTACCACCATACCGAGCTGCTCGCCGAACTGCTCGATACAGGACGGATCAAACCGGACTTCGCCGTGAACGAACGCGTTGTCTACCACGACTCGTGTTATCTCGGCCGCTACAATAATATTTATGACGCACCGCGTTTCGTCCTTGAACGAATTCCAGGGGTCGAGCTCGTCGAAGCAGAACGAAACCGCGAGAACGGCATGTGTTGTGGAGCCGGTGGCGGACTCATGTGGCAAGAAGAGAAAGTCGGGACGCGTGTCAACGTCGCTCGGACCGAGCAGTTGCTCGAGACGAAGCCGACGGTCATCGGTTCGGCATGTCCGTACTGTTTGACGATGCTCTCGGACGGTACGAAAGCGAAAGAAGTCGATGAGACGGTCGGAACGTTCGACGTCGTCGAGTTGCTCGATCGCTCACTGAAGCCAATCGAAGTACCGGAACCAATCTTACAATGAAACAAAGCCGGGCTTGGTCGTTGACCAGGCCCGGCTTTCGTTTACTCACATTTCGGATTTTGTGAGCAGTGAAGACGTGAGGTGAGACAGTCCTTGCGTCGTCTCGTTGATGGCTGAGATCGTCTCGACCATCTGTCCGAGGTCTTGCTTGTTGCGTTCGAATGAGAGAACGTAGTTGCCCATCTCGTCTTTCACGGTCGAGAAGCCGACTTTGACCGCATTCAACTGACGCATCGCCTCGTCGTTCGTCCGATGCATTTGTCCCATCTGGTCGAGCAGGGCGGCGATGTTCGTCTCGTTCTCGTGGATGAGTACGTTAATTTGGCTGCTGAGCTGTTTGGCGTTCTCGGCGAGTGTCCGGACTTCGGTCGCGACGACGGCGAACCCTTTGCCGTGCTCACCGGCCCGGGCCGCCTCGATGGACGCGTTCAACGCGAGCAAGTTCGTTTGGTTGGCGATCTGTTCGATGCTGCGGGTCATGCTGACGATTTCTTGCGAGCCGTCTTTCAAGGCAGTGATGCGCTCGAGCGAGGCGTCGACGTATGTCGCCGATTGTGTGAATTCGGTCTCCATCTGTTCGATCTGTTTGCTGTTCGTTTGCGTCAGTTCCATCAAGTGACGGCTCATCTTCTCCGTCTGTTCGGTTTCAGACAACACTTGGTGGGCCCGGTCGCTCGTCTCGGACATGGCGGCGCCGGTCCGTTCCATCGTCGTCGCGACTTCCGTGCTGACACGACCGATATCGGTCAACAAATCGGCCCGGGCCACGTTTGCCGATTCGATCTCACCGAGTCGGGCGTCGACGTACTGCTCGGTCACGATTTGAGCATCCAAATTCATTGCGTGTGACAACGCGAGGAGTGACTCGGTCATCGCCGCCGGATCGTGTTGATAGTGCTCGACGATTTTCGGGACGAGCAACGTGTTGAAGGCAGAATACGTCGCGAGGAACCAGACGACCGGTACCGAGAAATTATGGTGTGTCTGTCCCATGCGTTTACGCATGGCGAGAAACTTCTCATCGATCCGACCCGTCAACAAGCTGCGGAAGTAGTCGGCGAATACTTTTTTCAAACGCTCGCGCGTCGATGAGGCGTTGGCGATCTTGACCATGTCAGGCTGCAACATCAAATGGTCGAGTACGCTTTCTAACACGTCATCAAGCACGGATTCGACGAGTGGGGCCATCGCTTGAAGGCGTTCGACTTGAGTCGACGTATAACCCATATAATGCGCACGTCCACTCAGACGGGTGTCTGACGGTTGGGCGATGGTCGCTGCGTCAGGGAAAGCGATTGATGCGGTATAATCAGTTTTTTTCGATTTACGGAAGAGTGTCATTCAAAAATCTCCTTTTCTTAGTACGAGTAAAAGCCGTCATCTCATATATCGGTCAAAATGTGAAAATACTGAGAACTTGATGTGCGAAGGAGTCAGTTGTTTTTTGTCCAAATCGGGAAAGAAGGAAAGAGAGACTGTTTCGACCACTTCGACCATTTCGAAGAAAGAGGTGTCCTTCGTGAAAAACATGATTGTGTTATTGACGATTGTCAGTGCGCTCAGCAGCCAGATTCTCCCGCAAATCCTGTATTTGTCGGTGATGGCATTAGAAGAAGGCATCGGGGGTTTAATCCCATTCATGATTTTTTATGTCGCGAGCATGTCGGGGCTATTGTTGTGGGTGTATGTCATCGGTCGTCTCGGATCGAAACAGACATTTTTGATTGCTTTGTGGGTACTAGTCGGCGGACTGGTCTGTTTTTTGTTGCCGTTTGAATGGGGCATCGAGTTGAGTGCATTTTTAGTCGGCGTCGGCTCAATTGGGGTCGGGTCAATCATGACGACGATTTTGTCCCAACTGAGTGAACTGTCTGTACCAAAAGAACCGACGGAGGACAAAGGGAGTTCATTGCCGCTCGTATTGGCACTCGTTGCGTGGATCGCCGCATTCTCATACATGCTCACCCAATCTTATAATGGGGCCGTCATCTTATTCCTCGTCAGCCTTGTCCTGCCATGGTTATTCGTGAGAAAGTTGCCACTCCAAAAAACGGCAACTTGGACATTGACGACGGTAAAGTTTGTGGGCGCCTTCATCGCCGTCACATTATTTACGTTAGTGAGCCGTCTTCTTAGTTTGTTAGAAGGAACGAGAGGCTACATTGAACTATTTTTATTGATGGTCATTTTACTAGGATATGTGGGCTGGGTTCTGTTCCAAGAACGGACGAGAACATACGTCAGCGCGACTAGGACGCGACAAGTCCAATTGCTTGCGTTCGTCGTCGGCTTGTTCGGGGGATGGACATTGATCGGTGCCGTATTCGTCAGTCTCGCCCTATATTCGTTTCAAGTACTCCTCTTCTATGTATTTGTCCCATTTTTTGCAGGGGTGATCGGTTGGGTATTGATTAGTCGCGTTTTCGACTTGGCTCGCCGTCCTTATCTCGTCCTGTTCGTCTCATCTCTGGTGTTTTTCTTAGGTTTCATCGAACCGCTCGTGTTCATTCCCGTCCTGTTCGTGAGCGGTTACGTCCAAACGATGTACTCAAGTGCCGGGCACGTCTACTTATATGAATACTATGGAGACAACAAAGAGTTTGCTTCGTTACTGCTTCAACTATGGAAACGATTTGGCATGGTCGTCGCCTATTCCGCTTTGATGGTCGGAATATTAAGCTATGGTCTCTACGTTGGACAGACAGTCAATGCCGAGCTGTCGTTTCAAATTCCTCGCGGCTGGATGATGGTTGTACTCGGTCTGACTTGGTTGTTTAACGTTGGATTGATTACAATCTATTGGCAACGCGTCAATAAAAATCAAGCGGAACCGAAATAATTTCCTCTAGCTTTTTTATATTGCTTTTGTTTATAATGAGGAGTGATGTTTAACTAGTGACGGAAAAGGAGTGTCCTTTAATGAATAAATCGTTGATCGATTTTGTTTACGAAATTCTTCAAAAGACTGGGGAGCAACCAGTTTCATTTGATGAAATCCGCGAGCAGATCAGACAAAACTATACGTTCACAAGTGAAGAGGAAGAGCTCGAGAAAATCGCGCAACTCTACACGGACATGAACATCGACGGACTATTCGTCAACTTGGGAGCTAACCGTTGGGCGCTTCGTGTTTGGTATCCGTTCGATAAGTCAGACGAAGATCTCGTCATCGAGGCACGCCAACGCGGCGAGCTTGACGAGTTTGAGGAAGATCTCGATGAGACGGACGAAGGCATCGTCGACATCGAAGACGACCTTGACGTCTTTGCTAAAGGTGAAGATTTCGATGCATCTGAATTTGATGCGGATGATGAAACTGAAAAAGTACCAGACCTTGACGAGTTCAAGGACGACGACTTAGACGACGACCTCGACCTCGAAGACGAGGACGACTTATAAGAGACCGCAAAAAGCCGGGCATTTGTCCCGGCTAGGCGTGTCTCTTTTTCTTTTTTGGCACACGGAACCAAGAAAAAAATAATAACTTGACGACTGCATCGTCTCTGACGTAAATTAGTCATGGGCTAGTTTAGCACGTACGATGCAGCAAAAGTGTCCCCCATGTCAGTGGGGGCACTTTTGCTTTTTTTGTTTTTCGTTTCCCGATGTGGGTATTCAAGAGAGGAGAATGATGATGACAAAGTATATTTTCGTAACAGGTGGGGTAGTATCTTCACTCGGTAAAGGGATCACAGCCGCTTCGCTCGCACGTCTGCTTAAAAACCGAGGTCTGAACGTAACGATTCAAAAGTTTGACCCATATATCAATATCGACCCAGGGACGATGAGCCCATACCAGCACGGTGAGGTGTTCGTCACGGACGACGGCGCCGAGACCGATCTTGACCTCGGACATTACGAGCGTTTCATCGACATCAACTTGTCGCAAAACGCGAACGTGACATCAGGCCGCATCTACTCGACGGTATTGAAAAAAGAACGTCGCGGTGACTATAACGGGGGGACGGTCCAAGTCATCCCGCATATCACGAACGAGATTAAAGACCGCGTCTTCCGTGCCGGCCGCGAGACGAACGCGGACGTCGTCATCACAGAGATTGGTGGAACAGTCGGGGACATCGAGTCGCTTCCGTTCATTGAGGCCATTCGACAAGTGAAAAACGACATCGGCAAAGAGAACGTCATGTACGTTCACTGTACGCTCGTCCCATACCTTCGCGCAGCTGGCGAGATGAAGACGAAACCGACACAACACAGCGTCAAAGAGCTCCGCAGTTACGGAATCCAGCCGGATATCATCGTGCTCCGTACCGAGTATGATATCCCGGAAGACATGCGTGAAAAGATTGCCCTCTTCTGCGACACGCGCAAAGAAGCGGTCATCGAGGCACAAGACGCGTCGACGTTGTATGAAGTGCCGCTCAACCTTCAAAAACAAGGCATGGACCAGCTCGTCAACGACTACTTCGGCTTCAACACGCCACCGGCTGACATGACGGCTTGGAAAAACCTTGTCCATACGGTCACGCACCTCGAGAAGAAAGTGAAGATCGCACTCGTCGGAAAATACGTCGAACTCCGCGACGCCTATATCTCGGTTGCCGAATCACTCAAGCATGCCGGTTACGCGTTCAACGCCGACATCGACATCGACTGGGTCAACGCAGAAGATGTGACGGCTGAAAACGTCGAGGCGCTTCTCGGCGACGCCGACGGTATTCTCGTCCCGGGCGGCTTCGGCGAGCGTGGGATTGAAGGGAAGATTGAAGCGACGCGTTATGCGCGTGAGAACAACGTCCCGTTCTTCGGAATCTGTCTCGGGATGCAACTCGCGACGGTTGAGTTTGCCCGTAACGTCTTGAAGTTAGACGGCGCCCATTCGGCGGAAATCGATCCGACGACGAACTACCCGATCATCGATCTTCTTCCTGAGCAAAAAGATATCGAGGACCTCGGCGGTACGCTCCGCCTCGGCCTTTACCCTTGTAAGCTTGAGCCGGGCACGAAAGCGCACGCCGCTTACAACCAAGAGCTCGTCTATGAGCGTCATCGCCATCGCTACGAGTTCAACAACGAGTACCGTGAAGCGTTCGAAGCGGAAGGATTCAAGTTCTCGGGGACGAGCCCGGACGGCCGTCTCGTCGAGATCATCGAGATTCCAGAACACAAGTGGTTCGTCGCGTCACAGTTCCACCCAGAATTGATTTCACGTCCTGAGCGCCCGCAGCGCTTGTTCCACGATTTCATCCAAGCAGCACTCGCAGAGTGAGGGAGAGGTCACGACCGTTTTCGGTCGTGGCCTTTTTTCTCGGGCAAAAGACTGACCGCTTCAACAGCTTAGGATGGATACATGTTCACCTAAATCCGGGTAAACTAAGAGTAGAACGGGGAGAGGGCGATGTCACATGGGGGAACGAAACATGATTTACTGGGGGTATGGGGTCGCATTAGTCGCGTTGAGCATATTGCCGTTCGTCGTCCTGCCGACACTCTTATTGCCGTATCAACTCGGATGGACCGGGGTTGTCCTGTTGGCTCTATCGATCGGTCTGTTGCGGTCGATCCGTGAAGGGTCGAGCGTCTATTTGAAGCAGATGTTGAAAGTGACATTCACGTTGTTTTTATTATTTGTCTTGATCTATTACGTCTCGTTCGGTCTCATCTTATACGATACGTATGGGCTCGATCGTTTGCTCGAACGTTATGAAAATCATGCGGTCTGGGTGTTCGCCGCGTTCAGTTTCCTGCAACCGATCGCGTTGCCGGTCCCGGAAGCGATCAGCGTCCCGATCGGCAGTGTCGCCCTCGGTCCGTTGCGCGCGGCCTTGATCGGCAGTGTCGCGACGACGCTTGGCATCCTCGTCATGTACGGGCTCGCGCGGTTCGGACGGGAGCGGGTCATGCACTTGATCGATGCGGATAAGCTCGCGACGTATGACCGTTATGTCGGCAAGTACGGTCTCGGTGTCTTGCTCGTCTTGTTCATCATCCCGATCTTACCGGACGAAGTCATTTGTTTGGCGGCCGGATTCAGCCGTGTACCGTTCGGACGTTTCGTGATGATCGCAGCCGGAGCGAAGCTCGTCACGTCGTTCGGATTAGCTTATTCGGTCACGCTCGGTGAATTGTTTGTGACCGGTACGAGCCCGTTCGCGGTCGTCTCGGTGACGGCGAGTTTGATCCTCGTCATCTTGGCGCTCGTCTGGCGCAAACGTAGAAAAGGGAATTCGAACTGACGTCTCGAATGAGTGAGGAGCATATACAGAGAGGAAGAGATTATGTATCGAGATGAGAAACTGGTTATTCGACCGATCGAGGCGCGCGACTTGGGACGGTTATGGGAATTGATTTACAAAGAAGCGACGCCCGAATGGAAACGGTGGGACGCACCGTATTTTGAACATCGCGCGCAAAGCTATGATGCGTATCAGGAGGAGGCGGACCGCCATGTCGGACGTGACGACATGTGGGTCGTCGAAGTCGATGGGACGGTATTCGGTACGGTGTCCTACTATTATGAAGACGCCGGGAAACAATGGCTCGAAGTCGGGATCATCCTTCATCAGTCAGACCGCTGGAATCAAGGTGTCGGGACGAGGGCGCTCAAGCTTTGGATCGACCATCTGTTTAACACGCTCTCGACGGTTCGGGTCGGATTGACGACGTGGTCAGGGAACGAGCGCATGGTGCGCGTCGCTGAAAAGGTCGGCATGCAGCTCGAAGGCCGGATGCGGCGCGTCCGCGTCGTCCGTGGCGAGCGCTACGATTCGATTCGAATGGGCATGCTTCGGGAAGAATGGGAAGACGAACAAAAGCGCGACGTCTCAAGTTGAGGCATCGCGCTTTTTAGACGTGAGAAACAATTGGCGGTATCGGAGCGGGGTCATCTGCTTGTACGTCTTGAACGTGGTGATATACGCCGTGCAAGAGGTAAAACAGTATTTTTTGCCGATGGCACAGATCGGCAGATTCGTACCGAGCAGGTCGGCGATCGACGCATCAATCCGTCGCCTGCGAATCCGTTCTGGCACACTTTCCCCGACTTCTTGTTTGAACAGAGCCGACAGATAGTTGTTCGACATACCGATTCGTTGGGCGATCCAAGGGAGCGATAACGCCGGTTCTTGCAGATGGTCCTCGATTAAGTAGATGATCGTCGTCACGTTCGGATTGGTCGATACGGGTGGGGACAAGAAAGCCATCATCTTCGTCAAGGAATCGACGATGACCGGGACGGCATCGATGAAGTCGAGCGTCGTCGTCAGTTCGTCGATCAAGATGAGGAGCGCACTCGTATAAGTGAGCGCGGTCTGGACGTTCGGGTTGTCGACCGGAATCATGCGGATGACGTGATAGACGAGTCCGCGATAGTAGAAGCGGACACTCCTATATTCATCCGTGACCGGAAGTTTCAAAAGGTCGAACGTCAACGTTTCAAGCAATTGCTCGGCCCGGACCGGATGGGCGCTCCGGATCGCATTCAAAATCTGTTGGTCGAGCGCATAAAAGTTATCGAGCAGCTGAAAGTCAGCAAATAAGTTTTTGTCGCGCTGCAAGTGGTTCATAAATTGGCGTTCGATTTTGTTTTCCACCGGTCAAGTCACTTCTTTCATCGTACCATCGGGAATCGTTCATTTGTCTCGTTGAGCATTTCGCATCGTCGCCTGCTTCAGCTCGGCGATTTCTTTGGCGAGTGCTTCTTCTCGGGAACGTGTGGATGATTCGAGGTGGTGTTCGAGTTCTTTGCTTTTGTTGCGATACGTTTCAGCCGCTTGTTTTGTGCGCTGGTGATGTTGATTAAGCTGTTTGTTGTGTACATCGAGATCAAACGGCTTTTTTGTCATATATATGCCCCTTTCAAAACAAGGTCAAACAGACAGGCGGAACGAATGATGGGTCTCGCGCCGCGGTCTCAATGAGGAAACGCTTCCTGTCCTTAGCTTACGAATGGGGCGAATGGTTGGAAAGTTAGGTCAACACGAAAGGAGTGGTGAAAAAGATGATAAATGTGACGGAATTGTGTCCGAAGAGACTTATTTGTGTCACAGTCCGGTCTCGTCTCCGAACGCAATAAAAAATCCGCAGACTTATGTCTGCGGACAGCTTGCTTATTTTACTGCTTCATCTTTGATTGGGAACCAACCGGCACGTGTCGTAATGGCGTTCCAAAGTGGGGCCGGGACAGCGAGTTCGGCTTGCTTGTTCAAGTCGAGTGCCGTTTCAATCTCCTCTTCACGATCCGTTTGCACTTTTTCAAGCCAGTCAGGGTCGATGATGAGTTCACGGCCGAGCGCGGCCAGGTCGATGACGTTCAAAGCGTCTTCGACTTGACCTGGGCGCTGAAGTTGTCCGACTCCGATGAGCGGGACGGCACCGTTGATGCGTTTCGCGATCCGGTCGATCGAGCGTTCCATCACGTTCTCGTTGCGCATCGAACCGATATTGAAGTTCCAAAGCGAGGCGTGAAGGTAGTCGAGTCCTTCCTCGAGCAACATGTCGATCAATACGTCCGTGTCGTCGAGCGTGATACCTGGCTCTTCGACTTCTTCTGGTGAGAAGCGGTAGCCAATCAAGAAATCGTCAGCGTCTTTCGCCGCGGCTTTCACAGACCGGATGACTTCACGCGGGAACGTGAGACGCGCCTGTACGTCGCCTCCGAAGCGGTCGTCTCGGCGGTTTGAGTGCGGTGAGAAGAACTGCTGGATCAAGTACGTGTTCGCTCCGTGAATCTCGACGCCGTCAAATCCGGCTTCGATGGCACGGCGTGTCGCTTCACCGAATGCTTCGATGATCGCCTCGACTTCTTCTGTCTCGAGGGCACGCGGTGTGGCGGCACCTTCACGGACGGGTGCGACCGCGCTTGCGCTCACAGGTTGTTCGTTCGGGACGAGCTCTGGAGGAGACATACGTCCAGCGTGGAAGATTTGCAGAACGGCTTTGGCACCTTCCGCCTTCAAACTTTCAGCGAGTTGACGGAGACCGGTGATGAAGTGATCGTCGCTCGCGCCAAACGCGTTCGGGAATCCTTTACCGTCTTCTGTCACATAGGCACACGCCGTGATGGCGAGACCGACATTTTTCGCTCGCTTCCGATAGTAGGCGAGTTCGTGCTCCGAAACCTCACCTGTCGGCTCGGACGAATAATGGGTCATCGGCGCAAGGACGAGCCGGTTATGAAGCTCGACGCCGTTTTTAAATTGAAAAGATTGTAACATGCGTTTCATGAAAACTCCTCCTTTGTAGTGATACTTTGAAGTCTAGTCTTCTGAATTTCAAATTGCGAGCGTGACGCTTTCGGTCGGGCAGGTTGCGTGTCTAGTGAGCCGGTCGATGGTTGAAGAATTGAGAATAGGGTATAATATAGGAGAAAAGTTGATAACCGGTTGGAGATTACAGAGAGACCACGACATAGAGGGCGAAGCCTTGTTTTGTTGTGGTCTCTTTGTTTATACGAACCGGATTCATTATAGGAGGGAATAAGATGGAAATCAGAAACTTCTCAGCAAAAGAACGTGCCAAGCGATACGAACAATTGACGAGTGAGCGTCATGACATCCTCGTCGTCGGTGGGGGTATCACCGGTGCCGGGATCGCCCTCGACGCCGCTTCAAGGGGAATGAAGACGGCTGTGCTTGAAATGCAAGACTTCGCGGCCGGAACATCGAGCCGCTCGACGAAACTTGTCCACGGTGGCTTGCGCTATTTGAAACAGTTCGAAGTCGCGCTCGTCGCTGAGGTCGGGAAAGAACGCGCCATCGTCTATGAGAACGGACCGCACGTCACGACGCCAGAGCGCATGCTGCTTCCGATGCACAAAGGCGGCACGTTCGGACCGCTCTCGACAGCGCTCGGGCTGATGGTGTATGACTTCTTGGCCGGCGTCAAACGAGCGGAGCGCCGTTTGATGTTGAAGCCGGAAGAAGTGATCGAGAAGTCACCGCTCGTCAAAAAAGACGGGCTCGTCGGTGGCGGTTATTACGTCGAGTATCGGACGGACGATGCGCGCATGACGATCGAAGTCGCGAAAGAAGCGGCGAACCATGGCGCACTCCTCTTAAACTACTCGAAAGTGACCGGTCTCCTATACGAGCAGGGAAAAGTCGTCGGCGTGAACGTCGAAGATCAAATCGACGGGAAGACGTATGAAATTTATGCGAAAAAAGTCATCAACGCAACCGGCCCATGGGTCGACGTGCTCCGTGAGCAGGACGGCTCGAATAAAGGCAAGATGCTTCGTCTGACGAAAGGGATTCATCTCGTCATCGATCAATCGAAGTTCCCGCTCAAACAAGCGACTTACTTCGATACACCAGATGGTCGAATGGTGTTCGCCATCCCGCGTGACGGCAAAGCGTACGTCGGGACGACTGACACGTTCTTCGATAAGGATAAGGCGCATCCGCGCATGACGACAGAAGACCGCGACTATATCTTGGGCGCGATCCACTATATGTTCCCGGATGTGTCGTTGACGGAAGATGACGTCGAGTCAAGCTGGGCCGGCATCCGTCCGCTCATCTATGAGGAAGGCAAAGATCCGTCCGAGATCTCACGGAAAGATGAGATCTGGCAATCGGACAGCGGCCTGATCACAATCGCCGGCGGTAAGTTGACAGGCTACCGGAAGATGTCTGAGACGGTCGTCGATCTCGTCGCGAAGCTACTCAAACAAGAAGAGGGCATCGTCTTCCTCGCCTCGCGGACGAAACATATGCCGATGTCGGGTGGACATGTGGGCGGTTCGAACGGCTTTGACGACTTCTTGACGAAGAAGACAGACGAGCTGAAAAACCTTGGTTTCGATGACGTGAAAGCGGAGCAGTTAGTCCGTCTCTACGGATCGAACATCGATCGCGTCGTCGAGCGGATGGATACGAACGCTTATGACCTGCCTGAGATCGTCTACGCGCAGTTGATGTACGGCATCGAAGAAGAGTCGGTCGTCCGTGCCATCGACTTCCTCGTCCGTCGGACAGGGGCGATGTTCTTCGACATCGACTTCGTCAGAGACTATAAAGACGGTGTCTTGCGCTGTATGGCCGATGTCTTCAAATGGTCGGATGCACGTCTCACCGAGGAGAGGGAAGAAGTCGAGAAAGAAATCGAACTCGCCGTTGTCCCGGTCACGATCGACTAAACGTATACCAAAAGGAACTTCGCTCAAGCGAGCGAAGTTCCTTTTCATATGCCTAATTCTTCATAGTACGCTGTGATCCGGTCATCGATTGCGAAGACCATCTCCTCGTCGCCCGAAAAATAGAAGACGATATACGTTCCGTCCTCGCGATCCACTTCCGCTTCGACGATGAGCGTTGTCGGCTGTCCGTCATACGTGACTTCTAGTTCACCGAGCGGATGCACGGTCGCCTCGTCTAAATCTGGATTGGAGACAAGTAGATATATGCGCTTTACGTCTTTTGCTGAAATCGGTTCGTCGAAAACCTCGGAGATGAGTTTGAACGTCTCGGGCACGTCTTCTAATTCCGCATCTATTGAAGTAGCGAGCGGTATATCGTCTTCATACGCGTCGGCGACCGGCTCTTCTCCGAACGTCCCAGCCGTGATGGCGACACCTCCGGCAAGCGTCACTAAAAAAAGTAAAAATCCGAATAAATGCTTCATGTCGTGTCTCCCATCATGTCTTGTACGTCGAGTATAACAAGAAGCGTTGCGTTTAGGAATCGCTCAGATATGGTATTGGAAGATAGCGATCAATAGAAGTGAGGGATGCCCATGCAACGGAACCGAGTACTCATCGTCACAGTCTGTCTCGCGGTCTTTGCCGGATGGTTCGTCATCGATTTGGACCGTCTGTTCGCGGATACATATTATGTGAAAATACCGAAGGCAGAGACGGCAGAGCGAGATGGGACGGACTATGTGTATACGACAATCGGCTATGATGAGGAACGAAAAAAGCGTTCGCTCACATTCACGTCTGACTCACGGCTCGCAGAAGGTGATTTTTTGCAATTGTACGTGAAAGATGAAGGGACGGTGACGTCGTATGAAATCGCCGACGAACGAGACGTTCCCTTTGAATTGAAAATGGAGCAAGCAGGGGAGGCGGGGACATGAGCCTCGTTTCCTTGTTTTAGAAAATGACGCGTCGCCAAACGAAAACGATTTTGGTATGGTTATATTATCGCACAAAGTTATAGAAGCTACGGAAAGAAGGTAACTAGATGTCACGCATGCTAATCGCAGACGACCAAGATGGAATTCGCTTGATGCTCGCCCAAGTGTTTAAAAATCTGGGTATCGAGGTCGACACGGCCCAGGACGGCTTGAGCGCTTGGGAACAGCTAGAACAAAGTACTTACGATTTGGTGCTGCTCGATATGAACATGCCGCGCATGTTCGGGCATGAAGTGTTACGGAACATGCGGAACAACGACATCGACACACCGGTCATGATCATGACCGCATTTGGGGAAAAATCGACAATCGAAGAAGTGCGCCGCCTTGGGATCACGGCTCAGTTCGAGAAGCCGTTCGATATTTATGGCATGATCGAGAAAGTGAAAGAAGTGCTCGACATTCAGTGAATCGTCACGAAGATGACATATGTAAACGCTTGCGTGGAGCCATTTCTATATGCGAATAGCATAGGCACAAGTTTTGACGTGTGTTATAATGGGAACGAATTGCACAGGGTCACTTTTCCCACAGTGCACAACAGCGAACAGAGGAGGACATCATTATGCCATTAGTATCAATGACAGAAATGCTTAACAAAGCATTCGAAGGCAAGTATGCAGTCGGCCAATTCAACATCAACAACCTCGAGTGGACGCAAGCGATTCTTCGCGCTGCGGAAGACGAGAAATCACCAGTTATCCTCGGTGTATCAGAAGGTGCAGCAAAATACATGGGGGGCTTCACAACAGTTGTTAAAATGACTGAAGGTCTCATGCACGACTACAACATCACTGTTCCAGTTGCAATCCACCTCGACCACGGTTCTTCATTCGACAAGTGTAAAGCAGCGATCGACGCTGGTTTCACGTCTGTTATGATCGACGGTTCACACCACCCGATCGAAGAAAACATCGAAATGACGAAACAAGTCGTTGAATATGCACACGCTAAAGGTGCTTCAGTTGAAGCGGAAGTCGGCACAGTCGGCGGCGAAGAAGACGGCGTCATCGGCGGCGTACAATACGCTGACCTTAACGAGTGTGTCCGTGTTGTTAAAGAAGCGAAAGTTGACGCTCTTGCAGCGGCACTCGGTTCTGTACACGGAGAATACGCAGGCGAGCCAAACCTTGGCTTCAAAGAGATGGAAGAAATCGCGGAAGCGACTAAAACGCCACTCGTTCTTCACGGCGGTTCAGGAATCCCTGAACACCAAATCAAAAAAGCAATCGAGCTCGGCCACAGCAAAATCAACGTTAACACTGAGTGCCAACAAGAATGGACTCGTGCCGTACGTGAGAAAGTCGCTGCTGACTCGAAAGTATATGACCCACGTAAAATCATCGGACCTGGTATCGAAGCGATTTACAACGTCGTTTCTGGTAAGATGCGTGAGTTCGGTTCAAGCAACCAAGCGTAATCCTGTCACATCAGTCGGTTCTCCTCGTGAGAACTGGCTTTTTTGTTGAAAAAAATATAGGAAGTCATGGGCCGTCGGGACGCTCGCCGGGATGATTTTGCTTGCCGCTTCGATGCTCGGCATCGCCGCCTTGACGTAAAGGGTATAGCAATTCTGTGTCGATTTCCTCATAATAAGAGAGTAAGCGATTACAATCCGATTCGAGGAGGACATGTACATGCGTTTTTTCATTGACACAGCAAATGTGGAAGACATCAAGAAAGCTCACAAAATGGGCGTCATCGGGGGCGTGACGACGAATCCATCGCTCGTCGCGAAAGAAGGCGTCGATTTCCATACGCGGCTCCGTGAGATTTGTGAGGTCGTCGGGGACCTTTCAGTCAGCGCGGAAGTTATTGCGCTCGACGCAGAGGGTATGGTCAAAGAAGGAAAGGAACTCGCGGCGATCGCGCCGAATATTACAGTTAAGGTGCCAATGACAGCAGCCGGTATGGTCGCTGTCAATGAGTTTTCGAAGCTTGGCATTAAGACGAACGTGACGCTCATTTTTAACGCCAACCAAGCGCTCTTAGCAGCTCGGGCGGGTGCGTCATACGTCTCGCCGTTCATCGGACGCCTTGACGACATCGGCCACGATGGTCTCGACCTCGTCGAGACGATTGCGAATATCTTTGCCATCCATGGCATCGATACGGAAATCATCGCCGCGTCCGTTCGCCATCCGGTCCACGTGACGAAAGCAGCTCTACTTGGTGCTAATATCGCCACGGTACCGTACAAAGTCATCGAACAGATGATGAATCATCCGCTCACTGACAAAGGGATTGAGCAGTTCTTAGCGGATTGGAATAACGCTCAATCCAAATAAGTTCGTCGTAGAAAGGTTTGATCATCGTGGAAATTCTCCATATCGTTGGACAGCAGAAACTTGAAGGAACAGTTGACATTAGTGGCGCCAAACAGAGTGCCTTGCCTTGTCTCGTCGCAGCACTTCTTACCGAAGAACCGGTGACAATCGAGAACGTCCCCGTCATCGAAGATGTTGAAGTGATGCTCAGCCTATTACAAGAACTCGGGGTGACAATCGAGCGGGACGGGGAGCGGATGACGCTTCATGCAAAAGATGCCGTCGCCATGCCGCTGCTCGGCTCAGAAACTCGGAAAGTCCGGGCCGCTGTCTACTTACTTGGTGTGTTCGCAGCTCGTTTTGGGAAAGGGGCCGTTGGATTACCAGGGGGATATGCGATTGGTCCACGACCGATCGATTTACATTTAAAAGCGTTAGAACGTCTCGGTATCAAAGTCGAGAACGAGTCGGGTCTCTATCACGTCAACGCCGACAAGTTGGCCGGCAACCGGATCTACCTCGACCTTCGTTCATTCGGGGCGACGGTTAGCGCGATGCTCGCCGCGGTCCTTGCCGAAGGGACGACCGTCATTGAAAATGCCGCGACTGATCCGGAAGTCGTCGACGTCGCGACGATGCTGACATCGATGGGCGCATACGTCATCGGCGCCGGGACTGATGAGATTCGAATTAAAGGAGTCGAACGCTTGCACGGCTGTACACATACGCTCATACCAGACCGCCTTGAAGCCGGAACGTTTATGATTTACGGTGCGGTTGCAGGGGAAGTGACGGTTCGAAACGTTATTCCGACCCATTTAGAAGGTGTCATCCAAAAATTGATGGATTACGGTGCTGAAATCGAGGTCGGGGAAGAAACGATCACGGTTCGGGCGAAAGCTTTTGAGCCGATTGATATTCGCGTCTTCCACTACTCGGGTTATCCGACCGATTTGCAACCGATCATGTCAGCCGCCTTGTTGAAAGCGAACGGGACGAGCGTCGTGACGGACAAGCTATACGTCCAGCGCTTCCGTCATATCGCCGAAATGCGGCGGATGAACGCGCAAATCACGCTTGAAGATTCATCGGCCGTCATTCGTGGCGGGACGACGCTTGCGAACGCTGAGATGGAGTCTGCCGACGCGCGAAGCGCCGCGGCACTCGTCTTGGCCGGTCTACAGGCAACGGGCGAGTCGACGGTTCTCTATGCGGAACGTCTGAACGACTCGTATGTCGACTTCGTCGGCAAACTAAAACAACTCGGCGCCCTCGTCTGGGTCGATGAGATGTCCGAGTAACAAAGGGGAGAATTCGGGTGGAACGTAGTTTATCAATGGAATTGGTCCGGGTCACAGAAGCGGCAGCGCTGTCTTCGGCCCGATGGATGGGAAAAGGCTTGAAAGAAGAAGCGGACGACGCAGCCACAACAGCGATGCGCGAAGTGTTCGATACGATTCCGATGAAAGGGATCGTCGTCATCGGGGAAGGTGAGATGGACGAGGCACCAATGCTCTACATCGGCGAGAAAGTCGGGAACGGTTACGGCTCACGCCTCGACGTCGCTGTTGACCCGCTCGAAGGGACGAGCATCGTCGCGACGGGAACATGGGGCGCGCTCGCGGTGCTCGCGGTCGCGGACGCAGGTGATCTTCTTCACGCGCCAGACATGTATATGGATAAGATTGCAGTCGGTCCGGAAGCGGCTGGACTCATCAGCCTCGACAATTCGATTGAAGAAAACATCGCCATCGTCGCCAAGGCTAAAGGCAAGAACGTCGAAGACGTCGTCGTCACGATTTTGCACCGTGACCGTCATGAAGAGATGATTCAACGGGTCCGGGCGACTGGAGCCCGCATCAAGTTGATTCCGGACGGCGATGTCGCGGCTGCCATCAATACAGCGTTCCCGAAAACCGGTGTCGATCTCTTGCTCGGCTCGGGCGGGGCGCCGGAAGGCGTCATCGCAGCCGTCGCCATGAAGTGTCTCGGTGGTGACTTCCAGGGACGCTTGTTGCCGGAAGACGCGGCCCAGGAACAACGATGCCAAGATATGGGCATCGCCGACACAGGACGCATCCTGCTTCTTGACGATCTCGTCAAAGGCGAGGATTGTATCTTCGCGGCGACGGGTGTGACAGACGGTGAACTGCTCCGTGGTGTCCAATTCACGGGTCAGGGCGGTCAGACACACTCGGTCGTCATGCGCGCCAAATCGGGTACGGTCCGTTTCGTCGAAGGGATTCATTCATTGAAGAAAAAACCGAAAATGGTCATGAAACCTTAATTCTCTCGAGCTGCAGATTCTCTCTGCAGCTTTTTTTTGATGCGTTCTTTCATATTTAAGATATGAACAGAACGGGAATGAGAAAGGCAGGAGGTGGGTTTAATGATCGAAGTGGAGTCACTCGTCAAGACGTTCGGGGATGTTCCGGCCGTCGATGGAATATCGTTTTCAGTCAAACAAGGAGAAATCTTTGCGTTTCTTGGTCCGAACGGGGCCGGGAAATCGACGGCTATACAGATGTTGACGACACTCATTCGACCGACGAGTGGGTCGGCGCGCGTGAACGGGTTTGATGTCGTCAAGCGGGAGAAGGACGTCCGGTTATCCATCGGTGTCGCCCTCCAGGAGACGGGCATCGATAAAGTGTTGACCGGCCGGGAATTGCTCGTCCTTCAAGGACGGCTGTTCAAGATGACGAAACGTGAAGCAGAAGCACGGGCCGAGGAACTGCTGTCGGTCGTCTCGCTCACGGAAGCGGCTGACCGAAAGAGTGGCACTTACTCCGGCGGGATGCGGCGTCGGCTTGATTTGGCGCTCACGCTCGTCCATCGTCCGATCGTACTGTTTTTAGATGAACCGACGACCGGGCTTGACCCGGCGAGTCGAATCGAAATTTGGAAAGAAGTTCGGCGTCTCAATCAAGAGTTCGGGACGACCATCTTTTTGACGACACAATATTTAGAGGAGGCGGACGAGCTGGCCGATCGCATCGCCATCATCCATCACGGTAAGATTGTCGTCGAAGGGACAGCAGAAGAATTGAAGCAGACCGTCGGAGGCGAGTCGATTTCTCTAGTGTTTCATACCGATTCAGAAGCACGGGCCGCCGCTGAGCTGTTCGGACAAGCCGCGACCGGACCGAGCCTCGTCTTCGAACTTCGCGACTACACGTTGACCGACGTCGTCCGGAAACTCGATGAGCAGGCGTTACAGCCGGAGCGGCTCATGGTGAAACAGCCGTCGCTTGACGACGTGTTCTTGAAAGTGACGGGCGAATCGTACGAAGGAGGTGTGCCGAGTGTGGACTGAAACGTGGTTGTTTACAAAGCGGAGTCTGGTGACGACGATCCGCAACCCATTTTCATTTATCCCGAACTTGATGATCTCTGTCTTTTTCTTGCTCGTCTATACGAGCGGGCTGTCGAGTGTGTCCGCATTGCCGCAGTTCGGTGGCGGCGACTACTTGAATTTCATCTTGCCGGTATCAATCGTCTCAGGTGCTGTCGGCGGGGCCGGGGGTGCCGGCCAAGCGTTAGTGCGTGACATCGAGAGCGGCTATTTCGCCCGATTGCTGCTCACGCCTTCGACACGGACTGCCATCGTGCTCGGACCGATGATTGCCGGGATGCTGCAGCTGTTCGTTCAAACGCTGCTCATCTTTTCCGTCGCGTTCTTACTCGGGTTATCGATTCCGGTCGGTGTGGTCGGCTTCTTGTTCACGGTCCTGCTCGCGCTCGGATTCGGACTTGGCTTTGCCGGATATTCGGTCGGGGTCGCCTTGAAGACACGGAACGCCCAAGCCGCACAGGCCGGGACACTTCTCTTCTTCCCGCTCATCTTCTTGTCGACGACGTTCGTCCCGAAAGAGTTGATCGAGGCGGAATGGCTCAAAGTGGCGGCGACGTTCAATCCGACGACGTACATCTTTGAGGGCATGCGGGCCGTGTTGACCCAACCGACGATTGACTGGGGCGCTTTGTCGGCCGGCCTTGCCGTGGCTGGAGGGATGAGTGTCATCATGGTCGTCTTCGCGGCGACGAACGCGCGTGGGGCCTTGAAACAAAAATGATGAACGACGAGTGAGCTTTCGAAGTGATTGTTCAAAAACAGAAAAGGGGGGAGACGATGGATCAACTCAAAACGATGGGGCAAATCATCTTGACAGGGATCGGGGCTTACTTCTCGATCATTTTCATATTACGTGTATCAGGAAAACGGACGCTCTCGAAAATGAACGCATTCGATTTCATCGTGACCGTTGCCCTCGGTTCGATCTTAGCGACGACGCTCACGAGCCGACAGACACCGCTACTGAATGGGCTCGTCGCTTTTGCCACACTCGTCGCGTTGCAATACGTCATGGCGAAGCTGGCCAATCGGTCAAAACGAGTGAACGAGCTGATCAAATCGACACCGACGATGCTATATTATCGGGGGAGTTACTTAGAAGCGGAGATGCGTAAAGAACGCGTGCTCGAGATCGAAGTGCTCCAAGCCATCCGCTCGAGTGGGACCGCTCACGATAAAGTCGAGGCGGTCATCCTTGAGACAGACGGGACGTTCTCGGTGTTGACGAGCACGGAAGCCGTTTTGCAAAACGTGCGTAAATGAAAAACGACTCGGTTCCGCGGAACCGAGTCGTTTGAGGTTTTATTGAATTAGAGGTACGTTCCAGCACCGACGTAACGTGGTGCCCAGTAACCAGATGTGAAGCTCGCGTATTTAACGCCGCCTGTTTCTGAGTTGATCATTTGTGTCTTGCTGATTGCCATACCGACGTGTTGGATCGTGCCGCCGTTATGTGAGAAGAACACGAGGTCGCCTGCTTGAATCGCTGACTTCGACAATTTTTTCGAGCTTGAGTATTGTGAGCGTGAATCACGTGGGATTGACTTGTTGATCGCTTTCTTGTAAACATGTCCTGTGTAACCAGAGCAGTCAAATCCAGCTGTTGTCGTTCCGCCGTAACGGTACGGTGTACCAAGGTATTTCTTCGATTCAGCGACAAGTTTCGTACGCGCGCTTGAAGAAGAAGTCGTTGCTACTTGTGTAGCCGTTGCTGTGTTTGCTTTCAAGTACGTGTAAGTCGATGACGCTGAGATGTAACGGTGAGTCCCTTTGTAGTTGATCTTGTAGAACGAGCCAACTTTACCGAGGTATGTATAGCGTTGACCTTTATTCATCTTCGTAACGACTGACGAGCTGAGTGATGCTGATGTCCGAATGTTCAAGCCGTTGACTTTCGAGTAAGCGAATGTTCCAGTAGCTGCTTCTGCTTGTTCACCTGTTGTGAATGCAAGACCCGAGAAAGCGATAGTGGCGGCGACGATGATAGATGCGAAACGCTTCAACATAGTATAATTCCCTCCGTTTTTTAAAATAAAACCCTGTGAGTGTATATGATCGATGTGTGTTTACGATAGTTGAGCAAAAGGCGAGTTTGTTACCCGGTTTCCTCTGCAAATAAACTATATCATGCGTAAGACCGATGGCATTTTTCAATCACAAGTCAAAAATAGTTTTCTTGTAACATATTTGAAACAATATGGAGGCATAGAGACCTTTTTGTTACATAAGGAAGAGTACCGGACGTTAACTTTTAAAAATCAAGGGAATAGACTGATATGTAGCCGTTTATATAAAGTGACGGCATGATTGAATTGTGATTAGATGAATAAGAACTTTACAATTACTTTTCAAATATAGAATCACAAGAAAGACAGGTGACGTTTATGACGCAAAGTACAGAACCAGCTAAAAACTATACGCTTCGTGAACTCGAGACGAAGACGTTGAAAGAATTGTATGAAATCGCAAAAGAAGTGAATGTGCCTCAATATCGGGAAGCACGGAAACGTGAACTCATGTTCCGAATCTTAAAATCGCAAGCCGAATCGAAGGACCTTTATTTCCTCGAAGGCGTCCTTGAGATCATCCCTCCGAACCCGCAGTCACAAAATGAAGGTGGCTTCGGTTTCCTCCGACCGATCAACTACTCCCAATCGTCCGAAGACATCTATATCGCCGCTTCACAGATCCGCCGCTTTAGTTTGCGGAACGGGGATCTCGTCACCGGGAAAGTCCGGAAACCGAAAGAAAATGAACGTTTCCAAGGGCTCTTGAGCGTCGAGGCGGTCAACGGGGAAACGACCGATTCGACCCGGAACCGCGACTATTTCCCTGCGCTCACGCCGATCTATCCGGAAAAGCAAATGGTGCTCGAGACGGAGCCGAACCATCTATCGGTCCGTGTCATGGATATGATCGCACCGGTCGGCTTCGGGCAACGTGGTTTGATCGTCGCCCCACCGAAAGCCGGGAAGACATCTCTATTGAAAGAAGTCGCCAATTCCATCACGACGAACCATCCGAACGTTGAACTGATCATCCTATTGATCGACGAACGTCCGGAAGAAGTGACGGACATCCAACGTTCGGTGCCGGGTGCAGACGTCGCCTATTCGACGTTTGACGAGACACCGGAGAATCACACTCGCATCTCGGAGCTCGTGCTAGAGCGGGCGATGCGCCTCGTCGAACATAAGAAAGACGTCGTCATCTTGCTCGACTCGATCACTCGGTTGACGCGTGCGTATAACCTGTCCGTCCCGCCGAGCGGGCGTACGCTCTCGGGCGGAATCGACCCGGCAGCGTTCCACAAACCGAAGAAATTCTTCGGGGCGGCCCGGAACATCGAGGACGGCGGAAGTTTGACGATTCTCGGGACGGCGCTCATCGATACCGGTTCGCGGATGGATGACGTCATCTATGAAGAGTTCAAAGGGACCGGCAACATGGAGCTCCATCTCGACCGGAAGCTCGCGGAACGCCGTATCTTCCCGGCCATCGATATCCGTCGTTCAGGTACGCGGAAAGAAGAACTCCTCCTCGGCAAGGACGAGCTCGACTCGCTTTGGACGATTCGTCGCACGATGAACGAGTCGCCGGACTTCGTCGATCAGTTCTTGCGTCGTGTGCGTGAGACGCAAACAAATCTCGACTTTTTTGCGGCGCTCGAGGCCGATAAGAAAAAGAGTCGTCGCCCGGTTAAAAAAACGAAAACGGACTTGTAAATCCGTGAACCGGGTGCTATTATATTCTAGTGAACTTTCTCTAGGTTGAAAGAATACTTAGGGCAGAAGGAGTTGAAAAGCAATGAAACAAGGAATCCACCCAGAATACCGTAAAGTCGTATTCATGGACTCAACGACTGAGTTTAAATTCATCAGTGGTTCGACTCGTTACTCTAACGAAACGATCACGATGGAAGATGGTAACGAATACCCACTCATCCGTGTCGATGTATCTTCTGATTCGCACCCGTTCTACACAGGTCGCCAGAAATTCGCATCTGCGGACGGTCGTATCGAGCGCTTCAACAAGAAGTACCAACGTTAATCGTCAAGTTGTATGCACACCGCCTAGGGATTGCCCTTGGCGGTTTTTTGTTGTCCAAGCGAGGGTAAAGAGACGGAAGACTGACGTGAGGGGGCTTCCATGGAGTATATATTGATTAGCATCAGCTTGTTGGTTGGCGTCGGGATCGTCTCGCAATGGTTGGCGTGGCGCTACCAAATTCCGGCGATTATCATCATGACAGTTGCCGGCGTGTTGGCCGGCCCGATTTTTGGTTTGTTTGAACCGCGAGAGTTGCTCGGTAATTTATACAGCCCGATCATCTCGTTTGCGGTCGCGATCATATTATTTGAAGGTAGTTTAGGGCTTCATTTCAGCGAGATCAACCAATTCCGGCGTTCGATCGTCCGCATCGTGACAGCGGGTGTGACGTTGTCGTTCGTTGGGGCTTCGCTGTTGATTCAATACGTCGGCGGTCTCCATTGGGTCGTCGCTTGGACGATGGGAGCGCTATTCGTCGTCACCGGCCCGACGGTCGTCATCCCGTTGCTCAGGCAAGCCCATCTGAAAGATCGGGTCGGTGCCATCTTAAAGTGGGAAGGGATTATTGTCGACCCGGTCGGTGCGTTGCTCGGCCTGTTCGTGATTCGAATCGGCTACATCGTCTATGAAGGCATGGACTTGTGGGTGCAATTGCTCTTTGCGGGAGCTTGTCTCGTCGGTATCGGTCTCGGTTACGTGTTCGGTCACGTCTTGATGGGCTGGTTCGTAGGTGAGAAGATTCCGCGTTACTTACGCGCCTCGGTGACGCTTACGGCCGTCTTGATCTTATTCTCTTTAAGCGAGTTTATGATGCATGAAGTCGGTCTCCTTGCCGTGACGGCGATGGGCATGACGATGGCGAACACGAAACTTCGCGATGAACAGATCATCGAGGAACTGCAGTCGTTCAAGGAAGACATCTCGATCTTGCTAATCTCATCCGTATTCATCTTGCTGACGGCGTCGCTGTCGCGTGAAGAACTATTGAATATCTTCCAGTGGCCATTGCTGTTGACGATTGCCGGCATCTTGTTTCTCGTTCGACCACTGGCAATCTATGTATCGACGCTTGGTGTGGGGCTTCCGCTCAAGGAGCGTGGGTTCATCGGCTGGATCGCGCCACGCGGCATCGTCGCGATGACGGTCGCAGGTTTTTTCGCGGAGGAAGTGGCTGGTCTTGGGATTGAGGATGCGTCACAGATGCTACCGCTCACGATCGGACTCGTCTTTACCTCGGTGACGTTGCACGGGCTGACGATTCGACCGCTCGCGCGCAAATTGAACTTGATCGATTATAAAAAAGAAGAAGCAGCGGAAGAGTGAAGAGAAATCGGGACGGGATGATGCCGTTCCGATTTTTGTTAGAAGTCAACCCTTTTCCTATGACTGAAAGATGGTTATAATCGGAAAGCGATTAACGATGGAGAGGGCGAAGTAGAATGATGCATGTGACGAACCGTTACGGTTGGATAGAAGTGATTTGTGGCAGTATGTTTTCTGGGAAGTCGGAGGAATTGATCCGCCGTGTCCGTCGGGCGCACTACGGGAAGATCCCGGTCCAAGTGTTCAAGCCGGCCATCGATGACCGCTACCACGAAGAGAACGTCGTCTCCCATAGCGGCAACTCGGTCGTGGCCGTCCCGACTCGAACGAGTCAAGATGTGTACGATGCGGTGCGCGAAGAGACGCAAGTCATCGCCATCGACGAGGTGCAGTTCTTTGATGAGGGGATCGTCGACGTCATCGAGCAGTTGGCGTCAGAAGACAAACGTGTCATCTGCGCCGGACTCGATATGGACTTCCGTGGCGAACCGTTCACGATGATGCCGGAGCTCTTGTCGCGTGCCGAGTTCGTCACGAAGCTGCAGGCGATTTGTCTGTCGTGCGGCGCCCCGGCGTCTCGGACGCAGCGCTTGATCAATGGAGAACCGGCTCGCTTTGAGGACCCGGTCATCTTAGTCGGTGCCGCCGAGTCGTACGAACCGCGTTGCCGCCATTGTCATGACGTCCCGAACAAACCACGCCCGATCCGTCATACAGTAGCGGATTGAGGATTTTGTCGGTTCGCTCTAAGTATTCAATTTGTCGACGAACCGAGCTAGCTCGGTTCGTTTTTTGGTATAATGAAGAGAACGATTTGGTGAACAGAAAGGACGGATCATGATGTTTGACCGTTTAAGCGTTTTAGAAGAACGATATATGCAACTGAATGAGATGCTCGCTGACCCGGAAGTGCTCAGCGACTCGAATAAACTGCGTCAATATTCAAAAGAACAGTCTCAACTCGAGGAGACGGTACAAGCTTATCGACGCTATAAAGAGGCGAGTACGGCCTACAAAGAAGCGAAAGCGATGTTAGAAGACCGAACGCTCGAGTCCGATATGCGCGAACTCGCGAAAGAAGAGATGGCGCTGCTCGAACCTGTTGTGAAAGCGCTCGAAGCGAAGCTGCGCGTCCTGCTCATCCCGAAAGACCCGAACGACGACAAGAACGTCATCGTCGAGATTCGCGGGGCGGCCGGTGGTGACGAGGCGGCACTGTTTGCGGTCGACTTGTATAAGATGTACACCCGATTTGCCGAGCGTCAAAACTGGAAAGCAGAGCTGATCGACGCCAACTATACGGAACTCGGTGGCTTTAAAGAAGTGACGTTTTTGATCAACGGTGCCGGTGCCTACTCGAAACTGAAATTCGAGAATGGGGCACACCGCGTGCAACGCGTCCCGTCGACGGAGTCGGGTGGACGGATTCACACGTCGACAGCCACTGTCGCGGTCTTGCCGGAAGCGGAAGACGTCGAAGTGCACATCGACATGAAAGATGTCCGCGTCGACACGTTCACGTCGTCAGGTCCTGGTGGTCAATCGGTCAACACGACCCAGTCGGCCGTGCGGTTGACACACATCCCGTCAGGACTCGTCGTGTCATGCCAAGACGAGAAATCTCAGCATAAAAACAAAGATCGGGCGATGAAAGTATTGCGGGCCCGCCTGTATGACAAGATGCAGCGCGAACATCTCGAAGAACTGTCGGCGCAGCGGAAGTCGGCCGTCGGGACGGGTGACCGTTCGGAGCGGATCCGGACGTATAACTTCCCGCAAAGCCGCGTGACAGACCACCGTATCGGCCTCACGCTTCAAAAACTCGACCGGGTTCTCGCCGGGGAGCTTGAAGACATCATTGATGCGCTCGTCATGGAAGATCAGGCCGGCTTGATGGAGGGTATGGAGTGATGCGGATTGCTGCAAGGTTGAAACAAGCGGAACGCATGCTCGTTGACGCGGGTCGTGACCCATCGACCGCCGAATGGTGGCTCATGCACGTGCTCGGCGTCGACCGGACGGGTCTGATCGTTCGGTTATCCGAAGAACTCTCGGACGACGAAACAACTGCGTTCGAGTCCGGGCTCGAGCGACTGCTTGCCGGTGAGCCGGTCCAACATTTGATTGGCCAGGCCCCGTTCTACGGTCGGTCATTCGCTGTGAACCGGGATGTACTTATCCCGCGACCGGAGACCGAAGAGTTGATCGAATGGGTCGTTGAGCACGTCGGACCGATTGAAGACGACGCGATCGTCGACGTCGGCACGGGCAGTGGCGCCATCGCTATCACGCTCAGTCTCGAGCTCGGTGTCCGCGTCCAAACGGTCGATATTTCCCGGGAAGCGATTGCGATGGCAAAACGTAACGCGGAAGTGCTTCGTGCCGATGTGACGTTTCATGAAGGGGATTGCCTCGGTCCGGTCGCGGACGACTCGATTCGGGTGCTTGTCTCAAATCCGCCTTACATCGAAGCTGATGAACTGCTCGATGAGACGGTCGCAGGGTACGAACCGCACCTCGCATTATTCGGGGGGGCGGACGGTCTCGAGTTCTACCGGAAAATCATCGCGGACTCAACACGCGTGCTACGTGCCGATTGGCAATTGATTGCGTTTGAAATCGGGTATAGTCAAGGACAAGTTGTGAAATCGTACCTGTCCGAACGTTATCCTGAAGCAGAAACGGGTATTTTAAAAGATATAAACGGTAAAGACCGAATTGTCTACGCCGTGAGGGAAGGGATTGCGCATGGAAACGAAATGGATCAAGCCAACAGAAGTTGAGGAAGGGGTTCGTCTCTTGAAGATGGGCGAGGTGATCGCGATTCCGACAGAGACGGTGTATGGCCTCGCCGGGGATGCGACGAACGATATCGCCATCCGTAAGATTTTCGAGGCGAAAGGAAGACCATCGGACAACCCGCTCATCGTCCACGTAGCTACGGTCGAACAGGCCGAACATTTCGCGCAAACCATCCCGCCGGTAGCCAAACGCTTGATGGAAGCGTTTTGGCCCGGTGCCTTGACGATCATCTTACCGTCGAACGGTCGAGCGTCGTCACTCGTGACGGCCGGGCTCGACTCGATCGGAATCCGCATGCCGGACCATCCGGCCGCACTCGAACTCATCCGCACGTCCGGTCTCGGTCTCGCGGCGCCGAGTGCGAACCGTTCAGGACGACCGTCACCGACATCGGCACAGCACGTAGCCGATGATTTGACCGGTCGGATCGCGGGTATTATGGATGGGGGACCGACAGGCATCGGCGTCGAGTCGACTGTGATCGACTGTACGACGGAACCGGTGACGATTTTGCGTCCCGGTGGCGTGACGAAAGAAGCGATCGAGGCCGTCATCGGGCCAGTTGCGCTCGATGCGAATTTGAGCGATGAAGCGGCCGCGCCCAGATCACCAGGAATGAAGTACACCCACTATGCCCCGACTGCACCTTTGTATTTAGTCGATGGCGGACGCGATGATCTCGTCCGTGCCATCACGATGCGGCAGGCGGCGGGCAAACGGATCGGCGCGCTCGTATTTGATGAAGCAACGACCCCGGCTGACGTCACCCTTTCTCTCGGTGACACGATGGAGATGGCGGCCCAGCGACTTTACGAGGCGTTGCGCAAATTCGATGAGACAGATGTAGAAGAGATTTACGTGAATCGGATTGAACCGACGGGAGTCGCCCTTGCCGTATATAATCGCTTGTATAAAGCGGCAGGCGGGAAAATCATCCGTCTAGAGGAAGAGGCTTAAGGACATGAGGAGGATCACGCGATGTCAATGAAACGCGTATTATTCATATGTAGTGGGAACACATGCCGAAGCCCGATGGCGATGGCCCTGCTCCGCTCGAAAGTGACAGGCGACGAATTTGATATTCGTTCGGCTGGAGTTCGGACGATGCAAGGGTTTGATGCCTCAGAAAACGCTCTTCAAGTATTACGTGAACGAGGGATTGAACTCGAACACGTGACGCAGACGTTCGATGACGTACTCGGACGTTGGGCAGACGTCATTTTGACGATGACGCGGGCACACCGCGAACAGATTCGGGATACGTATCCGGATTTGGCCGATCGTACGTTCACATTATATGAGTTCGTGACCGGGCTCGAACGTGACATTAACGACCCGTTCGGAGGCTCGATGAACGTCTATCGCCAAGTCCGAAACGAACTCGAACCACTCGTCAATCGACTTGTGCTAAAATTGACGAATGACGGGTCAAAGGTGACGAAACCACCGAGACGCCTACCAAAGAAGACGGGGGAATGAACACATGAAAATTGCAATCGGCGCCGACCACGGCGGATTCAACTTGAAAAAAGACATCATTGGATTACTAGAAGAGCTTGGTCACGAGTATAAAGATTTCGGGACACACTCGGCCGAGTCGATCGATTATCCAGACGTAGCAATCCCGGTCGCTGAGGCTGTCGCTGCCGGCGAGTTCGACCGCGGCATCTTGATTTGCGGCACAGGGATCGGTATCGGCATTGCGGCGAACAAAGTCAAAGGGATCCGCGCAGCACTCGTTCATGACTCATTCAGCGCCAAGGCGACACGTCAACACAACGACTCGAACATCATGACGATGGGCGAGCGTGTCGTCGGACCGGGGCTCGCGATTGACTTGGTGGCGACGTGGCTCGATACAGATTTCGAGGGCGGACGTCACTCGAACCGTGTCGACAAAATGAGCGCTTACGAAACGAAGTGACCGTGATGAAAGCTGAACTTTCGAACCTGCTGTTGGAGCTGCACGAACGCTTTCCGCTTGATGAGGACAAAATCCTCGTCATCGGCTGTTCGACGAGCGAAGTCATCGGCAAGACGATTGGGAAAGCCGGGTCGATCGATGTGGCGTCGGAATTCATCGAAGCGTTTCTCGCGTTTCGTGACAAGACGGGCGTCCATCTGGCGTTTCAAGGGTGCGAGCACATTAACCGTGCCCTCACCGTCGAGCGTCGGACGCAGAAGCAGTTCGGTCTGACCGAAGTGACCGTCGTCCCGGTCCGCTCAGCGGGCGGGGCGATGGCGGAGAAAGCGTATGAGCGCCTCAACGCGCCGTGCGTCGTCGAATCGATTCAAGCGGACGCTGGGATCGACATCGGCTCGACGTTGATCGGCATGCACTTGAAGCCGGTCGCTATCCCGGTCCGGTTATCGGCGAAACAGCTCGGCGAGGCGTACGTCACGTTCGCCGTCACAAGACCGAAACTAATCGGTGGGCCACGGGCACACTATCCAGCGAAATAACAAAGACAGCCGGTCGCTTATGACCGGCTGTCTTTTGCGTTATACGTCTTCACTGAACAGATACGAGATGACCATCGGGAAACGTTCGCGCCAGGCGAGTTCGTTATGCACACCTTCTTCGATGACTTCGAAGCGCAAGTGATCGACTTTGTCGCGTAGTAAGGCGTAGACGCGCTCGCTCGACTCGAGATACATCTCGTTCGTCGGCCCATCCTCTGACGGCTGCTCGACTTCTTTGCGGCCGACGTCCATATATAGACGCTCGATACCTTTCAAATCACTCGACTCGATCAACTGCTCGAGTTCGGTCTGGTTGAACCAGAACGCTGACGACAAGGAAGCGACGCGTTTGAAGATGTCTGGATAGACGCAAGCGGCATAGACTGAGATGAGGCCGCCCATCGAACTGCCAATCATCCCGGTCTCGTCCGGTTTCGTCCGATACGCGTCGTCAATCATCGGCTTCAGCTCTTGGGCGATATATTCGATGTAGGCCGAGCCTTGGCCGCCTAATGTCAATTCTCGACCATAGAGCGCTTCCCCGACGAACGGATTTTCCCAAGGACCGTATTCGTCGAGGCGCATCTCACCCGGTGCGCTATCGATGGCGACGACGATCAAGTCGCGCTTTGAGGCGTCCAAATACTCTCCGACGCGCCAGCTCATATTGTAGCTCGCGTCCGCGTCGTCGAACGCGTTCTGTCCGTCGTGCATGTAGAGCACCGGGTAGCGCTTGTCCGTCAGCTCGTAGTCGTTAGGCGTATAAATCCGCACCGTCCGCTCGCGCTCGAACGGGGTAATCGTCACTTGTCTCGTCTCAATCATAATTGTCCTCCTCTAATGTTCTTCTTCAATACCATACCCAACTTTGAGCCCGATTATGACGATACCCAAAAAAACGAGCATATGGTACGATGGGGTTGTTGATTTTTAGACATTCAGAGGGGGTTTCAACATGGTAAACACGACGAAGTTGAAAGTGCAGGATGCAGAATTGTTTGAAGCGATGCAACACGAGCTCACCCGTCAACGGGAGAACATCGAACTAATCGCCTCGGAGAACTTTGTCTCAGAAGCGGTCATGGAAGCGCAAGGCGGGGTTCTCACGAACAAATACGCCGAAGGTTACCCAGGTCGCCGTTACTACGGTGGTTGTGAGTTCGTCGACGTGGCCGAAAACTTGGCACGCGACCGGGCGAAGGAACTGTTCGGTGCAGAACACGCCAACGTCCAGCCACATTCGGGTGCGCAAGCGAACATGGCTGTCTACTTCACGGTGCTTGAAGCGGGCGACACGGTGCTCGGCATGAACTTGTCGCACGGTGGCCATTTGACGCACGGAAGTCCGGTCAACTTCTCGGGCGTCCAGTACAACTTCGTCGAGTACGGTGTGGACAAAGATACAGAACACATCGACTATGACGTCGTCGCAGCCCTCGCGAAAGAACATAAACCAAAACTGATCGTCGCCGGAGCGTCAGCATACCCGCGGACGATCGATTTCGCCAAGTTCCGTGAAATCGCCGACAGCGTCGACGCCTATCTCATGGTCGATATGGCCCACATCGCCGGACTCGTCGCGGCCGGACTACATCCGAACCCGGTCGAGCACGCGCACTTCGTGACGACGACGACGCACAAGACGCTTCGCGGCCCGCGTGGCGGGATGATCCTTTGTAAAGAAGAGTTCGCCAAAGCGATCGACAAGTCGATTTTCCCTGGTATTCAAGGCGGCCCGCTCATGCACGTCATCGCCGCGAAAGCGGTGGCGTTCGGAGAGGCGCTCCAACCGGAGTTTAAAGACTATCAGGCGCAAGTCATCAAAAACGCGCAAGTGCTCGCGCAAGGTTTAGAAGAAGAAGGGCTCCGCATCGTATCGGGCGGTACGGACAACCACCTCCTCCTCGTCGACCTCCGTGGCATCGACATTACCGGTAAAGCGGCCGAGCATGCGCTTGATGCAGCCGGTATCACGGTCAACAAGAACACGATCCCGTTCGACCCGGCGTCACCGTTCGTCACGAGTGGGATCCGTCTCGGGACGGCAGCGATGACGACACGCGGTTTGAAAGAAGACGACATGCGTGAAGTCGCCCGTCTGATCGGTCGTGTCCTGACAAACCATGAAGATGAAGCAGTGCTCGCCGAGGCGCACGAAGACGTACGTGCCTTGACGGCGAAATTCCCGCTCTATCCTGAACGAGGCTGACGAATGGACGCACGGACACTAGCAGAACGGGAACTTGCAGAACTGCCGCTCATCGATATGACGGAATGGCTAATCCGAAAAGGAGAGCATGACCCGACGTTCCGTCTCGTCGCGAACGAGTTTGGCGTCGTGATGACGCTCCTTGACCACGGCTATTACGTCGAGGCGAGCGAACGGATTGTGCCGCTTCTCGGGATGAAAGTGCCGGCGGCGTTCCATCGGCTCGGACTCGCGCTCGAAATGAAAGCGAACGGAAAGAAGGCGGCCAAGCGCCGCTTTCGTTCGTTGTCGCCAGCAGTCATGCAGCATGCGGACCTCTCGCCATGGCGTGATGTCTTTAAATGGGACAAGAAGTGGCTCGGACTACCGGCTGTTGTCGCGTTGGCGCTTGTCGCTCTCGCATTTTGGCCCGATGCGACTCCACCCGTCGCACCGGTGACTGAAGACGCGCCACGGGTCGAGACGGTGACCGAGGACGAGGCGCTCGCCAAACGGCTAGAAGAGCTTGAGCAAGAAGTCGCCCGTCTCGAGGAAGCGAACGAGTCGTTGCAGACGGAAGAAGCGCCGGTCGAAGAGGAAGCGTCGACGACACCGGCACAACAAGTCATTCCGCTTGCGGATGTCGAGACGCTCGTCCAAGACAAACGCTATAAAGAGGCGGACGCCCTTCTCGAAGGCACGCCGAAAGCCGGGCAAGAACAGGCCGTCGGCTTCTATCGCCTCCTCGTCGACAACAAGCTCGGGGAAGCAGAAGTGTCGGACTATGCGGCGTACGTCGAAACGTACCCGGAATCAGGATACAAGACAGACGTCCTGTGGATGAAGGGCATCGCTGAGAAGAAGGCCGGGGACGAAGCGTACCGGACGACGCTCGCCGAAGTCGCCGCGATGGAAGGCACATATTGGGCACCGATTGCAAAATCAGTACTAGAAGACGAATGAGGTTGCGGCCATGCCGCAACCTTTTTCTCATCAAATTCTAATCTGATTCACCAACGTTTCTCAACCCGCTCCCGTACAGTAAAGAAAAAGAAGTAGGGGGAGAGGCACATGCAACGCAGTACAACAGGTAAATTCGCCCGATTCATGAAAGGCGCTATCATCGGGGTGCTCGCACTCACATTGATGGCAGCCGGAGTGGCAGGATTTTTGATTTTCACGCTGACCGGAAACGCCTGGCTCGACCAAATCGTTCAATTCGGTACTGACGTGTCGTTCCAAGCGGGGGGAATCGAATCCTCGTTTGAACGATTCAGCGACTCGATCGAGCTTCGCATCGAACAGGCGATTCCAGAAGCGGTTCGTCCGTTTTTCGACTGATGAATCCGGGAACAGAATAAGGATGCGTCGGGCGGACTGCTCGGCGCTTTTTTTCAAGAAAGGATGAACTATATGCCGACAATCCTCGTCGTAGAAGACGATGCCAAAATTGCCAGACTGCTTGAACTTGAACTGATGCACGCCGGCTATCAAGTCGAGGTCACCCACGACGGACGCAGCGGGCTTGAACGAGTGCTCGCCGGGGGAATCGACTTGATGCTTTTAGACGTGATGCTTCCGCAAATGAGCGGGCTCGAGGTCGTCCGTCGGGTGAAGGAAGAACAACCGTTGCTCCCGGTCTTGATGGTGACAGCACGGGGCGACCGGTATGATAAAGTGAGCGGACTCGACCTTGGGGCGGATGATTACATCACAAAGCCGTTCGAGATGGAGGAACTGCTTGCCCGGATCCGTGCATTTTTGCGGATGCGCCAGCACGTCCATGTCGATGCGACTGAACGTGTTTTGTCCTATGAGGGACTCACGGTCGACGTTAACCGGCATGAGGTGACGTGCGAGGGACAGAAAGTCGAGTTGACTCGTCGTGAATTCGATTTGATCGTCTATTTGCTCGAGCATCCAGAACGTGTGCTCACGCGCGACCAACTCGTCGAGCACGTCTGGGGTTTCGACTATTATGGGGACACGAACGTCGTCGACGTATACGTGCGTTACTTACGGAAGAAACTCGGAGGTTCTTGGATTCAGACGGTACGAGGCGTCGGCTATATGCTGAAGCGGGGTGAGTGAGTATGAAATTACGGACGAAGATCGCCCTCGCGATGGCCGGGTTCATGTTGTTTTTACTCATCACGTCGTTCGGGGTCGCATGGCTCGTCTCGCGCCAGCAAATCGTCGACGCTCGCTATGACGTGCTCCGTCAAGCGCTCAGTCTGCTCGAAGAGGATGAGCGGAACCGTCAGGCCGTGCTGTCACTGCATGAGGACAGTGTCGTCCTCGAGCGACAGAGCAATGGCGATTGGGGCATCATTGGCGGACAGGCGGCAGAGGGTTTGAGCTTTCCCGTCAATTTTGGGGAGCCGGCACTGATTGATGACTGGTTCGTCATCGCCACGTCGAACGGTCTCGGCTTTGCCTTTCAAGACGCGGCGGTAAGCGAGACGTTACAGACGCTCGCGACGATTTTCCTCGTCATTTTCTTGATCGCGGTGGCGATGACGTTCGTCGGAAGTTTATGGATTGTGCGCCAAGGACTCAATCCGCTTCGGCGGCTCGAGTCGACGATGGCTCGAATTACCGAGTCAGGGACGCTCGAGACGATTGACGTTGGCCCGAATCAAGATGAGGTGTCAACGCTCGCGACCGGATTCAATCAGATGATTGCCCGTGTCGAAGGGTCGATGGAGCAACAACGCCGTTTCGTAGCGGATGTTTCACATGAACTCAAAACCCCACTCACCGTCATTGAAGGGTACGCCAAATTGCTCAGACGTTGGGGGCAAAACGACCCCGTCGTGCGCGACGAGGCGATCGATCATATTTTGACCGAGTCGAGACAGATGCGGGAGGACTTGATTGAACCGATGCTCGAACTGAGCCGCTTCGCCGCTTTAGGGGACATCGAAGTCGAACAGATCGACTTGAGCGAGCTCGCTTCCCAACTCGTGGAACGGTTCGAGCGGTCGCACGGAAAACACGTCCCGATCGAGGCGGAAGGAATCTGGGCTGGACATCGTGACTCGTTGCAACGATTGATTGTCATCTTCATCGATAACAGCTTGAAGTATGCGACCGACACGAGCGTAACGATGACACCAAATCGGATTGAGGTGCGTGACCATGGGACGGCAATGACCGAGGAGGCGCGTGCGCGGTTGTTCGACCGGTTCTATCGGCTTGATGAGGCGCGCGACCGGAGCGGTAGCGGTCTCGGGCTTGCCATCGCCAAAGAAGTCGCCGATTTGAACGGTTGGAAGGTTGGGAGTTACGCGAACGCGCCGGACGGGAGCGTATTCTTCGTCACCAAATGAGGAAAGTTTCTCAGTCACTCATCATTTTCTAATGAAATCCTCGTGGTGCTCTAACGTCAACGTTCTATGATGAAGGTGTAGAGAAGGAACAGCACATGGAACGAGGAGGAAACATCATGAAATTACTTGGATGGATTTTAGGGGTCGGCCTGGCCGTACTCGCTGTCGCAGGAATCGGATTGTATGTCGCGAACGACAAGACGGATACGGTCATCATCCCACGCGCCATCGATAGTGCCACTAGTGGAACCGACGACGCTGCGAAGGAAGCTGCCGCTACTTCCGAATCGAACGCATCTTCAAGTGACGTGCCCGTCCGTTCGGTCGACGATGACGACTATGAACTATACGGGACGCTCGTCAGCTTGTCAGATCAGGACGTGACGATCAGCTTTAGCGGAAAAGAATCGACGTACCCACTTGCTTCACGCCATGAGATTGATGATGACACCCCGAAAGCCGGTGACCGTGTCAAACTCGAATTCAATCAAAACAATGAAGTGAAAGAAGTCGACCGGGAGAGCGACGACTTCGACATTTACGGTAGTTTCGTCAGCCTCTCAGATCGAGACGTCGTCATTGAGCGTGACGGGAAGCAAGTGACGTACCCACTCGCCGCTCGCTATGAAATCGATGATGAGATGCCAACAGCCGGTGATCGCGTCAAACTTGAATTGAACATGCAAGAGCAAGTCAAAGAGATCGAACGTGATGATGACCGTGACAGTGCAGACGATAGCGATGATAGTGACGACGGTCGGGATGACGACCAAGATGACGACAATTGATGAACGAACGGGTGCCCGATGGAGGCACCCGTTTTTGATTCGTAATATTTCTGCAAACATAATCGATTCGTATCTTATGATATGATGGAGAGGGAATTTATGCCAGTATAACATAATACATATAACGACAATGTAGGGAGAGGGGGAGACGAGTGATGAGACTGAGTTGGACTGCCCTGCTCGCCCTCTGTTGCCTCAGCGGTTGTGGTTCGAAAGAAGAGATGAACGCCCTCGCGTTACGTCCGCTCGAAGCGTACGTGACGAATCAAGATGAGCAGGAACACATTTTACCGGGAACAGAGAAGCGACTGCTGGCTTATTGTCGACAACAAACGACGGAACGGCTCCCGTCACGCCGAGGTGAGGTGACTGAAGTGACGTTTCGGCATCCGCTGTATGCAGAGCTCGGTAGCCAGACGATTAAGTATTGGGTGAGCGGCGACGACCGTTATTTGTCCTGTGCGAACAGCCACGAACAAATCGAGCGGACGTTCCGGGTTGATCCCGTCGACGAATTCGAGTCGCTCATCTCGAGTGAACTAGTCGAGACCGATGTCGGAGAGGCGGTCTCGTTTTATCCGGAGCCCGATGTCGCAAAAATCGTCAACTTGTTCCGGATCAATCAAGTACATGAAACAATCGTCCCGGGATCGACATTTCGCTACCAGACGCCGGACAGCGGTTCGTTGTACGTGACGTATGAGGTGATGCAGAACGGCCGGACGCTTGACCGGACGATTGAACCGGGGCTGTTCGTATTCAAGAGCGGAAAGAATGACGGATACGCTTTCCTCACGAAGTTAGCGGATGACAGGGTCGCGCTACAGATGGGTACGGAATCGTCATGGGAACGCACCGTTCTTCCAAGCGCCTTCACCGGAAAGTATGTATATACCGATTCGACAACTGATGTGTTCACGCTCGATCATTCAAAACGCCAACTGTTGAAACGAGTCGTGCTTGCTGAACAGCCGATTGGAGACGTAAGCGACGCCACCTCGCTCACATTGTCTAAACAATATGATGCGGTCATCGAAGTGTGGGGCAGTGTCAGACGGCCGATGACCACGAAGCTGATGAGTTCGTCCGCTCGTTCGGTGAAGACGAAGCTCGCCACGTACGAGACGAAGGGGAAGACGTCACATCTAGATGGACCGAATACGCAAGCGCTGTTCGAACTCCTGACGCATGTGGCAGGCGGAGACAAGTCAGAAGCAGCCGTCCAACACGGGACGCTCTCCTTGTATGAACACTTACAAGAGCAACATTTCGAGGTTTGGGTCGAGCCTGGGGATCAGCGGGTCTACCTCATCGACCTGACGACGAAACAAACGTACGCAATCGACCTGATGCGGCTCGAGGAATTGTTGAATCGATCGATTCGATATAATAGCTGAACTAAATACAATACCCGCTTTATGACAAGACTATGTCATGAAGCGGTTTTTTTGTCGTCAAATTGACACTATATTTTGCTAGAAAACTATCCTATAATTTTTTTTGCGAAGGTTCAACATTACATACATGAATCCGATACATCGATAAAACACACAGCACTAACCTTCTCGTCATCAAATTATGAAGAAAAGGGGGAACGGAGAGACACATCTCAATTCAACCATCATTGTCTGTCACCAAGTTTTGTCAGTCATCAGGAGAGGAATAGGTATTGAAATTGAAAAAGTTTATTATGTCTCTAACGGTAGTGTTGTTGATTGTTAGTCTGAACATGTCAAAAACGGGGGCGCAAACGATGAACCCACTCGACGGTGTGAAGAACTATCAAGTGTATTATGGTCATCCGAACGAAACGATCATCAAAGATATGCAAAACTATGATCTCGTCATCATCGAGCCGCTTCATTATACAAAAGCTCAAGTTGAACAGATCAAGTCACGCGGTACGAAAGTACTCGGTTATATTAGTGTCATGGAAGTCGCGACGTGGAACACCGGTCTCATGTCAAAACTTCAGTCAGGTGATTTCTTCACGCGTAACGGACAACGTGTCCACTACTCGGAATGGGATTCTTACTTGACGAACATCGCTTCACCGCACTTCCAAGGGCTCTTGCTCACGGAAATCCAAAACCAAGTCATCGCTAAAGGAATCGATGGCGTGTTCATGGATACGGTCGGCGATATCGACAACGAACATTTGAACAACCCGACCGTGCTCAAGCAGCAACGTGACGGTCTCGTCAACTTCTTGAAAGAAGCGCGTGCCCGTTACGGCAACATCGCTATGGTCCAAAACTGGGGCTTTGACACACTCGAAACGTCGACAGCACCTTACGTCGATGGCATCATGTGGGAGAGCTTCAACGCCGACACGATCAAAAGCGACGCCTGGTCACAAAACATGATCAAAAAACTTCAAGCAGTCGACACGAAACATTCGGTCAAAACGCTCACGATCTCAACGCGTCAAAGTGCGGAGAGCCACAAACTTGCCGCTGACTCGAAGTTTATCCACTTCCATGAAGCAGACGCTTATGTGAACTGGAACGCAGGTCTTGTGACACGGACGAAAGACACGGCACCGACTCCGGCACCTGTCGTAGTAGCACCAACGACAGAGACGTCAACAGCAACAAAACCGGAAGCAACGAAACCGACGACGGAAACAACGACTGCACCAAAACCGGAAGCAACGAAACCGACGACGGAAACATCGACTGCAACAAAACCGGAAGCAACGAAACCGACGACGGAAACATCGACTGCGCCAAAACCGGAAGCAACGAAGCCAGCGACGGAAACATCGACTGCGCCAAAACCGGTAGCGACGAAACCGGCGACAGAAACGTCGACGGCGTCAAAACCGACAACAGCGCCGACGAAGCCTGCTGCATCGACGAGCACGACAACGAAGCCAGTCGAGCCAGAAGACTCGAAGCAAGCTGAGCCGAAGCAGAAAACAGAAAAAGAACTGAAAAAAGAGAAAAAGAAAGCGAAGAAGCACGCGAAAAAACATGCTGCTAAGCATGCCAAGTTCGTGAAGCATGAAAAAGCCAAAGGCGACATGTGTGCAAAAGCAAAGCACAAGACAGCCGGCTTTTTGAACTTCTTCAAATTCTAATCTAGAAGGTAGATCAACCCCAAGGTGTCAAACTGGCCCTTGGGGTTTCGTCTGACCTCTTCAAAAACGGAAGTTGACCCTACCTTTCTAAGAGAAGTTGGGGTACAATGCTCGAGAGAGATTTAGAGAGGAGTGAAGCAAAATGGGAAAAGTACACGTTTATGATCACCCATTGATTCAGCACAAGATGACGATTATGCGCAAAGTAGAGACGGGGACGAAGCAGTTCCGCGAACTCGTAGAAGAGGTTTCTTCACTTATGGCATATGAAATTACACGCGACCTTCCGCTTACTGATGTGGAGATTGAGACACCGGTCTCAGTATCGACACAAAAGATGATTGCCGGCAAGAAATTGGGAATCGTCCCAATTTTACGGGCAGGCCTCGGCATGGTGGATGGCTTCCTCAAAATGATGCCGAACGTCAAAGTCGGTCACATCGGTCTTTACCGTGACCCGGAGACGCTCGAGCCACACGAATACTATCTCAAGTTGCCGACAGATATTACCGAGCGTGACTTCATCGTCGTCGACCCGATGCTTGCGACTGGCGGATCTGCAGCTGATGCGATCGCAGCCCTTAAAAAACACGGCGCGAAGTCGATCAAGCTTGCTTGTCTCTGCGCAGCGCCAGAAGGTGTCGAACGCGTTCAAGCCGAGCACCCAGACGTTGAAATCTATCTCGCCGCACTCGACGAGAAGTTGAACGAACATGGCTACATCGTGCCAGGACTCGGTGACGCAGGTGACCGTTTGTTCGGAACGAAATAAGCAAAACGAAAGGAGGCTCCAGTCGGATCCTCCTTTTTTGTGCGCTCAATCTGTGGAAACCAATCCATAATAGTTGAGAAAACCGAAGCAACAACCGATAGTGAAGACAGAAGCGAATGTCATCTGTTGAAATGAGGAAGAGAACGACCATGAGGCCAAAACTGTCACTTTTGCAAGCCTACCTGTTGATTGCGTTATTAGCGCTGTTTTTGACGAGTCTATGGAGCTACAGCGCCTTCCAAAACATCGAACGGCAGAACGAGCGTATCGTCGAAGAGGCGATTCCGATCGCGAACGCGGCGTCTGAACTGTTCGCGCTCCTGCTCGATCAAGAGTTATCGGTCCGTGGCTATACATATAATCAAGATATGTTGTCGCTCCGACAATATAATGAAACGAAGCATGCTCTTGCGGAGACGATTCAAGTCATCCACGAGCTTGACCATCGCCATCCGGTTATGCAGGAAATCATTCAAGGAGAGGCGCTTCCGCTCATCAATGAGATGGAGATGTTTTATGAGTCGCAGCTTGCCCTCGTCGATGCGGGCAAAATTGTGGAAGCGAACGCGCGGCGCTATAGCGGGATTGATTACATCAATCAATTTCGAGACGTTGACGCCGACATCCGGGAGGACATCGACAAAATTATTCAAGAGGCGTCACAGCGAAGTGTCAGTGCCTCGAATTCGGCGACGTGGGTGATTGTCATCGTCGTCGCGATCGCCATCCTCTTGTTGCTCGCATTCGTGCACACGTTCCGGCTCGAGCGCAGCAAGCAAGCGCTGATCCATCGATCGCTTCATGACGCTTTGACCGGCGTTTGGAATCGTCGTGCCTTCGATGAAAAGCTCGAGCGACTTTGGGATGAGACGGAAGAATCAAGTACGGATGTCGCGCTCCTCCTGCTCGACATCGATGCGTTCAAACTGTATAACGATACGTACGGTCATTTGGCGGGGGATGCCTGTCTCGAACGGGTCGCGCACGCCGTTGATAAAGCGGTCGGGGAAGATGGTATGGTCGCACGCTACGGCGGCGAGGAGTTCGCAGTGTTACTTCGGCCGCGCCATGCCCGTCAGTCAAAAGAAGTCGCTGAACGGATTCGCCAAGCGGTTCTTAAGCTGAACATTTTACATGAAGCGTATCAGCCGCTCCGAAAAGTGAGTGTCAGCATCGGTGTCGCAGAACACATCCCCGGACTAGACGTCGAGAAGTCTGATTTGATCGAAGCGGCTGACCGAGCGCTCTATCAGGCGAAGCAAAGCGGGCGCAACCGCGTTTCGATGGGGAAAGCGATGTAGGCCGTTCGATTCGAGGCGCCGAAAACGACCAACGTGGTCAACAAACGGATAGACAAAATCCCGCCCTTTTCGAGGGGCGGGATTCGTTTGTCTTACTGTTCAATCAAACCTTCAGAGACGAGGAAGTCGTGAGCGACTTTCTCGGGACGTTGTTTTTCGACGTCGGCGAGGTAGTTCAACTCTTGCATGATTTCGTCCGTGATTTTGCCGTTGAGCAAGTTCAACACGTCAGCGAGCTCAGGATGTTCGTTGAGTGTTTCTTCACTGACGATCGGGACGGCGTAGTAAGGCGGGAAAAACTGTTGATCGTCTTCAAGGACGACGAGTTCAAATCGCTTTAATAAACCGTCCGTCGAGAAGCTGTCGATGGCGTTACTTTCATCGTTCATAAGTGCCGTATAACGGAGTCCGCCATCAACGGGCTTCACGTCTTGGAAATTAAACGAATAAGCTTCTTTTAACCCGAGATAACCGTCTTCCCGGTTCGAGAACTCGATTGTAGGACCGAAGATGAGCTCGTCACTCACTGCGGCGAGGTCAGACACAGTAGTCAGATTATACTTGTCTACATCTTCTTGCTTGACGGCGATCGCATACGTATTGTTAAAGCCGATTGGGTCAAGCGTACGAATGTCAAAACGTTCTTTTATCTGTGACTGGACTTGTTCGTAGACGAGGTCCGGGTCGTTATTGACTTCTTGCTTCAAGACGTCGACGAAGAGCGTGCCGGTGTACTCGACATATGTGTCAATCTCACCGGTACGAAGTGCGCTGAATGCGACTTGTGTACCGCCAAGATTGAGTTGACGTTTCACGTCGAGATCGGTTTTGTCTTCAATCAAATCGGCGACCATGTTGCCGAGGATTAGCTGTTCAGTAAAGTTCTTCGAACCGACGACGATTGTATCGTCTTCACGGGTGAAGGCGTAGATCGAACCGGCAAGCAGTAAGGTGAACGCTGTCGCGATTACGATGAGCGGCTTCGCCACTTTTCTAGCGGGACGGTGTTTTTTCTTCTTCATCCGTCCGTCGGCGAGGACGATCCCGTTCGGAGCGACTTTATACTCGATGCGGCTGACAATGAAGTCGATCAAGAGCGCAAGTAATCCGGCCGGAATGGCACCTGCTAAGATCTGGTTGTTGTCGACTGTCTGGATACCGGCGAAGACGAGGTAACCGAGGCCACCTGCTCCGACGAACGCTGAAATCGTCATGAGACCGACCGCCGTGACGGCTGAGATTCGAATCCCGGCCATGATGATCGGCAAGGCGAGCGGCAATTGGATCTTGCTTAAAATTTGGCGATCGGTGAGGCCGATCCCTTTAGCGGATTCAAGCGTGTCACCTGGAATGCTCGACAGACCCGTATACGTGTTCTTCACGATCGGGAGCAGTGAATACAGGACGACCATGATGATGGCTGGTGTCGATCCAATCCCGATGAACGGGATGAGGAAACCGAGCAAGGCAAGACTTGGCACAGCCTGAACGACGCTCGTCAGACCGAGGATCGGTTTGGCGAGGCGCGGCATCCGGAGAATCAAAATACCGAGCGGGACACCGATCAGTACTGCGAGCGAGACGGCGAAGACGGTCAGTTGCAAGTGTTCAAGCAAGAGCGTACCGATTTGGTCGGTGTTGCCTGCGACGTAATTGAAAAAAGATTGAATCGTATTCATATTGTTTCCTCCTCTTGCATGAATTGCTCACTGAGGACGGAAAGCAAACTGCTGCGTGTGATGAGTCCGTTAAGGGTAGGTCCGGTCACGACCGGCAGATAGCCTTGGTCGCTCGTGTTCATGACGTCTAAAATATCGAGGAGCGAGTCCTCGCTCGAGACGAAAGCGTAGTTCACGTTCATGACTTCCTCGAGTCGTCTCGTCTTATCTTGGATCCCGTGGACGTCTTTCAATTTGATGAGTCCTTGAAGGACGCGATCGCGGTCCGTGATCAGGAGACTGTCGACTTTTCGTGAACGCATGATTTCAATCGCCTGCAACACTGTGCGTTTGCCGCTGATTGAGACAGGGTCCGTGATCATGATATCTTTCGCTTTAATGTATTCAGGGCTGTTCCAAATTCGATTTTTGCCGATGAACGCTTCGACGTACTCGTCCTGCGGATTACGGAGAATCTGTTCCGGCGTATCGAACTGAACGATTTCCCCGTCACGCATGATACAAATACGATCAGCCAGCTTGATCGCCTCATCCATATCGTGGGTGACGAATACAATCGTTTTCTTGACTTCTTCTTGCAGGTTAAACAGCTCTTCTTGGAGATCGTTCCGCGTCACAGGGTCGAGGGCGCTGAATGGCTCGTCCATCAAGATGACTTCCGGGTCGTTCATGAGGGCGCGGGCGAAGCCGATGCGCTGCTGTTGACCGCCGCTCAGTTCGCTCGGATAGCGATCGATGAATTGGTCCGGGTCGAGGCCGACCATGCGGAGCAAGTGCTCGGTCCGGGCGTCCATATCCTGTTCGGCGTGTCCTTCGAGACTGGCGATCAATTGGATATTCTCGCGGATCGTCATATGAGGGAAGAGGCCAGTCTGTTGAATGACGTAACCCATTTGGCGTCTCAGTTCGATCGGGTCCATCTTACGTGTGTCTTGACCGTTGACGATAATCGTCCCAGACGTCGGTTCGATCAAACGGTTGATCATTTTAAGCGACGTCGTCTTACCGCAACCGGACGGGCCGATAAAGACGACGAGTTCGCCTTTGTTAATCGTCAAGTTCATTTCCTTCAGTACAGTCGTACTTTTGAAGGTCTTCTCTACATTTTTAAACTCAATCATTGACTCAACTCTTTTCAAAAATTATTTTCACATAACCTTATTTCCCCGTTGTCGAAGGATTGTAAACATTATTTTTGAAAAAAGTGTTTAACAGGTTGTAAAAGGGGGGATTATTACTTGCTATTTAACAATACGAAGAGCCGCTCATGGCAAGTGGGACGCGATTATCGGTTTTGAAGTCACAAAATGGACACAAATATAGATGGCGCTTACATCTTAATTCTAGACTCCCCACAAAGATTGGCATCGGTTCCGGCTTGATAGCGTTGGGTTTTCAGCCGATTCATGCTGAAAAATGATGATGTGAGATTCATCACTACAAATTTATCAGAATCGCTCGACACAGCAAAAAGATAATCGGTATACTGGTACAGGATAATGAAAACGATTTCAATACGAAATCAGCGTCCGTTTTAAAACCTTTTGTGAACGTGGGGCGGTTTACGTTGTATTTTCCAATACGCGGATGTATAACTGAACTATTCCTCATCTGATTCGGTTTGTGAAATATTATAAAGTCAACATTTTTATTTCACCGTTCCTTCACACTTATTTAAAATTTAGTGATTTTAATTTAGTTTGTGAAGTGCGTAAAAGCCTTGATACGACTCGGTTTAAAGCGCTTTTATAATTGTGAAATCAATTGACTTCTTATGCTATTTCCAGTACTCTGAACTTGTGTGACTTTTGATGGTCACGCGAGTGTGAATCGAAGACGATGAAGTGCTGGCTGCCAGTTAGAAAGGGGGACTAGGATGACGAAAAAAGACAATCGTTACCTATCCTACGCCTCACTTGCCTCGCAAATCTCGACCGCGCTCGCTGGACCGATCGTCATCGGTTATCTCGTCGGCCAATACGGGGCGAGACGTGAATTTTGGGGCACGTTTGGTTGGAATGTGTCGGTGTTTCTCGGAATGTTTATCGGGATCACCGCGCTCGTACTCACCCTTCGAAGTTTAATGACAGGAGAGGACGAATGAAGCTAGAACAAACGGAACTACAACAAGTGCAAGCAGACAGAAAAGCACAACAAGAGTTGATGAAACGCTATACGAAGTGGTTTGTCGGATGGTTCGCCATTCTCCTCGTCGGAGCGCTCATCGTCCCTGTGTACAAACCGGTATTTCTCGGCTTGTTCCTGGGTGGGGTCGCCAGTCTGATCATTCTACATATGCAGAATCGCAGCGTCATTCGAATGTTTGACGTGATCGAACATGGGCGACGCCCGAAATCGCACGGGACTGTTTCAAGAATGGCAGTCGGTGCGTTAGCCGTGATAGTCGGTCTCTTCTACGAGGATCGAGTATCGCTGATTGCGGTGGTAACTGGTCTAATCGCCGGCCACATCATACAATTTGGCGAGTTCACACTTGCCCAGCTCAGCAGGAAAAGAGGTGAATACTAATGGGTCATGAGTTTCCCACATATTCTCTACAACTTGGAGACTATACGTTATATGGGAGCTGGACGAACGTCATTACGGTGCTAATCGCATCATTGCTCGTCTTTGCGTTCGCCGTTTGGGGAACACGACGCTTGGCCATGAAGCCGACAGGTAAGCAGAACTTGATGGAATTCTTCGCGGAATTCGTACGCGGGATCATCTCGAGTGCGATGGACTGGAAAACAGGAGGCCGCTTTATCGGGTTTGGGATGACGTTGATTTTGTTCATTCTGATTTCGAACTTGATGGGTCTGCCGTTCAACGTCATTTCCGGTCACTATCTATGGTTCAACTCACCGACGGCCGATCCTTACGTCACATTGGCGTTGTCGACACTCGTCGTTGCAATGTCACACTATTACGGCGTGAAGCTACACGGTTTCAAGCACTATTCGGCGGAATTCGTGAAGCCGGTCTGGTTCTTATTGCCGATCAAGCTTATCGAGGAGTTCGCGAACACCTTGACGCTCGGTCTGCGTCTTTACGGTAACATCTTTGCCGGTGAAATCATGATTACCATCATCTTGGGACTCGCAATTACCGCACAAGGGGCACTTAACCCGCTTGGTGCTGTGTTCGCAATCCTGCCGATGATTTTATGGCAAGGTTTCTCAATCTTTATCGGGGTTATCCAATCCTACATTTTCCTGACGCTTGCAATGGTGTACATCGGGCATAAAGCTTCAGCCGAGCATTGATTCGGATAAGCTGGCCTCGCCAAAGCGTTGAACAAAAAAACTATTTACTTACTTTTAGGAGGAACATACACAATGGAACAAATGAATCTTCTCGCAACAGCAATCGTTATCGGTCTCGGAGCACTCGCGGCTGGTATCGGTAACGGTCTCATCGTATACGGAACAGTACAAGGACAAGCACGTCAGCCAGAACTTAAAAACGAACTTCGTCAAACAATGTTCATCGGTATCGGTTTGGTTGAGGCCCTCCCGATCATCGGTGTGGCTGTCGGTTTCCTTCTCCTCAACTCTTGATTACGAGTTAACGAGAACAACAAACGAGGGAGCAAGTCTCCCTCACTTATTTAGTCAAGAGGAGGGTATGCATGGATACGATGATGATTGCAGCTGGTGCTGGTGGCGAAGGCCTCCGCATCCTGGATATGATCTTTACACTTTTCACATTCCTCGTACTCTTGGCCCTGTTGAAGAAATTTGCTTGGGGACCACTCCTTGGAATGATGAGACAGCGTGAAGAGTATGTAGCGAACGAAATCGAGCTTGCTGAAAAGAGCCGCAAAGACGCGGAGACATATGTCGTCGAACAACGTGACGCTTTAAGCGCCGCACGTACAGAATCAAAAGAGATGCTTGACTCAAGCCGTCGTCAAGCTGAAGCCGAACAAGCACGCTTGGTGGAGCAGGCGCGTTTGGAAGCCGAAAAAATCAAGATCGAGGCTGGAAAAGCGATCGAGCGTGAGCGCGAGCTCGCGAAACAGTCGCTTCAAACCGAAGTCGTCACACAGGCGCTCTCGGCAGCACGCCACGTCCTTCAGTCAGACCTTAAAGGCGACGAAGTGAAACAACGTGCCCTCGTCACAGACTTCCTGTCTAAAGCGAAAGGCGCTAACTGATGAACATATCGTTAGCAAAACGCTATGCCAAAGCGCTCTTCGACTTAGCGCGGGAGCAAGGCACGCTCGACCAAGTCGAAGCGGAAGTGCGTCTGCTCGATGAAGTGCTCCACGCGACGCCTGAACTGACGGATCTCTTAACGAATCCTGCAGTCAGCGACAGCGAGCTTGCACAGCTTTTAACACACAGCTTTGGTGATATGACAGAAATCGTGCTTAACACACTTCTCGTCATGGTCGAGAACGACCGTGCGAGCGAAGTTCGCGGGTTGCCGCGTTACGTCTTAGATTACATCAACGACTTCCGCGGCATCGCTGAAGGGTTCGTCACAAGTGCTTACCCGTTGTCGGCAGCAGAGTTGAAAGAAGTCGAACTCGTCTTCGGTCAGAAGATGAACAAGACGCTTCAATTGAAGAACGTCGTCGATGAACAGGTTATCGGTGGACTTCGTGTCCAGATCGGTTACACGACGTATGATGACACAATCGAAACTAAACTAACACGCCTCGAGCGTGAATTGTTGAATGCGTAAGAAATAGGGGTGAATTCAATGACGATCAAAGCTGAAGAAATCAGCGCCCTGCTAAAAGAGCGAATCGCTTCGTACGGTTCTGAAATCGAAGTTAGTGAGACAGGTACAGTCATTCAAGTAGGTGACGGTATCGCTCGTGCATTCGGACTCGATAACGTTATGGCAGGAGAACTCGTAGAGTTCTCAAACGGCATAATGGGCTTGGCGCAAAACTTAGAAGAAGGCAACGTCGGGATTATCATCCTCGGCGACTACAAAGGTATCAAAGAAGGCGACTCGGTTAAACGTACGGGCCGCATCATGGAAGTACCAGTCGGTGATGCGCTCCTCGGACGCGTCGTCAACCCGCTCGGACAACCAATCGACGGTCTTGGACCGATCGTGACGGACACATACAACCCGATCGAACGTAAAGCTTACGGCGTTATGGCCCGTAAGTCAGTTCACGAACCGCTCCAAACTGGGATCAAGGCGATTGACGCCCTCGTACCAATCGGTCGCGGTCAGCGTGAGCTCATCATCGGTGACCGTCAAACTGGTAAGACATCGGTCGCAATCGATGCGATCATCAACCAAAAAGAAGAAAACATGGTTTGTATCTACGTCGCAATCGGTCAGAAAGAATCAACTGTCCGTGGCGTAGTTGAGACGCTCCGTAAAAATGGTGCCCTCGATTACACAATCATCGTTTCGGCTTCGGCTTCACAGCCAGCCCCACTTCTTTACCTCGCGCCGTTTGCAGGGGTATCGATGGGTGAGTACTTCATGGACCGCGGACAACACGTCCTCGTCGTGTATGATGATCTCTCGAAACAAGCGGCAGCTTATCGTGAGCTCTCGCTTCTTCTCCGTCGTCCTCCAGGCCGCGAAGCCTACCCAGGTGACGTCTTCTACCTCCACTCACGCCTTCTTGAGCGTGCGGCGAAGTTGAACGACGAACTCGGTGGCGGCTCGCTGACAGCTCTTCCGTTCATCGAGACACAAGCGTCGGATATCTCGGCTTACATCCCGACGAACGTTATCTCGATCACAGACGGTCAAATCTTCCTTCAGTCAGACCTCTTCTTCTCAGGGGTACGTCCCGCGATCAACGCCGGTCTCTCGGTATCGCGTGTAGGTGGTGCGGCTCAAGTGAAAGCGATGAAGAAAGTTGCCGGTACGCTCCGTCTTGACCTCGCGTCATACCGTGAGCTCGAGGCGTTCGCCCAGTTCGGGTCAGACCTCGACAAAGCGACACAAGCGAAGTTGAACCGTGGACAACGGACGGTTGAAGTCTTGAAGCAAGAATTGAACGCACCGCTCTCGGTCGACAAGCAAGTGTTCATCATCTACGCTCTCACGAAAGGTCATCTCGATGACGTCCCAGTCGAAGACATCCGTCGTTTCGAAAAAGACATGAACGCATGGCTCGACCAAAACCGTGCGGACCTCTGCCGTGAAATCCGTCAAACAGGAAACCTTCCTGCTGACGAGGCGATGGTCGATGCAATTGCGGAATTCAAAAAGACATTCTCGCCATCGGTTTAATCCGGTGACGAGCGTCTATTAAGGTGGTGAATCGAAATGGCATCATTACGTGAGATCCAGATGCGGATCACCTCGACCCAAAGCACGAAGCAAATCACGAAAGCGATGAACATGGTGTCGGCCTCGAAGTTGAACCGCGCTCAAGGGAGCAACGCCAACTTCAAGCCGTACATGACCAAGTTGCAAGAAGTCATCTCGTCGATTGCCGGCGGTACTTCAGGCGCAACACACCCGATGCTTCAAGTCCGTCCCGTCAAACGGACCGGCTACATCGTCATCACGTCGGACCGCGGACTTGCTGGTGGATACAACGCCAGCGTCCTTCGCGACGTGTACCGCGAGTTGAAAGCCAAACACGATTCGACAGACGAGTACCGTCTGTACGTGATCGGGAAGGTCGGCGTTCAGTTCTTCAAGACACGTAACATTCCGGTGTACAGTGCGATGACAGGACTTAACGACCAGCCAACATTCGTTGAAGTCGCGGAGATCGTCAAACAGACGGTCGGCGCGTTCAGTGAAGGCGAGATCGATGAATTGAAGCTCTGCTTCAACTCGTTCATCTCTGTCATCAGCCAAGAAGTGAAGATGGATCAATTGCTTCCGCTTGGGAATATCGAACAGACCGCATCTAATGTGATGTATGAATACGAACCAGAAGAAGAAACGATCTTAGCAGCGCTCCTCCCGCGTTACGCGGAAGGGCTCATCTACGGCGCGCTTCTCGATGCGAAAGTATCGGAGCACGCGGCTCGGATGACGGCGATGGCGAACGCGACAGACAATGCGGATGATCTCATCCGCGGACTCAAGCTCAAGTTCAACCGCGCGCGCCAAGCGGCGATCACACAAGAAATCACAGAGATTGTCGGAGGTGCGGCTGCGCTTGAATAAGCGCACGCCCTCTAGATTGTAGGAGGCTAACACGATGAACGAATACGGCACAAAAGGCCGCGTAGTCGCAGTCATGGGCCCAGTTATCGACGTTAAGTTCGAGAACCACTTACCGAACATCTACAACGCCCTCAAAGTCACGTACGTGGCAGAGACGGCGCAAGATGTCAGTGTCGACTTGACGCTCGAGGTGGCGATTCACCTTGGGGATGACACGGTCCGTACGATTGCGATGGACTCAACGGACGGCGTTCGCCGCGGCATGGAAGTACTTGACTTAGGTTCACCGATTTCAGTACCAGTCGGAGAAGAGACGCTCGGTCGTGTCTTCAACGTACTCGGTAACCCAATCGACGATAAAGAAGTTTCACCGACTGTACGTCGGGCACCGATTCACCGTCTCGCACCTACGTTTGATGAATTGTCGACAAATGTTGAGATCTTGGAAACAGGGATCAAAGTCGTCGACCTTCTCGCACCATACATCAAAGGTGGTAAAATCGGCCTCTTCGGTGGTGCCGGTGTAGGTAAAACTGTCCTCATCCAGGAACTCATCAACAACATCGCGCAAGAGCATAGCGGGATTTCTGTATTCGCAGGAGTCGGCGAGCGTACGCGTGAAGGAAATGACTTGTTCCACGAGATGACGGAATCAGGCGTTATCAAGCAGACGGCGATGGTATTCGGTCAGATGAACGAGCCGCCGGGCGCGCGTCTACGCGTTGCCTTGACGGGTCTTACGATGGCAGAATACTTCCGCGATGAGCAAGGACAAGACGTTCTTCTCTTCGTCGATAACATCTTCCGCTTCACACAGGCAGGTTCTGAAGTATCGGCCCTTCTCGGTCGGATGCCATCTGCCGTAGGTTACCAGCCGACACTCGCGACGGAAATGGGTATGCTTCAAGAGCGGATCACGTCGACAGCTAAAGGATCGGTCACATCGATCCAAGCGGTTTACGTACCAGCCGATGACTATACTGACCCGGCTCCAGCGACAACGTTCGCCCACCTTGATGCAACGACCAACCTTGAGCGTCGTCTCTCGGAGATGGGGATTTACCCAGCCGTTGACCCGCTCGCATCGACTTCACGTGCCCTCTCGCCTGACATCGTCGGACCTGAGCACTATGAAATCGCGCGTAACGTCCAGCAGACGCTTCAGCGTTACAAAGAGCTTCAAGATATCATCGCAATCCTCGGTATGGACGAGTTGTCTGAAGACGATAAGCTCACGGTTCACCGTGCCCGTCGGATTCAGTTCTTCTTGTCACAAAACTTCCACGTGGCTGAGCAGTTCACTGGCCAACAAGGTTCGTACGTACCAGTTAAAGAGACAGTCCGTGGCTTTAAAGAGATCCTCGATGGTAAACACGATGATCTCCCAGAAGACGCATTCCGTCTCGTTGGTCCAATCGAAGACGTCATCGAAAAAGCGAAGACGTTGGTCTAAGACCTACACGGAAGGGGGAAACTAGACGATGAATACTCTTCACGTCAACGTCGTCACCCCGGATGGTGCAGCTTACGAGGGCGAGGCACGAATGGTCATCGCCAAATCGGTGACAGGTGAACTCGGTATCTTGCCGAAACACATCCCGATGGTGACGCCACTCGACGTCTCGGTCCTTAAACTGCGCCACGAAGATGGTGGACGCACGCTGATCGCACTCAGCGGCGGTTTCATGGAAGTTCGTCCCGATATGGTGACGATCTTAGCTGAAACGGCCGAAATGGCGGATAAGATCGACTACGACCGCGCCTCTGCGGCGAAATTCCGCGCCGAACGTCGCCTTCAAGATTCGAAGATTTCGGATACTGAATTCCGACGTGCGGAGTTAGCGCTCAAGAAAGCGGTCAACCGCTTGAGCATTCGCGATATTAAAGAATGATGAAAATCCTCTCTCACGTTTCGTGAGAGAGGATTTTTTTGTTCCTCCATTTTGAATCAGACGATTGAACCAGCTTCCTTCATTTAATTGTAGGTCAAAAGAATCAGATTTTTCGCATTCAAATAGTGGAACGAAAGATCGGGTCGTCCGATAATATAGGTGGGAACTATAGTAAAGGAGCTAAAGGGATGAAAGTTTACGTTGCGCGTCAACCAATCTTTGACCAAAAACTACGTGTCTGCGGCTACGAACTGTTGTATCGCCGCAGCGAGAAAAATATGTTCGAACATGTCGACGATGCGCTTGCGACCGCCGACGTGATCCATAACGCCTACCTCGTCTTTAATTTTCGGGAATTGACCGAAGGGACGCGGGCGTTCATCAACTTTCCACAGAACTTGATCGAAGGGGAAGTGCCTTCATTATTGCCGCGGCAATCTCTCGTCATCGAAGTGCTTGAACACGTCGAACCGACCGAGAAAGTACTTGCCGCCCTGCGATCACTTCGGCGGAAAGGTTATACGATCGCCTTAGACGATTTCGTCTTCGAAGAGAAATACCGCCCGTTGATCGGGCTTGCGGATATTATTAAAATCGATTATCAGGCGACGCCGGTCGACCAACAGAAACGCTTGATCGATGCGCTCGGACACCGGATCGAATTTCTTGCGGAAAAGATAGAGACGAAGCTTGAATATGATATCGCGAAAGAGCTTGGCTATAAAATGTTCCAAGGTTATTTCTTCAGTCGTCCGACAGTCATTCATGGGGCGGAAGTCCATCCGCTCCGTAATACGCTCGTCGAGGTGCTGAAAGAGCTCGATAAACCAGAACCGAACTTCCGCCGCATCGCCGGGCAAATCGAACGAAGTGTCGATCTGTCCTACAAGATGCTCCGGTCGGTGAACACGGTCTATCAAAAGGGTCGTACGACGATTCAATCGATCGAACAAGCCGTTGCCCGTATCGGACTTGACGAGATGCGGCGTTGGTCGTATTTGATGTTGCTTCGGGAGATGCAGACGTCTGAATCGAAAGAATTGATCAAGCAAAGCGTTATCCGTGGGAAGATGATGGAGTTGATTGCCGATGAGACAATTCCAGGGGTTGCTCCGTTTGATGCGTTCATCACCGGAATTTTCTCTTCACTCGACGTCATTTTGGACGAGACGATGCAAACGCTGATCGCCGAACTCCCAGTCGAACCGATTGTCAAAGATGCACTTCTCGGTAAGCCGAACAAGTTGCATGAATTGCTCGAGTCGGTGAAGGCATATGAGCAGTTAACTGTGCCAGTCGACGAGACGGCGCTAGATTGGTCTCGTTACTATATCGAATCGATCCGCTGGGCGCTCGCACAGGACGAAAAAAAGGAATAATGTTTGAAAATTTGGTGGGACGTCAATTACTGTAGTAAAGGCTATGCGCCGATGACGTCCCTTTTATATGCGGTTTATTTAAAGAGAGTGAGCTGATAGGATGAGACGATTCGATTGATCATCATCATGCTAAGTCTTTTTTTCTCTGTCGCAACGTGCTATGATTAAAAATGGTACAAAATTTCGAAAAGAGGGGAATCGAGGATGTTAAACACCGTCTTATCGCTCGTCATCTATGTCGTAGCGATTTACGTCGCCTGGTGGGCACTCATGCCAGTTAAATGGGAGCGCGTGCTCAACCAAGTGAGAAGTCCGCAAGCCGCTGTCTTGCGTGTCCTCGTGGCCGTCGTCTTCGGTTCTCTGATCGCCCAGTTCTTTTTGGAGTATATCCGATTAGCTCAGGCGCTCGTACCATTACAGTCGATTTTCCAAATCATTAACAAACTGTAATCCTGTTGTAACGACTCCTATATGTATATCATGTAGGATAAACTCGTCTGACATGACGACCAATCATCAGGACAGATTATGATTTTATTTTTATTTTTTTCTGATGAGGCGTCACGTTAAAAAAACATCATAGTAATCGACATAACCACATCCGGAAACGGATATCGACGCATAAAATAAAAAAACAACGAAGCTGGAGGACAAAGAGAGATATGAAGGATTTGATTGTAGTCCGTGGAGGACGTAAATTGTCAGGTATTGTGCGTGTTGAAGGAGCTAAAAACGCCGTACTGAAAACATTGGTTGCCACTCTTTTAGCAGGCGAAGGAAAATCGGTACTTCAAAACGTGCCACGTCTTGCTGATGTTTACACGATTAATAAAGTGCTTCGTCACCTCGGTGCAGAAGTCACGTTCGATGAAGCAAACAACGAAGTCACTGTCGATGCCTCGGGCACAATCAAAGACGAGGCGCCGCTTGAGTACGTTCGCAAAATGCGTGCCTCGATCCTTGTCATGGGTCCTCTCCTTGCTCGTCTTGGCCATGCGCGTGTCGCAATGCCAGGCGGATGTTCGATTGGATCACGTCCGATCGACCTCCATTTAAAAGGATTTGAAGCAATGGGCGCGAAGACAGTGATTGGCAACGGTTTCGTCGAAGCATCAGTTGAAGGTCGCTTGCAAGGTGCGAAGATCTATCTTGACTTCCCATCGGTCGGTGCGACAGAAAACATCATGATGGCGGCGGTTCTCGCTGAAGGAACGACTGTTATCGAGAACGTTGCGAAAGAACCGGAAATCGTCGACCTCGCGAACTTCTTGAACGGTATGGGCGCTCACGTCCGCGGTGCTGGAACGGAAACGATCCGCATCGAAGGCGTGGACAAGTTGCATGGTGCTGAGCATTCGATCATCCCGGACCGTATCGAAGCTGGCACGTTCCTCGTCGCTGCTGCGATCACAGCCAGCGACATTGAAGTCATCGGAGCTGAGCGCGAACATCTACGTCCACTTATCTCGAAGATGGAAGAGATGGGCGTCAAGTTCGAAGAGACAACAGAAGGTATGCGTGTCATTGGACCAGAAGTATTGAAACCAATCGACTTGAAGACGATGCCACACCCTGGCTTCCCGACAGATATGCAGGCGCAAATGATGGCCCTCGTCTTAAAAGCGGGTGGCACGTCAGTTATTACAGAGACTGTGTTTGAAAACCGCTTCATGCATGTCGAAGAATTCCGTCGCATGAACGCAGACATTAAGATTGAAGGTCGTTCAGCAATCATTAAAGGTGGCGTCCGCCTCCAAGGTGCCGAAGTCGTTTCGACAGACCTTCGTGCCGGGGCAGCGCTCGTCCTCGCAGGACTTATCGCCGACGAGGAGACTCGTGTCGGTGACTTATACCATATCGACCGCGGATACGTCGATTTCCACAAGAAACTTAAAGCACTCGGTGCCGACATCGAGCGAATTGAAGGAACTGTCGAAATCGCTGAAGAACTGGTCAACAACTAATTAATAGACTCATAGGAGCGAGGAGATTCTTCTCGCTCTTTTCAATGAAGTAACGAACGGAGGAACCTACACACCATGTTTTCAAAAGATATCGGGATTGATTTAGGAACAGCAAACGTCGTCATCCACGTGAAAGGCCGAGGCATCGTCCTCGACGAGCCTTCTGTCGTGGCCATCAAGCGTTCGACAGGGAAAGTACTCGCCGTTGGTTCGGAAGCGTATCAGATGGTCGGGCGTACGCCTGGCGACATCGTTGCCATCCGTCCACTCCGTGACGGGGTCATTGCCGACTTCGCGACGACAGAAGCGATGCTTCGCCACTTCGTCGAGAAGATTCAAGTCCGTGGCTTCTTCGGTGGCATCCGGATGCTGATCTGTACACCGGCCAACGTGACACCGGTCGAGGCGAAAGCGATTCGTGAGGCCGCTGAGAAAGCTGGCGCCAAAGAAGTCTTCCTCGAAGTGGAACCAAAAGCAGCAGCTGTCGGTTCGGGCATGGATATCTGGAAGCCTGCTGGACATATGATCGTCGATATCGGGGGCGGGACGACCGACGTCGCCATCCTCTCGATGGGCGACATCGTCTGCGGTGAAACGATCAAGATTGCCGGAGACCGTTTTGATACGGACATTCTCCGTGCCATCAAAGACAAGCACAAGCTCATCATCGGTGAGCGTACGGCCGAGCAGATCAAAAAAGAGATCGCGACCGTATTCCCGGGTGGACGCAACGAGACGATGGATATCCGAGGCCGAGACATGGTGCGTGGGCTTCCACGTACAGTAACGATCACATCAGAAGAACTCCGTGAAGCGATGGCCGAGTCGGCGAACGAGATCGTCGAAGCGACGAAGCGCGTCCTCGAACAGACGCCACCAGAACTTGCGGCCGACATCATCGACCGCGGCATCATCATGACAGGCGGCGGATCGCTCCTTCACGGCATCGACCAGCTCGTTGCTGAACGAGTCGGTTTGCCAGTCATGATCGCCGACGAGCCGACGCTTAGCGTCGCGCACGGTACAGGCATCATGCTTGAGAATTTAGACCGTTTGAAATAAGCGAACCAATCAGTACAAATTATAAAATCTAGAAATAGAGAGGTACGACGTCTTTTAAGGGCGTCGTACCTCTCTTTTTTACTGAGGGCATCGCTTCGATTTGCAGGAGAAGTTGGTCTCTTGTCCTTAAAATGGATAAACTGAGGAGGAGACCAGGGGGAACGAAGATGAATCCATTGATTGAGCGACTGACCGCTAAGGGGGTTGTGGTCACAGAGTACGAAAATCGAGGGGAACAAGCACGAGAAGAATGGAAGAATTGTTTCGTATTGATTGAAGAGCGGAGTCAATACCGACCGTATCTTTGGGAGTATCTCGTCGAAGAGATGGATGGCTGTCTCGTTGGAAAAGAGGCAGATGTCGCCTTGCACCATACCGCGAAATGGAAGTGCCTCTTGTTTTTTGAACACTCCAACGATGTGATCGAGCTCGAGTTGAGTCAAGCACAAACGTTCGTGCGGAAAGATTTGACGGTCGCGGCAGGTGACTATGCGGACGTGTATATCGTCGACCCGGCCTATACATGGACATACGTCATCCCGCACGAAGCAGACTGGGGACCATATTTTCTAATCAAATCAACAATGAAACGGGGATAACTGAATGACACGACCACTTACGCTCATCACCGGCGTCAGCCGCGGCCAAGGGATCGGTGCGGCCATCGCCCGCCAGCTTGCGACGACAGGCCATGATCTGTATTTGACACACTGGAGCCCGTTTGACGGCACGGAAGGGATTGGGGAAGACGAGGGCTTCATCGAACGTTTTGTCGACGAATTAGAGCGGTTAGGGGCCCGTGTCGCGCATGAGGCGTATGATTTGGCTTCAGGGGACGAAGCGGGTCTTCTCGGCCGTGTCGAACGAGCGCTCGGCATACCGAGCCGTCTGATCAACAACGCGACGTACGAGCGGCACGTGAGCGTCGACACGTTCACGACAGAGACGCTAAGGCGCCACTATCAAGTCAACAACGAAGGGACGCTCGGTTTGACGTTCGAATTCGTCGAACGGTATCGGAGAGCGGGACATACGGACGGGCGCATCCTGTTTTTAGTGTCGGGTGGGGCGGATGCATCGAACCTGGCCTACATCGCGTCGAAAGGGGCACTCATCGCCATCACCCCAGCACTTGCGAACGGGGTCGGCCAGTTCGGCATCTCGGTCAACGCGCTCGACCCGGGTCCGACCGACTCGGGTTGGATCGACGCCGCATTTCGTGACGAACTCGTGCCGTTGTTCCCTCACGGGCGGGTCGGCACACCGGAAGATACGGCTCGCTACGTCTCATTTCTCATGGGACGTGACGGAATGTGGGTCAACGGTCAGCATCTGCATGTCGATGGCGGATTCATCGGACGATAAAAAACTTCTTCCCCGGGCGGGAAGAAGTTTTTTAGTGCCACTTGTAATCTTTGTCGACGAACAGGCGCGTGTTTGCTTCCGTCTGACCGGTATTCAACCAGTCGTGGTAGTCACACGAACAAACGTCGTCTAAGTGAAGCGAATAACCGTTGTTGATCGTTTGGACCGTGATGCTCAAGTCATGATCGGCGAGCGTCTTCTTTAAGCGATAGATGAGGTTGTAGACGTTATGGAGTGCCCGTTGCGGATCATCGATATCGGGATAGAGCGTCTCGGCGATGAGCCATTTATTGACGACCTTGTCACGATGATAGATCAAGTAGGCGAACAGCTCTTCGGTCTTTTGGGTCGGCCATTTGACGAGGTCGCCGTCTTGCGTCTTGACGGAGAAATTGTCGAAACATTGGATCGTACACGTCCGATGATGCTTGGACTGAAGCGATTCTGTATACCGTTTCGAGACGCGCGGGACGAGGTCGTGAATCATTTCTTCGGTAATCGGTTTGAGCAGATAGTGGGTCGCCTGTAACCCGAACGCCTCGACCGCATATTGGCTGTGTGCCGTTGTAAAAACGACTTGTGTCGTCTCAGGGAGGCGCTTAGCGAGGTCAAGTCCGTTCATCTTTGGCATTTCGACGTCAAGAAAGACGAGATCGACTTCTTGCGTCGTTAAAAATTCGAGTGCCTGGACGGGGTCGTGGAACGAGCCCATCCATTTCAAATTCGGCTCTGCTTGGATGAATCGTTCCATCATCCTCAAAATATGGGGCTCGTCTTCAATTAGGATTGTCCGCATGTGTTACTGTCATCCTCTCTCGTTTCGGAAGCCGAATGTGCACGTTCGTGCCGACCCCGTGTTCAGAATTCAATTTAAACGTGGCGTCAGGAAGGTAACCGATTCGGCTTTTGACGTTCGGGATACCGATACCGCTCACTTCGTGAAGCACTGCCTTCGGGTCAAAGCCGACCCCGTTATCCGAGATGCGAATATCAATCATATCGCCGGCGTCTTGGACGGATAACAGGAGCCGTTTGACGCCGTCTTGTTTCATCAACCCATGTTGGACCGCGTTCTCAACGAGCGGTTGGATCAAGAGTGGAGGGATGAGAGCGTCGAGAACGGTCTCGTCAATCTCTTTGATGATGGTGAAGGCGCCGTCGAACCGCGTCTGCTCGATCATCAAATAAGAATCGATCACCCCGAGTTCTTGGCGGAGTGAAATATCTGTCTCCGTGCGTCCGTTCTCGAAGATGAAGCGGACGTACGTGCTCAAATGGCTAAGAAGTCGTGCGGCTTCGTTCGGTGCGGTGTAGCAGAGTGCGATCACGTTCCCGAACGTATTGTACAAGAAATGCGGCTTGATTTGAGAGTTGAAGAATGAGATCTCGCTTTGTGTGGCGAACGTTTGCACTTCTCGCTTTTGCTTTTTGTCGGTCGATAAATGAACCGGCAGCAACATGAACATGAGTAAAAAGTAGATAAGCGATAGGACGCTCGAATACAATACTTGGTTCGGATGCGTGATGAACACGTTGATGAGCTGGCCGATATAGCCGATGACCAACGCGAGCGTAAAGATTAGAAATTCAAACGGATACCCATCGTCTTTTCGTTCGAACAGCCAATTGATATTGAGTCCTGTCCAAAAAAAGGCGATTACGAGTATATAAATCCAGGCAACATAATCAAACGTCGCGTGTACACTATACGGAATGATGAGTGCGATCAAGCTGAACGCGTAAAGTGGGTAAGATGCGATGGAGAGGAAACGGCTGAACGGGACTTGCTCGAGCCGGAGTGCGAATCCAATCAGCATGGTCAGGCTAAGGAATCCTGTGATCAAGCTGAACTTATGGGCGACGACATAAGTCATGGCCGGGATGAATTCGAATACGATCATTTGATCACGTGTCAACAGCGACAAGCCGATCAAGAAAAAGAAGGCGGCACCGTATAGATAGAGCGACTCTTTTTGGTGGAACATAAAGACGATCGCATAGAATGAAAAAATTAAAAGTGAAATCAAAATAATAATAAAATCGTAGCTGAAAAATTTATTTTGGAGGGCCATGATACTGCTCGTCGGACCGATGAGCAGACTATCTTGGATACCGGGTGAGCGTTCGTCCGATCCGGTCACTTGCATCGTCAAGCGAAAGTTGGGCGTATACGTATCGAGTAAGACGAGATAGGCGTTCCGTGAATCGGGTGTCGACGAATAGACGGGAGACACCGCTTCACCATCGATTGCGAGACGGATGTGCGGGTGGTTTCTCGGGACGCGTAACGCGTACTGGCCAGGCGGGAGAGAGACGTCGACTTCGTACGTTGCCACTTGATGTGGGGTTACGTGCGGGACGTTGCGATACGTCTGACGATCGACTTGGTCGAGCAAGCTCGATTGAAAACGCCAAGTCCCGTCAAGACGTATGATCGTGTCGGTCACTTCGGAAGCGCTCAAGTCGGCAGTTCCTTGGATGACGGTAGCTGTACTGTCAATCGATTGCCCACGTGTGAACGTGAGTCCACCTGTCAATGCCAGGAGGAGGATCAACAGCGTCAGCCCGATATATTTAGGGGTCATCAGCATGTTCCCTTCGCTATTTGTGAGTTTCTTGTGAGAAGTCATCGCTATACTGTTACTATGTCAGGAAAAAAACTACATTTTTTAGAATAATAGTGACTAACATCTAATTATAGTACACGAATCTGCCTTATGTGAATAGCGAACTTAAATAAATGAAATATAACTGATACGGAAAGAAGGAAATATATGAAACGCTGGATCGCACAACGGATTAGCCGGCAAGTCCTCACGGTGTTCTACGTTCTCATCGCTTTAATTATCGTCACCTCGCTCGGGACTTATTTTTATACGCAACAGGCGATCGGTGAGACGACGGTTGAACTCGAACGAATCAGTGAACAACGCGCGCGCGCGACCGATTTGTTCGAGACATGGCAATCGATGCAGTATGAGATGCGCGGGCACGTCCTGCTCGGTGAGGAGTCACTGTTAGACGAAGCACGAGCGGCACAAGTCCGGATCGACGAACAGACGACGTGGTTCGAACAAAGCGCCGCGAGCGCAGAGGAAGTAACGTTCGCGACTGACGCCCGTCTCCTGTTCACAATCTATACGTCCCGGGTCATGCCAGGACTCGAGCGTTACGTGATTGCCAAGGCGAGCGGGGAGGTCGATGAGCCATTCTTGCAGATGGCGACCCTTGGCCAACTCATGCCGCAAAACGCGAGCTCGGACCAGACACGATTCAAATTGAAGCCGACTAACGCGGCCGATATGAGCGCGAGCATCGTCGACATGGAATCGGTGTTCACCGATTATCGGTCCGAACTTGACTTCCAAGAGACCGGACTGCGTGAGTCGTTATCTGAACAGCTCGCCAAAGCCCAATGGAGTTGGCTCATCATCTTACTCGGTGCGCTGTTTGCACTCTTTATCGGGCTTCAACCGTACATCGTCCGGGTGACGAACCAGCTCCAGGCACTCATCACGAACAGCGAACGTTTAGCGGTCGATCCGCATGCACGGCTCGTCCCGGTCGACCCGCTTCGAAATGAGGTGGGTCAGCTTTCGAGATCATTCAACGTGATGTCAAGCTCGCTCATCCGACAGCACGATGAATTGGAGCGGGAACGAGAGAAGACGGCTCGCATCGTGCATACGATGCGGGACGCGATCGTATTCGTCGAGACGGGGACCGAGCAACGGTTCGCCAATGCGGCGTTGTTTGATCTGTACGAACAACCGATTCCGTTTGATGACCGCCAAAGTCTTTATCCGATCGAAACGTTCTACCGGCCGTTCATGGATCAGGTCGATGATCAAGAAGGCCTGAGCCGGTTCACGAATCGAGCGAAGCATGAAGGAATATTCGATGAGACGTTTACGTACTCGATGCAAGAGGGAACACGTATCATACGGATGTACGCCGAACCGATCGAACTGCAGGACGAACGCGCTGGTGTAATCTTTGTGTCGCGAGACGTGACGAAAGAGATTGAGATCGACCGCTTGAAAACCGAATTGGTCGCAACCGTATCTCACGAACTACGGACGCCTTTGACATCCATCCTCGGCTTCACGGAGCTCCTCGAGCACCGTCACGTCGATGAACTGAAACGCAAGCGTTACCTGGGGATGATCAACAGCGAGACGAGACGGCTCGAACGGCTCGTCAGCGACCTGCTTGACGTTCAAAAGATGGAAGCGGGAAAAGTCGAGCAAGACTTTAAAGTCGAGAGTCTGTTCGAGCTTCTCTCGGACGTCCTTGAGGTTCATGCGGGGTCGACCGAGCTGCACGCGTTCCATTTCGAGTGTGACGAGGAGATACGCGTCTCAGGAGACCCAGCCCAACTACGCCAAGTGTTCTCGAACATCTTGAACAACGCCATCAAGTATTCACCCGACGGCGGGAATATTGCCGTCAACGTATCGTGTGAAGGGGACGTCATCCGCGTCGCCATCGAAGACGAGGGCATCGGGGTGACAGCAGAAGACGCCGAGCGACTATTCGAAAAGTTTTATCGCGTACAGAATGAACAGAGCCGCAACATTGGAGGCACCGGCCTTGGGCTCGCCATCTGTAAAGAAATCATAGAGTCACACGGCGGAACGATTTCAGTCCGTTCTAAACCAGAACAAGGGACGACGATCATCGTCGAATTGCCGATTGTTGAATGATTGCATAGACAAAGCCCACTTCTGTCAAACTGAAGTGGGCTTTGTCTCGTATTGACGACTAAGGAGTTTTTTATGCATTTTTTCGAAAAAGGGTGAATGATTCCTTCCTTTGGTACGATATAAAGAGTAGAAACTTTAAGGATGAAGGGAAGACGAACATGTTACGTGGACTTTATACGGCGGCGGGTGCGATGAACGCGCTTCAGCGGCAACAAGAGATATTGAGCAACAACCTTGGAAACGTTCGGACTCCGGGCTTCAAAGCATCAAACGGTGTCGTCCGGTCGTTCCCTGAACTATTACTCGCCGAGGTGAGCCATCCTGGTAACGACCGTTCGCACGTCCAAGGCGAGGTCGGCACGCTCTCGACCGGCGTGTATTTGCAGGAAACGATGCCACGCTTCTCTGCTGGCAGCGTCACGGCGACGGATAGCCCGACCGACGTATATTTGAAAGTTCCGGCTGACTTTACAGGCGCCGCCATGTTCGCGGTCGAACAGAACGGGGAGGCGCTCTATACGACGAACGGCCGCTTTTCGGTCGACGATGAGCGGTTCCTCCGCTCGGCGGATGGTGGGTACATCTTGTCGGATACGGGTGAACGCATCCAGTTGCCGTCTAGTGACTTCGAATTGTCAGGCGACGGTCAAATCACTTCGCTCGGTCAGGACGTAGCGACGCTCGGGGCGGTTCAAATCGATGATTTGGCCACGCTCGAACAAGTCGGGAACGACTATCGCGTCAACGGGGGAGCAAATCCCGCTGTGAACGTCCAGTTCCAACAAGGCTATATCGAAGAAGCAAACGTTGACCTCGACCGGACGATGGCTGACCTCATGGTGACGTACCGTCAGTTCGAGGCAAACCAAAAAGTCGTCCAGGCGTATGACAAGAGTGCCGAGCGGGCCATCGAAATCGCTCGGATTCGATAAGGAGGAAACCCATGCAGTCCATTTATAACTCGGTCTCGTCACTAGCCCAGCTTCAACGCCAGCTCGATGTGACCGGCCACAACATCGCGAACGTCGACACGGTCGGCTTTAAACGCCAGCAAGGTCACTTCGCCTCGCTCCTTTCGCAAGCGTATGACAATCAACCTCGGGCCGAACTTGAAGTCGGCCGCGATACACCGAACGGGATCCGCATCGGTGTCGGCGGTCATGTCGGTGACATCTCCCAACAGTTCAACATCGGCCAAATCAAGAAGACGGACCGAGGTCTTGACGTCTTCTTGCAGGCAAGCCGTCAGTTTTTCGTCGTCGAGACGGAAGACGGGATTGGTGTGACCCGGAGCGGCAACATGCAGCTCTCGGTCGGCAATGACGGGACGACACTTTCTGACGTGAACGGCAACGCACTTCTCGGTGCAGATGGCAACCGTATCGTCACGCCGAACGAAGCGACGAATCATCGCGTCCGTCAAGACGGGGTCCTCGTCGCCAGCGTGAACGGCGTCGAAGAAGAGTTCGGGCGCCTCGACATCGTCGAGGTGCGCAACACGTCGGAACTTCGTCCGCTTGGGAACAACGTCTATTCGGCTGATCTCGATATCGAAGTCGACCGTCCAGTCGGGAATCTCTTATTAGAAGGGACGCTCGAATCATCGAACGTCGACTTGATGAAAGAGATGACCGATATGACGATCACACAGCGTGCCTACCAGATGAACTCCCGGGCGCTGTCGATGAGCGACCAGATGATGGGGCTCGTGACGTCACTTCGCCCATAACATTGACCGCTTCTCTTCGGAGGAGCGGTTTTTATTTTATAATGAAGTGAAGGAGGGAACGGTATGAGAATTGTTGTGGCGATGGATTCATTCAAAGGCTCGCTGACGAGTCAGGAAGCGAATCGGGCGGTGCGACGGGCGCTTGCGGGACATGACGTCGTAGAGATCCCCGTATCGGACGGGGGCGAAGGGTTTCTCGACGCCTGGCTGGCGACACATCCGGAAGCAAATGCGGTCGAACAGGAAGTGACTGCGCTCGACGGACGGGTCCGTCAGGCGCGCTACGGATGGCATGAAGCAACACGAGAAGCGGTCGTCGAAGTGGCGGAAGCGTCCGGATTGACGCTCGTCGATCGGTTCGACCCGTGGCGGTACAGTTCTTACGGGACGGGGATGCAACTCAGACAAGCGATCGAACGCGGAGCGGGGCGCATCACGATCGGTCTCGGCGGCAGTGCGACCGTCGATGGTGGCAAGGGCGTGCTCGAAGCGCTAGGCGTCCGTTTCCTCGATGAGTCCGGACGAGTGCTCGGACCGTTCCCACACGGACTCGAGCGCGTGAAGCGCGTCGACTGGTCCGGTCTGATGCCGGAGGCGAAGCACGTCACGTGGCGAATCGCCTCGGACGTGACGAACCCGCTCCTCGGACATGCGGGCGCGGCGGCCGTGTTCGGTCCACAAAAAGGTCTGGCACCAAGTGACATCGCCCGCTATGACGACTTGATGAGCGCTTACGCTGCTTGTTTCGATCGCGCCGATACGACGGTCGCCGGGGCGGGAGCTGCTGGTGGCATCGGTTTTGCGATGTACCAACTCGGGGCGACGTACGTGAATGGCATCGAGGAAGTGATGCGTTGGTCATCGTTTGACGAGCAACTGCATGGGGCCGATTGGCTGATCACAGGAGAAGGTCGCTTCGATGAACAATCGCTTCATGGGAAAGCCCCGTATGGTTTGGCTCGTTTTGCGCACGAACATGGCGTCCCGACACTCGTCTTCACCGGCCAGACCGACATGACGGTACTCCCGGAAGTCGGGATTGAAGCCATTTTCCCGATCATTTCCCGGGTCATGCCGCTTGAGACGGCGATGTTGGAAGCGGCACCGCTCTTGACGAACGCGGTCAGTCGTGTGTTTCGACTAATTGAAAAAACGTCTAAACCGTGACGGTTCAGACGAATGACTCATAGCGGACGGTTTTTAAGCAGATCGCGAATCTCGGAGAGCAGCTGTTCTTCGCGCGACAACTCTGGCTCTGGCGTCTCTTCGATCGCTTGCTCGCGCTTTAGGCGATTGATCCCTTTGACCATCATGAATAAGGCGAAGGCGATCAGGAAAAACTTGACGATCTCTTGCAAGAAGTTGCCGTATGTAACGCTTACGCCGAGCACGGTGACGGCGAGCGTCGAGAAATCGATGCCGCCAATGAGGATACCGAGGAACGGCATGAAAATATCGTTAACGAGCGACGTGACGATCGCCGTGAAGGCGGCCCCGAGGATGAAGGCGACAGCAAGATCGATAATATTGCCTTTGATGGCAAAGTCTTTGAATTCTTTCCACATGAGTATGATACCTCCTAAAAAATGAATACTCTAACGGTAGCATATATATGGCGGGTGAGTGACGTTTTTTTGCTGAAGGCCTGAATGCTATAGGACGGGGCGCTTGTTCGACATTTCTAGATACGTTACACTTATAAAGAACTTATGAAACGATTTTAATACCTGGTACTAATATGTTATAATCAGATCAGCTGAAAGGATGAATGGACGTGACGAACGAAGAACAGAAGGGCTCGGAAGAAAAAGAGCCTAAAGAGCGGACGGAGCGAAAGCGCTTGTCGAACAACCGCCGTTTCCCGATCTTGTTACGCATCATCGTTGTCTTGATCTTGGCCGCCGCGATGCTCGCGATCGGTGCCATTATCGGGTACAGCGTGATTGGCGGAGGCGAGTGGAGAGACGTGTTCGACATCGACACGTGGCGCCATATCACCGATTTCTGGCTAACATCATAAGGGTGGTGGAACCATGTACACGATTGAACAGATTAAAGAAGTGATCCCGCATCGGTACCCGTTCTTGCTCATCGACCGGATTCTCGAGGTCGAAGAAGGCGAACGGGCCGTCGGTTTAAAAAATGTGACGGCGAACGAAGAATTCTTCAACGGACATTTCCCAGACTATAACGTCATGCCGGGCGTTTTGATCGTCGAAGCACTGGCCCAAGTCGGTGCGTTCGCGATGCTCAAACAAGAGTCGAACCGAGGTAAGCTCGCGTTCTTCGCCGGCATCGACAACTGTCGCTTCAAACGTCAAGTCGTCCCGGGCGACCAGTTGCGCCTCGAGGTCGAGATCTTGAAGGTGCGTGGTCCGATCGGTAAAGGACGTGCCGTAGCGACGGTCGACGGAGAAGTGGCGTGTGTTGCAGAACTGACTTTCGCCTTGAAGTGAGGGGAAACGAGATGCGTGTATTAGTGATTGCCTTGATGCTTGGATTAGCGACAATCGTCGGATGCCAACAGATGCAGACGAAAGAAGCGACAGAAGAGAACGTCGTCTTCGAACAGACGGCGGGCGATTCGATGATCGACAAGCGGGCCGGACAGTCTGAGTCGATCGCCGTGTCGCTTGAGCGGACGAACAGCTCGACGATGCTGTTCACGATTCGGATGCTCGAAGATCGCCGGCTCGACCCGACGACGGTGATCAGCTACGAAGTCGATGGCACGCGCGTACCGATCCCGTTCGGTGAACTTGTCGCCGAGCGGGAAGGTGACGTGCGGACATACGTCTATCAAGCCGACATGAACCCAGAATTGTTCGTGCCGACGACACTCCCATTGTTCCAAATCGGAGAAGAAGGTGAGGCGGAAGTCTCGATGCCGCTCGAAGCCGTTAATTCGACAAATAAATAAAAAAACGGATGATTTTGTCGAAAATCATCCGTTTTTTGTTTACTCTTTTTTAGTTTCCTCCGATATAACCAATAAGGAACTAGGAGGGGAATTTATGAAACAAAATAAACCACAGTCACTACAGAATCGGATTCTCGCGGTGATGCTCGCCTTTGTGACGCTACTCATCGTCATATTCGGGGTCACTCAATACGTGAGTACGAAAAATACGGTGCTCAGTTCGATGCAGGCCGTCTTGCTAGAAGACGCCGCTCGAATCAGTGAGGCGATAGATGCGGACGCGTATGCGGCGTTTTTACAAAATCCGGAAAAGAATGAACAATTCGAGCAGTTTCGGGAACAACTCGATACGTACCGCACGCAAATCGGGGCGATGTACGTCTACACGCTCGCATTGGACGGTGAGGAGCTACAAATTATTGTAGATGGAATGAGTGGGACAGACGCGTCCGAGATTGGGGAACCGGTGTCTGCAACTTCGCTCGAAGACGCACAGCCGGCGTTTGAAGGCGGGACCGGCACGACGCCGATTGTCGAAGACCCGGAGTTTGGGACCTATATGACGGTGCTCGTCCCCATCAAGCAAGGGGATGAAGTCATTGGTGTCATCGGCATCGATAAAAGCGCAGACGATGTTGCGGCGGTCACGACTGACGTATTACGTGAAAGTCTGCCCCCGGTACTCATCGGTCTCGTCATCTTGCTCGGTCTCGCCTCGGTCATCATCTGGCGTTACCTCGGTTGGAAATTGCGGCCGCTCCGTGACCTTGAACGCGTCGCGACGCATATCGCTGACGGGGACTTGGCAACGGCGTCGATTGAGATGGATAACATTCAATTGCACGCCAACGATGAGATCAAGCGTCTCACCGCGTCGATGGACCAAATGACGAAGATGTTGAAAGGATTGATCTCAAACCTACAGACGTCAGCACAGACGGTCCGGGATGAGAGTGGCAACGTCGCGAGCATCTCGGAAGAAGTGAACGACGCATCGCGACAGATTGCGTTCACAATGGAAGAAATCGCTGGGGGGGTCGAGAATCAGAGTGTGCTCACGATGAAGCTGTACGGACATATGAACGAGTTTTCGGAACTTGTCGAACAAACGGCGACGGACGGGCACGGCGTGAGCACGCAAGCGGAAGTCGTCAGTCGGGCGACAGCAGAAGGGCTGCAACTCATGGAAGACGCGGTCGGGAAGATGACGAACATCCATGCGCAAGTAAATGAGTCGCAAGGCCAAGTGAAAGACTTTGAGCAACAGGCGGACGAAGTGACGGCGCTCGTCACGATTATCCGGCAGATTTCGCAACAGACGAACTTACTCGCCTTGAACGCGGCCATCGAGGCGGCCCGTGCAGGGGAGCACGGGAAAGGGTTCGCCGTCGTCGCCTCCGAGATTCGCGGTCTGTCGAACAGCGTCGCCCAGTCGGTCAGTGAGATCTCAGAGATCGTCGGCAGCGTCAAACGGAACTCGATCGCGCTCGGCGAGACGTTCACTGACAGCATGCACGCCGCCGAAGACGGCAGACGGACGCTCGAAGCGACGAAGCAAGCGTTTAACGAGATCGAGGCGAGTGTCCGTGAGATGCAGCGGCTGACCGGGTCGATGCAAGGACAGCTCGGTCGCGTCAAGACGAACCAAGAAGACATCAAGCGCGGTCTTTCAGACATTGCCTCGATCTCTGAAGAGAGCACGGCCGGTAACGAGGAAGTGGCCGCCTCGACCGAACAGATGTCGGCGACGAGCGAGACGATGAACCGTCTCGTCAAAGACTTGTCGCTCACCGCGGAAGATATGCAACAGATGAGCCGCCAGTTTAAACTATGAACAGCTTCAAGTCAGACATCCCTCCCGCGCGTCCGCTATAATGGGCGCAAGGGAGGTTTTTTCATGCAACGTGTCTCAAGCGAACTTACACAATTCCGCGGCAGTCATTATGACTTTGGCCGCTTTCAAGGTGAATATATCAAGCGCAGCAAGCTGCTCGAGAACCGGACCGATCAGTGGAAGCTGCGCGTCCCCCGGTTTGAGATTGATGAGCGCGAGGCGAAACAAGCGTTCGACCGGTTCGCCCCGAGGATTTGGGAAGAACTGCTCGGCCTGCAGGATGAGCTCGAACTGACGCTCGGCGATACGCTCCTTCATTTCGGTCATTTCCGGGTCAATAACCCGATCAGCGGCTGCTCGATTTTGACAGGGGACAACTTCCTCGTCCGCAACTACGACTATCATCCGATGACATATGATGGGCGCTACAACGTGTTCCAACCGGACGAGGGCTACGCCGTCATCGGACCCGTCTCGCGCGTCACCGGGCGGATGGACGGGATGAACGAACGCGGCCTCGCCATGGGCTACAACTTCATCAACCGCCGCCGTCCCGGGGACGGTTTCGTCTGCCAGATGATCGGACGGATGATCCTCGAGACGTGCGCGACGGTCGAAGAAGCGGTCGATCTGTTGAAAGACATTCCGCACCGTGGCTCGTTCACGTATGTCGTCCATGACAAGTCGTCAAATACACGTGTCATCGAAGCGACCCCGCGCGACATCCGTGTCCGCGAATCGAACATTTGCACGAACCACTTCGAGCTGTTGCAGCACGAGAACCGTTACCATCTCGACGACTCGACGCGGCGGATGATGGAGATCAAGATGTATCAACATATCGTCCAAGACGCCGAGAGCGCGTTCCGGCTCATGAACGACTCGGATAAAGGTGTCTTTTCGGAGCTGTATAAAAGTTGGGCCGGGACGATCCATACGGCCGCCTATTTCCCGGAGACGCTCGAGACGTGGTTCGCCCTCGGCGGCGACCGCGACCCGGTCATCTTTGATTTTCAGACGTGGCTCGACGGGGAGGATTTCGACTTGCACGCCCTCGACGGTGAGATCGCGACCGATATAGAGTTCGCCAACACGGTCCAACTTTGGCGCTGACTTCGGTCAGTGCTTTTTTTATGGAAACGGGGAATAGGAATACGAGGAGGGATTTATATGAAACGAATCGGTTTATTGGCCATCATGCTCGGGTTGGTTGTCGTCCTCGGCGGATGCGTGCCGGGTGACGGCTCCTATACGACGGACCCGGCCGGCTTCTTTTGGGGTGTCTGGCACGGCTGGATCGCACCGGTGTCACTGATTTTAGGGTTGTTCAATGACGCGTATCGCGTCTATGAAGTGAACAACACCGGTTGGTTTTATGATTTAGGATTCTATATCGCGATCATCAGCGGTTTCGGTGGGATCGCTGTGACACGGAGGAGTCGGGGATAAGACAACCGGGTTGGCCATTTATGGTCAACCTTTTTGTCACGACATCGCCATAACAAAAACATAAAAAACCCGATGGAATATCTAAAAAAAGCATAAACCGTGCTACTCTTTTTTTATAGGTGGTGATAGGAAATGCTACACCGGATTCGGGTGATGCGAGAGACATTTCGAGGAAGACTTTTGTTTGATTTCATATTACTTATACTCGTTTCGGGCCTATTCTCACTTGTGATTTATTTGGCGGACACGGTCCAAAACGTGAAAGATGAATTTACTCAACAAGAAGTTGCGACGAAACAGATGCAATCGATTGTGTTCGATTATATTGAACAAAGCCGTCAAGTCATTCAAACGGCTGCGGTCAATATCCGTTTATCTCGTGCGACTGCTCGATCGGGAGAATGGGAGCAAGCGATGCTCGACAATATTAAACGACACAATCCACGCTTCGAAAATCTCTATATTGCTGATTCGGAAGGGGAGACGACCTCATTTTCGCCGATGAACAATGAGGACGGTGTCTCGAATATCGGATTGGATTTTAGCAGTCGCTTTTACTTTGAACGCATTCAATCGAGTAAAACGACTTACGTGTCACATGTGTTTCAAGGAAGAGGCGGAAGTCGAAAACCACTGATTGTGATTGCGACACCGATTTTCAATGAACGGGAGGACATGGAAGGTTATGTGCTAGGTGCACTCAATTTGGACGGGATTGGCGAAACGCTCATTGCTAACAATTTTAACGAACAGCAATATCCGGTCGTCGTCGATGATCGGAATCAAGTCGTGTTTCATCCGGACGAATACCCATCGACTGAAGTGAAAACGATTTCAACGAACCCGAATGAGGCGGGTGCATTACTGTGGGGAAATGTATGGCGTGTTTATGATGAAGAAAAGAAAGAATCACAGCTCGCTACTTATGCGGAAGTCCCGAAGTATGAGTGGACGGTTTGGATCGCGCGTCCGGTCGGCAGTATTTTAGCTTCAACAGTCAACACGTTACTACCAAATACGATCCTGTTTTTAATCGTCGCGGCAATCATGCTCGTGCTCGGATTGGTCCTCTCCCGAAAACTGAATCAATCGCTCGCCGATTTTGTCAATCAGACCGAGTTGATGGTCGAGCGTGGCGAGGCGCCGGATGTAGTCGCTCATTTAAAATCAATTCATGCCCCAAAAGAGATCATTGGATTGGCCAGACAGTTTGCCGTGATGGCAGACGATGTCCGGTCCGGACAAGAAAACTTGAGGCAGTTGAACGACGCGCTTGAAGAAAAAGTTAAGTTGCGGACGCATGAACTCGAACAAAACAATCTTGAGTTACAGGCACTCAATCAATTTATGACATCGTTTCGTCATGCGCCAGACACGATTGCGCTCGTGCAGAGTACGTTGTGCGAGGTATCATCAATCTTGCCTTATCCGTTATTTGTATCGTTACCGAACCAGGTCATATCAAAAGACGCGATTTTATCCCAAGAAAGCTTATATGAATTCATCGAAACGCAACAAGACGCCTATCGCTTCCAAGTCAATGCGCTCTACTATGGCGGGCAAGCCAGCGGGATGTTACTCGTTGGATTAACGATGAATCAGACGATTTCGAAACGGGAGGATATTTTTCTGCATACGCTAGCGGATGCTTTCTCCATGTTGTTGGACAATAAGCTCCTCGTGGATGAAACGACGAAACAAAATGCGTTGTGGCATGCGACGTTAAGCAGCATGTCAGAAGGTGTCATCGTATTGAATGAAGACGGTGAGATTGAATATGTGAATCGTTTTATGGAAGTCTATTTCGACCTCCACGCATCGAGCCGGGCTGAAGACTGGGAAAAGCTCATGGACGAGTACAGGATGGAGAGAGAACCTCTGCGGTTATTAGTGGACGAGCAGATCTTTCAAATTCAGCCGTTCTCTGTAGTCGATGCAGCTAACTCGATCGGACAAGGGTATATCGTCCGAAATGTGACGCGTGAAGTCGAGATTGACCAGTTAAAAGATAATCTGATCTCGCTCGCCTCACACGAGTTCAAAACACCGCTCACAAACATCCGTGGCAGTGTCGAGACACTGATGCGAAAAGACGTGACGTGGGAAGCGCCTTTCCGTCATGAATTGCTGCAAGGGATTCAAGAAGATTCTCAACGGATTCGTCAGCTGATCGATGATTGGCTCGACATCACGAAGCTTGAATCGGGCAACTTTCCGGTCGAGATTGAGGCGGTCCTCTTGAAGCCTTACGTGGAAAGAATCATTCATGAGCTACAAATTGATGCGCATACGACTTATGACTGGCAAGGTCCGCCCGTCGTCGAAGTCGATTTTCATCGATTCCGTCAAGTGCTCGTCAACTTGTTGACCAATTCGGTTCGTTATAGTGACGGCCCGCCAACCATTCACATCCAATCTTATGAATCAGATACGGATTGGACGCTCGTCATTGAAGATCAAGGGATTGGCATTCGCCATGATCATTTGGAACGGATTTTCGACCGGTTTTATCAAGTCGAAATGAAGTCGACACGGCGAAAAGGAGGAACCGGGCTCGGATTGGCGATATGCCAAGGCATCATTGAAGCCCATGGCGGAAAGATTTGGGCTGAGAGTGAACTCGGGCGGGGGACTCGATTCTTTCTTGAACTACCGAAAGGAGAAGATTGATGCATGCAGACGATTGCGATTGTAGAGGATGAGAAGAAAATTGCACGATTCGTGGCGGCCAATTTATCGTCGCTCGGCTACTCGGTCTATGAGTATCCAGGCGGTTCCTCTTTTTTGGAGGATGTCGATCGCCGTCAAGTCGATTTAGTACTGCTCGATATTATGATGCCTAATATGGACGGATTTGAAGTGTTACGCCGTCTCCGGACAGTCTCGGACGTTCCGGTCATTTTGTTGACTGCTCGGAGTCAGGCAAAAGATAAGGTGGATGGACTAAATTTAGGAGCGGATGATTATTTAACAAAACCATTTGCGCTTGACGAGCTGTTCGCCCGGGTGAAAGCCGTATTGAGACGAACGAAGGTGAGTGAGGCGCTAGAGAATACGGTCGAGATAAAAGGCTTGGAAATCGATCGTCTGCGCAACCGAGTGTTTCATCAAGGGCAAGAAGTCAAATTGACCCAAAATGAGTTCTCGCTCCTGTCAGAACTCGTAAAGCATTTAGATCAAGTAGTCCAACATCGTGAGCTACTTCAAGCTGTTTGGGGACCGGAATATGGCGGGGAAGTCGAGTATTTGCGTGTCACGATTGGACGCATCCGAAAGAAATTTAAAGCAGCCGGGGCTCTAGAGGCTGCCGATCAACTAAAAACGTATCCCGGTATCGGATACGCGTTACTCTCTTAAGCGCCTTAGGGTGCTTTTTTTATGGAATTGTTACGGCAAGACCCGTTCTGTTTATGCGTTTCTTATGGGCTGACACGTAAAGTGGGGTTGTAAGCGATACCAAAATACAGAAAGGAAGTAACCCCATGAGTACATCCCCAGTGTCTCAACCTTCGTTTGAAGCGAAGAAGGAACGAATCCCGTATTGGTGGAAAGTCATCGCGGTATTTTTCTTAGGTTGGATGTTTATGTACGCCGACCGAACAATTTTGAACCCGGTCATGCCGAACCTGGCCCAAGAGTTCGGGTTGAACAACGCCCAGCTCGGATTGGTCAACAGTGTATTCTTCCTCACTTATGCCATCGCCCAAATTCCTTCGGGCTCACTTGGTGATAAGTTTGGACGCAAACGAATTTTAGTTCCTGGATTTATTTTGTTCGGACTATTCACCGGGATCACCGGACTGGCTTCGACATTTCTCTTATTCATGATCGCCCGAGCGATCACAGGACTCGGAGAAGGAACGTATTACGGTCCTCAATACGCATTGTCGTCTGAGGCGATTCCGAAGCAGTTTCTAACGATTGGGACTGCCATCATCAACAGTGGTATGGCGCTCGGTATCTCACTCGGCTATATCTCATCGAGTTATTTGACACTCGAGCTCGGCATGAGTTGGCGAACGCCATTTTACTTCATGACAATCCCGACGATTTTAACAGGGATTTTGATTTGGTACGTCGTCAAAGAGAAGCGACCAGAACGTGTCGCGAACACGGTCGAAAAATCAGATTTCTCAATCATGAGCCTGTTCAAAAACCGTAACTTGCTCGCGACATTTGTCATGGTGTTCTGCTCACTTTATGGATTCTTCATGATTCTCACTTGGCTCCCGCAATACTTACAAGTAGAGCGTGGCTTCCAAGGCAGTGATGTCGGCTTCATCTCGTCACTCGTCCCATGGGCGTCTATTCCGGGGGCACTATTGATCGGTTATCTGTCAGACAAGATGGGCAAGAAAAAACCACTCGTATTCGTTCTCGTCCCATTGTCCATCGCCTCCATCTTGGCGGTCGTCTTCGTTGAAAGCACGCCACTGCTCTTCGCTGCGCTCATCCTGTATGGATTGACTGGAAAGTTAGCGCTTGACCCGGTCCTGCTCTCGTTCGTGGCGAACAACGCTCCGAAAAAAGTGTACGGAACCGTCTTCGGTGTCTATAACTTTGTCGGGATGACGTCGTCGATTCTGGCACCTTATCTTACTGGATATTTAGTCGATCAATCGGGATCGATGCAAACCGGCTTTTACTTGGCAGCCGTCTTACTCGTCATCGGAATGATCGCCATGTTATTCACAAAAGAAACCGTCAAACCGGCGGAAGCATAAGGAGAGAAACGTATGTTGACAACAATCATTCAAGCAAACACGTATCAAGACTCCGTCACGTTGATGGTGTTATCGAACCACGTCTCGAGTCTCGAAGGCATCAATAAAGTCTCGATCATGATGGGGACACCGGCCAACCTCGACATCTTTAAAAGTACAGGATTCTATACAGAAGAGTTAGAGGCGGCGACGCCACAAGACATGTGTATCGTCGTCGATGCGGAAACCGATCAGACCGAACCACTTTTGAAAGCAATCCATGACTTCCTGAACAACCAAACGAAACAAGCAGGTGCGGATAAGGCAGAAGTCCGGTCGTGGAAAGCGGCGCTCGAAGAACTGCCGGGAGCGAACTTGGCGCTGTTGTCGATTCCTGGACAATACGTCGAATACGAGACACGAAAAGCACTGAACCAAGGCTTGAACGTTCATATCTTTAGTGACAATGTCCCTGTCGAAGTGGAACGTGAACTGAAACAGCTCGCCGATGACAAAGGACTGCTAGTCATGGGTCCTGACTGTGGTACCGCATCACTCGCAGGTATTCCGCTCGCCTTCACCAACGTAGTCCGGGAGGGACGTGTCGGAATCGTCGGAGCCTCAGGGACAGGAATTCAAGAAGTGGCAACGTTGATTGATCGTCTCGGTGGCGGGGTCTCCCATGCAATCGGAACGGGTGGACGTGACTTGTCGACCGAAATCGGCGGGATCTCGATGAAAGCCGGCATTCGGGCACTTGCGGAGGACGTGACAACGGACACGATCGTCGTCATCTCAAAACCACCTGCGAAAGAAGTGCGCGAAGAGATTGAGCAGCTGCTTCAACAAGTCAACAAACCGGTCGTGGCCTTCTTCGTCGGAGACCACGGACTCGCGCCTGTCAACCACGTCGTCTATGCAGACACATCGGAAGAAGCGGCATTGCTTGCGCTTGGAAAGTCGACGCAGGAACGGAACCGGACCGATGTCACCTCGAATGGGGCGTCACGAATCATCGGCCTGTTCTCAGGCGGAACGTTGGCCGCGGAGACGGCTGACTTGATGGGCCTCTCGTTCGGCGTGGAGGCAGACCGTGAGCACCGAGACGGCTTCTCGTTTGACTATGATGGGAACGTCGTCATCGATTTAGGGGATGACGTCTACACGCAAGGGAAGCCGCACCCGATGATTGATCCGTCGACACGAATCGATTTCATCAATCGCTATTGTGATACAGATGATTCAATCGTGCTCCTGTTGGATAACGTCCTCGGATATGGTTCGCATGAGAATATGGCCGGTGCACTGCTCCCGACGTTAACTGAACTACAAGCAACTCGTCCGAACGTAGAGGTGATCGTCAACGTTTGTGGTACCGAACAGGATCCACAGCGTTACAGTGCCCAAAAGCAACTCTTTGAAGCAGCTGGTATCCTCGTCGCCGAGAGTAACGTGGCAGCTGTCGAATATGCACTTCGAATGATTGGGAAAGAAGTTCCACAGTTCAAACAGAAAACAGTTCCATCTGTAGAACCGAGCACACATAAAATTGAGTCGTCAGAAGCAATCCAGCAGTTGCTGCGCGCACCTAAAGTCGTCAACTTAGGACTTCGTTCGTTCGCAGATGCCGTAATTAGTGAAGGCGGTCACAGCGTTCAGTACAACTGGCAACCGACAGCCGGCGGAAAACCACATCTTCAGCGCTTGTTAGCGCTCATGTCTTGAGGAGGAAATAAAATGAGTATCGGAGCGATGATTCAAGAAGCAAATGACAAGGTGATTCAAACGATTATCGGAGGACAACCGTTTTTGACGGACGTCGTCCCAGCCCACACGGTCATTCCAGAATTGAAAGAAAAAGTACTTCTCCATGCTGGCCCACCGATTGCGTACCAAGACATGACGGGGCCGATGAAAGGAGCGGCCATAGGGGCGATCATCTTTGAGCAGTGGACCGACGATTATGAAGAGGCGGAAGCGATGCTCGAGCGCGGAGACGTGACGTTCATCCCGTGTCATCATGTGAAAGCGGTCGGACCGATGGGCGGGATCACGTCTGGACATATGCCGGTCCTCGTTGTCGAAAACCGAAACGGAAGTGCGAAAGCGTACTGCACGATGAACGAAGGAATCGGAAAAGTGATGCGGTTTGGTGCCAACGATGCAGAAGTCATCGCACGCCTCCACTGGATGAAAGACGTCCTGGGGCCGGTCCTCTCACAAACGTTGAAACAAGCAGGCGATGGGATCAACTTGAACGTCATCATCTCGAAAGCCATCACGATGGGGGATGAGTTCCACCAACGAAATATCGCGGCCTCGGTGTTGTTGCTAAAAGAATTGGCACCTTACCTTATGTTGGCGGACATCGATGAAACGGAACGACGTGACGTCTTGCAGTTCTTGGCCGATACCGATCAGTTCTTTTTAAACGTCATGATGGCGACCGGAAAAGCAATCCTAGACGAGGCTCGACGGCACGAAGCGGGCACGATCGTGACGGCTATGACCCGAAACGGGAAAGATTTTGGAATTCGAATCAGCGGTATGGGGGACGAATGGTTCACGGCACCCGTCAACATGCCAGAAGGCTTGTTCTTCACAGGCTACAGCCAAGACGATGCGAACCCGGACATCGGTGACAGTGCGATTGCGGAAACGTATGGCGTCGGTGGGATGGCGATGGTCGCTGCACCAGGTGTTACGCGGTTCCTCGGCCGGGCAGGATCGAGCGAAGCGCTCGCGATCAGTGAAGAGATGAACGAAATTTGCGATCGACATAACCCGAACTTGAGTATTCCATCATGGGATTTCCAAGGTGCCTGCGTCGGTATTGATATCCGGAAAGTCGTCGAGACCGGGATCACACCAATCATCAATACAGGAATCGCACACCGGGAGCCAGGTATCGGCCAAGTCGGTGCGGGAACGGTTCGTGCTCCACTGGCCTGCTTCGAGAAGGCGCTCGAAGCATACGCTGAAAAATTAGGACTGGTGCAACACGCATGAGACAAATCGGGGCGGCGTACAGTACGTATGCTGCCTCTCTCCTTCAAGAATTCCCCCAAGCGTTACAAGTCGAGGCCGTCTTTCGAAACGGTTATAACCTGCGAATGGGGGGACACTTGATTTACATCGGTACGACGAAGAACGGACATACGCCTTTTGGAATTCATGTGAAGACGGTCGATCGATTGGAGTGGAGAGTAGGAGATTGTCTATTGGCGGGCATCGGTGCGACGATTCACCACGTACCGAGCGGGATAACGATCTATCCAGACCAGGTGTTGAAAATGAACATGGAACGTATCGAGCCAAAGCGCTATGAACTGGCCTTAAACCTCAGGCAGATGGAGGCACGATTACGCGAACTCGGTCACGACTGGAGTTACGCCTATGAAGAGAGACGAGAACCGTTGTACGAATATTTGACGAACATCGGTCAAGCAGAAGGGAAACGTCTGATCGGCTACGGCAAAGGACTGACGCCGAGCGGCGATGACGTCTTAATTGGCTATATGGCCGTATGTGAGGTATTGGGACGGCCGATGAAATGGCAGAACGATTACGTGATGACAGCTAAATATCGAACGACACGAAGTTCTGTCGCTTTTTATGAGGCGGCACTGCGGGGAGAGTATACGAGCGAATTAAAAAGGCTGATTACAGTGCTGTTGACCGAATCGTTCTCAAACTGTGAGGTTGAATGGGAACGTCTGATCACGTTTGGGAGTTCATCAGGACAGGATACTGCGCTCGGAATATATTTGGCATTGAAACAAGAAATGGAGGAACTAGACAGATGAAAAAACGAATTGTCATTGCTCTCGGAGGGAATGCGATTTTAACGGACGATGGGACGGCAGAAGCACAACGACACGCCATCATGGAAACGGCGCGTCACATCGCCGACTTGGTCGAGGCAGGACATGAAGTCGTGCTCAGTCATGGGAACGGCCCCCAAATCGGTGCGATTTTGATTCAGCAACAAATGGCGAATTCGGAGAAGACGCCGGCGATGGATTTAGGGACGTGCGGAGCGATGTCGCAAGGCATGATCGGATATTGGTTCCAACAGCTATTGAAGAACGAACTCGCCCGTCGAGGCATGGAGCGACAAGTCGTCGCGATGATCACGCAATCGGAAGTCGCCTTATCAGACCCTGCATTCGATCATCCGACAAAGCCGATTGGCCCGTTTTATACTGAGAAGGAAGCGATCGAGATGCGAATGAAAGGCGATGTGATGGTCGAGGATGCGGGACGCGGATATCGAAAAGTCGTCGCCAGTCCGAAGCCGATCCGTATCGTTGAGGCACCGGTCATTCAAGACTTGCTTGATGCAGGCCATCTCGTCATCGCTGCAGGTGGGGGCGGCGTCCCTGTCGTCCGTGAGCAATACACGCTTCGAGGCGTGGAAGCTGTTATCGACAAAGACTTTGCCGCCGCGCAGCTGGCCCGGTCGATTGAAGCAACGCATTTGATGATCATCACGGGAGTATCTAACGTCTACATCCACTTCAATCAACCGAACCAAGAGAAATTGGAGACCGTCTCGACGTCTCGTCTTGAACAGTTGATCGAGGAGAATCATTTTATGGCCGGCAGTATGTTGCCTAAAGTAGAGGCGGCCCTCCAGTTTGTTGAAGCCGATTCGAATCGAGAAGCCGTAATCACAGACGTCGCTTCGTTAAAAGGGGCGATTGCGGAAACGGAAGGGACGCGGATCCGGTACGACATCGCTTCTGCGGATGTTGTCTATTGACCGATTGCATCTATATATGAATAGCCCCTTTCTTTATACCGAATAAAGAAAGGGGCTGTTGTTGTGAGAGGGGCTGCTCAATTAGGATTGCGTTTTGCGTCCACTCACCGCGACCGTACGATAATCGCGAGAATCAGGTCCGCGCTGGTCAGAGACGTCTGTCATACCGAGCGCCTTGGCGGAAGGGATGAACTGTTCCCGGACGAGCGTCGTGATCCCGTCCCAGGTCACGTCGCCTTTCCCGTCACAGTACGTGATGACGAACGACCCGCCTGGCGTTAAGACGCGTTCAATCTCGGCAAGTACCTTGGACATGTCGTCCCAGAAGTAGAGCGTATGGATGCTGAAGACGTGATTGAAACTTCCTTCCGGAAACGGGAGTGTCTCGAGGTCGCCTTCGACGACCTCGGCTCGCCCTGCTTGCAAGGCCGCTCGATTTCGTTTTGAGGCCGAGCGGACGATGGTCGGGGAACGGTCGAGCCCGGTCACGTGCACCTCATCAAAGCTACGAAGCATTTGCGCGATCGCGTCACCAGCTCCACAACCGAGGTCGAGGATGCGGTCGCCCGGCTGAACCGCCAACTGTTCAATCGTCCAGTCGACTTCGACCCGGTGTTGGCGGACCATCTTCTCGCCGATGTACGTCCCGACGATACCGCGCGGGTTCTCGTATTGGCTGTCGATCCATGTTTGCAGACGTTTCGGGCGCATCGAACCATTCCTTTCTAAATGAAGCAGATGTAAATTGAGTGTAGCACAATGTAAATTTTGAGAGGGGATGAATCTGTGCGCTCATTTTGGATCTTCGGCAATCAACTATCACACGACCTTGAGATGCTCGACCACGTCAAAGCTGACGACGTCATCGTCATGATCGAGGCGACGTCACGGGCGATGTGGCGGAAGTATCATAAACAAAAACTCGTCCTCATCTTCTCGGCGATGCGACACTTCGCCGCTGAGTTACGCGATCGCGGCTTCACCGTCGACTACCACGAGGCCGACTCGTTCCAAGACGCGTGGAACGATCACTTCAGTAGATTCGACCCCGAGGCGATTCACTACACGGCCGTCACTGATGAGCCGATGGAGCGGAAGCTGAAGCATTTCGGAGACCAGCACGAGCTCATCGAACATACGGACGTGCCGCTCTTCTATTTAACGAAGCAAGAGGCTGTCGACACGCTCGGCAGCGAGCCGTGGCGGATGGACCGGTTTTACCGTCATATGCGCAAACGGTTTGACGTGTTGCTCGAAGACGGGAAAGCAAAAGGCGGCAAATGGTCGTTCGACGCGGACAATCGCCAGCCGCCAAAGTCCGGGCTCACGTTCCCACCGGCCATCCACTTCCGACCTGACGCCATCACGACAGACGTCATCCGAAAAGTCGAGACGACGTTTTCCGACCACCCCGGACAAATCGAACCGTTCGCTTGGCCGGTGACGCGGGACGAGGCAAGGCGAGCACTCAAGCGTTTCGTCGACGAGCGGCTCGAGACGTTCGGTCCGTATCAGGATGCGATGTTGACCGAAAACCCGGAGATGTCGCACAGTCTGTTGTCGGCGGCGATCAATGTCGGACTGCTGACCCCGCACGAAGTCATCGAGGCGGCATGCGCGACCGACGCGCCCCTTGCTTCAGTCGAAGGGTTCGTCCGCCAAATTCTCGGCTGGCGGGAATACATGCGCGCCGTCTATGTGGCGTTGATGCCCGACTATCGAGACGTGAACACGTTCAACCACGAGCGTGACTTACCTGGCTTGTTTTGGGACGCGGACACGGACCTGAACTGTATGCACGAGAGCTTGAAGCCGGTCGTCGAGCGAGCGCACAACCACCACATCCAGCGGCTGATGGTGCTCGGTAACTATGCGACGCTGTTCGAAATCTCGCCGCAACAGACGAGCGACTGGTTCAACGAGATGTATATCGACGCCTACGACTGGGTCGTGTTGCCGAACGTGCTCGGGATGGCGCTCCATGCGGACGGGGGACGTCTTGCGACGAAGCCGTACATCGCCTCGGGCAAATACATCGACCGGATGAGCGACTATTGCAAAGGCTGCAAATATAACCCAAAACAGACGACCGAGGCTGACGCCTGTCCGTTCAACGCCCTGTACTGGAACTTCATCGACAAGCACGAGGAACGCTTCTCGAACAACCAACGTATGAAGATGATGGTCCGCAACTGGCAAGGGCGTGACGACGACGTCAAAGCGGACATCTTGGCGAAGGCGCGACAAACATTGACCGATTCCCCGTGAATCGGTTTTTTTACGTTTCCTTAATGAAATTTTGCAGAGCGTTCACGGACACTTTACAATCGTTCGGTACGATATGACTTGTGAGACCCCTCAATCCAAAGTGAATAGCATTCGGTAGAACATTCGAGAGACCAACAGAAGCCCATACGTCCGTGACGTCATGTTTCTGTTGGTCCTTTTTTCTTAAGAGAGGATGATTCAAGTGAATCCAACAATTCGCACGATTGGACGAGAGAAGATGATCGCATCGATCAAGTCGCCAAAACAGTTCGAGAAGTTCCTGCAATCGGACGTCACGACGACGTTCCTTATGATGGGCACGCTCAGCACGCTCGACCGTTATGTAACCCATTTAAAGCGGGAGAACCGGACCGTGTTCCTGCACGCGGAACGAATCAACGGCATTAGTCTCGACCGGGAAGGCATCGATTATTTGGCGAAACGGGTCGGCGCCGACGGTATCGTTACGACGAAAGCGTCCGTCATCCAACACGCCAAACGGGCTGGCCTGATGACGGTGCAACGCCTGTTCCTCGTCGATTCGGACGCCGTCACATCAGGCATCAAGATGGCGAACAATCAACAGCCGGACGCACTCGAACTCATGCCCGGTCTCATCCCGAGCGTAATCGAACATGTCGCCGGTAGCGTCTCACTCCCAATCGTGACGGGCGGGATGATCCGCAAACCGATCGAAGTTCACCAAGCATTGTCACATGGGGCGTTCGCCGTCTCGACAGGGGACGAGCGGCTATGGGCGTCACACGCGACGAAGGAGGAAATGGCATGAAGTCGATCCAACTGCAAGACCTCAAAAAATCATACGGGGACACCGAGGTCATCCGCGGCATCGATGTCACGATTGAGCCGGGCGAATTTTTCGCGCTCGTCGGACCGTCGGGTTGCGGCAAGAGCACGATGCTCCGGATGATCGCCGGTCTCGAGTCGATCACGAGCGGAACGCTCCGGATTGACGGCGTCGCTGCGAACGAGCTGAAGCCAAGCGAGCGGCAACTGTCGATGGTATTCCAAAACTATGCGCTCTATCCGCATATGACGGTCGAGAAAAATATTACGTTCGGACTACATACGAAAGGGCTCACGAAGCTCGAGCAGCGCGAACGGTGCGATGCGGCGGCCGAGACACTCGGTCTGACCGACTATTTGAAGCGTAAGCCCCGCCAATTATCAGGTGGTCAGCGGCAACGGGTCGCACTGGCCCGGGCTATCGTCACCGAGGCGCCAATCTGCCTCATGGACGAGCCGCTCTCGAACCTTGACGCCAAGCTCCGGGCCAAGATGCGTTCGGAGATCCGCCAACTGCAACGCAAGCTGAACTTGACGATGATTTACGTGACGCACGACCAAGTCGAGGCGATGACGATGGCCGATCGGATGATGTTATTGAACGACGGGGAAGTCCAACAAGTCGGCAAGCCGCTCGATCTGTACAACAAACCGGCGAATACGTTCGTCGCCTCGTTCATCGGCTCGCCTCCGATGAACTTGACCGAGGTAAAACGGGCGGAGAAAGGCTGGATTGCCGCGGATGGACGTCTGTTCCATCCGAATACGGTGACGAAACACGATGTGGCAACGCTCGGTATTCGGCCGGAACAAATCACACCGGCCGGGGAGACGGTGACGTTTTATGCCGAACTGAAGAACATCGAAGTGCTCGGCACCGAAACGATTCTTGCGTTCGATATGGGTGGGACCGAATGGCTCGCCAAATGGCCTGGACAGTGGCCGCTCTCAATCGGGGAGAAGATCGCTTGCTACGTCGATCCGAAACAAATATCGCTGTTTGATACAGCCGGCGATCGCATCGAGCCGCGCCAACCGAAACTGTTCGAGGCGCTGGAGGTGTTCCAATGACGGTCGCGTTGCCGAAACAGAGAGTCCGGGCACACCTCTCGGACGCAGCGGCCGGGGTCTTGTATTTATCGCCCTCGATTGCGCTGTTTGGCATCTTCCTCGTCTATCCGTTGTTCCGGACGATCTACTTGAGCTTTTTCCGGACTGATACGCAAGGGACGCCGCTCAGCTTCGTCGGGGGTGAGCACTACGCGAAACTGTTCACGAGCGCCTCGTTTTGGCAAAGCATCCAAGCGACGGTCGGCTTCGTTCTATTGACCGTTCCGCTCACAATCATCATCGCGCTAGGATTAGCGCTGCTCGCTAATGAGAAACTACGCGGTATCGGTTTCTTCCGGACGGCGTTCTCGGCGACGATGGGGATGAGCGTCGCGGCATCATCGGTCATTTGGATGTTTATGTACAATCCGTCGATCGGCATCTTCAACCGTTTCTTAGAAGCGGTCGGGGCGAGTGGGGTACAGTGGCTACTTGACCCGCAGTATGCACTCCTGTCCGTATCGCTCGCGACCGTCTGGATGAACATCGGTTTCACATTTTTGATCATTCTCGGGGGACTGCAAAATATCGACCGGACGCTGTACGAGAGCGCGGACATCGCTGGGACGAGTTACGGGACGCAGCTTCGGTCAATCACGATTCCGATGCTGTCACCGACGCTCTTCTTCGTCGGTATCATTTCGCTCATCAACGCCTTCCAAACGTTCGGACAGATTGATCTACTGACGAAAGGCGGTCCGACGAATTCGACGAACGTCATCGTCTACGCCATCTACAAGGACGCGTTCATCAACTATAACGTCGGTGGGGCGAGCGCCCAGGCGGTGCTCTTGTTCGTCACGGTGCTGCTCTTGACGTGGCTCCAGTTCAAGCTCGTCGAAAGGAAGGTGCATTACCAATGACGCTTCGGAAAGCAGTCACGTATACGCTCCTCGTCTTGAGTACGCTCATCATGCTGTTCCCGATCGCCTATGCGTTCTCGATCAGTTTGATGGACGGAAGTGAAGTGCTGAAAGGGAACCTCATCCCGCGCGACGTGACGTTCGACAACTATGTCGCCGCGTTCGAGCGCCTGCCGCTGTTGACGTACTTGTGGAACAGCCTCGTCGTCGCACTCCTCGTCATGGTCGGACAAGTCGCCTTGTCAAGCCTTGCCGCGTTCGCATTCGTCTTCATCGACTTCAAGGGGAAAGGGATTATCTTCATGCTTTTCCTCGCGACGATGATGGTGCCGTGGGAAGCGACGATGGTGCCGAACTTCTTGACGATCCAGTCACTCGGGTGGTTGAACTCGGTATGGGGGCTGTCGGTCCCGTTCTTCGCGCTTGCGTTCGGGACGTTCCTGCTTCGGCAACAGTTCAAGACAATCCCGCACGAGATGTATGAGGCGTCACAAATCGCCGGGGTCAGCCGCTTCCGTTTCTTTTGGAATATCGTCTTACCGGTCTCGAAGACGCCGCTCGTCACGTTGTCGGTCTACAGTTTTTTGACGACGTGGAACATGTACTTATGGCCGCTCCTCGTCACGAACACGGAGCAGGCGCGCACGGTACAGATCGGGATTAAACAGATGCAGTCAAATGAGGTCGCCTCGGATTGGGGTGTCGTCATGGCGGCGGTCATCATGATCATCATCCCGACGCTGATGCTGTTATTCGCCGGACAAAAACAGTTGCAAGAAGGTTTGACGCAAGGCGCGATTAAATAAAAGGGGGAATATAGGATGAAAAAGAAAGCATTATTCGCAGGGTTGGCCAGTTCGGTATTGTTGCTCGGGGCATGTGGTAGCGAGGAGGCGGAGCCGGCCGCTTCGGCGACGGAGGACGGGAAGACGGAAGTCGTATTTTGGCACGCGATGAGCGGGGACTTAGAGACCGCGCTCAACAACCAAGTCGACGCCTTCAACGAGTCGCAGGAGGAGTATGAAGTAAAACCGGTGTTCCAAGGTACGTATGAAGAAGCGCTCACGAAGTTCAACGCCGTCGCAGGGTCACCGGACGCGCCGGCCATCATGCAGACGTTCGAGGTCGGAACGAAATATATGATCGACACGAACAAAATCACGCCGGTCCAAGAGTTCATCGACAAAGAGGACTTCGACACGAATGTCTGGGAAGAGAACATCTTGAGTTATTACCAAGTCGACGGCAAGCAGTACTCGATGCCGTTCAACTCGTCGACACCGGTACTGATCTACAACAAGGACGCGTTTGAAAAAGCGGGACTCGACCCAGAGAAGGCGCCGCGGACATACGACGAATTGAAGCAAGCGGCGAAGGCGCTCACGACCGACGGGCAGACCGGCTTCACGATGCTCAACTACGGCTGGTTCTTCGAACAGCTCGTCGCCGCGCAAGGCGGGTTATATGTCGACAACGATAACGGGCGCAGCGGAGCGCCGACAAAAGCGGTATTTGACGGAGAAGAAGGACAGAACGCCTTCAATTTGATCAAAGACATGTACGACGAGAAGACGTTTATGAACGTCGGCCAAAACTGGGACGATATGCGTGCCGCCTTCCAATCAGGGAAAGTCGCGATGTATCTCGACTCGTCAGCCGGCATTCGCACCGTCGCGGACAACGCTGACTTCGAGGTCGGGGCGTCATACTTGCCGGTCCCGAACGAAGCCGAGCGGGAAGGTGTCATCATCGGTGGCGCCTCGCTCTGGATGGGTGACGGTATCGCCGACGAGACGAAGCAAGGCGCATGGGAGTTCATGAAGTACGCGGCCTCAAAAGAAGCACAGGCCAAGTGGCACGTCGAGACGGGTTACTTCGCCATCAACCCAGAAGCGTATAACGAACCGATTGTCAAAGAGATGTGGGCTGAGTATCCGCAACTGAAAGTGACGGTCGATCAATTGAGTGAGACGAAAGCTTCGCCGGCAACACAAGGGGCGCTCATCTCGACGTTCCCGCAATCCCGTCAGAGCGTCGTCAACGCGATGGAGAGCCTGTACCAAGGCGTATCGGTCGAGGAGGCGTTGAAGCGAGCAGCTGACGAGACGACTTCCACCTTGGGGCAGTGACATGTTGATTTACGCGCATCGCGGCTATAGCGCCAAGTATCCAGAAAATACGTTGTCGGCGTTTCGAGCGGCGTTACCTTTCACCGACGGGATCGAGCTCGATGTCCAATTGACGCGCGACGGTCGTCTCGTCGTCATCCATGACGAGACGGTCGACCGGACGACGGACGGGAGTGGATACGTCAAAGATATGACGCTCCGCCAACTTCGTTTACTCCGCACCGAGAGCGGGGAACGAATCCCGACGCTCGAAGAAGTACTCTTATTGATTGAATCGTCCGATGTCACGCTCAATATCGAACTGAAGACGGATCGATTCGATTATGACGGGATTGAATATCTCACATGGCTCGCTGTCACCGAGTTCAAGCTCGAGCAACGTGTCGTCTTCTCGTCATTCAATCCGGATACGCTCATCCGGTTACGAGATATCGCCCGAGAAGCGAGGATCGCCGTTTTGACCGGGGAGGGACATCCAAAACTGGTCGATTTCGTCGAGCGGATTGGGGCCGAGGCTGTCCATGCTCAACCGGAGTTTATCGGGACGAGAGACTGGACGACGCTTCGGGAACAGAATCGTTTGATTCGGCTCTACACGATCAACGACCCGAGCGAGCTGCCGGACATGACTGGTGTCGACGCCATCATGACGGACGAGGTCGAAAGGTTCTATGTAAACTGAAACAGCCCGAGACATGAGTCTCGGGTTGTTTTAGTAGCGATGGAGCGTCGCAGTCACGTCTCCCGTCAATTGATGCGTGCGCTTCTCGCTCGGATAGACCCGACTTGAGAAGACGAACTCACCGTCATTGACGAACACTTCGATTGAAGAAGCGTCGACGAAGATGCGGAATGTACGACCGCTCGCTTGTAGGCGACGTACCTCATGTCCGCGTGTCAATTCGAGTGTATTACCAGATTTCGAGAAGGTAGCGGTCTCCCCGAAACAGGCGAATTGAAAGTCGGCTTCTGTGTCAAAAGAAAGTTCGAACGCGTCTCCTTCAAATTTCGGTCCAGCTAAGCGCTGGCTCGTCTGCCGAAGCGATGCCATTTCTTCGATTGGAGTCATGTACAGTCGTCCATTTCGAAGCGATAACTCGCGCGGGATTGTCATCTGATTCGTCCATCCTTCGGCTTGTTCCGGCCAATCACGTTCCCACATGGCATTCCACGCGATCAAAATACGTCGTCCTCGTTCGTCAAGGAACGTTTGGGCGGCGTAGAAATCGTGGCCATAATCGAGCTCGGTAAAAGTGCCATGTGTGAAGAGCGGGGCGTTCAAGTCGAGGTGACCGACGAAGTATCCGCACTGATGCAAGTTATGATATCGATCACCGTCTTGCTCCATCCCTTGGGGTGAAAGGAGCAAGACGTCGTGACCGTCAAGGTGAAACAGGTCGGGACATTCCCACATCCAACCGTGTTCGCCCGTCTCCCCAGCGATAACGCCGCGCTCAGACCAATGAATGGCATCGTCCGAGTCGTAGAGGACGACTTTTCCGTCTGTCGCGTCACGCGTACCGAGGACCATGTAGTAGCGCCCTTCTTGGTCCCATACTTTCGGGTCGCGGACGTGAGCGTTACCCCGTGCGGGTTCGCCGGAGATGATCGGATTGTCTAAATGCTTTTTGAACGTGTTGCCATCTGCTGACGTGGCGAGACATTGAACTTGTCTGAGCGTCTCGCGTTTCTCATCAAGCCACACGTTGCCGGTATAATACAAGTGAAGTACGCCGTCTTTCACGAGGGCACTCCCTGAGAAGACCCCGTCCTGGTCATAGTCTAGACCGGGACGAAGGGCGATCGGTTTGTGCTCCCAACGAATGAGGTCGGTCGACGTGGCATGTCCCCAGTGCATATCGTCCCAGTCTACCCCGAACGGATGGTACTGATAGAACAGATGATAAACACCATTATACTGGCACAGTCCATTCGGGTCGTTCATCCAACCGAACGGCGGGGCGAAGTGATAGTGGGGACGAAACGTCATACCGACAGCACTTCGCTCGTGAAAGCGTCTACGATTAAACGTTCTTCGCCATATACTTCGATTGTGACGGCATCATCTGTTGGTTGACGTCGAGTGATCGTCACTTTTTCTTGCGTCGCCTTCACGTCGAGCGTCTCGCCTTGCCAGTCGATTGAGAACGTGAGTGAGGTCCAAGCTTTCGGGAGCATCGGCGAAATGCGAAGCTTGCCGCCTGTCATACGGACACCGCCGAAGCCATTGACGACTGCTTGCCAAATGCCACCAAGCGAAGCGGCATGGATACCGGCGTCTGACGTCTTCATGTTCGGGCCGAGATCGATTTCAGAGGCGCGGCGGAACAAATCGTATGCCAATTCTTGATCGCCGAGATCAGATGCCAAAACACTATGTGTCGATAAAGACAGTGACGAATCGTGCAACGTTTTCGGTTCATAATAGTTCCAGTTGGAGCGTTTCACGTCCGCAGAGAACAGATCTTCCAACAAATACATAAGAATCATAACGTCTGCTTGTTTAGACACTTGAATCTCGTTCACTTGTTCAAGGTTATAGTCGAGGAACATCGAACCGACGTTCTCTTGATTCTTATACTTCGTCAAGTCGATGATCTCTTTTTGTAAATAGGTGTCGTCTTGTGGCAACACCCCGTCCTCGCGTACTTGCGGCAAGTAAATTAAGTCGAGCACGTGACGGAAGCGTTCGTCCGCCGTTTCCAGGTCGAGTTTATCGTTCAACTGCTCGAAAAGTTCAGGTTTATCCGTACGGAGCAACTCGACATACTCGATTGCCTTGTTGATGTTCCAGTGTGCCGTATAGTTCGTGAAGGCGTTGTTATCGACGTGCTCTTTATACTCGTCTGGTCCAACCACTTCGTTGATCTCATAGCGCTTTGTTTCTTCATCCCACTCTAAGCGGCTTGCCCAGAACTTGGCTGTGTCGATAAGCAGTTCATACCCGTAGCGATCCATAAAGTCCTGGTCACCGGTGACATGGTAATACTGCCAAGCGGCGAAGGCGATGTCTGACGTGATGTGCTGTTCGATGAAGCCCGACCAAATTTTCGTTGCTTCACCTGTGACGATGTCGGCCGCGCCCCAGATCGGTGTGACTTCACCATCATCAAGCCATGCCGACTCCCACGGGAACATGGCACCCTCGTATCCGTTCTCTTTCGCTTTGCGATGAGCGCCGGAAAGTGATTGGTAGCGGTACTCGAGCAGGCTGCGAGCGATTTTTGGGTTCGTATACGTGTAATACGGGAGAATAAATATTTCCGTGTCCCAGAACGTATGGCCTTTATACCCTTCGCCCGACAAACCTTTCGCACCGACGTTCATCCGATTATCATGTTTCGGTGTCATGACGGCCAAGTGGTACTGTGCGAAGCGGATTGCGAGCTGGTCGAACATCTCGTTCGATTCGATTGCAATCGGGGCGTGCTCCCAGACAAGTTCGTTCCAAGCCTGGATATGCTCCTCGAGCAAGCGGTCGTATCCCATCGCCTCGATTTCTTTTGTCACGTTGAGCGCGTGATTCGCGAGTTCTTCTGTCGTCTCGACCGTCAAATCTTTGTCGCGCGATGTGAAGATGGTCGAATACTTCTCAATCGTCAACGTCTCGTCTTGGGAGATGATCATGTCCGAGTAGTCAAAGAAGATTTTACGACGGTCCATCTTGATGATTGATTTGGGCTCGATTGTATCATTGAGCATAAAGTGGTGCACGCTATGGAACGCGAAGTCGATGCCTGACTCGGTCGTCGTCTGGATTTGTTGCATGAAACGTCCGTCGTATAGGCGTTTATCACCCTCGAGGAAATGTTGAACCCCGCTGTTTGTCGTTTGACCGTTTATGCCTGACGTAAGGGCGAGTACTGTCTGTTGCTTCGGCGTGATAGATACGCGCTGAGCGATACTATGCAAGTTCGCCATCGAGACGAACCGCTTGAAGACGAGTTCAAACACATCACCGTTTGGACTTTCCCACGTCACTTCTCGAATCAGTTCCGCTTGTTTTAGGTTAAGGGTGCGACGATAGGCGTGGATCTTTCCTTGTGTCAAATCGAAGCGAACCCCGTTCAATTTAAATTCCATCCATAAGACATCCGCCGCATTTGGCAGTTCTGTCACTTCGTTCGCCGCAAATTTATTGAACGTTCCGGCGACGAATAAGTTTCGTGTCTCGTTCGCATAATGTTCTTCTGTAACGGACCGTAGCCCCATGTACCCGTTTCCGAGTGAAAACACCGTTTCGCCTTTGCCGAGCCACTCTGGTCGGAAACCGTCCTCTGAGACGAGCCAATTTTGTAAATCACCTGTGCCAGTCGTATAGTTCATCAGTGTGTTTGTCACGGTATAACCTCCTGTATGATAAAGCGCTTTCTTGATTCGACCCCATTCTATCCGAAACGTTTCGGATGTTCAACCACTATTTTTGATATATTGGGTTTATTCGAATGATAAATCGTGATTTAATGGGGTTAGAAACGTTTTAGGAAAGAGGTTTGTCATGGAGCAATTAGTTGCAAGTTTGGGATTTAGATTCGATCAAGTGAAAATGTGGCGCGGCCAATCGATCTGGAAGTCGGTCTTTTACGTTTTGATCGCACTGTTGGTCTCGAATACGATTGTTTACGGTGTGAAGTGGGTGAATCAATCTACTCAGCTGGTCGAGTTGCCGGCTTTTTCGGTGACGGATGCTGGATTGCAGTATGATGAGGCGTTCGTTTTCGACGTGCCGGTACTTGATTTGACAGTCATGGTCGGGGAGGAAATACCGACGAACACGAAACAGACGCTATTACTAGCGGATGAGGGGTGGGTCTTCAAACGGAGCGGTGTGGAGACGGAATTGAACGGTTACACGTCACTCTTGTCGTTCACCGGGAGCAGCGAACTATCCGAGCGTGACGTTCAAAGTGTATTAGAAGACTTAAACTGGTTTTATCCAGTCTATATTTATGGATCGGTCCTGCTCGATCTTGTTGTTCATCTCATCTTGATTTCCTTGTTGGCGTTAGCTGGTCTCAGCTTCAAACGCTTCGTGCCAATCCGCTATAAGGAAGCGTGGACGATCACGGCGTATGGTATTACAGCTCCGCTCGTCGCTCGTACCATCATCGACCTATTACCGGTCAACGTCCCGATGCTTGCGGTGCTGTATTGGGCTACGGTGGGAATCTTTGCATTTATGACGATACGAAAAATCGGCGATGACTAATCATCGCCGATTTTTCGTGACTGATTCTCGTAAAACGAGTTGGTTATTGACGAACGCCTCGTGGGGGACGTCTTTTCCTTCGACAATATGAACGACCATCTCCGCTGCCGCTCGGCCCATTTCATACGGTTGTTGACCGATTGTCGTGAGTGGTGGCGATACGTATTGGGATAACAAGATGTTATCAAAACCGATAATCGATAAGTCCTCGGGCACATTCAGACCGAGTTCGCGAGTTGCTTGAAGAACGCCGAGTGCCATGACGTCAGAAGCACAAAAGATGGCCGTTACTTCTGGGTGGTTCAATAAAAACGGTAAGGCGACTTCTTTAGCGGCGAGTTCTTCAAAATCACCATTCAATACGTAGTCGTCAAATGTATCGACCCCGTTCTCTTGAAGCACTTGACGGTAGGCGTCATAGCGTACGGTCGAGACGTAGGCATGCGGGGAACCGTTCATAAAGGCGACATGGCGGTGACCGAGGCGAAGCAAGTAACGGACCGCTTGTTTAGCACTCTCTAGTTGGTTAGACGTCACATACCCGGTGTTTATACCTTCGATTGGGATGTCGACTAAGACACAAGGGACCGTACTTTCAATTGCCTCAAGCAAGTAAGGGTCGTCGCGTTTTAATCCTTGGATGACGACGCCGTCGAGTTGGCGCTCGGCGCACATTTGACCATACGTTTTATTTTTTTGTTTTGAAGTCGTTGTCGACAATAACACGAATTCATAGTCGAGTTTTGTTAGTTCGTCTGATACGCCACATAACGTCTCAAACATGAAGTTGTCTTTGACGCTCTCGCGTTTTAGGTCGGTGACGAGAAAGCCGATCGTCTTTGACTGCTTCTTGACGAGGCTTCGTGCCAAGATGTTAGGGCTGTATCCGAGCTCTTTGGCGATGCTTAATATTTTGTCACGTGTTTCTTTGTTCACGTCATCGTACCCGTTGAGTGCTCGAGAGACGGTCGTGACCGAAAAACCTGAAGCTTTCGAGACGTCTTTTAAAGTTGCCATAGGTAGTAGACTCCTTATCACCGAAAACGTTATGAATGTTTTCATGTAGAATGATTATATATCTATTCTAGTCGCTGATGCATAAAGCTGCAAACCCTTATTTATCAAGGGTGGATATCGAATATAAAAAAATGCTTGCTTTCCGAAACGTTTCGGGTATAAAATCGAGTTGTGAGTTGAAAGCGGTTACTTAAAGTTTATTGATTAATCATCCATGAGGAGGAAATCACGCATGAATAAGAAAGTTTCGAAGCCATTATCAGTTTTAATGTTATCAGGTCTTGTCTTCACGGCAGCTTGCGGTGGAGAAGAAGAAGCTCAAGTCGCTTCAGACCCAACAGAACTCGAAGGAAAAGAAATCACAGTTGGGACTTGGAAGGGAACAGATGCTGAAGTGAAGGCGTTCGACGAAATGCTTGCTGCCTTTACCGACGAAACAGGCATCACCGTGAAGAAAAAAGTCTACAATGACTATCAGACCCAGTTGCAGACCGATCTGGTCGGTGGGACAGCGCCTGACGTCTTCTACGTCGATGCGTTTCTAGCACCCGAGTTATCGAAACAAGGTGTCCTCGAACCGATTGATCAGTATGTTGAACAAGCTGAAAAAGACCTTGGTGATTTCTACGAGCCGGCCATCAACGCGTTTAAGTCGGATGATAAATTGTTCGGATTGCCAAAAGACTATTCGACGCTCGGTCTTTACTATAACAAACAAATGATTGAGGATGCGGGCTTCACGGCAGAGGATATTCCGGCCGAAATGGAAGAACTTCCAGCTTTCCTCGCTGAATTAAAAGATAAGTTACCTTCGGGTGTCGCACCAGCCATTACAACATCTGAACTCGCACGTCATATGTTCGTCATGCAGTCGGGCGGTACGGATGTCGTCGACGGTGATGGAAAAGCGGTCTTATCACAACCTGATCAGATTGCAGCGCTTCAACCGCTTGTCGATGCGTATCAAGACAAGCTCGTTCAACGGCCAGCCGATCTTGGTCAAGGTTGGGCCGGTGACTCGTTCGGTGCTGAAAAAGCAGCCATTATGATTGAAGGAAACTGGGCGATCTCGCATATCGAACAAAACTTCCCTGACGTTGAGATGGGAACAAAAGAAGTACCGACAATTGGTGGCGACAGCGGTTCTATGATGTTCACAGTGTCTTACTCACTGAACAGTGATTCGGATGAGAAGGCGGCTGGTTGGGAGTTCATCAACTACGCGACATCGAAAGACGGTATGAAGGTTTGGTCTGAAGGGGCCGGTGTCCTTCCATCGCTCAAGTCGATCGCTGAAGAGTTGAACCTGCAAGACGATGAATTGAAAGCACCGTTTGTTGCGGCTGGAGCTTATGCGACACCGTGGCAAAAAGGAGATTCACTCTCGATTGTTGCCCGTGAATACAACAACTTGTTGCCGGCAGCCCTCACAGGGGATATGACACTCGAAGAAGCGATGAAGCGCGCTGAAGAGGCCGCGAATAAAGATATCGAGACGCAGTTGCAGTAAGAAGAAGGGCTCGCGTGAAACCGCGAGCCTACTTTTGTTCGGAAAGGAAGGGTCAAATGGGCACTCAACTCGAGATAAATCGTCGTGCTGACACAGCGGCACAGGCGCCAGGTCCTCAAAAAAAGAAAGGGAACGAGCGTAATCGTCGGGAAGCCCTGCAAGGTGTCACGTTCATGTTGCCGACAATTATCCTCTTAGTGACGTTTACGTTACTCCCAATCTTCTATTCGTTATTCTTATCGTTCACGCGCGTCAACTTGTTTGGCGGAATTGATTTTCAATGGGTCGGATTCACGAACTACGTCAACGCCTGGAACGATGACCGGGTTTGGGCGGCACTAAATAACACATTCCGTTACGCACTCTTCGTCGTGCCAATTCAGACGGCAGTCGCTCTTCTCATGGCGGCGGTCCTCAACTCTGGAATTCGGTTCCAAAATACGTTTCGGACAATCTATTTCTTGCCGACGCTCACATCGAGCTCGGCACTGACGATGATTTTCATGTTCCTGTTCAGTTTGAACGGGCCGATTAACAATGCGCTCGTCAACTTTGGTTTGCTCGAGGCACCGATCAACTTTATCAACGAGACCGATTTTGCGCTAGCGACGATCATGGTCATGAACATTTGGTCGACGGTACCATTTTTTATGACGATTTACCTCGCCGGACTCCAAGACATCCCGCATTCGCTTTATGAGGCGGCATCGCTAGACGGCGCGAACGCATGGCAGAAACTGATGAAAATTACGGTCCCAAACCTGACACCCGTCACGAACTACGTCATTTTGATGGGGATCATCGGTTGTTTCCAACTGTTTGACCAAGCCTATATCATATCTGGTGGGACAGGTGGACCGAACAATGCGACGCTCACGTTCTCACTGATCATTTATCAATATGCGTTCCAAACGATCGGGACGATGGGCTACGCCTCGGCGCTCGCCATCATTTTGACGATCATCATCTTTACCGTATCGATGCTTGCTCGGAAGTTAAATAAAGAAGAATCCAACTACTAAGGAGGAATGGGATATGAAAAAGAGAAAATGGCCACGGATTCTCATGTATGTCATTCTCGTTTCATACGCGCTCGTCACGATGTACCCATTCCTATGGGCAGTGCTCGCATCGTTTAAACCGTATAGCGAGATTGTCGCAGGTGGTCTGACACTTTGGCCCGAAAATCCGACGCTTGCGAACTATGAACACATCTTCACGAATGATCCGTTGTTTCCGCGTTGGATCTTAAACTCATTTTTCATCGCGACAGTGGGGACAATCATCAACGTCATTTTTAATACGATGGCCGGTTATTCACTTGCCCGTTTGCGATTCCCAGGTCGGAACTACTTGTTCTTGCTGATTCTAGCGGTCATGATGGTCCCGGGACAGATTTTGCTCATCCCGAACTATCTCATCATGCGCTCGCTCGGCATTTTGGATACGTATGCGGCGCTGATCGTACCTGGTGCGATAAACTTTGCCTATATCTTCTTGATGCGGCAATTCTTCATCAACTTCCCACGTGAAGTCGAAGAGGCGGCTCAAGTCGATGGATTGAACCGATTCCAGACGTTTTGGCGCATCGTCTTCCCGATGGCGAAAGCCTCGGTCGCGACGCAAGCCGTCTTCGTCTTTCTCGGTTTCTGGAACGAATTCTTGAAGCCGCTTCTCTATATCACATCGCCAGAGAAGTATACGCTCACGCTCGGACTTCAGTCGTTCCAAAGCCAAAACGCGACACAATGGAACTACATTATGGCGGCCTCAGTCGTCAGTATCGTCCCGATCATCATTTTGTACATCGTGCTGAACAAGTACTTCATGCAAGGTTTACGAATCGGTGGGGACAAATAAGGAGAGATGGACATGAAAGCTTTTATTTTTGATTTGGATGGTGTCATTACGGACAGCGCTGAGTATCACTATTTGGCGTGGAAAGCGCTCGGGGAAGAACTGTCGATCCCGTTCGATCGTGAGTTCAACGAGACGTTAAAAGGCGTCAGCCGGACGGAGTCGCTCGAACGAATTCTGCGTCTCGGTGGCCGGGAGAACGATTTCTCGACAGAAGAAAAGGAACAATTGGCCGCGAAGAAGAATGAACACTATGTATCACTCATCAAAAACATCACGCCCGATGACGTCTTGCCAGGGATTGAGGCATTTTTGAGCGAGTTGAAGCAAGCCGGCTATAAGATTGGCATGGCTTCGGCTTCAAAAAACGCATTCATGGTGACGCGTCAGCTCGGCCTGCTCGATGCGTTCGACCATATCGTTGACGCGGCGACGGTCGCGCAGTCAAAACCGGATCCTGAAGTATTCTTGAAAGCGGCAGAAGCACTCGGGGTCGAACCGAAAGCGTGCATTGGAGTCGAAGATGCGGTGGCCGGTGTCGAAGCGATTCATGCGGCCGGTATGTTCGCTGTCGGAATCGGTGACCCGGCCGTCCTGACAGAAGCGAATATTGTCTTCACAGACACGACCGGACTCACGCTCGACAACGTATTGACACATATTTGAATGTTGCCTCGAGTGAAAACGCTCGAGGCCTTTCTATAGGGGGAGATAAAATGAAGCAAACATGGTGGAAAGAAGCAGTCGTCTATCAAGTGTATTGGCGCAGTTTCTTGGATACGAACGGGGATGGCTACGGAGATTTAGAAGGAGTCCGTCAAAAACTAGGCTACATCAAAGAACTAGGTGCTGACGTCATCTGGCTCAATCCGTTTTACGTCTCACCCGACAAAGACAACGGTTATGACATCGCTGACTATTATCGGGTCATGGACAAGGCAGGGACAATGGGAGACTTCGAGCGACTGCTCAAGGAAGCACACGAGCTCGGTTTAAAAGTGATTTTAGACCTCGTCGTCAACCATACATCAGATGAGCACCCGTGGTTCCGTGAAGCGAAAGCATCCAAAACGTCGCCGAAACGAGATTATTACATTTGGCATGACCCGGTCGAAGACTCAGCCCCGAACAATTGGCGATCGTACTTCGCACCGTCATGCTGGGAGTATGACGAAGGAAGCGACCAATATTATTATCATTCGTTCGCCGTCGAGCAACCGGACCTCAATTGGGAGAATGGGGAGCTGCGACAGGAAATCTACAACATGATGCGCTTCTGGCTCGACAAAGGCATCGATGGATTCCGGATGGACGTCATCAACTTGCTCGCGAAGCGCAAAGATTTGTCGAATGTTGACAACCCGTACGATTTGAGTTACTTGGCCAACAATCCGGGTATTCACGACTATTTGCAAGAAATGCGTGATGAGGTGCTCAAGCATTATGACTGCATGACAGTCGGCGAGATTCCGTTCGTCACTCCAGAAGAAGGACTGCTGTATGTCGACGAGGCACGTGGAGAGCTCGATACGCTGTTCCACTTCCAAATTGCTGATGAGATGCCGACGTGGGACATGCTTCGGTTCAAACAGATTCAACGAGATTGGTATAAAGGATTGAACGGACGAGGATGGAACTCGCAATTTTTGAACAACCACGACCATACGCGTCAAGTGACCCGCTACGGGAACGATGGGGAGCACCGCGTCGCCTCGGCGAAACTGCTCGCGACGCTCACGCATACGCTACCGGGGATGCCGTATATTTATCAAGGGGAAGAGATCGGCATGACCGGCGTCAAATTTTACTCGATTGACGACTATCAAGATATCGCCATGAAAAATCGCTACGTTGAGGAAATCGGGAAGGGACGTGACCCGAAAGACGTGCTGGCGAGTCTACAACTGCTCAGCCGGGACAATTCACGGACGCCGATGCAGTGGAACGCACAGAAGCATGGGGGTTTTACAGACGGCAAGCCCTGGATGCCAGTTAATCCGAATTATGAGCGTTTGAATGTCGAGACAGATTTGTCGCGAGAGGATTCGGTGTTTCACTATTATCAACAGTTGATTCGACTTCGGAAGAACAATCCTGCGCTCATATACGGAGAGTTCACCGATTTATTGCCAGAGGATGAGTCACTTCACGCTTATGAACGGAAACTAGGACAGGCCCGTTTCGTGATTGTCTTGAATCATTCGCACGAAACACGGACTCTTCCATTTTCGATCGATGCTCAATCGCTCGTTCTTCAAAATGTGGAGAATGGAACAGACGGATTGCTTCCGTACGAAGCGCGAATTTACATGACACCGACCGCTCGATGAGGCGGTCGGTGTCATGTTTTCTTTGGTGAATCGCTAAATGCAAAATACAGACCGACCCCGAGGGCAAGCCCGAGAAGATAGTTGTCGAGAGCAATCGCAAACGTGACGCCGACGCCGAGTGCAAGCGGAAAGGCATAGCTGCCCGTCGTCTGTTTGTTGGACATGGAGAACTCCTCCTTTGCCCAGTTTCTACGAGTGTCGCCTCAAAAAGTTTCAGGCTTTCTTCTTCGTTCCTTTAAAAGCGAAGAACATTGCGATGCCGATGCCGAGACCGAGCCACCAATTTTCGAACAACAATCCGAAGATGACGATAAAGGCGACGGCGACCGGTAGTGCTAAATATCCACGTTGTTGTTTCATTTTATTCATCCTTTCCCTACGTCTCTCTTTGACTGTTCCCGGAAGCAGAATAATTCATTCGAAAAGTAACCGTTTTCATAAAAATGGCTCAACAGCAACGTTTGTCTAAAAAATGAACATTGTTATTTTCATGTGAAATAGTGATCAATCACATCTATCCACCCGTAAGAAAGCCTGTTATATTTTAATTGTGATAAACTTCACAATAAGAAATCATACATGGGTCATATTATAGGAGGAAGAAAAGATGATTACATTTTTTATTGCACTAGGATTATTATTGGTCGGGTACCTCGTCTACGGCCGTTACGTCGAGAAGACGTTCGGCATCAAGGAGGAACGGACGACACCCGCCTATGCGTCTCAGGACGGTGTCGACTATGTACCGATGGGAAAAAAACGTAACTCGATGATCCAACTGTTGAACATCGCCGGTGTCGGTCCGATTTTCGGTCCGATCATGGGGGCACTCTACGGTCCGGTCGCCTTCCTGTGGATCGTCTTCGGATCAATCTTTGCCGGGGCAGTGCACGACTACTTGACCGGGATGATCTCTCTCCGTAACAACGGCGCACACTTGCCGCAGCTCGCCGAGAAGTTCCTCGGTCGCTCGCTCCGCCACGTCGTCAACGGGTTCGCCCTGTTACTGCTACTGCTTGTCGGGACGGTGTTCGTCACGTCACCGGCCAACATGATCAACAACTTGTTCGACGGTAATGCGTCGACGCTCGCCTGGGTGCTCCTCGCCATCTTCGGCTACTACATTTTGGCGACGCTCTTACCTGTCGATAAGATTATCGGCCGCATCTATCCGTTCTTCGGGGCGCTCCTCATGATCAGCGCCGTCGGGATCGGGGTCAGCCTGTTCGTCCAAGGCTATCAAATCCCAGAGATGACATTGACGAACATGCACCCGGACGGCTTGCCGATCTGGCCCCTCTTGTTCTTCACGATCTCGTGCGGCGCACTCTCAGGATTCCACGCGACGCAGTCGCCAATCATCTCGCGGACGACGATGAAAGAGAGCAATGGTCGCAGCATCTTCTACGGCATGATGATTGTCGAGGCCGTCATCGCCATGATCTGGGCAGCGGCCGCGATGGCCATCTTCGAGCCGGGTGAACTGCTCGCGATGATCAACGCCGGCACACCGGCGCTCGTCGTCCAAGAAGTGGCGACGCTCATGCTCGGCAGCATCGGCGGCACGCTCGCCATCCTCGGCGTCATCGTCTTGCCGATCACGTCAGGTGACACGGCGTTCCGTAGCGCCCGGATGATCATCGCCGACTACATGAAAGTCGCGCAGAAGAAGTTCATGTCGCGCCTTTGGATCGCACTCCCGTTGTTCGCCATCTCGTTCATCTTGACGAAAGTCGACTTCCGTCTCCTCTGGCAATATTTCAACTGGGCCAACCAGACGACGGCGGTCATCGCCTTGTTCGTCGGGGCAACGTACTTGTACATCAAAGGACGCAACTACTGGATCGCGCTCGTCCCGGGGACGTTCATGCTGTATGCGGTCTGGTTCTATATCTTGACGGCGCCGATCGGCTTCAAGATGGACGGAATCATTCCGTACGTCATCGCGACGGTCGGGACGGTGACGTTGTTCGGATTGTTTTTCAAGCACGCCAAAGCGATGCGCGCCCAAGATCTCGAGTGCGACGTACCGGTTCGAAAAGCCGCATAACAAACAGGGGCCTGGCATACATTGCCAGGCCCCTTTGTTGATCAGTCATATAAGTAAATCGAGAACGTCGTCCCTTCTCCGTACACGGAGTCGGCGTGGATGCCCCAACCGTGCGCCTCGGCGATCCGTTTGCAGATGCGCAGGCCGAGCCCGGTCCCTTTAATCGGGCGGTGGGAGTCGGAGTCGACCCGGTAGTACTCGTCAAAGATGTACGGGATGGACTCAGGAGGGATACCGATGCCTGGGTCACGCACGGACAAGACGAGCGTCGTATCGTCCATCGAGCCCGTGATCCGGATCGTCCCGCCTCTCGGGGAATACTTGATGGCGTTGCCAATCAAATTATGAAGCAGCTGTAACAACTTCTCCTGGTCGGCCTTGACCGTCGCGTCGCATGTGGATAAGACGACCTGGTGATTGGGGGATGTCGCCTCATAATGGGCGACAATACCTTCAAGAACCGGTTTGAGTGCGAACGTCGACAGCGTCAGCAAGTCCGCGGAGTAGTTGACGCGTTGATAGTCGAGGAAGTTGTCGACGAGCCGTTCGAGCCGCTCCGCTTCTCGCTTCACGAGCGTCAGCATGCCGTGCGTCTTCTCGTTATCGGTATGTTGGTACATGAGTAGTTCGGTGTAGCCGCTGATGGCGGTGAGCGGGGAACGGAACTCATGCGACAGCTCGGCCAAAAATGAGTCTTTCTGCTCCTCGAACCGGCGCGCTTCGGTCTCGTCGCGCCAGAGGATGAACACGCCGCGCGGGGTGTGGGTGAAGTTCAAGATGAGTTGCAGCGTCCGGTCGCCGAGTTGGAAGTAGTGGGGTTCCATACTCGGACAGCAGCCGAAGCGATTGTCGAGCAATTCTTCCCAAAAAGACGTCACGGCAACCGGGTCGGCCTCGTTCCGTTCGAACATGTCATGGAAGAAGCGGCTCAAGGTCTCGAAATCGGTGAAGCGCCGCGTCGTCAGCGACGGACAGAAAGCACGGAGCGGTTGGTTCGTATACAGGTGGTTGCGGGTAAAATCGATATAACAGACGGCATCCTGCACTTCCTCGATGAGCGAAGCGATGGGAAAGTGCGGCAAGCGTCGTGTTGAATAGTTCGGGATGGCTCGTTTTGGACGTGTTCGGCCGTGCCTTGCGGATGAACGATAAAATCGGTTTCGGTCCATGCGTCGGCCTCCTCTCTACGATGTCGATTGATTTGTCTCTATTATACGACATTGTGCAGTATTTCCCTATATAGTCCATGGACCTACCTAAAAATGAGAGGAAATTGGGACGGTCGGCACAAATTGTTCAAGCACAGATAAGTGAACGTATAAGACAATGGAAAGAGGAGGGATTATTATGAAGCAAGCGATTTTAGTGACTGGTGCGACCGGGAACGTCGGACAATACGTCGTGAAGTATTTAGAAGAACGGGGAGAAGCAGTCGTCGTTGCCGGGAGTAAGTTAGACGAGCTACAGCGGCGCTTCCCGACGGCGGCACGACACGTCGAACTCGATTTTGAAAACCCGGACACGTACGAAGCGGCGCTCGACGGGGTCGATCGCGTCTTTTTGATGCGTCCGCCACAGATCGGGGATGCGGACGTGTTCGTTCCGTTCATTGAGGCGATGGCCGAACGTTCGATTCGACTCGTCGCTTTTCTTTCACTCATGGGCGTCGAGACGAATCCGTTCCCGCCCCACTATAAGATCGAGAAGTATATCGAGCAGTCAGGTGTTCCATCCGTTCATATCCGGCCGGGTTTCTTCATGCAGAACGTGACCGGCGTCCACGCCGAGGAGATCCGTCAAGACGACGAGATCTTCATCCCGGCCGGTAACAGTCAAGTCAGCTTCATCGACGCCGAGGATATCGGCAAGGCGATCGCGCACGTTTTGGCCGACCCGGAGTCACATCGCAACACGGCCTATACGCTCACCGGACCTGAGGCGCTCGATTATGTCGACATCGCCAACCAATTGACGATTCTGACCGGGCGGCGCATCACGTACGCCAAACCGAGCATGCTGCGCTATCGCTCACACTATATTCAGGAACGTGGTCTGGATCCAGCGTATGTGAATGTGACGATGGCGCTCTACCTCATGACACGGCTCGGGACGGCGAAGGCGGTGACGGACGACTTTGAACGGTTGACCGGGGAGAAGCCACGTTCGTTTGCTGAGTTCGCACGTGATCATGTAGATGCGTTCCAACGCTAAAAAACACACTTTTATCCGTTAACGGATAAAAGTGTGTTTTTTAGAATAACGTATACGGGTTGACGCTGTTGGCGGCTGTCGAGCCGCTATAGACGTACTTGTTTTTATGAATCTCGAAGTGGAGATGGCTCCCGAACGAGTTGCCGGTATTCCCGATCGTCCCGATGTTCGCGCCTTTTGAGATCGATTGGCCTTTGACGACGTTCAACCGATCCATGTGGGCATAGACGCTCGTGTACGCTTGGCCGTTGATCGTATGCGAGATCATGACGTGGTTCCCGTAGGCGCCATAGTTTCGGGCGACGATGACTTGACCGGAAGCGGCCGCTTGGATCGGTGTCCCTTTGGCGGCCGCGATGTCGATACCGTTATGGAACGTATAACCATACTTTCCGCTCGCCGGGCCGTATCCTTGCGACAACGTGCCTTTCGCCGGCATGATGAATTTAGCTGCCGTGGCCGTTTGTAACGCCGTACCGCTATATTTTTTAACATATGTACTCGCTACATATTTCGTGCTACCGTTGAAATTGATTTTCGTCCATGAGCCGGTCGCCCCTAGATATGTGAACGATTGACCGAGCTTGGCGCTGCCGACCTTTTTGTAGGCGGTCGATGGACCCGTCCGCACGTTCAAGCTGTTCGTCGTGACTTTAACTTTATAAGAAGTGGCTGCCTCTACCGGTGTCGAGGTTTGAAGCGTCAAACCGGAAACGAGAAGGGCGCCGAGAGCAAATGTCATTAATTGTTTTTTCATTTTTTGGTAAATCCTTTCGGTTATGTAACAGGGCGACAGAACGATGTTTTTCTTAACCTTCCAAGAAATTTTACCATCAAAAAATATAATTAAATATGTCATTTATATTTCAAAAAAATATATTGACATTTTAATTTTACGTATAGGGTAAAAGAATAAGTTGCATTAGTTCATCTGAGACTCGAATCACCTAGGAGAGGGGGCGTCGCATGTCATGTGCACGAAACTGAGCGGACATGAAAAAAGCCGAGGCGGGCGCCTCGGCTTAGTGTATTTGCGGCATATATTTTCTAGTACGGCGGTTTGTCGAGCGCGGTGCGACGAGGAAGAAAATTCCTAACATCACGCCGACGCCAAGTCCCCAGAGACTGTTGAACAGAAACATCAACACGATCCCGAAGACGAGTCCAATACTCACATCACCCATACGGTCAAACATTCGTTACCACCTTTTCTGTGTTTGCTAGACTAAAGGTTTACCCACAATCGAGAAGCGATACACCTGTTTCGGAAGGCCTAGCACGTCTCCCTTTTGTTATACGTTGTTTTTCTGACCAGGTTTCGTTTTGTAGAAACTATAGACGACGCTGATCAAGATGACGAGTACGATCGCACCGAGCGACATCCAAATCGGCATCTTGTAGACATCGCCGAAAATCATCTTCGTCCCGATGAAGACGAGCATGAAGCTGAGCCCGTGCTTCAAGTAGTAGAAGCGGTCGATCAAGTTGGCGAGGACGAAGTAGAGGCTACGCAGTCCAAGGATCGCCATGATATTCGCGTAGAAGATGATATACGGGTCACGCGAGTAGGCGAAGCTTGCTGCGACCGAGTCGACGGCGAAGACGATGTCCGATAGCTCGATAAAGATCAAGGCGATGAAGAGCGGTGTGAAGAACAGCTTGCCGTTGATCCGTTTCGTGAACTTTCCGGACGACATGTCTTGCGTGATCGGCAAATGGTTTTTCAACCAGTTGATCGTCTTGTTGTTCTCGAGCGACTCGTCCTTGCCGATGTTTTTAAACATCATCCAGCCCGTATAGACGAGGAAGGCGCCGAACACGTAGTAGACCCAACCGAAGTTCTCGAGAAGTGACACACCAGCGACGATGAAGACGGCCCGGAAGAAAATCGCGCCCAGGATACCCCAGAACAACACCTTGTGCTGATACTTGAGCGGGATCGCGAAATAGGCGAAGACGAGCGAGAAGACGAACACGTTATCGATGGCAAGTGCCTTTTCGATGAAGTAGACGCTTGCGTATTCGATCGCGACCGTGCTGCCTTGCGAGTAGAACAACCAACCGCCGAAAGCAAGGGCGATCCCGATCCAAACGAACGTCCATGTCCATGCCTCACGGAGCGAGACTTCGTGTGCCTTGCGGTGGAACACCCCGAGGTCAAGCGCGAGCATGAAGATGACGAGTGCCAAAAAGGCGATGAGTAGGGTCAACAATAATTCCTCCTTATAGGTTCATTTGAACTTTATATTATTATTATAAGTTCATATGAACTCAAAGTAAAGAGGATTCGTATTTCGCATTAAAACAAAGCGAGGAGAAATCAAACCTGTTGGGGCTATGGGAAGGGCTGGAAAATGGCACAGTCACATAAAAAAAGGCTTCTTAGCTGTTTTGCTAGGAAGCCCTTCGTCTTATTTTTTGCGTTTTTGAAATTGGTTGAAGACGCCTTTGACTTTATCCGTCAAGGAGTCGGAATGTCCTTCACCGCTTCGTTGGTTGGTCGTTTTATCATCGTTCATTTTCCCGGTGACTTCTTTCGCCTTGGCCGCGACTTGATCGATGATGTGGTCATACTTACCGTTTTGTTTATTTTCAGACATACGTCTAATTCCTCCTCGTTTCGAATCTTTATAAATAATATAACCGAATTTGCAACAATCTAAACTTTTGAGGTCGTTAGAACTTATTTTTATGAAGGGGATCTCAATGATAGCGAGACTGACAAAAACAGGGAAGCCTCAGTGGTTTCCCTGTCTTTGTGTTGCCACGTCTTGGACGACGTCGGCGAGTGTCACGTGCTTCAACACAGATTCCATCGCCGTTTGGGCGTTGATGAAGATCGGTTCGATTGTCGCTTGGATATTTTGGCCAACCGGACATGCCGGGTTCGGGTTGTCATGGATACTGAACAGTTCATTCTCCTCGACGACGCTGACGGCGCGATAGACGTCATACAGCGAGATATCGGTCAAGCCTTTAGCGAGCTTCGCACCAGCTACGCCGGGTTTGACCTCGATCAATCCGGCTTTTTTTAGCATCGCCATGATTTTACGGATGAGGGCGGGATTCGTATTGACGCTCCCGGCTAAAAAGTCAGACGAAGTGACCCCGTCTTGATTGAACTCGATCAACGTCAAGATATGAATGCCGACCGCAAAACGGCTACTGATGGTCATAAGCCACCACCTTTCTGAACAATCATGTAAGCAGATTGGTTACATCTTCAGTATAACAGGGAACAAACAATTGACAAATGAAGATGCTGTAACTATTATGATTACATGTAACTGATTTAATTACAGGTTGAGAAGGAGGAAACGAATCATGAAATACTTAGTCACAGGTGCGACCGGGAAACTCGGTTCAAAAATCGTCGAGGTGTTGCTCGAGTCGATACCGGCGAGCGAACTTGCGGTCAGTGTCCGTAACCCGGAGAAAGCGGGAGCGCTGAAAGCAAAAGGAGTCGACGTTCGTCACGGCGACTTCGATCAACCGGAGACGCTCGACGAAGCGTTCCAAGGTGTCGAGCGGTTGCTCATCATCTCGGCGGACGGTGACAACGATACGCGCATCCGTCAACACGCGAACGCGGTCGAAGCAGCGAAGCGGGCCGGGGTCAAGTTCATCGCCTATACGAGCCTCGCCGATGCGACAGAGAGTCAAAATCTCATGGCACCACCGCACGTCGAGACGGAAGGCGCGATCGAACGAACCGGGATCCCGCACGCGTTCCTGCGCAACAACTGGTACTTAGAGAACGAACTCGGTGGCATTCAAGGCGTGCTCGCCGGTGCCCCTTGGGTGACAGCGGCCCGTGACGGGAAAGTCGGTTGGGCGCTGCAACAAGACTACGCCGAAGCAGCGGCGAACGTCCTCATGGCAGATGATTTCGAGCAAAACATCTTCGAATTGTCAGGACCGCTCCATACGCAAGCAGAACTCGTCGAAGCGCTCAGTGACGTACTCGGCCGTGAGGTCAAACTCCAAGAAGTTAGTGCTGAGGCGTACGCCGACGTCATGCGAGGTGCCGGTGTGCCGGAAGGGGCGATCCCGATCGTCGTCGGTATTCAAGACAGTATCCGCAACGGGTCACTCGAAGTCGAATCAAATGACTTTGAGTTGGTGCTCGGTCGTCCGGTGACACCGCTCAAAGAGGCGCTTCAAAAACTGGTTTCGACATTATAAAAAACAGACCGCGAATCCAACATTCGCGGTCTGTTTTTTAGTTGGCCCGCACTTCGAGCTGACCGGTCACGTCTTCTAACGTATTCGCTGTCGCAGCGAGGCGGTCAGACATGGAGCTCAGTTCTTTCTGAACAGCGACTTGCTCTTCGGTCGCGGCAGCGACATGATGGATTTGCTGTTGCAGTTCGTTCGCGGTGTGCTTCGTCGTCTCAAGCCGTGTCTCGAGCGTCTCCATCTGAGCGGTCACGTGTTGGCGTGTCTGTTGGATCGAGACGATTTGTGCATCGATTTCTGAGACGTCATCCGTTAAGCGATGGAAAACGGCGGTTACATCGGCTGAGACGGTTTGGCAATTCTCGGTCGCTTGTTTGAACAATTGTGACGACTCATGGACGACAGTCGTATCCTGCATAAGTCCACCGAGGACACGTGTCATCTCGGACGCATACTCGCGCGACTGAACGGCGAGCTTGCCGACTTCGGAAGCAACGACGGCGAAACCACGGCCGGCGTCACCAGCCCGAGCTGCTTCGATAGAGGCGTTCAAGGCGAGCATGTTCGTCTGCTCGCTGATTGTCTCGACGTGTTGCAGGATGGCACGAATCTCGGTCGAGCGGTTCGACATTGTCGTGACGACTTGTTCGAGCCGGTTCGCTTCTTCAATAATTTCGACGACTTTCGATTCCATACGCCGCATATCAATATTCCCGGCACTGGCGTCGGCTGCAATCCGTGATGAGGCAGCAGCGGTTTGAGCCATTCGGTCTTGGATGATTCTTGTCAACGAACGAATCGATTGAATCTCATCAGCACCTTGGTGCATCGACGATTCTTGTGACATCGCGTGAGACACAATCGGGTCGATTGTGACCGCGATTTGCTCACCCGACTGAAGTGACTGGGCCGCGGCGGCTTCAAGTTCGGTCGCGTGGTCCTTGAGCGCCGAGACGAGCCGGCTTGTGTCGGTGACTGCCTGTTTGAGCAAAGTGCGTGTCTCGTCCTCCTGCTGTTTAACGCGTGCTGACTCGAGGTTGCGTGAATGGATCTGCACGACAAGAACGGTGCTTAAGAGAACGAGATAGATAGCGTGGACGAGCAGCAGGCTGAACGGGTAATCGGACGTCCCGCAAATGAGTGCCGGGAACAAGAAGAATCCGGCTACGTGTTGGACCGCAAAAATGAGCGTGCTGTAAACGACCAAGTCGATTCGACGCATAAACGAGAGGATGGCGAGGACGACGAAAATTGAGAAGTGATATTCGACGAGCCCTTGACCGCCTGCGACGGTTGAGATGCTTGAGAATGTGAGTGTGAGCATCATCAAGTAAGGGAATATGTTTGGACGTAGTCGATTGCTAAAAAGCATGAACGTAAAGAAGAAGATCGGTATGGTGAACAGGATCCACGTCGCAGTCGAATAAGCGTAGTCGATTGAGCCGTTCCGCAATATGATGTACGTATAGGCAAAATCAGTGAACCGGTGGAGCAGATGGACGATGACCGAAGTGAGGACGATAGCGGACGTGATGATGAGCATCAATTGATTTCGTTTTTGGACATTCATGTAGGTTCCTCGCATTCTGTATGTGTTTCTTTTGCGCTAATGTATTATCGGTCGGCCGTCCCGTTTTTATACTCAAATTGCAGACTCAACAGAAATACAGGCAGAAAAGACGGAGAAAGCACATTCATCGCTTTAAAAATGCTAAAAAAGGTCAACATTTTAAGGAAATAACTTCACAATCTCCCCTCACCTACGATAAAACAAATAGGGGGTATGACCATGAAGAATTTGAATATGTCAAAAAAGTTAGCGGTGTTGATTACCGTGTTTATCGCCACTCTTGTGATTGTGGCAGCACTCAGCCACGTCCTCATGGGACGTATGGCTGACGCGGGCGAAGAAATTTATGAGGAACGGCTGTTGCCGATTCGCTATTTAGGACAAATCCGGACGGACAACCGGGCGCTTGATGGTCATCTGCTAGAACTCATGTTGGTCACAGAGGGCGCTCGAAACGAGGAACTTCAAGGCAACATTACTGAGAGACGCGACAGCATCCTCAATAATTTAGAATCGTTCGAGACGTCATTCCAGTCCAATGACCCAGAACTCGTAACCGCTATGGAACGTTTGAAAGAGGAGTCGGCAGCTTACCTAGAAGGTGTGGACGCGGTGACGCAACCAGCACTGCGTAATGAGAAGACGGCCGCTTACCGTGTCTATACGGATGAATTGAGACCGGTCCGACAAAAATTAGTCGAAACCGCGACGTTCGTCATGGACGGGATCAATCAAGAAGCAGAGACGGCGAGTGCGACGATGCAAGCAGACCGCGAACGATCCGTCCTCACCTTTTGGGCACTCGTCGCGATTGGCGGAGCGTTATCGATGGCGCTCGGCATCTACATCACACAACTGATCGTCCGACCGATTCGTGAGTTGAACAAACTGATGAGTCGGGCCGGTGCCGGTGATTTGACGGTCGAAAGCACGTACGTGTCCCGGGACGAGATGGGTTCACTCTCAACTTCGTTCAATGAAATGAAAGATAGTCTCCGTCAGTTGATCGGGAATGTCACTTCGACCGCCGGGCGCGTCGCGACGTCGTCCGATGATTTGAAATCGAACGTCGAAGAGACGACGAAAGCGACCGAGATGGTCGCGGTCACGATGGAAGAAATCGCGTCAGGGTCGCTCCGTCAATTGACGCGGGTGAAAGAATCGAACGGCACACTGACTGACCTGACGAACGGGATCCATCACGTCTCGGGCAGCGCCCAACAGATGACAGAGCTCTCGGAAGGGGCGCTCCGGAAAGTCGGTACCGGGAATGACTTGATCGAGACGCTCGAGACACAGCTCGAGGAGATGAATGAGAAAGTCAAAACACTCCAACACGTCATCGGACAACTCGACGTCCGTTCCCAAGAGATTGGAACAATTACCGGAACGATTTCAGGCATCGCCGAGCAGACGAACTTGCTGGCGTTGAATGCAGCCATCGAAGCGGCCCGGGCCGGTGATCATGGACGCGGGTTCGCCGTCGTCGCCTCCGAAGTGAAAAAACTCGCCGAAGAGTCGGCCGTCGCAACGAAGTTGATCGCGTCGCTGATTACGGACACACAGACGGAGACGAAACAAGCCGTCAAGACGATGCATGTCGTCGAGGATGATATGGCGCATAGCGTGACGAACGTCCAACAGGCAGGGACGGCGTTCGATGAGATTAAGCTTGCGATTGAAGAAGTGAGCCGGAAAGTCGAGGAAGTGTCTGGTGCTGTCGAAGAGATGGCGGCAGGTGCGACCGAAGTGTTGACATCGGTGCATGAGATTCAAGGCATCACCGAGACGACGGCGACCGAGACCGAGAACACATCGGCGGCAACGGAAGAACAGATGGCATCAATGGAAGAAATCACGGCGTCGGCGCAAGAACTGTCGAATATGGCAGACGAAATGCGTGAGATGACGAGACGATTCAACGTCTAAAGCAAACGGATGAGGCAGCCGCCTCATCCGTTTTTTGTTGATTCAGATGTTAGCCCGAGCCACTTCTTGACCGGAGTCCGGAAATAGTAGGTGACGCCTAGTAGACTTACGAAGACGAGGGCGGCGATGAAGATCGTCGTCACGCTCCCTGAAGCGAGGCTAGCCCCTAAAAAACTGTAGGCTAGTGTTCCGGGGATCATCCCGAACACGGTTGCGAGCAGGAATGACTTGAACCGCACTTTCGCGATGCCACCGGCGTAACTGAGTAGATCAAAACTGACGAGCGGAATCAGGCGCAGCACGAAAACGTATAAAAAGCCGCGCGCCTCCATCTGGGTGAACAGTTTCTCTGACCACGGATACTTCTCGACCTTGAGCACCGAACGCCCGAACAGCCGAGCCATGACGTAGCCGGTCACCGCCGCCGCGGTCGCACCGAACAGGATATAGAGGACGCCGGGCCAGACACCGAATGCGAGACCGGCGCCGAGCGACAAGACGGACGTCGGCAAGAACACGAGCGGGCCAATCGCATAGATCAAGAAGAAGACGAGCGGTCCCCACCAGCCGAACGACAAGACGATGTCCCGGACGTCGGACGGGCGAAGCTCGTAATGGAAATGGGTGATGTAAAAGATCGTCCCGAACAGGACGAGCATCAAACTGATTTTGAGCGGGCGTGGCATGACGGGTCCTCCTTTCGACGAGTGTATCTCTTTTCAGCATACAATAGCGGGCGATTCAAGAGCGGTAACCAAGCTTACAAAATGTGCCGAAAAAAGAGACGACCATTACGGTCATCCCCGGTTTCCTCCATATAGCTCGACCCAGCGCTCCGGCGTCATCTTCGCGGCGAGCTCGCCGATCAAATCGTATGGGATATGCAGCACGTTCTTGAAGCGGATGCAGCTCTTGCCCATGTCGAGCTTCGTCGGCACTCGTTCGGCGTATGCCTGCTCGAACCAATGCAACACGTCTTCATCGGCGTAGACACCCATATGATACAAGGCGACATGATTCTTTTGCGCGATGACGCTTATAAACGGCAACGGGGTACCCGGCGTCACGTGATAACCGGGCGGGTACATCGACAATGGCACGACATAATGAACGCCTTTGCCGTCGGTCGTCTTCTCAAAGCCGTCCGGTAAGTTCGCATCAATCACGTCAATCAAGCGGATGAAGCTGTCGAGCCGTTTGTCATCGACGAGTGTCGTATAGTCCATTACTGTTCGCCCCCTCGCAAAATCTTCGCCATCGCCTTGCCCTTAGCCAGTTCATCGACGAGTTTGTCCAAGTAACGGATCTCGCGCATGAGCGGCTCCTCGACATTCTCGACGCGGACGCCGCAGACGACGCCTTTGATGAGAGCGCGATCCTCGTTCATGTCAGGGGCCGATGCGAAGAACGTATCGAAGTCGACCTCGGCCTCGAGTTGCCGCTCGAGCCCGGCCTCGTCATAGCCGGTCAGCCAGCGGATGATCGTATCGACCTCGTCTTTCGTCCGGCCTTTCCGTTCGGCTTTCGCGACGTAACTCGGATAGACGCTCGCGAAGCTCGTCGTGTAGATGCGGTGTGCCATAATATCTCCTCGTTTCGTAGATGATATTTTACTTTCGCACAAAACGACAAAAGACGATCACTCCGTCCATGGATTCATCGCCTTGGTCGGTCACGGCATGATGTTTCCTTTGGCCGGGATTGGATGTTGTTTCAATAGATTCGCGAAATGATAAAGGTTATACGCTAAAAACTGTCCGTTCTTTTTCGTGAAGGCGTTGTCGCGGCCGGCGTCGAGGTACGAGTCGCCCGGACCGGCTTCGCCGACCCAGTATGCGTCGACGTTCGGTGGGATAGTGAAGCCGATATGGGACAAACCGTACAGGATTGAGGCACAGGCGTGCTTCGCCCCGTCCTCGTTGCCCGTCACGACGACACCGCCGACTTTGTTGTAGTAGATGGCTTGACCGTGTTCATTTTTCAGCCCGCTCCCGCCGTATAGCCGTTCGATCACTTGGGTGGCGACACTGCTCTTCTCCCCGAGCCAAAGCGGCGTCCCGATGATGAGGATGTCGGCGGCTTTCACTTTGGCGAAGAGTTGCGGCCACTCGTCGCCAGCCCCTTCGTCCTCGGTCACCCCGAAAGCGATGTCGTAGTCGACGACGCGGACGATCTCTGACTCGACGCCGAGTTTGTCAAAGTGGGGGATGATGTCCTTCATCAGACCTTCCGTATGTGATACCGTGTCTTCGCCTTTCAACGAACAGTTCAAAAATAGTGCCTTCATCACGATTCCTCCTTCTCAAAAGCAAGACGTTAGGAAGTTCTCCACTCCAAAATTCCGGTCAAGTCGTCGTAGACCGCGTCTGGACGCACATCCATCGTTTCGAAAGGCTTGCCGTCACGATTGATCCACGCCGTCTGGAAGCCGAAGTTCTTGGCGCCGATGATGTCCCAGCCGTTCGAAGACATGAACAGCACCTCGTCCCGCTTCAAGTCGGTCGTCTTGAACCAGCTCATATAGGCGGCAGGTGACGGCTTGAACTGTTTGACGCCGTCGATGCTGACGAGTTCGTCGAACAGTTCGGTGAACGACGCGTTCGCAATCAATTGTTCAAGCATGTCAGCGGTCCCGTTCGACAAGACGACGGTCTGGGTGTCCCGCAGCTGCTTCAACACGTCCTCGACTTCCTCGTATGGCGAGAGCTCCGCATACGTGGCGATGAGCGCATCCTCGACGTCGCTAGATGCGCTCACGTCGGCCGTAGCTAAGGCGTAACGCAAGGCGTCACGTGTGACGACCGAGAAGTCTTCGTAGCGGCCCGAAATCTGACGGATGAAGAAATATTCAAGTTGCTTCGTGCGCCACGTCTGACTGATCTGGTCACCTTTCCCCGGGAACTGTTCGTCACACGCCGCCTTGACGGAATGGACATCGAACAGCGTCCCGTACACATCGAATACGAATGCTTGAATTGTCGGTTTCATCAAATTCCTCCTATAGTGTCAGTCGTCCTTTTCCCTATACCCGACAGACAGATTAGAAACACGTCCGATAAGTTGAAGTCTGCGGCTTCGTCGAGTAAGTTTGTGTTAGTTCTTAATGTGATGAGCCGCTTTGTTTATAAGCTAGCTAACAATGGAGGAGGAATTCGATGTACGTCCCAAAGCTATACGCCGTCAACGACGCTGAAGAAGTCCACGCTTTTTTGAAAGCCCATCCGTTCGGTACTGTCGTCACGCATGACGGACAGAAGCCGATTGCGACGCACGTGCCGCTCCGGTTTCATGAAGCGGACGGTCGAATCTGGTTCACGACGCACGTCGCCAAAAACAACCCGCAATGGCAGACGATCGAAGACCAGACGGTGCTCGTCATCGTTCAAGGGTCGAACGCCTACATCTCGGCGTCCTTGTATGGCCACGAGGACGTGTCGACGTGGAACTATCAGGTCGTCCATGCATATGGACAGGCGACTATCCTGAACGCGGAACAACTCGAGGAAGATCTGGCCGGGCTACTCCGTGACCATGAAAAGGAAAGAGAGAACGCCGTCATCTGGGAAGAGCTGTCCGAGTCCGTGCAGCGACAGAAGCATGGCGTTGTAGGTTTCCGTATCGATATCGATGAAATGCAGGCGGCGTTCAAGTTGAGTCAAAATCGAAATGAAGCCGACTACAATCGCATCGTCTCCGAGCTCGAGCAAGCAGGGTGTCCGCTAGCGGACGTGATGCGAGAACATAAAAAATAACCCTGACCTCGTCTGCGCGACCGAAAACGCAGATGAGGTCAGGGTTTGTTTCATGACGATTCGAGATCGGCATGTTGGCTCGTGATGGTGCGGTCTAACTGGTGAAGGTACAATTTCGTCGTCAAAAACACGATAAATGAAAAGCCGAACAACAAATAGAGTGGTGACCGGTACGCGAGCATGCCGAGTGCCGTGAATAACAGAAGCGCGAGCACGATGATATATCCGTATCGCATGATACTGAATAGCGCCAATTTCAAAGCGTCCATCGTCTTCATTTCGTAATGCGTCAAAATCGGAAACAGGAACAAGGAAAGAGCGATGAAGACAAAGCCGATCACGAACAGACCCGTAAAGAGCATCGTTTGCCACGCATCGATTTGACGAATGAGTAAAAAGTCGATCAACAAGATGAGCAGAAACAAGGTCCAGACGGCACCGAGCTTGTAATGGCGGCGCACTCCTTCGTTAAAAAAGCGGAAGTAGGCGCGGAACACGCTGTAATCTTGGTTGACCGCCCATTGCCGTGTGACAGCGTTCAAGGCGTATAAGGCTGGGAACAGTGTGATGAGAGGCAAAATGCTCAGTAAAAAGACCACGTTCAGTTGAACCAGGCTGGTGACAAATTCGAGCACTTGGAATAATTTGTTGTGTTCATGCTTTAAGTTCATGATGACCTCCAAGAAGTTAGGGGTGAATCAGCCTAATTTAGATTCGAGACGATTATAGGGTGCGGTCGAGTTTCGGACAATCAATTCAGGTTCATACGTATGTGACGGTGGTGTCTCTGTTTTCTCGACAGCCGCAATGATCCACTCGGCTGCGGCACGGCCCAGCTCTTGTTTAGGATGGACGATAGAAGTCAATTTCACTTCCGTCGCGACTGCGAGTACGGAATCATCATATCCGACGAGTGAGACATCTTGCGGGACAGAGAGACGCAGGCTTCTTAGTTGGTCCAGTACGTTGAGGGCGAGTTGGTCGTTGTAACAGACGATTGCACTAGGTCTCTCGTCCGCGTTTTGAAATACTTGATGAATCACGTCATAAAAAGAAGGCACAAGTTCTTCTGTCGTATACGTTATAATTAATTCTGGCTCTAAGGGAAGGTTGTATTCCCGGAACGCTCGAATGAAGCCACGCATTCGGTGGACTCCCTGGAGGTCGTCCGTTTTGAAAAGTCCCATGATGCGCTCGTGACCGAGTTTGATCAGGTGTTCAGCAGCCAAGAATCCGCCTTTTTCGTCATCCATGATCAAGTATGGAGGCGTTAGTTGCGAATAGTATTGGTTAATCATCAAATAAGGAGTATGCTGTTGTTCGAGTTCTAAATAATATTTGATATTCGGATTGTAGCTACTGCTCTTTGTCGGCTCGACAATCAGCCCGTCGATTTGACGATCTAACATCATTTCGAGACATTGCTTTTCTTTCTCGACATTGTTATCCGTACAAGACAGTGTCAACGTATATCCTTTCGAAGCCAAATGTGATTCAATCCCCCGGATAATAGACGGGAAGATATAATCGGACATATAGGTTGTGATGACCCCGATGTTTTTACCATTGCCCGAACGTTCGATCGTTTGGGGAGTAGAGGTCGGAAGGACAAGGGAGCAGTACGTGCCCGAGCCCTGTTCACGGTAAAGATAGCCTTCGTTCACTAATTCCCCAACAGCTTGTCGAATCGTGTGACGGCTCACTCCAAAGGATTGGACCAATTCATTTTCAGAAGGAATTTTTTCACCTGGTCGTACCGTTCCATCTTTTATCCATTCAAGAATATGATCTTTGACCATATTGTACTTTGTGCGTTGTGCCATCTGGCGTCCCTGCTTTCTTTCATGTACGTCAGGAAACTCATACGTACAAGATATAATCTTACTTACATACTAACAAACAAATGTACCATTTACTATGAATAAGCAAAAAAAGCATCTGAATTTTCTTTGAATATGTACGTACGAAATACAAAAATACATAAAAATCGAATTGACATGTCCGAACGTGTGTAATAGACTCAAATTGTACAGAAAACGCTTTCATTACTAACTATATCGGTTTGTTGGTGAGTAAATGTATAGTGTTGTGTGGGCTTCATTATACAGTTTGCTTTTTTATTTAACTCAACATGTACGTACATCTTTATCATGCTTTGCACATGAATATAAAGTGATGGAGGAATTCACAATGAATCGTAAATCGAAAAAAATGTTTGCGTTAACGATGTCAGCACTGATGACAACTTCTTTGGCGCTCGCCGGCTGTTCGGGAGATGAGGCAGGCGCTGATGGAAAAGTTGAACTGACATTTATGTTCCGTGGAAATCCAGAAGAGTTAAAAGCCTATCAAGCGACGGTGAAACGTTTTGAAGAAGCCAACAAAGACGTGAAGGTGACGATGGTCCAGACGGCCCCTGATCAGTACGATACAAAACTCAAGTCGGCCATCGCGGGTCGGAAGATTCCGGACGTCTTCTTCTATAATCCTGCCCAAGTGAAAGCATACGTAAACTCGGGTGTGCTACTCGATATCACAGAGGCGGTTGAAAATTCAGAAGACGTCAAGTTGGACGATATTTGGGAGAAGGGTGTCGACAAGTATCGCTTCGATGGTGAGACGCTTGGAGAAGGCGCAATTTACGGACTGCCGAAAGATTTAGGACCGTTCGCACTCGGCTACAACAAGACGATGTTCGAAGACGCGGGCATTGCGCTTCCGGATAAAGACAAACCGTACACATGGGATGAGTTCGTGGACGTTGCCAAACAGTTGACGAAAGATACGAACGGTGACGGAAAAATGGATCAATACGGCACTGGCTTCAACGTAAACTGGGCACTTCAGCCGTTCGTTTGGAGCAATGGGGCGGACTGGATCAACGAGGACGGCACGAAAGTGACGATCGATGATCCGAAATTCATCGAAGCGTTACAGTTCTTCGTCGACCAGCAGTTGAAACATGGTATCACACCGTCGATCGGGGAAACACAGACGCTCGACACGTACCAACGTTGGTTGAAAGGACAACTTGCCTTCTTCCCGGTCGGTCCTTGGGACATGGCGGCATTTAAAGAACAGCTGAAATTTGAGTATGATTTACTTCCGTGGCCAGCCGGTTCGACGGGTAAAGCATCAGGATGGGTCGGTTCGCTCGGAATCGGTGTCGGTTCAACGACGAAACATAAAGAAGAAGCAGCGGAACTAGCCATGTACTTGTCTGCCGACCAAGAAGGACAACAGGCGCTCGTAGATGCGCAAGTCCAATTGCCGAACAGTATGGAAATTGCAGACAACTGGGCGGCTGACACGTCGATCAAACCAGAAAACAAACAAGAGTTCCTTGATTTGATCAATGACTATGGCCGCGGCTTCCCAGCTGAGAAAACATACACGGCAGAATGGTATGACGAGTTCTTCAAAAACATCCAGCCTGTCCTCGACGGCAAAACGTCGGTTGAAGACTATGTGAAGACGGCGCAGCCGAAGATGCAGAAATTGCTCGATGCGGCGATCGAACAAGAGAAACAGGCGAACTGATCAGAGAGTCGAAACGGGGTGGCGATGTTCGCCACCCGCGTCTCTGACGTTGAAAGGATGGAAGAACAATGAAGACAAAATCGATTTCTAAGTTATATCGAACAGAGCAGCGATACGCCTATCTGTTCGTTGCGGCACCGGTCATTGGGTTTTTCCTCTTCGCGTTCGTCCCGTTGATGTACTCTGTTTACGGCGCCTTCACGAATTGGAACGGTCTCGGTCAAATGAAATTTATCGGGTTTGAGAACTTTGTTAACTTGTTCCAAGATGAATATTTTTATAAATCGATGTACAACACGCTCTTTATGATGATTGGGATCCCGATTGGAATCGCCCTCGCGCTCATGCTCGCTCTTGCGTTGAATCGAGGGATTTTTGGGACGAATACCTTCCGCGTGATTTACTACATTCCCGTCATTTCGTCGATTGCCGCCGTATCGATTTTATGGCAATGGGCGTACAACGGAGACTACGGATTGGTGAACCAATTTTTGGCTTTGATCGGCATCGATGGGCCGAACTGGCTCCAAAATACGGATACCGTCAAGCCGGCGCTTATCCTCATGGCAATTTGGAAAGGGCTCGGCTATACGATGCTCCTTTATTTGGCGGCGCTCCAAAGTGTTCCGAAATCATTTTATGAAGCGGCAAAACTGGATGGAGCTAACGCTTGGCAAAGCTTTTGGCACATCACGCTTCCGATGGTCAAACCGGTCACGTTCTTCATCATCGTGACGAACATCATCGGTGGAGCGCAAATTTTCACGGAAATCAACGTCATGACACCAACCGGGGGTCCGGAGTACTCGTCTGCCTCTGCGGTCTTCTATATTTGGCAAAAATCGTTCGGGAACTTCCAACTCGGTTACGCTTCGGCGATGGCGCTCGTCCTTGGGCTCTTCATTTTCATCGTCACGTTGCTCCAATTCCGGATGAATGAAAAATCATCGTTCGATCTTGATTGAGCGATTCGCGTATAGGAAAGGAGAATAACCATGCAATTAGCTCTCTCACGGAAAAAAGAGAACGTGGAAACGATGTCGGTGAAGAAGAAGGATCGGATCACGGATTTCTTCATTTTTATCTTCCTATCCATCGGAGCGGTCGTCATGATCGCGCCGCTGCTCTGGATGGTGTCGACGTCACTAAAATCAAAAGAAGATGTATTCGCGCTCCCGCCGGTATGGATCCCGACTGATATTTCGTTTAGTAAATACACGGAAATTTGGAGTATGGGTCCGCTGTTGTCAGGGATATCAAACAGTTTGATTGTCGCATTATCCGTCACGATTGTCGGGACGTTCACGTCAAGCTTGGCGGCGTTCGCCTTCGCGAAGTTGAACTTCAGAGGCAAGAATAAAATCTTCCTTCTCTTGTTCGCTTCTGTCATGATCCCATACCCGGTGCTCATGATTCCCCAGTTCATGATGTTCTCGAGCATCGGCTGGGTGGATACGCTGTTACCGTTAATTGTGCCTGGGTTATTCGGGAACATCTTTATGATTTTCTTCTTGCGCCAATTTTTGAACAGCATCCCGAACTCGATTATCGAAGCAGCGAAGATTGATGGGTGCTCGTACTTCCAAATCTTCTACAAGATTATTTTCCCGTTAATCAAGCCGGCCGTGGCCGCGCAGTTGATTCTTTGGTTCATGGCAATTTGGAACGACTATCTTGGGCCGATTCTCTATTTGAACTCGCCGGAGAAACAGACGCTTCAACTTGTCATCGCGAACTTTAACGCATCTTATGCAATTCAAAGTGATTATCCGTTAATCATGGCCGCGTCTGTCGTGGCATTACTCCCGATGTTGCTCGTCTTCATGATCTTCCAAAAACAGATCATCGAGTCGATTGCGATCTCTGGTGTGAAGGGCTGAGGTGTGACAGGACAGAGGCACCCGTCTTTTAAAAAGGCGGGTGCCTTTTTGATGGAGAAAGGGGATTTAACATGAGAAAAATGATGGTATGGCTAACACTACTCGCCGTAGCAATCGGAGGAATCTTTTTCTGGCGGACGACGAGTGCGTCAATCAATGATTTAGCACTCCCGAAAGCACCGTTTGAAAAGAAAGTGGACGATGTGACGCCGGAGGTGCTCAACAAAGAGCGTGAGTGGACGACGAACTTCACGCATGACGGGGCGATTTTGAAAGACGGAGACACCTATTACGTCTTTTCGACGGATTACATGGTAGGAAGTCCTCCGACGCCCGGCATTCAAATCCGCAAATCGACCGACCTGGTTCATTGGAAATTCGTCGGTCGTGTGTTTGATCAAGTGTCTGAGGAGGCGTTCGCTTGGGCCGGCGGGAACACATTTTGGGCCCCGGCGATCACGAAAATCGGAGATCGATTCCACTTATACTATTCTGTCTCAGGGGTCGGGAGTCGAACGTCGTATATCGGGCTAGCGACTGCGACAACGATTGAAGGACCTTGGGAAGATGAGGGCGCCGTCATCGCATCGAAAGAAGGTGACGGGGGTGTCGCCAATACAATCGATCCTCACGTGACGCAAGATGCGGAAGGCAAATGGTGGATGACGTATGGTTCGTACTTTGGCGGAATCTTTTTGACGGAGATTGACCCAGACACAGGAAAACGAGTGGATGAGTCGTCAGAAGGCACACTGCTCGCCAAGCGGAAAGACATGTCGATGGGTATCGAAGGGCCAGAAATTTTATATAACGGCGAGACGGGCTATTACTATTTGATGGTGTCGTATGGATGGTTGGAGGATACGTACAACGTCCGGATCGGTCGCTCGAAATCGATTGCGGGACCGTACGTCGATTCGGTTGGCCGGGACTTACGAGACGAATCGGATGAGTCGTTTGATACGGGCATGAAAATCGTTGGGCCGTATCGTTTCGAAGGAGATGACGGATACGTCGGGACCGGTCACTCCGCATTCTTACAAGATGGGACCGATACGTTCGTGCTGCATCAGGCGCGGCCGAGTGAAGATATCTACTGGTCACAGCTGCACGTCCGGAAAGTGTATTGGACGAAAGACGGTTGGCCGGTCGTCTCGCCCGAACGCTATGCGGGGGAGAGCGATATCGAGGTCGACGAAACGCACCTGGTCGGGGATTGGGACGTCATCACGTTCCCACGGTTTGACGACGGACAGCAAACCTCGAGTGTATTGACGTTGAAACGAGGCGGAACGCTCGAAGACGGGGACGGGTCGTGGGAATTGAATGATTCGGTCCTCGAGGTCCAAGTCGGACAGGAGACGTATGAGGCGCAAGTCGGAGCGGCTTGGGACTGGGAGACTTGGGAACCGACAATCATCTTCACTGGCCTGAGCGAGGATGGCACCGCCGTATGGGGCAAAAAACGATAAGAGGAGAAGAGGGACCATGCAAAAATTGAACAGTCCAAACCGAGAAGAACGCTATGTGTTGGAACGATTGACGAATGAAACGATGTGGGGCACGCACAACGCCCACGACCCGGCCTCGATCAAAGTCGGGGACTGGTATTACGTGTTCTCGACGGACGCTGCCCATGGGCATCAAATCAACGGCGGGATTCAAGTGCGTCGCTCGCGGGACTTGATCCACTGGGAATATGTCGGCTTGGCGCTTGAAGAGCTTCCGCACGAGGCTGTGGAATGGACCGGTGCGCCGGGACTTTGGGCGCCGGAAGTCGTATTCATGGGTGGCCGCTACGTCATGTATTATGCAGCTTCACAGTTCGGACAGACGCGTTCTTATATCGGTGTCGCCAGCGCGGAAACGATCGATGGACCGTGGCGGAATCACGGGCTCGTGGTGAAAAGTGAGGCCGGGACGTCGGGGCCGAATGCAATCGACCCGAATATCACGTTCGACGCGCATGGGGATCCGTGGCTCGTCTACGGTAGTTTTTTCGGTGGGCTGTACGTGTTCCCGGTCGACCCGGAGACGGGGAAGAAACGTCCGGGGAGTGAAGAGACGTTGATCGCGAAACGAGATCAACGTGTCGAAGGGGCGGTCGAGGGACCGTACATCGTCTATCGAGAGACAGATTGTCACTACTACTTGTTCGTCTCTTACGACTCCTTGTTCAAGGACTATCACATCCGTGTGGCCCGATCGACTTCGATCACCGGACCGTACGTCGATTTTGATGGGAACGTCATGACCGACCTCGAGATCGACCCGCAACAAGTTGGCATGAAGATTTTAGGCGGCTATCGGTTCGGGGATAATGAGGGCTGGGTCGGGCCTGGGCATAACTCCGTCTTACAAGACGGGGACGATGATTATCTCGTCCATCACGTCAGAGGTGAGCAAGATCCGCATTGGCACGAGCTGCATATCCGGAAAATCATCTGGACGAAGTCGGGCTGGCCGCTCGTATCTCCGGAACGATATGCCGGGGAAACGGAACGTCCTGTCGAGATGCAAGAACTCTTCGGAGAGTGGGAGTGGATTTACATGGACCGGACGTACCATGGCGTCCTACATTCGAGTAAGATTGAACTCCTGGCTGACGGGACGTTCGTGACGGAGCATGGCGAACGAGGACGGTTTGAAAAACTGGCGGATGCGAGCATCAAGCTCTACGGTCCCGAAGGAATCACTTGGTATGTGTTACCGGGCTGGGATTGGGAAAATTGGCGAGAGACGCTCGTATTTGCCGGATTGTCTGACCAAGGTCATGTCTTTATCGGCAAAAAGTTATAAATATCCGTACAACTTCTGTCGATTCATTTTAAGCGGCATGTCACAAATTGCTCAGAAACATTACAAAAATGTTCGAATGAAATGTTGAAAACAGTTGATTAATTTAAAATAGTTGATACAATCAAGGTGTAAGTTATACGTACAACTTGATTGTATCTTTTTGTTTTCTGTATGAATCAAGCGCGTTATTTGAATAGTTGTACGGATGAAAGGGAGAGGAGTGCCCACACACTTTATTTTTTTCATCCTTTATGTAAGCGTATTCTTTTGGAGGTAGGGTGATGAATATGACCAATTATACAATCGGTGTCGACTATGGGACGCAATCAGGACGCGCGGTCCTCGTCGACGTAGCGACAGGTCGAGAAGTGGCGACAGCGGTCAAACCGTACACACACGGCGTGATGGATGAATATTTACCGGACGGGGCGACCCGTCTCGAGCATGATTGGGCGCTCCAACATCCACAAGACTATTTAGAAGTACTGGAAATCACCATCCCGGCCGTCGTGAAAGAGGCAGGGATCACGCCGGAGCAAGTCATAGGGCTCGGCATCGACTTTACCGCATGCACGATCTTACCGATAGACGAACATTTGAATCCACTTTGTTTCCGTGAGGAACATCAACAGAATCCACACAGCTACGTGAAGCTTTGGAAGCACCACGCCGCTCAGGACGAGGCGGATGAGTTGAACCGCATCGCGGCCGAGCGGGACGAGGATTTCTTGAAACGATACGGCGGTAAAATCTCATCGGAATGGATGATCCCGAAAGTGTGGCAAATCTTGAACGAGGCCCCGGCGATTTATGAGGAAGCAGATCAGATTCTTGAAGCGACGGATTGGGTCGTCTCTCAGATGACGGGCCGTGTCGTTCGAAACAGTTGTACAGCTGGATATAAAGCCATGTGGCATAAACAAGACGGCTATCCGTCAAACGAGTTCTTCAAAGCGCTTGACCCTCGGTTGGAGAACGTCGTCGAAGAGAAACTATCGCGTGACATCGCGCCGATTGGAGCCAAAGCAGGCGAACTGACAGAAGCGTTTGCCGCGCGCATCGGACTCCTTCCGGGCACGGCCGTCGCGGTTGCGAACGTCGACGCCCACGTGGCGGTGCCGGCCGTCGGGATTGCAGAACCTGGCAAGATGTTGATGGTCATGGGCACATCGACGTGCCACATCCTGCTCGGTGAAGATGAACAAGTCGTCCCAGGCATGTGCGGCGTCGTCGAAGACGGTGTCATTCCAGGCTTGATGGGCTATGAAGCTGGTCAATCGTGTGTCGGGGACCATTTTGAATGGTTCACCGAGACATGTGTCCCAGGGCATTACGTGGAAGAGGCCGCCTTGAAAGGTATCGGTATCCATCAGCTGTTGACGGAGAAAGCAGCCCGTCAACGTGTCGGTGAGAGTGGACTCGTTGCTCTCGACTGGTGGAACGGAAACCGGTCAACGCTCGTCGATACGAATTTGACGGGTGTCCTTCTCGGAGCGACATTGCTCACGAAGCCGGAAGACATCTATCGGGCGTTAATCGAAGCGACAGCATACGGGACGCGGACGATCGTGGAAGCGTTCCGCAACAGCGGCGTCCCCGTGCATGAAGTATATGCCGCAGGTGGGATTGCCGAAAAGAACGCACTTATGATGCAAATTTATGCGGACGTCTTGAACATGGAGATCAAAATCTCAGCCTCTTCACAAACACCAGCTCTAGGCTCCGCCATGTTCGGAGCAGTAGCTGCCGGCGTGGAGCGGGGAGGTTATGCCACGATCAAAGAAGCTGCAGCGAAGATGGGCCGCGTCAAAGAAGAGACGTATAAGCCGATCTTGGAAAACGTCGCGACGTATGACGCTTTGTTCGCCGAATATACGAAACTATACGATTACTTCGGTCGCGGCGAGAATGACGTGATGAAACGTTTGAAAAAAATAAAAGCTGAAGCCTCACGTGTGAAGGAGGAGCCTGTATGGTAAGCCGTCGCTTGAAAGAAGAAGTGTTACAAGCGAACTTGGCTCTTCCGAAGCACGGTTTGGTCACGTTCACCTGGGGCAACGTCAGTGGCATCGACCGCAACGCCGGCTTGGTCGTCATCAAACCGAGCGGCGTTCCGTACGAACGATTGACCGTGGAGGATATGGTCGTCGTCGATCTCGAAGGTAACATCGTCGAAGGTGAACTGCGTCCCTCATCAGACACACCGACCCATCTCGCGCTCTACCGGTCTCTCCCTGAGATCGGTGGTGTCGTGCACACACATTCGCCATGGGCGACAAGTTGGGCACAGGCGAAGCGGGCCATCCCGGCGTTTGGAACGACACATGCCGATTATTTTTATGGCGAGATCCCATGCACCCGTGAATTGACAGACGAGGAAATCGAAACGGCGTATGAACTCGAGACGGGACATGTCATCTTGGAAACGCTTGATGAGTTAATGCTTGAAGCAGTCGCCGTACCCGGTGTGCTCGTGGCGAACCACGCACCGTTTTGCTGGGGCAAAGACGCGGATGAAGCCGTCCATAACGCGGTCGTCCTCGAAGAAGTCGCGAAGATGGGCCTTCATGCCTTGAATTTAAATCCAGGCCTGACACCGATTAAACAGAGCGTATTAGATAAACATTATTTGCGAAAACACGGGGCGAACGCATACTACGGCCAAAAATGACCGTCACTCGCCTTGATATTAGGGGGACTTTGAATGTTGACAGCGAAAACATACGAATTTTGGTTCGTGACAGGAAGCCAAATGCTTTACGGCGAAGACGTGCTCCGACAAGTTGAACAAAACTCAAAAGACATGGTGGTCGGTCTTGATGCGGACGACGCATTCAAGGATCGAGTCGTATTTAAAGGCGTCGTTAAAAATTCAGAAGAAATTCGTCAGATGATGTTAAAAGCGAACGCGGACGACTCGTGTGCGGGTGTCATCACTTGGATGCACACGTTCTCGCCATCGAAAATGTGGATCAGTGGCATGCGTGTCCTGCAAAAACCGTTGCTCCATTTCGGGACACAGTTCAATCGCGATATCCCGTGGGATGAAATCGATATGGATTTCATGAACTTGAACCAATCGGCACATGGCGACCGGGAGCACGGCTTTATCACGAGTCGCATGAACGTCAAACGCAAAGTGATCGTCGGCCATTGGCAAGATGAGGCGACACGCGGCAAGATGGCGAATTGGATGAAAGTCGCGCATGCGTTGGCGGAGAGTAAGGTGTTAAAAGTGGCGCGTTTTGGTGACAACATGCGTAACGTCGCTGTGACAGAAGGCGATAAAGTCGAAGCGCAGATTCGCCTCGGCTGGACGGTGGACGGGTATGGGGTCGGCGATCTCGTCACATATATGGACGCCGTGACAGACGCTGACCTCGATGCGTTAATGAATGAATACGCGTCTCGCTATGAGCTCGCGAATAAAGGGATGGCTGAAGATGAATTCCTCGCATCCGTCCGTTATCAAGGTCGCATCGAGCTTGGGATGAAAGCCTTCCTCGAGGCAGGCGGCTATAGCGCCTTCACGACGACGTTTGAAGACTTGCATGGCATGAAGCAGTTGCCAGGTCTTGCCGTCCAACGCTTGATGGAACAAGGGTATGGCTTTGCTGGAGAAGGCGACTGGAAAACGGCGGCGTTGGTCCGTCTCATGAAAATTATGGCGAACAACGAGCGGACGTCGTTCATGGAAGATTATACGTACCACTTTGAACCGGGTAACGAAATGGTGCTCGGTGCCCACATGCTTGAGATTTGTCCGACGATTGCTGTCGATAAACCAAGAATCGAAGTCCATCCGCTCGGGATCGGTGACCGGGAAGCACCGGCACGTATCGTCTTTGAAGGACAGAGCGGCAAGGCGTTGAATGCGAGTATCATCGATCTCGGACATCGCTTCCGTCTTCTCGTCAATACAGTTGAAGGTATCCAGCCGGAAGAAGCGATGCCGAACTTACCGGTCGCCCGCGTTCTTTGGAAAACAGAGCCTTCGATGGCGCAAGCGGTCGAAAACTGGATTCAAGCCGGCGGCGCGCACCATACATGTTACTCCTATGAAGTGACGACCGATCAATTGCGTGATTTTGCGGAACTGCTCGACGTTGAAATCGCAGTCATCGACGCCAAGACCGAGACGGTCCAGTTCAACAACGAGCTACGGTGGAACGAACTTTACTATCGACCATAATCTAAAGGGCCACTTTGATGGCCCTTCTTCATGGAGGAGAGACAATGAACAACCAACTCATTAAACCGATGCACAAGGCGACAGGAACGACGCAGATCATCGTCAATGCCGACTTATCGAAAGGGAAAATCAGCAAGCACATTTATGGGCACTTTGCTGAACATTTAGGTCGTTGTATTTATGAAGGCCTCTGGGTCGGTCCTGACTCCCCGATTCCAAACACCGACGGCATTCGAAATGACGTGCTCGCTGCCCTGAAAAAATTGAATATTCCCGTTCTCCGCTGGCCGGGTGGCTGTTTTGCCGACGAGTACCACTGGAAGGACGGAGTCGGTCCAAACGAGAATCGTAAACGGATGGTCAATACGCACTGGGGCGGGGTCGTCGAAAACAATCATTTCGGCACCCATGAATTCATGCGCCTCTGTGAACTACTCGAGTGTGAGCCATACATCTGCGGGAATGTCGGAAGTGGGACGGTCCAAGAAATGTCGGAATGGGTGGAATACATGACGTTCGGCGGCGAGTCACCGATGTCGAACTGGCGTCAAGAGAACGGTCGGACTGAGCCGTGGGAACTCACCTACTTCGGTGTCGGGAATGAAAACTGGGGCTGCGGCGGAAACATGCGCCCGGAATACTATGCGGATCTGTATCGCCGCTACCAGACGTACGTCCGCAACTATGACGGCAACAAACTCTATAAAATTGCTGGCGGAGCGAATATCGATGACTATAAATGGACAGAGGTCCTCATGCGGGAAGCAGGGACGATGATGGATGGACTCAGTCTCCATTACTACACGATCCCCGGCGACTTCTGGTTGGGCAAAGGATCAGCCCTCGATTTCACGGAGGACGAATGGTTCATCACATTGAAGCGCGCTCTCCATATGGATGAGTTGATCACGAAGCACGGCCAAATCATGGACCAGTATGACCCGGAGAAACGCGTCGGGTTGATTGTAGACGAGTGGGGCACTTGGTTCGATGTCGAGCCAGGGACGAACCCAGGTTTCTTGTATCAACAAAACTCGATTCGGGATGCACTCGTGGCTGCAATCCATTTCAACATCTTCCATAACCATAACGACCGCGTCCATATGGCGAACATCGCCCAAATGATCAACGTGTTGCAGGCGATGATTTTGACAGAAGGAGACCAGTTCATCCTCACGCCGACGTATCATGTGTTCGAGATGTACAGTGTCCACCAAGACGCAGAGCGCGTCGAACTCGCCGCGCATACACGTAACTATGTGGCCAAAGATGAAGCCATCCCGGCGGTGAACGCCACTGCTTCGCGAAATGCGGACGGGGTGCTCCATATCAGCCTGTGCCAACTCGACCATGAGCAAGGCGATACGGTCGAAATCGATTTACGGGGCATCGGCGCCATCTCTGACGTGTCGGCCCGAATCTTGACGGCGGACCACTTGAACGCCCATAACACGTTCGAACAGCCGGATTTCGTCTCACCACGCAATCATGACGTGACTGTCACGGAAGACGGGAAGCTCGTTTTCGACGTCCCGGCGATGAGCGTCATCACGATCGCGGTCCGCTGAGATGACAGTGGTGGAGACGCGACGATGCCGGACATGTCTTCCTCAGGAAACGGATACGGACTGGCTGTTAACCATCGATGCGGAAGTCATGGACCAAGTCCCAGATGCCGAATATGAGGCACGACTCACGCATTGTGCGGCTTGTCCGTTCCGCCAACAAGACACTTGTTTAAAATGTGGGTGCTACGTCTCATATCGGGCCAGACTCGCGACGAAGCACTGCCCATTGAACGTTTGGTAAAAAGGAGTAGATGTCATGAAGCAGCAAACAGAGTCAACAATCGTACTCGAAAATGACTCGTGTCGCTTGAACATATTGACTTACGGTGCGACGTTGCAAGAATTCTCGATTCAAGACGAGGGTTGGAAAAACATCATCTTGTCATACGACACGGTCGAGGAATACATGAAGGACACGTATTATTTAGGAGCGACAATCGGTCGAGTTGCCGGACGGATCGACAACAGCACGTTCGACTTTGACGGCACGACCTATCGCTTACCCGCGAATGATGGAATGCATCATCTGCACGGCGGGGATGGTTTACACCGTCGCGTCTGGACGGTCGAACAGAGGACGTCCGACCGTGTGACGCTTCATTGCGTCAGTCCGGACGGAGCGAACGGGTATGGTGGCACGCTCGATGTCCGCGCCACGTTCGAACTGGTCGACCGTGGTGTCACCATCATGTACGAAGCGACATCAGACGAAGACACGGTGTGCGACTTGACGAACCATACGTATTTCAACTTGAGTGGGGGCGAGCGTGATATTTTGAACCACGAAATCACGTTATCGGCTAGCGCATTCGCTGAACTGCGAGACGATTTGATTCCGACGGGACGCTTGCTTGAAGTGGACGGTACACCGTTCGACTTCCGGACAGATCGCGCCTTGTCCGATGGTGTCGCTTCGACACATCCGCAAAATGAATTGGTCAACGGCTACGATCATCCGTTTATTTTCACTGATCGACGTGAAGCGAGATTGTATGACCGAGAGTCACAGCGTGAGTTGACGTTGTCGACGACCGCCCCTGCCATCGTCCTCTATTCGGGGAATCAGATGAACGAGACGACTTCATTGCGTGAAGGGATGTCGAGACGTTACTACGGCGTCTGTCTTGAACCGCAAAACCTCCCTGATGCGGTGCACCATGAGACGTTCCCGTCGATTCGTTTGAAGGCGGGAGACACGTACCGCTGGCAAACGACGTACCGTGTCGAGACAGGAGTCAGCCGATGAACCTCGAACAGATTAACGAACACGTACAAGCTTGTGATTGCGGGAATCCCCATCACGCGATCACGATTGAACGGATGGTCGCGTCAGATTACGTCTGGGACGAATTGGCCGCATTTGTACAAGAAAAAGGATGGACAAGTGTCCTTGTTGTCGCCGACGCCAATACCGAGCGCGTCGGGTTTCTCCCGCTACGAGAAGCCTTGATGAAAATCGGAGTCGATGTGTCGCTCGTTTCGCTCCAAGCGGACGAGCAAGGTGACGTCTTGGCGAATGAACGCTCGGTCGTTCAAGTGTTGCTTGCCCAAGAGGCAACCGTAGACGCGCTCATTACGCTAGGAGCAGGTACGATTCACGATGTCACCCGCTTCTGTGCGGCCAAAACGAAAGTGCCATTCATCTCGGTGCCGACCGCACCATCAGTGGATGGTTTTACGTCAAAAGGGGCGCCGCTCATTGTAAGAGGCAAAAAAATCACGTACCAACTCGTTTCTCCGATTGCGGTATTCGTCCCGAACCAGGTGATTCGGAAGGCACCCGATGCATTGATTGCAGCAGGGGTCGGCGATATGCTTGGGAAGTACACGTCCTTGTTGGACTGGCGGTTTGGAGCGTTTGACGGTGGTGAACCGTTTTGTCCGGTCGCCGCATCGCTGACAGAACAGGCGTTACAATCGTGTGTGGACACCTTGCCTGCCATCTATGAACGAGACGCGGACGGGTTGGAGCAACTGATGGAGTCCCTACTGTTGTCGGGGATCGCCATGTTGATTTTTGGGCATTCACATCCAGCTTCCGGCGGTGAACATCACTTGTCCCATTATTGGGAGATGGACTTTATCGCCAACCATCGTCCGGCGGTCCTTCATGGAACGAAAGTCGCCATCGCCACGATGGAGCTCATCGATACGTATAAAACGACGATGCTCGACTGGCCCAACACACCGGACTCGTTACGGACGTGGGCCGAACAGATGCCGACACGGGAAGAGCTCGAACACATCTTCCGCGCGTTACAGGCGCCGCTTCGACCCGAAGAGATCGGGGTCTCCTCACTTCTGTTAGCGAGCAGTCGGAGAGAGGCATACCGCTTGAGAGAACGACATACGTTATTGAAACATATGAGCTTGAACCGAACACAATCTGAGGTAGGGGAGCGTTCTTTATGAGAGAGACGATCACGAATCCGTTAGTTGAACAACGGGCGGACCCATGGATCACACGCCATACAGATGGCTATTATTATTTCACGGCCTCATTGCCTGACTTCACTGGCATTCCGCTCCGTCGAGCGAAAACGCTCGCAGGCTTGACAGAGGCGGAAGAACGAGTCGTTTGGAACAAGCATGAGACAGGAATCATGAGCGCTAATATTTGGGCTCCGGAACTACATCACATCCATGGGAAATGGTACCTTTATTTCGCGGCCGCGCGGGAAGATGACATTTTCGATCATCGGATGTACGTGCTCGAGAATAGCTCATCGAATCCGTTAGAAGGCGAATGGGTCGAGAAAGGGCAAGTCCGGACATGGTGCGAGTCGTTTTCCCTTGATGCGACGACGTTCGAGCACGAGGGACGTCTCTATTATGTATGGGCGCAAAAAGACCCGGCAATCGACGGCAACTCGAACCTTTACATCTCGGAGATGGAGAACCCGTGGACGCTCACGGGTCCACAGACGATGATTGCGACTCCGGAGTATGACTGGGAGAAGGTCGGGTTCCTTGTGAACGAAGGACCCGCCGTGTTGAAGCGGAATGGTCACATTTACATCACGTTCTCTGCGAGTGCGACGGACCACAACTACTGCATGGGTCTACTGCGCGCCGAGGAGACGAGTACTCTATTGGACGCGGCGAGTTGGACGAAACATCCCGAACCGGTCTTCGGAACCGATGAAACGGCAAGCCAGTACGGACCGGGTCACAACAGTTTTACGACGCTAGATGACGGGACGGACATCCTCGTCTATCACGCCCGCAACTACAAAGAGATTGAAGGGGACCCGCTATGGGACCCGAACCGACATACGCGTGTCCAACCGTTCATGTGGGATGAAGTCGGCCCAGTGTTCGGCCGACCGATTCGTGACGAGGAGGCTGTACGATGAAGCAAGTAGAAGATCGACATTTGATTTTAGAACAACGGGCCGACCCGTGGGTGTATTTGCATACCGATGGCTATTACTACTTCACGGCGTCAGTGCCTGAATATGACTTGATTGAGCTACGTCGGGCTAAATCACTTCAAGCGCTTAAGACGGCCGAGCCGGTGACCGCATGGGTGAAGCATGAGACGGGCCCGATGAGCGACTTAATTTGGGCGCCTGAGCTACATCACATTCACGGTAAATGGTATATATACTTTGCTGCCGCGAAGTCACGTGACATCGTCAATGGTTTGTTCGACCACCGCATGTTCGTGTTAGAGAACGAATCGGCGAACCCGCTTGACGGGGAATGGGTCGAAAAAGGTCAAGTCCAGACCGAATGGGATTCGTTCGCCCTTGATGCGACCGTATTTGAACATAAAGACGTACATTATCTTGTGTGGGCGCAAAAAGATCCCGCCATCGACGGGAACTCAAATTTATATATCGCCGAACTGGAAAATCCATGGACCATCAAATTACCGCAAGTCATGCTGACGAAGCCGGAGTATGATTGGGAGACTCGTGGTTTCCTCGTCAATGAGGGAGCAGCAGTATTGAAGCGGAACGGCCACATCTTTATCACGTACTCTGCGAGTGCGACCGATGAGAATTACTGTTTGGGCATGTTGTGTGCATCAAGCGAATCTGATGTGTTGAACCCGGCGTCATGGTCGAAAGCGTTTCGGCCGGTGTTCCAAACGAATGAAGCAGTCAATCAATTCGGGCCCGGACACAATAGCTTCACGGTGAACGAGAACGGTGAAGACGTCATCGTTTACCATGCACGGACGTATACAGAGATCGAAGGTGATCCACTGTACGATCCGAATCGTCATGCGCGGGCCCAAGTGTTTATATGGAATGAGGAAGGCCGCCCCGAGTTTGGGAAACCGCTCTAAAAGAACGATTTTGACTTGAGCCTGCCTTCTCTGTAGATGGAGAAGAGCAGGTTTTTTAGTTTCTTCAATGGAACAACTTATGAATTCCTTAAACTTCACGTTGACAACGTCAAGCCGTTCATCCTATACTCATAAATGATAATGATTATCAATGTCGTTATAAAGGCATTGTCATAGGAAAAGGGGATTCGAACATGAAAAGTTACAAGAAATTGCTACATATGTTCATCATCATGTCTGCTTTCGTGCTCGTGCTCGCAGGATGCGGCTCGAACAATGAAGATGCGGCCACGACAGATGAGTCTGCCGAAACGGCAGAAGGCTATCCGATCACGATTAAACATGCGTTAGGCGAGACGGTCATCGACAAGAAACCGGAACGCGTCGCAACAATTGCTTGGTCGAACCAAGACGTCGCCCTTGCGCTTGACGTCGTCCCAGTCGGTTTCTCGGCTGCGAACTACGGTGTCCAAGACGGCAGCGGCATGTTGCCATGGACGGCTGAGAAGCTAAAAGACCTTGGGGAAGAAAACCCGAACATTTACCAAGACACAGACGGTCTCGACTTCGAAGCGATCGCTGACTCACAGCCGGACGTCATCTTGGCTGCCTACTCAGGCATCACACAAGAAGACTACGACACGTTGAGCGAGATCGCACCGGTCGTCGCTTACCAAGAAACGCCTTGGGTGTCATCATGGCAGGACACAGTCCTCTACGACTCGATCGCCATGGGCATGGAAGCAGAAGGCAAACAGTTGATCGAAGACACAGAGAAACTCATCGCTGATAAAGCTGCTGAAGTACCAGGCATGGCTGGCAAGAAAGCGGCCTTCATCGCGCTCAGCCCGGATGACCTTTCAAAATTCTATATTTACACGACAGGTGACCCACGTGGCGCCTTCATCGAAGAGCTCGGCATGGAATACCCAAAAAACATCACAGATCAAATTAAAGATGAGAACAGCTTCTACCTCGAACTCAGCTCAGAGAACGCTGACATCTTGAACGATGTCGACATCTTCGTCGCTTACGGCAACGAAGAGACGTTGAAAGCACTTCAAGCTGACCCGCTCTATAGCAAAGTACCGGCTATCGAGCGCGGATCGGTCGTCATGATCGAAGACAACACGCCACTCGCGGCTGCCGGGACACCGTCACCGCTCTCGATCGAATACACGATCGACGACTACTTGAAGCTCGTCTCAGAAGCACTCGGGAAAGTCGAGTAATCATATGAATACGCTGAAGAAGTTGCAAACGCCGAGACATTTCCCGCTCCTGCTCGTAGGGTCGATCGTCCTGCTCGTCGTCTGTATGCTCGCTTCACTTGCTTTCGGCTCACGGACAGTCGGATGGGATGAACTGCTTGACGGTTTATTCCGTCCGGCTGTTCAGTCGTATGAAGCGGACATTATCCGGCAACGGGTCGTGCGGACGCTGTTCAGTCTCATGTGCGGCGCTGCGCTCGGTGTGTCGGGTGCTTTGATGCAGTCGGTGACACGTAATCCGATCGCTGACCCGAGCATTCTCGGGGTCAACACGGGCGCGGCGCTGTTCGTCGTCGTCGGGATCGCCTTTTTCAACATCTCGACGGCGGGCGACTACATCTGGTTCGCCCTCGTCGGTGCACTCTTGACGGCCGCGTTCGTGTTCGGCATCGGCTCGCTCGGACGAGGCGGTTCGACCCCGCTCAAGCTCGTCTTGGCCGGGGCGGCGACAAGTGCGGCGTTGTCCTCGCTCGTCATGGCAATCATGATCCCGCGCTCGAACGTCATGGACCAGTTCCGGTTCTGGCAAGTCGGCAGCGTCGGGGCGGGGACGATGGACTCGATCGTAACGTTCCTCCCGTTCTTTATCGCCGGCATCTTTATCGCCATCTTCGCGGCCCCGTCACTCAACATCATGGCGCTCGGCGAAGAAATGGCGACGGGACTCGGGGTCCGGATCGGTTCGTTAAAAATCATCGCTTCGTTCGCCGGCGTCATCTTGTGTGGCGCAGCGACGGCATTGGCCGGTCCGATCGGCTTTATCGGTCTGTTGGCCCCGCACTTGATCCGTCTCGTGCTCGGCCCGGATGAACGGTATATCATTCCGATGTCAGCCTTATCGGGCGCCATCCTGTTGACGTTCGCCGACGTGGTCGGGCGTTTGCTTGGCAGTCCGGGCGAACTTGAAGTCGGGATCGTCACCGCGTTCGTCGGGGCGCCGATCTTGATCGCCTTGACGATGAAAGTGAAGGTGCGTGGCCTATGATGAAACAGTCAGTTCAACCTATCATTCACAATAGTCGCAAGCGCCGGCAACGTACGGTGTTCGTGACGCTCGTGCTATTCGTGCTCGCGCTCGCCTTGAGCGCATTGATGCTCATGCTCGGCAATACGATCTATCCGGTCGCGGATGTCGTCCGTGTCTTGTTCGGGGAACAAGTACCGGGTGCCTCGTTCGCCGTCGGCACGATCCGTCTGCCACGCATGCTCGCCGGCGTCTTCTCAGGACTCGCGTTCGGTATCGCCGGGACAGTGTTCCAGACGATGCTCAGAAACCCGCTCGCCAACCCGAACGTCATCGGCATCACGACAGGATCGAGTGCGGCCGCCGTGTTCGGCATCGTCGTCTTACAGGCGAGCAATACGTTCGTCTCGGTGATCTCGGTCATCGGGGGACTCGCGACGGTCATCGTGCTCTACGTCTTATCAAAAGGCGCCGCTTTCTCGATCGGACGTCTCGTCTTGGTCGGGATCGGCATCCAAGCGATGCTGACCGCGGTCATCAACTACTTATTGCTCATCAGTCGCCAAAACGATGTCGGGACAGCGATGCGTTGGTTGAGCGGCAGTTTGAACGGGGTCAAGATGGAGACGTTGCCGCCGCTCATGCTCGCGGTCGCCCTCTGTCTCCCGGTCATCCTCCGCCTCAGCCGGCAGCTGCAGATTTTAGAGCTCGGGGAGATGACGGCGACGTCGCTCGGCATCAAGACGAACCAGACCCGGATCCTCTTGATCATCGCCTCGGTGCTCATGCTCGCACTGGCGACAGCGACGACCGGACCGATCGCTTTCATCGCTTTCCTTGCCGGACCGATCGCGAAACGGCTCGTCGGGGATGGACGCTCGACGATCATTCCGGCCGGACTCGTCGGCGTCATTCTCGTGCTCGCCGCCGACTTGATCGGACAGTTCGCTTTCACAGTCCGCTATCCGGTCGGTGTCATCACCGGCATGGTCGGTGCACCGTATTTGATTTACCTCTTGATCCGAATGAACCGGAGAGGGGAGTTATAACGAGAGAAGAGCCACATCCCGCGTCGGATGTGGCTCTTCTTGCTGTTAGTAGGCAGTCCATCCGCCGTCGATGGCGACGACTTGGCCGTTGACGAAGCTTGACTCGTCCGAGCCAAGGAAGAGGGCGAGCTGGGCGATTTCTTCCGGTTGCCCGATGCGCGGATTGATGGCCATCCCGAGTTGTTGGCGATTAAATCCGGCCTGACTCATGTTCGTCATCGTCGAGCCGATATTCGTCGCGACCGCACCAGGGGCGATCCCGTTGCAGCGGATGTTTTGATCGGCATACATGAACGCCGTGTTCTTCGTCAATCCGACGACGGCATGCTTCGACGCCGTATAGGCCGCACCGGCACGGGCCCCATACAAACCGCCGGCCGAGATGTTGTTGACGATGACACCGTGCCCTTGTTTCGTGAACAAATCGACAGCAATCCGCATCGCTTTCATGACTGACACCGTGTTGACGGCAAAGATTTTCTCCCAGCGTTCATTCGAGATTTCACCGACGGGCTCCATTCCGTCCATGATGCCGGCGTTGTTGACGAGGATGTCAACGCGTCCGAACGTCTTCACCGTCTCATCGAACAAGTTGTGTAGTGCTTTTTCTGACGTCACGTCTGTCTGGATCGCGAGTGCTTCCCCTGAGATGTTCTCGACAACTTGCTGCGCTCCATCGATGTTCATATCTGAGACAACGACTTTGGCGCCTTCTTTCGCATACAACTCCGCAATCGCTTTCCCCATGCCTGATGCTGCTCCTGTGACGATTGCCACTTTGCCTGCTAACCGCATACCTGTCTCCTCCTTTTATTGTACATGTGTTCAATAACTATTATAATGAGTTTTAGAAAACGCTTACAATAATCAAAAGATTGATGAACTGTTGAATAATCAACAAGTAGATAGATAACTGTTGAAAGGAACGTGCAAATGATGAAGCCGGATTTGCGTGTCGTCAAAACAAAACGAGCGCTCCATGAGGCGCTCGTCGAATTATTGCGGGATCGTACGCTCGAACAAGTGACGATTTCAGAACTTTGTCGTGTGGGAAATGTCAATCGAGGGACGTTCTATCTTCATTACGGTCGAATCGAGGATGTGTTCGAAGAGTATTTCCAAGAAATCACGGCCGACCTTGCCAAGTCGTACGAGGAGCCGTACCGTCATGTGAAGTTGCTCAACCCGCGCGAACTCGAACCGTCGACGATCCGCATCTTTCACCACATCAAGACCTACGTCGAATTTTACCGCATCGTCTTCTCGAAAAACGTACCACTCGCGTATTACTACATGTTATTCGACGAGGTACGGAAACTGCTCCTCCGTGATACGGCGGCGCTCAAACGGAACGACATCGATCACGACCTGCTGTGTTCGTATCAAGCGAATGCCATCGTCGGGATGATCATCTATTGGGCCGAACGTGATTTCCAGACCGATCCGAGTGAGATGAACGAGCAGTTGGCAAACATATTACGACTCGATTCTGGCCGCCTCGTTTAGGTGGTCTTTTCTCGTTCATCGAACATATCCAAAAATGTCGAGGCGACGTTCGACAGATGACTCTCGTTCTTCCAAATCAAATGAACGGAAGACGTGAGCGATGGATTGAGTGGAACGAACACCAACTCGGTCCCATTCGTGTTGATGATCCCGTCGAGGCATAGAGCGTGGCCGATGCCTGCGTGGACGAGGAGCGAGGCGTTATAGAGCAGATTGTACGTCGCGACGACGTCCGCTTCACCCAAATCGACGCTGAGCCGGTCCGACAAGTGACGGTCGACTAGTGACTGTTCCGACAAGATGAGCGGCAAATCCAACAAATCTGCCGTCTCTAGATGTGTACGGTTCCCAATCTGGCTATCACGCCGTGTCAACACGCCCCAACGGTCGACATGAGGGAGCTCGCGCGAGGCGTATGCGGCTAGATTGACCGGTTCGATGACGACCCCAAAGTCGAGGATGCCTCGGTCCAACTTGTCGATCACGTCGTCGCCGTTACCGCTATATAGGCGCAACTTGATGTCGGGATGAAGCTGTTTCATCTGCTTGAACGTTGTGATGACCGAGGTGAGCGTCCTTGTCTCACCACCGCCGATATATAGTTCTCCGCTGACGGGTGTCGCCGTGTTCAAGTTCGCCGAAATCTTATCGGCAAGGCGGACCATCTCCTTGGCGTGTTCAGCTAAATAGTAACCCCGTTCGGTCAATGTGACCCCGCCTTGGCTTCGTTCGAACAGCGGTCCCCCGAGACTGTCCTCGAGCTGATGGATCTGGCGGGACAGGGCCGGTTGGGATAACCGTAAGTGTTCGGCGGTGCGCGTGATATTCTTCTCGCTTGCGACGGCGAGGAAGTATCGCAGTTGTTGGAGCTCCATGTCATCCCTCCATGCGTTTTTGTTATGGTTCTTAATCAAATAGTAGCATTAGACATGACGCTTGTCCGTTCCTATACTGGAGTCAATCAAAGGAGGAATGCAATATGACCATCAATAAAGTTGTCATCATCATGGGGGCGTCGAGCGGGATTGGGGAAGCAACAGCTAATCGCTTAGCAGAATGGGGCGCGAAACTTGTGCTCGCCGCTCGGCGTCTCGATCGGTTAGAAGCCATCCAAGCGAACCACCCCGAGGCCGATATCATCGTGAAACAAGCTGATGTTACCGATTATGCCGCTGTGGAGGAGGTTGTAAAGACGGCACTCGATACGTTCGGCCGCATCGATGTATTGTTCAATAACGCCGGGATTATGCCGACCGCGCCGCTCGTTGACGGGCGCCGTGACGAATGGCAGGCTATGCTGGATGTGAACGTGACCGGTGTGCTGAACGGGATCGCGGCTGTACTCCCAATCATGGAACGCCAACAGTCGGGTCATATCCTCGCGACCGATTCGGTAGCCGGGCACGTCGTCTATCCGGAGTCGGCCGTTTACTGCGGGACGAAGTTCGCGGTCCGCGCCATCATGGAAGGCTTGCGCCAAGAACAGCGCGAGAATAACGTCAAGTCAACGATCATTTCGCCTGGAGCCGTTCAGACCGAGCTGTACAACACGATCAGTGACAAACAAGCCGCAAAGGCGCTCCATGAAGCACAAACCGAATGGGGATTGACGAGCGAGGATGTGGCCGAAGCAGTCGTTTACGCCATCGATACGCCGGACCGGGTCTCAATCAGCGATCTTGTGATTCGTCCGACGAAACAACAGGTGTGACGATGGATACCGAATTGAAAGACCGTGTGTCTGGCCGATATATCGCTGCTGGGGAAGCCGTCTTTGAAGAAATCCATCGCATTCAACGAACCATCGAGCCGACGCTCATGCGCTTGAACTATCAACTTTTACAGAAAGACGAATTTCAGCGGACACTCTCGGATTTGATTGGGGACCCGGTCGACGATTCGGTCACGGTGTTACCGCCGTTCTACACCGATTTTGGGAAGCATATCACGCTCGGGACGGGCATCTTCATCAATCGAGGCGTCATGTTCACCGACCTCGGGGGCATCGACATCGAAGACCACGTCTTAATTGGTCCGTTCGCCAAGCTGTTGACGGTCAACCATCCGACCGACCCGAACGAACGGCGCGGCTTAATCACGAAACCGATTCGTGTGAAACGGAACGCCTGGATCGGGGCCGGGGCGACGATTTTGCCTGGCGTCACGATCGGCGAGAACGCCATCGTCGCGGCCAACGCGACGGTGACGAAAGATGTCCCGGACAATGTGACGGTCGCCGGCACCCCGGCCCGCATCGTCGGAGCGATCGAGTGATTGTTATGAAACCCGTACTGACTAGTATGTTCGTCTCGCTTTTGTTGCTGAGTGGGTGCGGAGGCGATGTGTTCGAAAGCAAATCTCAACCGGAAGAGCCATCGTCCGAGCAACCGAGTGAAGGAGGAATCGAGATGAGCGAAATCACGCTCCAAATTGACGGCGAACAGGCCGTCATCCGCCTCGAGAACAGTCCGACGGCTGTCGCACTACAGGAGCGGTTGCCGCTCACGCTGTCGATGCAGGACTTGCATCAAAACGAGAAGTTTTTCTATTTTGGAGAACCGCTACCCGCGAATCCGGAACGCGTCGGTTCGATTCGGGCTGGTGACGTTATGTTGTACGGAGATGACTGTCTCGTCTTATTCTATGAAGATGTCGAGACGAGCTATTCGTATACGCGAATCGGGCAGGTTGAAGATTTTTCGATGCTTGAGCCGCTGCTTGGAACTGGAACGATTGACATCACGTTTCAGATGAGATGAGGAGGTCGTGTGACCGCTTTCAACTTTTCATTGACTTCTCTATATAGTGAGGTGTATGCTAAAAATCCTGCCCAAAAATCGAGGCACGGGAACTGGCATCAGTTCATTTTGAGTCAGAGAGGACAATGATCCCATGAACCAACAACAATTAGTCGAACGCGCCCGTCAATTAAAAGAGAACGCCTACTCCCCGTATTCGAATTTCCGCGTCGGAGCAGCCCTTCTTATGAAGGACGGGACGGTCATCGACGGCGTCAACGTCGAGAACGTCTCGTTCGGAGCGACGAACTGTGCCGAGCGCACGGCTGTGTTCACGGCAATCGCGCAAGGCTATAAAAAAGGCGACTTCGAAGCGGTCGCGGTGTCAGGTGACACGGTCGACTTCTTGCCGCCGTGCAGCATCTGCCGCCAAGTGCTCGTCGAGTTCGGTGATCCGGACTTTAAAGTGTTGCTCACGAACGGCAACGCCGACGTGAAAGAAGTGACGCTTGAAGAACTCGTTCCGCTTGCGTTCACAGAATTAGAGATGTAAACAAAAACGCTGAGTCGCGCGACTCAGCGTTTTCTTATTCATTCGCTTCCCATGGGTCAGAGAAGTTGTACGGTGGATGCACCCCTTCTAGCGTCCGGAACTCATAGTCGCGTTCTTTCGCATAGCGGATAATCGTATCGAGCGCTTTCGGTGTCATCGAGTGATCGTGCGCCAAGATGATGGAGGCGATATTCATCTCGGAATTCGCCTCAAGCCGATTGAACACTCGCTGCTCGATCGGAGCGTTGTCTTTCTTATAGATATGGTCGAGACTGCCGACGTTCCAGTCCCAAATCTCAAAACCGGCCTCGTTCATCGCTTGCCAGTGCGCCGGGGTCATCCCTGCGTCACTCCCATAGATGGTACGGGCCATATTCGTATGGATGCCCGTCACTTCATAAATGAGGCGTTGCACGTCCTTCATCTGACGCACGGCCGTCATCGGCGATTCATAAAACTCTTCGCGCTCGTGTGTCATCCCATGCAAGGCGATGAGATGGCCTTCGGCGACGATGCGGCGGATGAGGTGCTCATTACCCTTGATATTCTTCCCGAGAATGAAGAAGGTCGCCTTCACCCGATGTTTCTTCAAGACGTCGAGCAGCGCTCCCGTCTTCCGGTTCGGTCCGTCATCGAGCGTCAAATAGATAAGGCTGCGGTCGTTATAGGCTTTCGGTTTCGGAATCGCTGCCTGTGACAGGGAGCTAACCAATAAAAAGATGGACATGAGCAAAATGACACGTTTCTTCATCCACACAAAACTCCCTCGAGGCAAAAAATAGGTGACATGGTATCGGTTTGAAGGATAGGTTACCATAGATCCAATTCAGAAATGAAGCTAAAAATGCCCCTGAAATTGAAAATCAGGGGCGGGGATATGATGGCGGTTCATTTCATTACATCGAGCTGATAGATCTGTTCATCGTCTTCCGTCGTAAGGTAAGTAAAATTCAACTTTTTCAAGAGGGCGATGGACGCCTCGTTCGTTGCGAGCGCACCCGCTTTGATCGTTTTGGCTCCCTGGTCGGCCAAGTGATCAATCAGTTCCGACACCACTTCGAAGGCATAGCCTTGGCGCGCGTGTCGGGGTGAAATCGTGTAACCGATCCAATACGTCGTCTCGTCTTGATGTACATACAAATCGCCAATCAGTGCATCCGTTTCCTTGTGGATGATGGCGAGTTGCATCCCGTCCACGATAGATGGGGGCTTTAGCAAGGAACGTTGATAGTCTTCGTAGGACAAACCTTTGAATGACTGGTACTGCATCCATTCCATGTCGTTGCGGTATGCCATAAACGGTTCGATGTCTGACGTTTCGAACGGACGAACACGACAACGGGCTGTCATCAGTTTCACTAGAGTGTCTACCTCCTGTATCATTTTTCTGAACGATTCACTTTCAGTTTACACGGGATGCGAATCAACATGACAAAAAACCTGAATCCGGTAGGGGTACCGGACTCAGGTGCTTATCATGAAATCATCTCTCCGTCTTCAGGAACGATGAGTCGCTCGGCGAATCCATGTTCCGTCGCATAGGTGCGTAAGTCGACACGCGACAAGTTCCAATGGTTGACCGCTTCCATATGGACCGCGATGATTGTTGCCTCGGGTGCAGCCTCATGCACGTGGCGGACATCTTCTTCGTTCATGACGAGCGACCCGCCTTCGACGAATTGGTTGTCGCCGGCGTTGACGACGATGACTTCTGGTTGATGTGCTTGAATCGTCTTTTCGACCTCGTCATACCAGACCGTGTCCCCAGCGATATAGAGCGTCTGTTCCGCAGGGTGGCTGAAGACGATCCCGCAGACGAGACCGGCCATTTCCAAAATCGGCCCGCGTCCATGCTCACCGGCTGTCTTCGTGAGTTTGATTCCTTCGAACGCTGTCGTATCGTTCAACACGCTCACGTTCGTGAAACCGTCGCCTTCGATGACGTTCAAATCGTGCTCGTTTTGAACGAACAGCGGGATCGCTTTCGGCAGCACTTGTTTCGCGACCTCGTCGTAATGGTCGAGATGTAGATGCGTCAAGATGACTGCGTCGACGCCTGTCAAGACGTCCTCGATTGGAATCGGCAAACTGACCAACGGGTTGTTCTCATCTTGTCGTGCTGAGTTCGGGAATGGGGGATAGGCGCCTTTTTCCCCGAGGAACGGGTCGACGAGGAACGTCTTCCCGGCGTATTCGACACGCAGTGTGGCATTTCGGATCAATTGTACGTGCATAGAAAAGTCTCTCCTTTTGGCTATAATGTATGTACAGTCTAACAATCAGCCGCACTTCCATACATAACACGAATCAAGTGTTTTCACGAATCGGCTTGAATAATGAAAGGAGTCACCTATGCTCGATCCAACAGACCGCCTCATCCTCGAGGCGCTTCAGGCGAACAGTCGGATGACGATGAAAGAACTCGGGGCGCACGTCCACTTGACGGGGCAGGCGACGGCGACGCGGGTCAAGAAACTCGAAGACCTCGGCATCATCGAAGGCTACACGATTCGCGTGAACGAGGACAAACTCGGGCTGCCGGTCCACGCGATGATCACCATCTTCACGTCGAGCACGTTCCACGACCCGTATCTGATGTTCCTCGAGGAGCACCGGCCGTACGTCCGAAATAACTACAAGGTGAGCGGGGACGGCTGTTACGTCTTGGAGTGCCGTTTCCCGTCGAACCAAGAGCTGAACGCCTTTTTGGACGGGCTCAACAAGTACGTCAATTATAAGTTGTCGATTGTCATCGACCGCTGATGAGGACGCAGCAAAGCCCGCCAATCTTTTGATTGACGGGCTTGTTTTTAATTCGTGAAAGACGGTGTCTTATAATGTTGAACGGTTTTGATGAGCGTCGAGACGTTGAGGTACACCATAATGACAAATAGAGAGGGCACTGATCGAGACAAATAACGTAGAGAACGATAACTTCATAGTCATAATAGTGCTCCTTTACGTGTGACAATATAAACTAAGATTACCATATAAAGACAATTATGACATGAGACCAAAGCATCGATTTGATTAACGATACAGGTCCCAAAGCCGTTCCGCTTGCTCCCGTATCATCTCCCGCAGTTCAGTCGGCTCCACAACCTCGACTTCAGCCCCGGCCGCGAGTAATTGCCGCGACAAGAACGGAAACTCGGCCTCAGGCACAATCCACTCATTCTTTTCAGCGATATCGGGTAATACGTCTTCAAGCAGGCGACGACCGAGCGGGGTGATGTTGATTCGAACGGTCACACCGATCCGTTCGTCACTCGCCTCGAGAAGTGTCACCAAATCGTCCGCTTCGAACGTCTCCTCGAGCAGGTGCATCGTCTCAATCCGATCGATGCGATATTGGCGCAGCCCGTAATCTGAGAGGCCATACACGTACCATTTCAAATCGAGGAGCGCCATCCCGACCGGTGCGACGGTGAACGTGCGGCTGCCTTTCGTCGTCGCATACGTCAACTCAATATTCTGTCGTTGTTCGACGGCACGATAGACGTCTTTCGTGAATGGCGCCGGTGGGACTTATCTTTTGCCGAGCCAGAGGATGTTCTTTTCGAGCCGGGCGATTTTCGTCTCGAGGTCATGCGGCAGCTCATTCACATACCAATCGGACAACGTGTCCCGCATGTCTCCGAGCGGCACGTCCGGAATCTGTTCCATCCATTTGAGTGTGAGGTAGAGGGCGACGGCTTCTTGTTCGCGGAGCTGGAGCGGGGGGAGCAGGCGATTCGGCAACATCTCATAGCCACCGCCCGTACCGGGGACGCTCCAAATCGGATAACCGAGCTCTTCGAGCGTCAGCATGTCGCGTTGAATCGTTCGAACCGAGGCGCCCGTCTCGTTGGCGAGTTCGTCCGCGGTGAACCGTCTACCCCGGTTCAATAGTCGAATCAAGTGAAGATGTCGTTTTTTCATTTCCTCATCCCCGTCAAGTTTTGTCGTGTTTATCAGATAAGCTGAATGTATCACGAATCAAGGAGGAAATCATCATGGCAAACGTCGTCTTATATATCGCGACAAGTTTAGATGGAAAAATTGCCCGCACGAACGATCAGCTCGATTGGTTGTTCGAAATCAAAGGGGAAGGGGACAACGGTTACGCCGACTTCTTCAAGACGGTCGGTGCGGTCATCATGGGGCGGAAGACGTACGAGGAAGTGTTGAAGTTAGAGCCTGACCGCTATCCGTACCCGGACATCCCGAACTACATTCTGACGCGGAGCCCGGAGCGGGAAGCCGAGCACGTCACGTTTACGGACGAGCCGATCGAGCAGTTGATCGAGCGGTTGAAACGAGAAGTCGACAAAGACGTCTGGCTCATCGGCGGCGGGGAAATCATCAAGGCTGCGATGGAACACGATTTGATCGATCGTTATGAGATCGCCATCGCACCGGTCGTCCTAGGAGAAGGCATCCCGCTCTTCCCGGAAGGCACGAAAGAGACGAAGTTGAAACTGACGAGTCAACGCGCGTCCGGACAGTTCGTCATGGTGACGTACGAGTGAAATCGGTCGATTTTTCGAAGACATCTATAGAAAAACAGAACTTCTACGTACTAGAAGTTCTGTTCGACTTGATTGTCTTTTCTTTTTTGAAAATGCCGACTAACAGCAGAGTGAGTCCGATTAAGAAAATAATGGGGAAGATAAGCCACATGATTAATCCGGCCCAACCATTTTCGACACTGATTGCATAGGAGAGTCCAATCGAAAAAGCTAAAGCGGGTGAAATGGGAAGCATTAGAGCAATGCCCCATAGTTTAAATTTTGTCTTTCTCGATTCCCCCGTACTAAACCAATAAGCCACAAATGCACCTATACATGCAATGATATATCCAATCGCAATGGCCACCGGATTCCTCCCTTCTCGTTAACTTATAATGAAAAAACTTTTCACAGATAAGCGTCGACAACTTCAGTACGATTGATATTTTCTATATATGTAATTCATTACCCTTCCATAATCCGGTTATTTGTTCGAATGATGATACTCTGATGACGAATAGACTTGAGCATCTCTAATTAATGTCATCAAAAATCCGAGCCCGTGAAGGACTCGGCTTCTCTCATACATGCCTCCGCTGAAACGCGGCGATCGCTTCATACTCTTCCGCGAAATGACGCGATAAGCGAATATAAATTGGGAGTAACTCCCGGTAGATTGTCGTCGCCTCTACGTCCGGAATGTGCTCATGCGTCACTTGCGGCACCGCCGTGAAGTCGTCGATGTCACCGAACGCATACTCGCCGAGCATGACCGCACCTAAGCACGAACTCTCATGGCTCTCCGGCACGACGACCGGCGTGTCAAAGATGTCGGCCATCATCTGGCGCCATAGCTTCGACTGGGCGAATCCGCCCGTCGCATGGATCCGGTTCGGTGCGCCCGTCAGTTCGTCGAGTGCGAGCATGACCGTGTACAAGTTGAAGATGACGCCTTCTAAGACAGCGCGGATGAAGTGCTCGCGTTTATGGTGGATGCTCAGGCCGAAGAATGAACCGCGTGCGTTCGAGTTCCAGAGCGGGGCCCGTTCGCCCATCAAGTACGGGTGGAAAAACAGTCCGTCAGAACCCGGTTTGACCGTCTCGGCGATGCGCGTCAACACGTCATAGGCGTCCATGCCGAGCCGTTTCGCCGTCTCGACCTCGCTCGCCGCGAACTCGTCCCGGAGCCAACGCAAAATGATGCCGCCGTTGTTGACCGGTCCACCGATGACCCAATGCTTGTCGGTCAAGGCGTAACAGAAGATCCGGCCTTTCGGGTCCTCGACCGGCTCACGGACGACCGTCCGGATGGCACCGCTCGTCCCGATCGTGACGGCGACGACGCCCGGTTCGAACGCCCCGACACCAAGGTTCGATAGCACGCCGTCGCTTGCCCCGATGACGAGCGGGAAGTCCCAGCCGAGCGTCTCACGCACGTCTTGCTTCAATTGAATGATCTCGGTCGTCGGGACGAGTTCGGACAGTTGGTCCGGTGTGACGCCGGCGATATGTAACGCCTCTGCGTCCCAGTCGCACGTCTTCAAATTGAACAGACCGGTCGCCGAGGCGATTGAATGGTCGACGACGAAGCGTCCGGTCAGGCGATAGAAGACGTACTCTTTGATCGAGACGAACTTGGCGGCACGCTTGAACACGTCCGCATGTTCCGCTTTTAACCAACGCAGTTTCGACAGCGGCGCCATCGGATGGACCGGTGTGCCGGTGCGCATATGGAGCGCGCTCGCGTCAAAGTCGCGTTTAATCTCCTGCGTGTACGGGTTGGCCCGGCTATCGGCCCAGGTGATACTGTTCGTGAGCGGACGCCCTGACACATCGAGTGCAATCAAGCTGTGCATCGCTGAGCTGAACGAGACGAAGCGAATCGGCCCGTCGGCTTGCGCCCGGACGGCACTGACTGCTTCAAGCACCGCCCCGTAGATGACGACCGGGTCTTGCTCGGCCGTCTCCGTGTCCGGGGTAAGGAGCGGGTACAGCACGTTATGTACCGCGAGTTGTTGGTGATTCTGAAACAGGACGGCTTTTGTACTCGTCGTCCCAATGTCGACGCCAATGGTGTACACACAATCACTTCCTTTGTTAAATGATGAATAGGCTGATCAAGAAGACGACCGCAAATCCGGTCAGTCCGATAATCGTCTCCATGACGGTCCACGATTTGAGCGTGTCTTTCACGTCTAGACCGAAGTAGCGGTTGACGAGCCAGAAGCCCGAGTCGTTGACGTGTGAGAGGACAGTCGCACCGGAAGCGATGGCGATGACGATCAAGCCGAGCGCGGCCCCAGTGATGTTTTGAATCTCAAGAAGCGGCGTGATGAGTCCTGCCGCCGTGACCATTGATACGGTCGCTGAACCTTGGGCGACGCGGACGACGGTCGCAATCAAGAAGGCGAGCACGATCGCCGGAAGCGGTGACCCGGCCATCATCTCCCCAAGGACGTCACCGACACCTGAGTCGATCAAGACTTGTTTGAACACGCCGCCGGCACCGGTGACGAGGATGATAATCCCGGCCGGTTCGAGCGCTTTCGTCGCAATCTCTTGCACTTCGTCACGTGTGTAACCACGGCGCGTGCCGAGGAAGATGAACGTGAGGAGCGTCGCGATCGTCAAAGCGACGAACGGATGACCCATGAACGTCAAGAACGTACGAATCGTATTGCCTTCATCTAACAGTACCGCAGACAACGTGTTCGCAAGAATCAACACGAGCGGGATCGAGATGAGCGAGATGATCATTTTAAAACTTGGCAGTTCTTTCGATGTGTCGATCTCTTCAAATTCCATATAGTCCGGGATGGTGACGTGAATCTTGTTCGCGATGTACTTCCCGAAAATTGGACCGGCGAGAATCGCTGCCGGGATCCCGGCAATCACTCCGAACAAGATGACCCAACCGAGCTCGGCACCGATGAGGTTTGCGACCGCAATCGGACCTGGTGTCGGCGGGATGAAGCTATGTGTGACGGCGAGGCCGGCGAGGAGCGGGATGCCGTAGTAGAGCAGCGAGCGACCCGTCCGCTTGGCGAGGCCATAAACGATTGGAACGAGAATGATGAAGCCGACGTCGAAGAAGACCGGGACGGCGACGATGAAGCCGGTGATGGCGAGTGCCCATTGTGCCTTGTCCTCACCGAACTTGTTGACGAGTGTCTGGGCGAGACGTTCCGCGCCACCTGATACCTCTAACATTTTACCAAACATGGCACCGAGACCGACGACGACGGCGACGAAACCTAGTGTCCCGCCCATCCCGTTCTGAATCGAGGTGATGACATCCCCGAGCGGCATTCCGGCCGCGATCCCAACGAGCAAGCTGACGAGCAAGAGCGAGACGAACGCATGAAGTTTCGTCCGCATGACCAAAAATAAGAGCAAGAAGATGCCGGCGACGGCGATCAAGATAAGTGTAGAGCCTGACATATGTAGTTCCCCCTTTACCGTATGTGTAACCGTTTACAAATTTTTACAAAGGAAAAGGCCACCCCTGACCTTCTCCCGAACATTATTTTTTGACGACCGCGTGGCCTCCGAACTCGTTGCGGAGTGCGGCGACGACTTTACCGGAGAACGTGTCGTCCTCGAGCGAGCGATAGCGCATCATGAGTGACATGGCGATGACCGGGGCCGCCGCCTGCAATTCGAGCGCCGTCTCGACCGTCCATTTCCCTTCCCCTGAAGAATGCATGACGCCACGGATCTCATCGAGCTTGGCGTCTTTTTTGAACGCGTTCTCGGTCAGTTCCATGAGCCATGACCGGACGACCGAGCCGTGGTTCCAGACGCGGGCCACTTGTTCGTAGTCGTAGTCGAACGGACTCTTCTCTAAAATATCAAACCCTTCGGCAATGGCCTGCATCATGCCGTATTCGATGCCGTTGTGGATCATCTTGAGGAAGTGGCCGCTCCCGGCCGGTCCCGTATACAAGTAGCCGTTCTCGACCGAGAGGTCCTTGAAGATCGGCTCGATGGTTGGCCAAGCCTTCGCGTCACCGCCGACCATCGTGCAGGCTCCGTTGCGTGCACCGTCCGTTCCGCCGCTCGTCCCGCAGTCGAAGAACGAGATGTTCTTCTCTGCGAACTGTTCGGCGCGTGCGACCGACAATTTATAGTTCGAGTTGCCGCCATCGATGACGATGTCACCCGGTTCGAGTCGCTCGAAGAGTTCAGTGAGAACCGTCTCCGTAATCTCACCAGCCGGGACCATCGCCCAGACGACACGGGGCGCCTCAAGCTTGTCGACGACGTGCTTGAGTGTCGGGACGATCTCAAACGCTGTCGTCGCCTCGACGCTCGACGCGTCCGTTCCGATGACCGTGTGACCGTGGTCGCTCAAATTGAGCGCCAAGTTGTAACCCATTTTACCTAATCCAATCAAACCGATTTTCATAACGTCACCTCAAAAAAAGAATTTTTTTCCGTCTCTAGTCCATAATATCAAATAAAATTCGATTTTCAATAGAGATTGCGGAATTTTTTTCGGAAAGGTATCGTTAAGAGAGACGAAAGGGTGATAGATGATGGAATCGATGAATGGACTGGCCCGTATCCGCGGTGCCTATTCGACACTCAGCAAAAAGGAACAACGAATTGCCGACTATATGTTGAAACAACCGGAACTGATCATTCACCATACGATCAACCAAGTGGCCGACGACTTAGATGTCGCCGAGTCGACCGTGTTCCGTTTCTGTCAACGCGTCGGCTTCAAAGGGTATCAAGCGCTGAAGATCGCGCTCGCCTCGGATATCGTCGCACCGCTCCATGATATCCATGAAGACATCACGCAAGACGATACGCCACTTCAAATCGCTGAAAAAATTTTCGCGACGAACGTCAAGACGATCGAGTCGACCCGCCAAATCTTAGAGGAGGCGACGATGCAGCAGGCGGTCGACTTGTTGCTGTCGGCCCGCCGCATCGAGTTTTTCGGGAGTGGCGGTTCGGCTGTGATTGCACTTGACGCGTACCATAAATTTGTCCGTAGCGGCCTGCTCGTTACGGCGAATTTAGAATCACATATGCAGCTCATGTCGGCGTCACAGCTGACGACAGACGACGTCGCTGTCCTCATCTCGCATTCGGGTGCCTCGAAAGAGACGCTCGACGTCGCGCACGTCTGTCGGGATCGCGGCGTGCCGATTATCGCCATCACGAACTACGCCAAGTCACCGCTCTCGAAACTCGCCGACGTCGCCTTGTATACCGTGTCGCAAGAGACCGAGTTCCGTTCCGAGGCGCTCGCTTCGCGTATCGCCGAGCTCAGTTTAATTGACGCTCTGTTCACGGTCGTCATGATGCAACGTGGAGAGACGGGACGGGATGCGCTCCGGCAGATGCGGGAAGCCATCTCACGCCGTCGTATGTGAAAACAGCTCCGACCCAGGACGTTACGGGTCGGAGCTGTTTCATCGTTCACCCGACGTGGTATCGGATAAGGACAACCGAACGCTACGGGAGGAGAGAGGACGATGTCGCTCAACACGACGATGCTGGTCGTACTGCTCATATTGATGGTGCTTTTGATTTCGATGCCGTTCATGCTGCTGTTCTACTTATGGATGAAAGACCGCAATCAGCGCGAGCACGCCGTCCTCCGCAACTTCCCGCTCCTCGGTAAGGTCCGTTATATCCTCGAGATGATCGGCCCCGAGTTGCGCCAATACTTATTTTTGAACGACAACGAGGCGACGCCGTTCTCGCGGAACGAGTACGAGTCGGCCGTCATTTCCGGGAAATATAAGTCACGGCTCATCGGTTTCGGGTCGGAACGGGACTTCGACGCGAACGGCTTCTACGTCCAGAACGCCTTGTTCCCGACACAACGGGCCGACTTGAAGATCGCCCGTGACGAGACGGTGACGACGCATATGTATCATCTCGACGCCGATAATCTGTTCACGCGAAAAGAGCACATCGTCGAGCAAGAGGTGTCGCCGTATTTGTTGCCACTTGCAGACGCGCCCGTCATCGGCAAAGATACGTGCCGAGAGCCGTTCCAAGTGCGCGGCCTCATCGGTCAGTCGGCGATGAGCTTCGGCTCGCTCGGCGAGAATGCCATCAGCGCGTTTTCGATCGGCCTTGGTCGGGCGAAAGGGACGTGGATGAACACTGGGGAAGGCGGCTTGTCCGACTATCACTTGAAAGGGGACGTCGACCTCGTCTATCAGATTGGACCGGCGCTGTTCGGTGTCCGGACCGAGGACGGGGCGTTCTCATGGGAGGCGTTCGAGGAGAAGAGTGCAATCAAACAAGTGCGCGCCTTCGAGCTGAAGCTCGCCCAAGGTGCGAAGACGCGGGGCGGCCACATCGAAGGTACGAAAGTGACGCCGGAGATCGCCAAGATCCGCAACGTCAAAGTCGGCGTCAGCATCGACAGCCCGAACCGGTTCAACGAGTTCCATACGAATACGGAGATGCTCGCCTTCATCGAACGGTTGCGCGACGTCGGGGGCAAGCCGGTCGGCATCAAGCTCGTCGTCGGTCGGCTAGATGACCTCCATGACCTGATCGCTGCCATGGCCACGTCCGATCGATATCCGGACTTCATCACCGTCGACGGTGGGGAAGGCGGGACCGGGGCGACGTACCAAGAGCTCGCGGACGCGGTCGGACTGCCGCTTCACGCCGCGTTGCCGTACGTCCATCGTCTCCTCGTCGAGCATGGACTGCGCGACAAAATCAAACTGTTCGCCTCCGGCAAGCTCGTGACGGCGGATAAGGTCGCCATCGCCTTAGGGCTCGGTGCGGACTTCGTCAACATCGCCCGCGGCCTCATGTTCAACGTCGGTTGCATCCAGGCACAAGTTTGTCATACGAACCGGTGTCCGGTCGGTGTCGCGACGACGGACCCGAAGCTGCAACGGGCGCTCGTCGTCGACGAGAAGAGCTTCCGGGTGACGAACTATATTATCTCGCTCCGCGAAGGGCTGTACAACTTGACGGCCGCGGCCGGGCTCACGATACCGACCGAGTTCACAGCCGAGCACATCATCTACAAATACGATGATGGACGGGTGAAGCCGGGGACCGAATTGTTCGGGACGAGCGACAGCTGAAGGGCTGCCGCTTTTTTCGTCATTGCGAAATGTAAAGATTGCGGAATAGGCTGCGGAGAGGGTTACGTTTTGGCAAAGCGTGGAAATGATACATATCTAGCGAAATACGGATAGAGAGGCTGAACACTATGAATAACATTGACTTCTTGTCGGCTGACCACTATCGCGTGTTCAAACAACTGGCACGTCAGTTAGAAGACCCAGGGGCGGCGGGGAAAGAATATTTCTCGGCGCTGTACGTGATCGCGGGGAACGAACGGGTGCGTGACATTCTGCTGCCGTACATCAACCTCGAGACAGGGAGAATCAATACATCGACCATCATCGAAGACAATACGTTTGAGAAGGGCGAAATCGTCCTCGTCAAACTCGTCATTCATCTGTACAATCATAAAGAATGGGTGCTACCGACGGAACTGATCAGCTTGCCGCAAGAGGACTATCAACTCGCGATGCAAGCGATCACGCTCTGTCGCGATGACCAGTTCGACGGAATCGTGATTCCGACAGCCGACGAGACAGAGACACGCGGGAAATGAACGAACGACCATCCCTTCAGAGCGAAGGAATGGTCGTTTTTATTGTGTGGTTTTTGTCGCTTTGAAGCTTCGCGTGAAGAACACTTCGAGATAAAAACATTTGAAGTTTTTCAGTGCCCTCGACTGATCACAAAGAGCTTTTCGGGACTTGCGTGTTTTGTTGAAGCGTCATCATGACACGGTGCGATTCACTCGTATCGAGATAGCTCGCCTCGTATTCGAACAGACCGCTTTCGAGCTCGGTCACACGGACGAGTCGAACGAGGATGTCTGTCTTGTCACCTATTTGTGGCAAGAAGATCTTCAATTCGATGGCCTCGGTGACCGGCAGAAGGATCGGGGCGTGAAAATGCAGGCTTTGTAGACCATTTTTCGTCACGACAATCGGGGTCGAGCCGATGGATAGCTCCCGGTCATGGAACTTGTGGATCGTCACGCTCGCCTCGAGTGAGAACGCTTGTCTCGTGACAGCGGAGCCGACCGTTTCTGTCGTCGCGAGGAAACGGTCCTCGAGCGTACGTTCGAACTGCTCCGCGCCGAGTGGACGGCTGAACAAGTAGCCTTGAACGATGCGGCAGTTGAGGCGTCGAGCGACGTCGAGTTGCTCGAGCGTCTCGACGCCTTCGATGACGACGTCCATCGCAAACTCCTCGGCCATGAACAAAATCGTTCGTACAATCGCCTGTGTCTTTTTGTTCTTATGCAAGTCAGCGGCGAACTGTTGATCGATTTTGATCGTCTTGATCGGATATTGCTGTAAATAAGAGAGTGACGAGTAACCGGTTCCGAAGTCGTCGAGGGCGACACGAATATTGGCGGCGTCGAGTTGCTCGAGTGTGTCATGAATCTTTCGATTATCGTTCAAGACATCGGTTTCTAAGATCTCGATTTCGAGCAACGACGGCGGGAGCGTATAATGGCTTAGCGCCCGCGTGACCGTCTCGGCATACTGACCATGTGACAGGCGTTTCGGCGACACGTTGATCGACACCGGGACGACGGGTAAGTCTTTGTCCTGCCAGTCTCGAAGATGGGCACATGTATGATGAAGCACCCAATCGGCAAGTTGGATGTGCAAATCGCTCTCTTCAGACAATGGGATAAAGTCGTTCGGTGGAATCCGTCCCCACTCAGGGTGTTGCCAGCGGACGAGCGCCTCGGCCCCGACGATCCGGCCAGACCAAGCGTCGACTTTCGGTTGAAATTCGAGGAAAAGTTCGTTTTCGTCGATGGCGCGACTCAAGTCGTTGCCGAGCTGATGGCGCCGATATGAGTCGATATTAAAGCTTGAGGCATAAAAGACGAACCGGTCCATACCCGGCAAGTTCGTCCGGCCGAGTGCCGTGTTGGCGTACTGCAGAAGCTCTTCGGCGACGGTCGAGTCATGCGGATAGCGGCTGACCCCGATCGAGACGGGCGGGCGCCATTCGTACGGGCCGACTTGAATCTGTTTGTCCCCGAGTTGGAGTAAAGACTGGCAGCTCGTGATCAACGAAGATTCGTCTGTGATATCGGTCAAGAGCAACATGAATTCGTCACCCCCAAGATGACCGACGAAACTGCCGTTCGGTAATCGATGGAGCAAGGCGGACGTGGCCGCGACGATCCAGTCATCTCCGACCTTGTAGCCGAAGTCGTGATTGATTCGATGAATGGAATTGAAACTGATGGTCAGGACCGCGATGTGCTCGTGTTGTTCTATCCGTTCGCACAATTCATGGAGAAACAGGCTCCGGTTCGGCAGACCGGTGAGCGAGTTGTGCATGGCGAGTTGCCAAATCTGTTCTTCTTGCGTCTTCAGTCGGGTGATGTCGTGGGCGATACTGATGACCGCGATGACCGTGCCGTCGTCGTCAAACTTTGGGATGAGGCGTTCCTCGACCCAATTGACGCTGTCGTTGAGGTTTGTCCGGTAAAGGACTGTCGTTTCCTGACCTGCTTCGACGTGCGTATGGGCGGCCCGGACCTTGGCTAAATCGTTCTGGTGGATGACGTGATGGCAAGAGGAGGGGTCCTCGCCCATCGCTTTCGGTGCCGTTTGGAACAACGTCTCAAATCCGGCTGTATAAAACTCGAGCTTCCCGGTCCGTAAGTCTTTTCGATAGATGGACGCCTCGACGTGCTCGTATAAGTCGCGAAAACGTTCCACATCGCTCTTCAATCGGTCTTCGTTCGTGATGTCCCGGGCAATTCCGTATACGCCGACGATCAATTGGTCGTCATAAGCAGGGATATTCGTGATTTGAAGCGTCAACATGCGGCCGTCCTTCCGTTTGGCCACGCACGTGTACGTTTCTTCAGTTCCTGAGAGTGCGCTTGCGAAATAGGTGTGAATCCGTTCGGCGTCCGTTTCGGTCGTGAAGCGGGCGAAGTGTGTGTGCAGTTCACGCTTCGTGTAGCCGAGTAAGAGCGACAGCTTCTCGTTGCAGTCGACGATCGTGCCAGAAGTGTCGAGCAAGTAGAGCGGATCGAGGTGTCCTTCGATGAAATGGCGGTCGCTCGCGACGTCAGCGAGTTCGACCGGTAACTCATTGGCAGCCAATCGAGATTTGAGCGGATTGATCCAGGTGAATCGAGTCATAGTTTCCTCCTTAATGTGAATGCATCGAGTCAAAACGAGTAAATCGTCCTTGTTTTCATTTCCAATCATTACAAAACAGCAGCGTGTACAAATATACGCATCTTTAGATACATAGTAAATAAGTTTGAACGTAAAGCCTGTGAAATGAGGATAAAGACCTAAATAGGTGTGTTGATGCATCATGTTAACGAATGTTTCTCAAAACCGAACAAAAGGAAGAATTCTATTTTCCGTGTATAATATTTACATATAGTGATTAAGCAAGCTTATGTGCTGACGATTGTCTGTGAGAGGTCTTCTCTTCGCGTCATCGAGAAGCCTAGACCTCGCTTATGTGAATAAAAAAGGTCGAGCTGACAGAATATCATCGACTCGACCTTTGTATGTGTAAAACTCATCTACCTTTTTTGGAAACCACACATAGTATTCGTGGAAAGAATGTGTAATTCTAAGAAAAATCTTTAAAATTTATTGTAGTTTAATGTCGTGTTCGAATGGAAATGAATAAACCCGTTTGTTTCGGCGAGTGCTTTACTTTTTGCTTGTTGTGCCGATGAAACAGTAAGCGTTTTAATGTCGTATGCTTCACTGATCGTACGCAATTCTTGAATGCGATCTTTGGACCACTGGTCTTTTGAAATGACGCTATGATTAAAACTCTCCCACATGACACCATCAACGTAACGGTACGTATGACTTTTCAGTGTGCCGAATCCCCAGTTTTGAATCAATGACAACGAGGGATGTTGCACGCGTAACGTACTCATGAATTGACTCATCCCGTCGCGCTGGGCGGCGAGGACAGCCGGTTGCTGCCAGTGTTCGTTGTCGATGTTTCCAACCGTATCTAAAAACACACCGTCTAGCCCTTTGTTGACAATCTGTTTATTCACTTCAGCGACTAAGAGTGCTTGATAATGAGAGGACGTGATATCGGTTAAATACGAGTCCCATTCCGCATAATGTACACGTTTACCGTCTCGATGGAAAAAGTCGGATTCGTTTAACTGTTTCATGAAATCTACGTTCCAGTTATCTGCTTCCATCGTGTTGATGTAGCCATACACTTTCGTGCCGTATTTTTTAAGCTCTTTGATCTGGGCGGCCGAATAATAGACCGGCTCGATAATCATGAGGTCATAGCGTTGCATCTTCTTCATTTGAGCTTTCGTCGGGGCGTCGTAATAGATTTTGTACGATTTGACCCCTGATAGCGGATTGCTCGTCTGTGCGTTCGCTGTGAGTGGTGTCAATATAGACAGACCGACAACGAATGCACAAAACATCGACATCGTGCGTTTGAGTGAGATAATACCCATTTAAATACCCTCCTGATTGTTATCAGAGAGCGGCTGTGGCATTGCAGACTGGCGATCGGTATCAAAAGATCGACGACCCATGTCTTTGCGCCCTTACTTTTCAGCAAGTTTGCCCTTCTCGATATGAAATTGTACGAACAACACCTCGTCTCATCGGATGACGAAAATCGTAGGTAAAGGAATGATTGATACGTGATCTATACCCAAAATCGAAACGCGATCAAATGGACGGAGATGCTTGTTAGTATCCTTATTATCGGCATCTTTGATTATATCTTTAATCTTTCAATCTCTGACTGGGCGATCGACCCGCTCATTTTTTACATTTTATTGTTCTCGCTCCGTTATGGTCTGCTCGGAGCATTCGTCAGCTTCACGTTGACGAGCATCTATCACTTTATGTTTCTTCTATCGCAAGGGACCGATCTGTTGCTATTTTTATATGATGCGAACGAACTGGCTTGGATTTTGCTCCATTTCTTCATCGCCATTTTCGCCGGTATCTTCAGCACATCGTTCCAAGAGCGCTATCAGTCGCTCCGTATTCGCCAAGAAGAAGTCGCTGATGAAAATCGACAACTGAAGGAGACGGTCAGACATCTCGAACTCTCACAAGTCGAGATGCGTAAAAAAGTGCTCGATTCCGATTATACGTTGTCGAAAATTTATGAAATTGGGCTTGGTCTCGATCAAGATCTCCCGGACATTGTCCGCGATCAACTCGTGCGTACGCTCGAACAGTCCTTTTATGCCAAACAGATCGCGATTTACCATGTGGATACGTCACAGCGGACATTGCGTCTGCACGTCCGGTCAGGTGAAGCGTCTCGTCTGCCGCAGACGTTGTTCATCGAGGCGGGACAAGGTCTATATGAACGCATGCTTCGGACGGGTAAGTTATCGATTCGCACGGCTGACGAAACGGACGTGCCGCTTCTGATTGCGCCGATTCGGTATGATGGTGCGATCCAAGAAGTCGTTGTGATCCAAGAAGTTGATTTTAACAAGCTGCGTAGCTACGAGATGAACATGATGCAGCTCATCTTGGACTGGGCTGGTACACGAATCGAGAAAGCGCGGGCGATGGAATGGATGCTCGCACGTAACGAGTTAGTTGACGGGACGCATATTTATCATGTCGCTGCGTTCGAGGAGAAAGTGAAGCTTCAAGCCGTCCGTCACGAACAATATGACCAACCTTATAGCACGCTCGCGCTCGCGGTCGACCACATCAACTTGTCACTCATTGAGATGGAGTTAATCTTGCGACAAGCGATGCGAGAAATTGACATCATCGGCTATGATGCTGAGACGGAGACGTTACACTTCTTACTTCCAGGGACGCCTAAAGAGTTCGCGGAGCGCTTTAAAGAGCGTATGGAGCAGACGTTCTTAGTGAAAGGCGGGCAGAAACGATGACGGCACTAATCGGGCTATTCTTTCTCGTCCATGCGATTTGTCTGTACGTGGCATACCGACTCATTGCTCCGAAGATGGCCGAATCAGACCGCGGCATCCTCTTGGTCGTCTGTTGGATGAGTGCACTCATTCCGCTTTTCGGTGAGTTGTTTGGTTGGATCAGCTATCGAATCGCTCGCCGTTACGCTTCAGAGAAGACGTTGCTCGACTATGACGAATACATCCAATTCGATACTGTTAATTTAGAGCGGTTACAGCAACAGGCGAAAGAAGATATCGATACCGTACCACTGTCTGAGGCACTCTTGATGGACGCGACACGACGGAAGCAATCGATGACCCAGTTGATGTCGACGCCACTTGATAACATCGAATCTTATTTGGATGCTGGTCTCGAGCATGAGGACACTGAGACAGTTCATTATGCGGCGACCGTCCGCAACACGTTATTCGATCGCTACGAGACGGCGATCAAGCAAAAAGAAGTACAGCTTGACGATGAAAAAATCGATTCATTTTATCGGCTGATTGACACATATGAGCGCTTCATCGAGAGCGGGCTGTTAGACGATACGTCAAAAGAGCGTGCCATGATCAAGCTGCATACTTATTTAGAACAGCTCGCTCAGATCGATGCGACCGATTACACGTATTTGAAAGCGGCGGCACAACTCGCGTTCAGACGTGACGATATCGAGGCGGGCGTTCGATTGGCAGACGAATTGACGAGACATCATGCTACTCGTCCAGACGGATACTTCATGTTGATCGAACATCATATGACTGCGGGAGACTGGACAGCACTACGACCACTCCTCGATCGGATGACGCATTCGGTGTCGCCAGACGACATCCCAGAGGAACGTCGTTTTATTCTAGAAAGGTTGGAAGGTGTGACGCAGTGAAAAAATCAATCTATGGCTATATCATCGTTTTGTTTTCGATTCTCGTATCCGTCATCGTCATCGTTCAATTTTTACGACTCGATTACGGACATCGCCTCATACCGAACGAGGCGCGTGAGACCCGGACGTTTGACACACTTGCGGGAGAGTCGCGGGCGCTCTCGGGAGAACCGGTTCAAATTTATATTCATCAAAACGAAGATCGTCTCTCGGAGTCAATCTTGACCAATTTCACGTACGCATTGGATTACGCGAAACTACCGTATACGCGCATCGGGGTGGAGGCCATCGAAACGCTCAAACCGTCACCGCGCACAGTGCTCGTCTTGAGCGGGGAGAATACAGAGTTATGGCCATACGAGACGATTGAACGGTTTGTCGATGAAGGCGGAAGACTTTATATCGCCGGCCGCTTTATCGATGCGAAATGGGCTGACTTAGTCGGCGTCTCGGACTTTGGAGATTACTTGGATGATATTAACGGCTTAGTGTTCGAGCGGGAGTTGTTCCCTGGTTACATCGACTTGCCACAAGACTCAGAACTGTTCATCCACAGTATCGCCGATGTCGAGCTCGAGGCGAGTTCAGACGTGATGATCACGGCGAAAGAGGAGCCGATTTTGTGGAAAGCCCCATACGGCGAGGGGGAAGTGATGTATTGGAATACAACGTCACTAGCCGATAAGAATTCACGCGGGCTGATGATCCAAGCATTGACGACGCTGTTCCCGGCATTCGTGACCCCACAGGCAGGGATCAAAGTCGTCCATTTCGATGACTTCCCGGCGCCGGTTCCGGCCAATTCGAGTCCGGTCATCGAAGACGCCTACAATCTTTCGATTAAAGAGTTTTTCTCTGAAGTATGGTGGCGGGACATGAAGCAGATCGGCGAGGACCATGACGTGATCTACACCGGCTTTTTGATTGGTAGCTATAAGGCGACGAACGAAGAGACGGTCGAAGAACTAAACGGAAAAATCCGGACGCCAATGCTCGAATACGGGCGCGGACTGTTACAGATTAATGGCGAAGTCGGCCTGCACGGCTTCAACCACCAACCGCTCGTCTCGGGTGACGAGACGATGGACCCGGAGCTCGGATATACGAGATGGGATGACGAACAACAGATGCGTAGTGCGGTCGACCGCGTCGTCGAGACGTTCGATTATTATTTGCCGAAAGAACAAATCCGCAGTTACGTCCCACCGTCAAACATTATCGGGGCGTCCGGTTTATCGGTGTTGAATGATGCGTTTCCGGACGGTCTGATTGTTGCTGGACTCTACAGCGGGGACACCTCAAAAGGAAGTTACGTCCAAGAGTTCGGACCGGACCCAGTCAACAAGAACCTGTACAATTTCCCACGTGTATCGAGCGGCTACAATGAGACGGCGGATGAAACATTCGTCGTTGCGGATGCGGTCGCGAACTTTGGGCTCGTCTCTCACTTCATTCATCCTGATGACGTCCTCGACGAGTTCCGCTCAAAAGGGCGAGGCTGGGCTGAGATGAAAGAGTCGTTTGAAGGCATGTTCGAGACGATTCACGAGACGTATCCACATCTCGAAGCGCTCACCCAATATGATGCTTACCGGAAATACGAACTATACAAACAAGCGACCATCGAAGTCGCCTATACCGACGATACGATTGAAATCAATGGTCGGTCGATCCCGACGCCGTCGACGGTGCTCGTCCGTCTCGAGCCCGGCACGTCACTCGAAACGGGCACGTTCGCATTTGGCACCGTGCGCACGTTCGGGGACAGTGGAACGTTGTATCAAGTCGAACTGACGGATTCATACGCTAGTTTGGCAATCAAGGAGGAAGGCTCATGAGAATCGGTCTAGTCGTTGAGGGGAGTTATCCGTATGTTAGCGGTGGGGTATCGAGCTGGGTGCATATGTTGATGCAACAGATGCCGATGCATGAGTTCGAGATTATCTCAATCATGCCCAAACCGATGACTTCGTCTGATTATAAATACACGCTACCTGACAATGTGAGCGGGGTGACGACGCTCGCGCTCAATCAAAAACAAGCGCGTCCATCGCGCCCACGTGCATTGACACCTGAACAAAATCAACAAATCAAAACGTGGATGACGTTCGGGCAAGTGAATCAATCGATTTATCCGCTCCTCGAGAGTTCAATCGGCACGCCGGAGCAGTTCTTTTCGAGCCGTCTGTTTTATGATCTTGTCACGTCAAGCTATGAAGAAGAAGGTCAGGCCGGTTCGTTCATCGACTATTTTTGGATGTGGCGCAGCATGTATGCACCAGTGCTCGACTTACTACAAGCAGACCTGCCGCAAGTCGACCTCATCCATTCGGCCGCGACCGGCTACGCCGGATTGATCGCAAGTGCGATCAAGGAGCGGCAGCATGTCCCGTTTATTTTGACGGAACATGGCATCTATTCTCGGGAACGGGAAGAAGAGTTGCTCCAAGCGGCATGGATCCCGTCAGATTTCCGGTCACACTGGATTCGCTTCTTCCATCATCTGTCGCAAGAAGCTTATCGGGCGGCGGACGATGTCATTACATTGTTTGACCGTAACAGTGAGCTTCAAGCTCAGCTCGGAGCACCCGCTGAAAAATTACGCATCATTCCGAACGGGATTGATGCGACCGCATTGTCGGCTTTGACGCGACAACCACCAAGCCCTGTGTTGAGGATCGGGGCCATCGTCCGGGTCGTCCCGATCAAAGATATTAAGACGATGATTCATGCGGCAAAAATCTTACAAGAGATGTTCATCCCGTTCGAGATGACAATCATGGGTCCGCTCGACGAGGATGACGAATATGCCGAGGAATGTATGGGACTGATCCGTCAACTTGATCTCGAGCAAGAAGTATTCCTTGTCGGTAAAGTCGATATCCGGTCTTATTTGCCGCAGTTTGACGTATGTCTATTGACGAGCATCTCGGAAGGACAACCGCTCGCCGTCTTAGAAGGCATGGCCGCAGGCGTCCCATGGGTCGTCACAGATGTCGGTGCCTGCGCCGAACTCATCAACGGTCGTTCGTTCGAGCCGTTCGGCCCGGCTGGTTTTGTCGTGCCGCCGGTCAATGCACGACGCATCGCCGAGCGTTGCAGTTGGTTCTACCATAACCGGGAGGACGCGCGAAAGCTCGGTGAGAACGGACAAGCGCGTGCCTTGGCGTATTACCGGACCGAACAGTTCATCTCGGAATACGTTCAGCTTTATGAAGAAAGGGGTGTGGCTTATGGCGGGCATCGGGTTTAAGCTGCAAAAATTATTTCAAGAAGACTACTTTTCATCGCGCCTCAAAGCGTATGCTTTCGCCGGTCTCGTCACGTCTGGACCATGGCTGATCGTCATCGTGACGATCGCCTTGATGCAATGGTTGACGACGTTTCTCTCCATCGCGTCGCTCGAGGAACGGACGACGTTCAATCTCGTCGTGTCATATAGTTTCATCTTTTCGCAAGTCGTGCTAGGTGTGCAACAGCTCGTCGTCACGAGATACCTCGCCGACTGTTTTTATGAAAAACGGTATGATGATATTTTCCCGGCCTATATCGGGATGACGAAGACGACGGTCGTGCTCGCGGGTTTATTGTTCCTCTTTTTCTTAGGATTTTCAGACTTACCGGTCGTCTTGAACGCGCTCGCGTTCGTGTTGTTTATGACAATCAACTTGATCTGGGTCCACTTCCTGTTTTTAAGTGCGGCCAAGTTCTATCAGGCGGTCGCCTATAGCTTTCTCGTCGGCGGTGTCATTTCCGTCGGCGGCGTCTTACTGACCGATCAATTTTTGATGCCGTTTTTGACGGCACCGTATGCGAAGAGTATCGCCCTCACGGCGAGCATGACACTCGGCCTCATCGTCACGCTGTTCGGTTTGTTCACATCGATGCTCTTGACGTTCCCGGGTCGGGGCACAAAGGACAGGTTCACATATTTCAGTTATTTTGATAAGTACCCGGCCTTGTTTTGGACGAGTTTTTTATACAATATCGGGATCTGGGTCGGGACGTGGGTCATTTGGTTCGCTGACGGAAGCAGCACGCATCTAGACACGTTCCGCTATCACCCGGTCTATGACACGGCAATCTTCTTGTCGTATTTGACGATCATCCCAACGATGACGATTTTCGTCGTCTCCGTCGAGACAAGGTTTTATGAGCGGTATCGTATGTTTTATGGATACGCGAATGAAGGGGGGACGTATCAACAGATTCAACGGGCCAAGAGTGCGATGATTCTCGTCTTGAAGCAAGAGTTACAACGCTTATTCCGTAACCAGGGCATCGTCACGCTCATGGTGTTGCTCTTCTCTTCGACAGTGTTCGTCTTGATCGGACTGTCGCCCGAATCACACGACGTCTTTCTCATGACGACGGTCGGCGCGTTCTCGAATGCGATGGTGCTCGTCTTGACGCTCGTGCTGCTTTACTTTGAAGATCATCGAGGTGCGGCGTTCACGTCATTCTTGTTCTTGACATCAAACGCGCTCTTGACAGTATCGCTCCTCCCTTTAGGAGCGGAAGGGTATGGCCTCAGCTTTGCAATCGGTTCGACGATGGCGTTCGCTTTCTCGTTGCTCCGGCTCGTTTGGTATATTACAGACATTGATTATCATACGTTCAGTCGGATGGAGCCGACGCCGCTCACGCAGACGTTCACACGGGTGGGGGATTGGCTCAATCAAAAGTCAGCATAAGGAGTGACAGAGCGCCAACCGACAATTCGGTTGGCGCTCTGTCGTGTGTTCATTCATTTCTTCTCGACCGCATGCCCGCCGAACTCATTTCTTAGCGCGGCGACGACCTTGCCGGAGAACGTGTCTTCTTCGAGCGAGCGTTGGCGCATCATGAGCGACATGGCGATGACCGGTGCCGGGACGCCGTATTCGAGCGCCGTCTCGACCGTCCACTTGCCTTCACCTGACGCATGCATGACGCCTTTGATCGTATCTAGCTTCGCGTCCTTGTGGAACGCGCTCTCAGTCAACTCCATCAACCAGGAGCGGACGACCGAGCCGTGATTCCAGACACGGGCGACTTGTTCGTGGTCGTAATCGAACGGGCTCTTCTCGAGAATCTCGAACCCTTCGGCGATCGCCTGCATCATGCCGTACTCGATGCCGTTGTGGATCATCTTGAGGAAATGACCGCTACCACTCGGACCGGCGTACAAGTAGCCGTTGTCCGTCGACACGTCTTGGAACAATTCCTCGATCTTGCCGAACGCCTCGATATCGCCGCCGATCATCGTGCAGGCGCCGTTACGCGCGCCTTCCATGCCGCCACTCGTCCCGACGTCGAAGAAGTAGATCAGTTTGTCGTTGAAGTGTTTGGCCCGCCGCATCGACTCCTTATAGTTCGAGTTGCCGCCGTCGATGACGATATCCCCTGGAGACAACAGCGCGTGCAAATCGTTCAATACACGCTCGGTCACATCACCGGCTGGCACCATCACCCAGACGACGCGCGGCGCTTTCAGCTCGGCGACGACCGCTTCGAGCGAATCGAGCGTCTCGAACTGGCTCGTCGATACGTTACCCGGATCGTATCCGATGACGCGGTGGCCCCCATCCGTCAAATTGAGCGCCAGGTTGAGTCCCATCTTGCCAAGTCCAATCATTCCTAGTTCCATATTCGCTCCCCCAATCAATTGGTTTAGTCTTTATAAGGGTTACCCGAAATGGAGCGGATTCAAAAGAGAGGATTTATATCATCGATCCGGTAGGCGAGGATCGACCCGATTCGGATCTTCTGTCCATCACTCGCCTCGATGAAGTCGTTGAGCGGATTGGCCAACTGGAGCGTCTGGTGAAATGTCCGTTCGGCCTGATGCTTCGAACTCCCGTAAATAATGAATGAAAACGGCTCTTTTTTCTCGATAAAACACGTGACGACGAAACGCATCCGTCTATCCCCTTCGCGAAATAATTGGATTTTAATTACATTTACATGACTCCTTATACAAATATTACAAAAAATAATGCGTTTGTACTATAAGGCTTTTTAGAAATAAGGAAACGGACCTAAAAAACAATCGATCGAGGACGTCCCCGATCGGTTTCGCAAGAATTAGAACTGCGTGCTGTGACCTTGTGCCCATGGTGATCGGAATGGTAGCGGTTTCAGTTTTTGGAGGTCAGGGTAGGTTTGAAAAAAGATATGCCAGAAAAGCTAAACCTTTTTTCAAAACCGACCGATAGAAATAAGCGAGTGAATGATTCGACAACAATCGGCAACCATTTACCTCTTTTATAAAAAATAGGAATATTAAAATAAGGTGCATGCTAAAATAAAACCTATGTGAAATTGACTACAGGTTCGAGGAAAGGTGCAATGTCATGGAAGAGCAAAAGAAAAAGAGAGTCAAGAAACGTCGTAGGAAGAAAACACCCGCAAAACGCATCGCGTTGATTGTGGGGATCGTCGTTGGACTGTTCCTGCTCATCGGAGTCGGGGTGGCAGCTTATTTGTATAACCAAGTGGACTCGACGGTCAGTCGTTTGAACGAGTCGGCCGGGCTCAGCCCGGAACGGATGAACAAGCAGACGATCAACGACAAGAAACCGGTATCTGTCCTGTTGCTTGGTGTCGACCGCCGTGCCGACGAGCAAGGCCGCAGCGACTCGATCATCGTCATGACACTCAACCCGAATACGGATGCGAGCGCGATGCTCAGCATACCGCGCGACACGAAGACGGAAATCGTCGGCAAAGGCACGACCGATAAGATCAACCACGCCTATGCGTTCGGCGGTGCCGAAATGGCGCTCGCGACGGTCGAGAACTTACTCGACATCCCGATCGATTACGTCGCCGAAGTCGATATGAAAGGGTTCCAAGACACGGTCGACCTTCTCGGCGGCGTCGAAGTGACGAACAAGTTCGCCTTCACGTCAGGCGAGTATTCGTTCGAGCCGGGCACGATCAACTTGTCGGGCCCCGAGGCGCTCGCGTACACGCGGATGCGCTACGACGACCCGAGTGGTGACTTTGGTCGCCAAGAGCGTCAGCGTGACGTCATCACGGCGCTCGTCAACGAAGGCAAAGACGATTTCTCGATCTCGAAATTCAACAATATGCTCGACGTCTTAGGCAATAACGCGAAGACGAACATGACGTTCAAAGACATCCGGACACTGTCGGCCGACTATATGGCCGCCTTCAAAAACCAGGACGTCCTTCGACTCGAAGGCACTGGCGGCAAGGCTGACGACGGCATCTATTACTGGAACCCGGATGCGGCCTCACTGGAAGACGTGAAGTCGTATCTCGGCGAATTGATGGAACAATGACAACAGCGCCTCATCCAAAGCGGATGAGGCGTTTTAATTTGTGCGATAATGAAAAGAAAAGGGGTGACCCGTGTGCTCGACCGACTGATCCGTCTCATCATCGACGTCCGCCATCGCTTCAAAGACCATCACATCAACGACTATAGCGCCACGCTCGCCTTCTTCTGGTTTCTCGCCATCTTCCCGACGTTCGTCCTGTTGTTCGCCGTCATGGCGTGGCTCGGGATCGACGACGCCCTGTTGATCGAGCAGATCGAGATCTTGATCCCGGGCGCGAGTGTGCGTGACATGCTGTCGGTCGTCTATGACGTCAGCGGCGACATCAACGCCGGGCTCATCTCGGTCGGTGCCGTCATCGCCGTCTGGTCGGCCTCGAACGGGGCGGCCCGGCTCGTCAAGCTGACCGTGTTCGCGTACGGCGAGACCGAGGCGCGCAGCTACATCGTCCGTCGGCTCATCGGGCTGTTGACGCTCGTCGCCTTCAGCGTCGGTGCCGTCATCTTGATCGTGTTCCACATCTTCGGCCGCGAGTTCGTCGAGCTCATGTACGCGTGGTTCCCGATGCTCGAGGAGTTTGAACGGTTGGCGACGCTCGCCCGGTATACCGTCTCGACCGTCATCCTCATCTTCGCGTTCTCGCTGTTTTATAAATTCGCGCCCCAGCAACACGTCACATTCACGGAGACGCTCCCAGGCGCCACTTTCGCCGTCATCTCGTGGCAGCTGTTGTCGACCGGCTACAGCATCTACGTCGACCAGTTCTCGATGTTCGGCGACACGTACGGGACGATCGGGATCGTCATCTTGCTGCAAATCTGGCTCTACTTGACGGCGGCGACGATGCTGCTCGGGGCGGAGATCAACGCGGCTTGGCCCAGTCATATGCGACGCCGGCCACAGCGTACACATTTCCCATAAAAATCCGAAAGAAATCGTTAGCATTTTTTGGCAACGTGCTATAATACTACACGGTAAGCGGGAATTATTCATACTATAGATTTAATGAAAGCAGGTGGTCTGATGGCGAGACATCGCAAGAAATCATCATGGAAGAAATGGGTATTGCTCACAGTAGGCGTCATGACCGTCTTCCTCATCGCCGGCGGGCTATTCGTCTGGTCGATGTACCGGGACGTCAATGAGACGGTGACACGGGTGAACGATAATTTAGAAATCTCTGAAGAGCGCAAACAAGTGCAGACGATCGAAGAGAAACGGTCCGTATCGGTCCTCCTCCTCGGCGTCGACCGCCGCGGCACCGAGCAAGGGCGGAGCGACTCGATCATCGTCATGACGCTCAACCCGGAGACGGACGAAGGGGCGATGCTCAGCATCCCGCGGGATACAAAGACGGAGATCGTCGGGCGCGGGATGAGTGACAAGATCAACCACGCCTACGCGTTCGGTGGGGCCGAGATGGCGATGGATACGGTCGAAGGACTCTTGGACATCCCGATCGACTACGTCGTCGAGACCGACATGGAGGCGTTCACCGAGGTCGTCGACGCGCTCGGCGGTATCACGGTGACGAACAACTTCGCGTTCGCGTCGGACGGTTACTCGTATCCGGTCGGTGAAGTGGAGTTGACGGGTGAGTCGGCATTGTCGTATACGCGCATGCGTTACGACGACCCGAACGGGGACTTCGGCCGCCAAGAGCGGCAACGCGCCGTCGTCGCGGCCATCGTCGAGAAAGGGCGTTCCGACTTCTCGGTCGATAAAGTGACGAAACTGTTGGACGTCGCCGGCAACCGTGCCAAGACGAACATCGAGTTCAACGAGCTCGTCGGTCTGTCGACGGACTACATGCAGGCGTTCCGTAACGCCAGCACGCTCCGGATCGAAGGGGCGGGCGGGCTAGAGTCAGACGGTATTTATTACTGGAACCCAAATCCGGACTCGCTCGCAAGCGTCCAGACCGAACTGAAGCGTTTGATGGACTGAAGTCGCCCTCGGGTGGCTTTTTTCGTGCGTTTGAAACGGGCACATCGGTGGGACTGTTAATAGAGACAGTACTAGGAGGGATCACATGATTTGGGACAAACTTGAACCGATAATCAACCGACTCGAAGACGATCATACAACCGACGACTGGCGCCGTCTGTTCGACAAGTGGGCCGGCCACACGTGGCACGACCACGAGGCGCCGAGCGAGCTGACGAGCGTCCTCATCGTCGACGCGAACGCCGTCACGACCGACGGGACGCAAGACCTCGACGCGCTGCACACGCTATTGAAAGACCACGTCCGATCGTCGATCAGCGACTTGTATCTCGTGTCGCTGTTCCCGCATCAAGTGAAGCCGACCGACACGGCCGTCAACCCGCGCATCCGTCTGTTCGAGGACCTCGGGCGCTTCCACGACGAGTTCGATCTCATGTATGAGATGACGCCGGACGTTTATAACGAGCTGCAAGTCGATTTGCTCGACGAGACCGACGCCTTCATCGAACGGCTCGCACAAGGGGCGACGAAAGTCCGCGTCCACGTCCAATCGTTCCGGGGCATGCCCGAGGAGCGGATCAAGCACGTGCTCGAACTATGGCAATTGATTCTCCACCACTATAAACCGCACGGGCAGCTCGTCCTCGCCTATGAAGGGGACGCCGACCGGACCGGTTCCTACTTCGAAGTCGCCGACGTCATCTGTCACTTCGACTTGGCGTCCCATACGCTGCTCGCTTTCGCCCAAGGCAACGCCAAAGGGTTGACCGAATGGGCCGACCGCATCGAGGCGCCAGGGGACGGCAAGACGTACTTCAACTTCTTGTCGACGCCGGAGCGGGACCCGTTCGAGAAGAATTTGCTCGAGCCGTCGGTCGACATGTTGCTCGCCGCCCATAGCGTCCTGTTCTCGCTGCAAGGCATCCCGGCCGTCGATTACCGGACGCTGCTCGGGGTGACGACGCCGGTCGAGCGGGCCGCGCTCGTCCAAGAGTTGAAGACGGATCCGTACCGCCTGCAAGTGTTCTCCGGCATCTTGAGCCAGCTGAACGTCAAGCGGACGCATCCGGCCTTCTCGCCGTACGCCGAGCAGCGCATCGTCGCGACGGACAAACGCGTGTTCACGGTCGAGCGGAGCGGGGGAGGCGAGGCGCTTCTACTCTATACGAACGTGTCCGACGAACGGGTCGTCATCGCTGCGAGTGGGACGAACTTGTTCACGGGAGAATGGGTCGATGCGGTCGTGCTCGAGGCATACGACTTCATGTGGATCAAGCAAGAATAGGTCTTTTGAACCAAAAGTCATTTTTGGTGAATAGTCGTATTGACGCATTCGGTGTTTAGGTAGAAAATGGAATAGAAGGAAGTTCTATGACATACACGACCATACACCGAAGGAGCGAATTTCCATGAATCAATCTTTATTCGCGTATTTGTTAGGCTTGACGTTGCAGTCGTTTCTCTATTGGATGTTTGCCACGCTGTTCATCGCCTTGGTCGGCTACGTCGCCCTCTACGTATGGGACCGTGACGTCGCCAATCAGTACCGATTGCTTTGGCGCAAGGGCTATTACCTAACGTTCGGCGCCTTCGTCTTGTTCGGCTTCATCGTCGGCGAGTTCGCCATCGATGCCGCTTGGACGCTCGCCGGGATCGCCATTTTGATCGTCGTCCTCGACTACGGCGTGCTTGGGGCGCGGGAGCGACAAGACTTGATAGAAGAAGACATGACAAAACCCCTTACGGAAGAACGATAACTCGTTCTCGCGTAAGGGGTTTTTCTTATGCCCGGTAACCGTTCGGGTTGTTCGCTTGCCAGTTCCAGGCGTCGCGGCACATGGCACGGACGTCGTGTTTCGCTTCCCAACCGAGCGCGTCTTTCGACTTCGTCGGATCGGCGTAGCAGCTGCCGATGTCGCCCGGGCGACGCGGCGTCACTTTATAAGGGACAGTTTTTCCACTCTCTGCCTCGAAAGCCTTGACGAGGTCGAGCACGCTGTAGCCCGTTCCGGTCCCGAGGTTGAACGCCTCGGCGCCGATGTGGTCCATGACATAGTCGAGCGCCTTCAAGTGGCCTTCCGCCAAGTCGACGACGTGGATGTAGTCGCGGACGCCGGTGCCGTCCGGTGTGTCGTAATCGTCACCGAACACGCTCAGTTCGCTCAAGCGGCCGACGGCGACTTGCGTGATGTACGGCATCAAGTTGTTCGGCACGTCGAACGGGTCCTCACCGATCTGGCCTGACTCATGGGCGCCGATCGGGTTGAAGTAGCGGAGGAGCGCGATGCTCCATGACGGGTCGGCGACGGCCAAGTCACGCATGATGTCTTCGATCATCAACTTCGTCCGTCCATATGGGTTCGTCGCGCTGAGCGGGAACGATTCGTCGATCGGTGTCCGTTCCGGCATGCCGTATACCGTTGCAGAAGAAGAGAAGACGATTTGTTTCACGTCGAACGCGTTCATCACGTCGAGCAGGACGGTCGTCCCGACGACGTTGTTCTCGTAATAGCGGAGCGGCTCGTTCACCGACTCGCCGACGGCTTTCAGTCCGGCGAAATGGATGACGGCGTCGATTGTATGTTTCAAGAAGATCTGTTCCAATAACTCCCGGTCGAGGATGTCGCCGAGATAAAACTCGACCGTTTTACCGGTCAGCGCCTCGACGCGGTCGAGCGCCTCACGGCGGCTGTTCGACAAGTTGTCGAGGACGATGACATCGTGTCCGGTCTCAAGTAGTTGGAGGACGGTGTGGGTGCCGATGTAGCCGGCACCACCTGTAACTAAAATCGTAGTCATAGGGGTTACTCCTTCCGAAGAAAACTATTATTTTTCTGTCAAACGCACGCGGGTCTGTCCGTTCGTGCCGATAAATAAGCGGAGCGAGTACGTCTCGCTCTCATAGACGAGCGCGTCGCTCGTCTCGATGACGGGTTCACCAAGCGGGTCGAACGCCTCGCGCGCGAGTTGCGTGTTCGTCCAGTCGATGGCGTGGACTTGATCGTCTTGGATGACGAAGAAGCCGCCGTTGTAGAACGCATAGGCGTTCAAGGCGTCTGTCTCACGACCGTACGGTGCGCCGATTGTCTCGGTGAGCGCGGTCTCGTTCATCGCAAAGAAATCAGGGAGCGCTTCACCAAGCCAAGTGTTGTCTAGGTTCGTCTCGGCCCAGTCGAGCAGCGTACTGTCAGTCAGATCGCGTGACGGCCAGTCGGTCGTGACGGCATCGAGTGCGACCCAAGCCGTCGTGCCATCGAGGTCGACTTCGACATGATCATCTTGTTCGTTCATAATCTCGTAGCGATCGCCGATATCTCCTATATAGGTGACTGTCGTGCCGTTCGGTTCGCTGACGAGGTTGACGTTTTTCGTCGCCAGCCAGACGTAGTTCGTCTCCGGTTGTTCGATGACCGGTTCCGGCTCAGGCGCCGGGGCTTCGACTTCCGTTGTCTCGCTCGGCTCAAACAGCGCCGCTACATATGGATACCCGATATAGCCGCCGCCTAATAAGATCGCGACGAGCAACAGGCCACCGAGCCATTTGCCTTTCTTTTTACGAGGGCGGGCCGGTTCAATTCGCTTGGCCCGTTCGGCGCGTGACGGGACCGAAGTCTCCGGTACGTAACGCGGCTTCTGAGTCTGTGCTGCTGATTGTGGCATTTTTTCAGCAGGTGTCTCATTGACGACTGTCTTGTCAACCGTGATCGGTTGCGGCACCGTCGCTTCTTTGTTCAGCACCCGATCATGCTTCTCGAGTAAAGACACATAATATGGAAGGAACGTGGCATCTTTCTTCCCGTCTTTGATCCAGGCCGTGAAGTCGGCCGCTGATTTTTCGTCGGTCGGGAGTGGGGCTTTCGTCGCACCGGTCAGTTCTTCAAAAGAAACGGTCAACGATTTGCCGTCCCCTAGATTTTGTTTGATTAAAGTTTGCAATTTTGTACGTGTCGACGCATCGACATCGGCATATAGCTGGAGTAGGCGCTCACTAACGTGCACTATTGTCTCCCCCTTTTGTAAAGTTATTCCTTTCAAAGTTTAGCAGATTTGCATGCCAAAAAACCCAATTTTTAAAAAATGGGTCATCACGGGAGAGAATTTTTGCTATAATGTTTTGGTATTGTCAGTAAAAATATTATTTGCGGAAATTTTCCAGTCGTGATTTTACAGAATAGAGGAGAGAGAACACGAATATGAATGAAGAAACGATTTCCCTTGGAGAACTGTTCTCCATCTTGAAGCGGAGCAAATGGCTCATCGCAAGTTTAGCACTCATCGCGGCACTCATCGCCTTCCTCGTCAGCTCGTACGTCATTCAACCGACGTATGAGGCGTCGACACAAGTGCTCGTCGCACCTAAAGAGACACAAAACAACATGATTGATAGTAGCCAAGTCCAGTCGTCGGTCGCGCTCGTCAACACGTACCGCGTCATCATCCAGAGCCCGGCCATCTTAGAGCCGGTCCAAGAGAACGTCGTCGGTGCCCCGGAGGACATCAGTAACTTGATCACAGTCAACAGCGAACAGAACTCACAAGTCATCAACATTGCGGTCCAACATACGAACCCGGTGCTCGCAACGGATATCGCCAACGAGATCAGCACCGTATTCTCAAAAGAAGTCCAACAATTGATGAGCGGCGTCGACAACGTCAAAGTGTTGTCGGATGCGTCCGTGCCGATGTTCCCGGTCAGCCCGAACATCTTGCTCAATACGGCGATCGCGACTGTGCTTGGCTTGATGATCGGAGTCGCTATCGCCTTCCTCAGAGTCGTGCTCGACCGTCGCATCAAGACGGAGCAAGACGTCGAGATGATTTTAGAACTCCCGGTATTAGGGTCGATCCCGGTCATTGACCGTGTCGAGATGCAGCAACAACGCCAAGCGAAAGTGAAAGGTGAAGAAGTCCATGTTTAATTTCGGGAAAAAGAAGCATAAACATATCAAGTACGATAAGACCGGCCGCGACTTGATCACGGTCCATAAGCCGAAGTCGCCGATCTCCGAGCAATACCGGACAATCCGGACGAACCTCGAGTTCACGGCCGTCGATGACGACTTACAGACGATGGTCATCACATCGGCCTCGTCTGGCGAAGGCAAGTCGACGACGTCGTCGAACCTCGCCGTCGTCTACGCCCAACAAGGCAAGCGCGTCTTACTCGTCGACTGCGACATGCGTCGTCCGACGGCCCACTTCACGTTCCGTCTATCGAACGGTATCGGGCTGTCGACCGTCCTCGCCAAGAAGACGACGATCGAGAAAGCGACGCATTCGACACAAGTCGAGAACTTGGACTTGATGGCGGCGGGACCGATCCCACCGAACCCTTCTGAGTTATTGTCGTCGAAGACGATGGACCGCGTGCTCGAAGAGTTGAAAACGAATTATGACATCATCATTTTAGACGCCCCACCGATGATGCAAGTCGCCGACACACGCGTCCTGGCCCGGAAAGTAGACGGCGTCGTCCTCGTCGTCGGTTGCGACAAGTCGGACCGCCAGATGGTCGTCAAGGCGAAAGAACAGTTGACGCTCGCCGAGGCCCATATCCTCGGTGTCGTCTTGAATAAGCGTGAGCCGCAAGGCAGCGACGATTACTATTACTACTACGCGTACGAGTAAAAAGGAGACAACGCCATGATCGATATTCATTGTCACTTGCTCCCGGCCGTCGATGACGGACCGGAGACGGTCGAACAAGCGGTAGAAATGGCGAAACGCGCGGCAAGCGAAGGGGTGACCGCAATCGTGGTCACCCCCCACGCGTTTCACCCCCAGTTCGAGACGGACGAGTTGAACATCCAAAACGCCGTCGCCAAGCTTCAAGACGTGTTGCGCCATGAGGGCATCGCGCTCGACCTGTACGCTGGTCAAGAGATTCGCGTGTTCGGCGATTTAGTCGAGGCGCTGTCGCTCGCCGGATCGCGTTACGTCCTTGTCGAATTTCCGAGCGACTCTGTCCCGGCCTATGCCGAGCAACTGTTCTTCGGACTGCAGACAGAAGGCTACACGCCGGTCATTGCCCACCCCGAGCGCAACAAAGAGTTCGCGCTGAACCCGAAACGGTTGATGGACTTCGTGTCGTCCGGGGCCTTGTCGCAAATCACGACGGGCAGCCTGACAGGCGAGTTCGGACAGAACGTTCAAGACCTCGCTTTCACGTTCCTTCGTAACGGGCTGAGCCACTTGATCGCCTCGGACGCCCATAGTACCGGGCGCCGCACGTTCTATTGGGACGACGCCAAAGACGCCGTCACAAAAGAACTCGGCCAAGACAAATGGAACACGTACGTTAGTAACGCCGAAGCAATCCTAAAAGACGAGTTCGTCTTCATCGACCCCCCTATTCTTCCAATTAAAAATTGGAGAGGGAAATGGAAGAAATGATTTCCCTTTATTAACAATAGACAGTTGACAGCTACTCTATCTTTATGATTTTTGTCGACATCTGTCGAACGATTTTATGTTTTAATTCCCTTTCCTTGGTTTTTTAGGTGGTTCGAACGTGATACCCTTAATTTATAATTTTTTAAAAGGATGGTAGATACATCCTTTTTTCTATGGATTAGACATAATAGATAGAACCATCCAAGAGGAGTGGGATAGATGACAATGAAACGAGTTAAAAAAGCGGTCATTCCGGCAGCTGGTCTCGGGACACGGTTCTTACCGGCGACAAAAGCGATGCCGAAAGAGATGTTGCCGATCGTCGACAAACCGACGATCCAATACATCATCGAAGAAGCGGTCGAGTCAGGCATTGAAGACATTTTGATTGTGACTGGTAAAGGAAAACGGGCCATCGAGGACCACTTCGACTCGGTGCCAGAGCTTGAGCAACAATTGATTGAGAAAGGGAAGTCGGAGTTTTTGAAGCTCGTCGAAGAGACGACGAACATCAACATCCATTTCATCCGTCAATCGAAGCCGAGAGGGCTCGGTCACGCCGTGCTTCAAGCGAAAGCGTTTATCGGCGACGAACCGTTCGTCGTCATGCTTGGTGATGACATCGTGCAAGCGGACGTGCCTTGTACCCGTCAATTGATTGAACAGTACAACAAGACAGAGAGCTCGATCATCGGTGTCCAACCGGTATCTCGTGACGTGACACACCGTTATGGCATCGTTGACCTTCAGTCATCACTTGAAGGCGGGTTACATAAAGTCGAGTCGTTCGTCGAGAAACCGGCACCAGGAACCGAACCGTCGAACTTGGCGATTCTCGGGCGCTACTTGTTCACGCCGCAAATCTTTAAGTTTCTAGAGACCCAAGCGCCTGGCGCTGGTGGCGAGATCCAGTTGACGGATGCGATCACGCGCTTGAACGAAGTCCAACCTGTATTCGCTTTTGAATTCACAGGCAAGCGCTATGATGTCGGTGAAAAACTCGGTTTTATCCAGACGACGTTAGAATTCGCTTTGGCACGTGAAGACTTACGGGACGATGTTTTAAAGATGATGACGCAGTTAGTAGAAGAACAATCTTCTATGAACGCGGTCAATTGAAAGGGAGGGAAAACGATTGTCCATTCCTGAACTAGGTCGAAAATCGTTACGGACGAGTATATTGGTCATCCTCGATATGGCAGCGATCTTATCGTCGATGGTCGTCACTTATTTTTTCTTATATCCAGTCGAATTCATTCAAAATATTGATCAAAATCATTTTATTGAATCAGCGATTTTATATAGTGCGTTATTTATCGTCATGGCCGGCCTCAGTCGTCTATACCGTGTCGCTTGGCGCTTTGCCAGTATGTCTGAGGCGATTCGTCTCGCGATGACGCTTTTTTTGAGTACGATTACCCTTTATATGATTCAGTTCGTCGTTTACGGCGAAGCGATGGAGCGGATGTTGTTCCTCAGCTTCTGTTTGTCGCTTCTACTATTAGGTGGCATCCGCTTAGGGTCACGTATTTACGTGACGTGGAAACACGATCAGCTTTCGATCTTGCGTGGTCGTAATATGAAGCGACGTAAAGACGAAAAGCGGACGCTCATCATTGGAGCGGGACAAGCCGGACGCATGCTCGTTCGGCAAATGAACCAGTCGGATAATCACCGAATGAACCCGGTCGGTTTTTTGGATGATAACCGTCATCTGCAGACGCTTACCGTTAACGGGGTCAAAGTTGTCGGGACGGTCGATAAGTTAGAAGATATCGTCGAAAAGGAAGCAGTCGATAAAATCGTCTTCGCCATTCCGTCTATGAGATATCAAGAGCGGTTAGCCATCATCAAACGGGCGAAAGCGGTTTGTACGAATGTGCATACGTTACCGATGATTGAAGAAGTCGCAGCCGGTAAAGTGGCGGTCAATCAGATGCGTCAAGTATCGATTGAAGATTTGCTCGGCCGCGAACCAGTCGAACTCGACATTTCAGGTATTCAGTCTGAAGTGGAAGGAAAGATTGTTTTGGTGACCGGTGCTGGTGGGTCGATTGGATCCGAAATCTGTCGTCAAATTTTAAAGTTTAAACCAGAACGCTTGTTACTGCTTGGGCATGGTGAGAACAGTATCTATTTGATCGAGCGAGAGTTGCGAGAGTTGAACTTAGATGTAGAACTCATTCCTGTCATTGCAGACGTCCAAGACGTCGAACGGTTACGCGATGTATTCATGACACATTCACCACACCTCGTCTTTCACGCGGCAGCACACAAACACGTCCCGTTAATGGAAGCAAACCCGCACGAAGCAGTGAAAAATAATATTTACGGCACAAAAAACGTCGCCGAGATGGCGGATGAGTATGGTGCATCTCGTTTCGTCATGATCTCGACCGACAAAGCAGTCAACCCGACGAACGTGATGGGGTCGACGAAACGAGTCGCTGAGATGATCATTCAAAACTTGGCGAAGACGAGTCGGACAAAATACGCAGTCGTTCGTTTTGGCAATGTGTTAGGCAGTCGCGGATCGGTCATCCCGTTGTTCAAATCGCAAATTGAGAAGGGTGGTCCCGTTACAGTGACACATCCTGATATGACGCGATACTTCATGACGATTCCTGAGGCGAGCCGTCTCGTCATTCAAGCTGGTACGCTGGCTGACGGTGGTGAAGTGTTTGTCCTTGATATGGGGGAACCGGTGAAGATTGTCGAGCTTGCCCGAAATATGATCAAACTGAGTGGATTCACTGAAGAGCAGATCCCGATTGCTTTTAGCGGGATTCGTCCTGGTGAGAAGATGTTCGAGGAGTTGCTGAAAGAAGGCGAAGTCCATCCAGAAGCAGTTTACCCGAAAATCTTTACAGGCATCGTGAGTGAAGAGACAAACTTGAACGAGAAGTTAGCCCAGATGAAGCAACTGAAAACGAGTGAGGCGCTCAGTCTATATCTTGTTAATTGGGCAAATGAACAGTTAACAGTTACGAATGATATGAAACAAACAATATAGTAACGAGGGGATTCTGTTAAATGAACGTAAAAACTCAAGTAAGTACGGACAAGCGGATCTTGTTAGCATCGCCTCATATGAGTGATGAAGGGTATGAACAAGCATATGTGAAAGAAGCGTTCGATACGAATTGGATCGCACCACTTGGAACGAATGTAGATGGGTTTGAACAAGAGCTGTCTGAAAAAGTGAATGTGAATGCTGCTGCGGCCTTAAGTTCCGGTACGGCTGCGATTCACTTAGCACTTAAAGCAGCTGGTGTTAATACGGGTGATATCGTCTTTTGTTCAACATTGACGTTCTCTGCTACCGCTAATCCAATCATCTATCAAGGTGCGACACCTGTATTTATTGATAGTGATTACAAGACATGGAATATGGATCCTCTTGCCCTGGAAGCCGCATTTGAAAAATATCCTAACGTGAAAGCAGTATTAGTAGTTCATTTATACGGCCTCGCTGCTGATATGGATCAAATCATGGAAATTTGCTCTCGATATGGCGTCACAGTGATTGAAGATGCCGCGGAGAGTCTTGGTAGTTTCTACAAAGGCCGACCAACAGGTACGATTGGACAGTTTGGGATTTATTCATTTAATGGAAACAAAATCATTACGACTTCTGGCGGAGGTATGCTCGTCTCGAACGATGAAGTCGCTGTTGAAAAAACTCGTTTTTGGGCGACTCAATCACGTGATCAAGCACGTCACTACCAACATAGCGAACTCGGTTTTAATTACCGGATGAGTAATGTTGTCGCTGGAATCGGAAGAGGACAATTGAAAGTTCTTGAGCAGCGCGTACAACGAAAAAAAGAGATTTTCGAGTTTTATAAAACTTCGCTCGCTGAGATTGAAGAAATTACGTTCATGCCCGTGAATGATTGGGATCAACCCAACTATTGGTTGTCTTGCGCGACGATTGAGGGCGATATTTCTTCAAGCGATGTCATGGACGCATTAGAGAAAGCGAATATCGAGTCACGTCCTGTCTGGAAGCCGATGCATATGCAACCTTACTTTGAAAATTACGATTATATCGGAGCGGACGTTTCAAAAACGTTGTTTGAAAAAGGTATTTGTTTACCGTCTGATACAAAAATGACGAATGAAGATTTGCAACGTGTCGTTGGGATAATTGAAGGGCTATGGATGTAATATGTATAAAACAAGACCATATGAAAAACACTTTAAGCGACCTTTAGACTTTATTCTTTCATTAACCGCTTTAATTGCGTTAAGTCCGCTTTTTATAATTGTTGCATTACTAGTTCGTTTAAGATTGGGAAGTCCAATCTTATTTTCTCAAAATCGCCCTGGTCTGAACGGCCGGATTTTTAAAATGTATAAATTTCGAACGATGACGGACGGAAGAGATAAGCAGGGCAATCTACTTCCTGACGATGTAAGATTAACAAGATTCGGTCGTTTTCTTCGTTCAAGTTCTCTAGATGAACTTCCGGGGCTGATCAATATTCTAAATGGTGATATGTCATTGATTGGTCCTCGACCATTGTTGGTTGAATACTTACCTCTTTACTCAGCAGAACAGAAAAAACGGCACAACGTTCGACCGGGCCTATCTGGGCTTGCGCAAGTGAATGGTCGCAATCTATTGACTTGGGAAGAGAAGTTTAACTTAGACGTAAAATATGTTCGAAATGTTAGTTTCATGGGCGATATAAAGCTGATTTTTTTGACATTGAAAAAAGTAGTTTTGAAAGAAGGAATTAGTGCAACAGACCACGTTACAGTAGAACCTTTTAAAGGGAGCGAATAACCTTTGAAAAAGTTGTTAATTATAGGGGCAAGTGGTCATGGCAAAGTGGTGGCCAACATAGCGCACGATTGTGGCGATTGGAATGAAATATCATTTCTTGATGATGATTTGAATAAGGTAGGTAGTAGTCTCATAGGGTTTAATATTATTGATACAACAGTAAACTTAGAATTTTACGTTAATGACTATGAGTTTGTGGTAGGAATTGGGAATGCGTATGTTCGAGAAGAAGTCACACATAAGTTATTGAAAATGGGTGCGTATTTGTCTACATTGATTCATCCATCTGCCGTAATTGGTCTTGATGTTAAAATAGGTCAAGGTACTGTCCTCATGCCTATGTGTGTTGTTAACTCATCGTCTACTATAGGGCTAGGTTGTATTATAAACACAGGCGCAACAGTTGATCATGATTGTGAGTTAGGGGCTTTTGTCCATTTATCTCCGGGGTCTACAATCGCTGGAACTGTAAAAATAGGCAGTAGAACTTGGATTGGAACAGGCGCAAGAATTATAAATAATTTAAGTGTTTTTCAAGATTGCACAATCGCAGCAGGTGCTGTAGTGGTGAAAAGTATCAATAACCCTGGACTGTATATAGGTATTCCGGCAAGGGAAGTAAAAAAATGAATATTCTATTTCTTACATTGTTAGACTTTGATTCATTAGAAGAGCAAGGTATATATACAGATTTGATGAGGGAGTTTTCATTAAATAATCATGAAGTTTATATTGTTTCTCCAGTTGAAAAAAAGAGACAAAAGAATACTTATTTAATTGATGAAAAAAACGTAAAGATATTAAAAGTGCAAATTGGAAATGTGCAAAAAACCAATATGATCGAAAAAGGGATTTCCTTATTACTTTTAAATCGAAAATTTAAAAATTCCATAAGAGAGTATTTTAGCGGTGTTAAATTTGATTTGATAATTTATGCTACTCCACCAATTACTCTGGTAAACACTATCAACTTTATTGTTAAACGTGATAGAGCGAAATCTTATTTACTGTTAAAAGATATTTTCCCTCAGAACGCTGTTGATTTAGAGATGATATCTAAAAAAGGTTTAAGTAGATTCATTTATTCCTACTTCAGGTGGAAAGAAAAAGAATTATATAAGATTTCAGACCATATAGGTTGTATGTCACTAGCGAATGTAAAATATATTTTAAAGGAAAATAAAACAGTAGATTCTGATAAAGTTGAAATTTGTCCTAATACAATTTCACCGTTAAACATAGATATTAGCGACGTTGATAAAATGAATATCAAACAAAAGTATAAACTACCTTTAAATAAGACAATTTTTATTTACGGAGGCAATTTAGGAAAACCGCAAGGAATTGATTTCATCATTGAATGTCTAAGAAAAAATGAGGAGAATGATAATTCATTTATTTTAATTATTGGTTCTGGTACCGAATATGATAAACTTCATAAAATATTTGAACAAGAACATTTTAATAATGCTAAATTGATGCATGGACTTCCTAAACATGAATATGAAATGTTAGCTAGTTCATGTGATGTGGGATTGGTATTTTTGGACCATCGCTTTACAATCCCAAATTTCCCGTCAAGAATTTTATCTTATATGCAAGCAGCGATGCCAATCATAGTTTCTTCTGATAGAAATACTGATATAGGAAAAATTACAACAGAAGGTAAATTTGGATATAGTTGTTCGAGTCAGGATATAGAAGGGTTTAATGTATTGCTTGGTCGACTAAACAGCAAAACGCTCAGAACACAGATGGGTAAAAATTCTCGTCAATATCTAGAAAACAACTATAACTCTAAAGTAAGTTATTCGATTATAATGAAGCATTTTATGGAAAGTGAGAGTGATTAAATGTTTAAAAATAAATCATTGCTAATAACTGGAGGAACTGGTTCATTTGGAAATGCAGTAATGGAACGTTTCCTTGAAACTGATATTAAAGAAGTTCGTATTTTCTCACGCGATGAGAAAAAACAAGAGGACATGCGTAAAAAGTATCAAAACGACAAGTTAAAGTTTTATATTGGAGATGTTCGTGATCAGAACAGTGTGAAAAATGCGATGTATGGTGTGGATTACGTGTTTCACGCGGCCGCTTTAAAACAAGTACCGTCATGTGAATTTTTCCCGTTAGAAGCAGTAAAAACAAATGTACTCGGGACTGAGAACGTTTTAAATGCCGCCATCGAAATCGGTGTTAAAAAAGTAATCTGCCTCTCAACCGATAAGGCGGCGTACCCAATCAACGCGATGGGGATTTCAAAGGCAATGATGGAAAAGGTCTTTGTAGCGAAAGCACGTACGATTGATTCGACACAAACGTTAATCTGTGGTACTCGTTACGGTAACGTTATGGCTTCACGTGGATCAGTCATTCCTTTATTCATTGATCAAATCAAAAAAGGTGAACCGTTAACCGTCACAGACCCGAACATGACGAGATTCTTGATGAGCTTAGAAGAAGCGGTGGAACTCGTTGTATTTGCATTCAATAATGCAGTAGCCGGCGACATCATGGTTCAAAAATCTCCGGCGTCTACGGTTGGTGACTTAGCCATCGCTTTAAAAGAACTATTTGAAGCAGATAATGAAATTAAAGTAATTGGTACACGTCACGGAGAAAAGGCATTCGAGACATTACTGACTCGAGAAGAGCATATTGTTGCAGATGATATGGGTGACTTCTATCGAGTTCCTGCAGATATTCGCGACTTGAATTATGACAAATATTTTAGCGAGGGCGATCAACAATTGACGCAAGAAACCGAATATAATTCCAATAACACACAGCGTCTAACAATCGAGCAAATTAAGCAACGTCTAATGACGCTTGACTATGTAAAAACCGAACTCAAAAAGCGAGTGCAAGCATGAAGATACTTATAACTGGAGCAAATGGTTTTGTGGGCAAGAATCTTGTAGCAGAGTTAAAAAATCAAGGATATAACGATTTGCTGCTTTGTGATCGAGACACAACAGAAACTGAGTTGAAGCAATTCGCGTTAGAAGCAGATTTTGTTTATCACCTTGCCGGAGTAAACCGACCAAAAGAAGAAACTGAATTTGAAATTGGAAATAAAGGTTTTACAGAGGAACTATTGACTTTACTTTCTCAAAATCCGACCCCACCTCCAGTGGTATTCTCATCTTCGGCGCAAGCGGAGCTTTCCAATCCATATGGCATAAGTAAAAAAGAAGCGGAATCTCTTGTGATTTCTTACGGAGAAAAACAGATAGTAGATATAAAAATTTATCGTTTTCCTAATTTATTTGGAAAATGGTGCAAACCGAACTATAACAGTGTTGTTGCAACATTTTGTCATAATATCTCACGACATATCCCGATTCAGGTTAATGATGAGAAGGTGGAACTTACATTAGCATATATCGATGACGTCATAGCAGAACTGATTAAGCAAATTGAATATCGGAAAACGAAGCCAACGATATATGGTGAAGTTAGGCCATGTTACAAGGTTTCATTAGGTAATTTAGTGACACTATTAACATCGTTTAAAGAATCGAGAGATGATTTGTCTATCTCGAACATGAATAATCCTTTTATCAAGAAATTATATAGCACTTACTTAAGTTATTTACCTGAGGATCAATTTTCATATGAATTGACAATGCATAAAGATCAGCGTGGATCATTCACTGAGTTTATTCGAACACCGGATAGAGGGCAGGTTTCAGTTAATATCTCGAAGCCGGGGATTACGAAAGGTAACCACTGGCATCATACAAAAAATGAGAAATTTTTAGTTGTAAGTGGTCGAGGTGTCATTCGATTCAGGAAAGTTGATTCGGAAGAAGTTATTGAATACGCTGTGAGCGGTGACAAACTCGAGGTAGTTGATATCCCTGTAGGATATACGCACAATATTGAAAATTTGGGTGACACGGAAATGGTAACAATCATGTGGGTAAACGAGCCGTTTGATCCTAGTAGTCCTGATACATATTATTTGGAGGTTTAATTAATCAATGAAAAAATTAAAAATTATGACGATTGTTGGAACACGTCCTGAAATTATTCGTTTATCTGCAACAATTAATCGTTTGGAAGAATCAGAAGCCATTGAACATATTTTAGTTCATACGGGACAAAACTATGATTACGAATTGAACGAAATATTTTTTGAAGACTTTAACCTTAGAAAGCCAGACTATTTTTTGAATGCTGCTACTGGAACTGCAATAGAAACGATTGGACATATTTTGATTGCCATTGATCCGATTTTAGAGAAAGAAAACCCTGAAGCAGTGTTAATTCTAGGGGATACGAACAGTTGCTTATGTGCAATTGCTGCAAAGAAACGCAAAATTCCTATTTTCCATATGGAAGCCGGAAATCGTTGCTTTGATCAACGAGTGCCAGAAGAAACGAATCGCAAAATTGTAGATCATATCTCTGATATAAATTTAACTTATAGTGACATTGCTAGAGAGTATTTACTTCGAGAGGGTTTACCTGCAGATCGAATTATTAAAACAGGTAGTCCAATGTATGAGGTATTAGAATCAAAACGTTTAGAAATAGAAAATTCTGACGTGCTATTAAGGCTTTCTTTAGAGAAAAATCAATACTTTTTGGTTTCTGCTCATCGAGAAGAAAATATAGGATCGCCCCAAAATTTTAATGATTTAATCGAGTCTTTAAATACAATTTCCGAACTTTACGACTATCCAGTTATTTTAAGTACACACCCTAGAACACGTAAAATGATTGAAGAAAAAAACGTTAAGCTTCACGAAAATATTCAATTACTGAAACCACTTAGTTTTACTGAATACAATAATTTGCAGATTAATGCGAAAGCTGTTTTAAGTGATAGTGGAACAATCAGTGAAGAAGCATCGATTTTAGGTTTAAAAGCTCTAAATATTAGAGAAGCGCACGAACGTCCAGAGGCGATGGAAGAAGCGACTGTAATGATGGTAGGTTTAAACGTAGAAAGAGTACTCCAAGGATTAAAAGTATTAGAAGAAAAGAATATAAAGAAAAGAATTGTAAATGACTACAATGTAGATTTTGTATCAATTAAAGTTGAGAGTATCCTCTTATCTTATACAGACTATATTAATAAAGTCATCTGGAGAAAATAAATATGAATGAGGAAAATAAATATCCTAGAACGTTAGTTATTAGCAACAATTCTTTTAGTAAACATAATAACAATGGAAAAACTTTAGCTTCATTTTTTAAAAATTATCCGAAGGAAAATGTATTTCAATTATATTTCTCTAATGAGATACCCGATAATACCGAATTTAATAACTTTTATAGAGTAACCGAGATAGATATCATTAATTCAATGTTGAAAAATCAAAACCGATGTGGGATGACAATAAAGGCAAAACAGAAACCTAATCATTTTGGAACTCCATTTATTGGATTTGGTTTCTTGAAAAATATAAATTTCATTAGATACTGTAGAGAATTAATTTGGAAAACAGATAGATGGAAGAATAAAAATCTTAAGGACTGGTTAAATGAGATTAAACCTGAAGTTATAATGTTCTGTGCCGGTGACAGTGAATTTGCTTATGATGTAACAGATTATATATTGGATGAGACTAAAAGTCGCTTGTTCTTATACATGACTGATGACTATATTTTGCCTCGTAAAACCATCTCTCCTTTTTGGTGGATAAGACGACAAGCATTACTAAAAAAAATGAAAAAAATGTTGCAGAAAAGCGATCAATTTTTGACTATTTCAGAAAAAATGCAAAAAGAATATGAAGTAATTTTTTCGAAAAACAGTCAAGTCATAATGAATATGACAAAGTCATTAAACCAAAAAAATGAAGAGGTAAAGAAAGGGGATAATGTTAATAAAGAAGTATCTTTGGTATACACTGGTGGCTTGCATTTTAATAGATGGAGAACGTTAGTCTCATTAGGACAGGCAATACAAAGATATAATGAAACACATAATGAAAAAATGTTTTTGAGAATATATTCACATCAAAAAATTAATACTAAATTGCTAAAAGTACTTAACGTACAGAATGTTAGTAGTTTCTTGGGCGGAATAAATAGTTTGGAACTAGAAAAAGTTCTAAACACTTCCGATATATTAGTTCATGTTGAATCGTTCGAGAAAAAAAGCATAGAGTCTACTAGATTATCAATATCAACAAAAATACCTGAATATCTTTCAGTGGGAAAACCGGTATTGGCTATTGGACCTGAGTCAATTGCTTCTATGGAGTACTTGCATGATACAGCTTACTGCATAACAAATCCTGACGAAATCTATTCTGAGCTTGATATTTTAATAAATAACGATAATTTACTAAAGGAACTTTCTGAAAGAGCATTAGAAAAATACGAACAAAATCATCAAAGATATCTGGGTTTTGAAATATTAGTAAACAAATCCCTCAATAATAGTAAAGGAGGAAAATAATTGAATGATTTAGTAAGCGTAATTGTACCAATATATAACTCTGAAAAATATATTGAACGATGTATCAAATCGATTTTAAGTCAATCTCATAATAATATTGAACTTATTTTAATTGATGACGGTTCAATTGATTCGTCATTAAGTATTTGTAGGAAATATTCTTCAATTGATGATAGAGTCAAAATTCAAAGTACTGAAAATATGGGTGTTTCTTGTGCGAGAAACCTTGGACTAGAGTTAGCGAACGGAGATTTTATAGGTTTTGTTGATAGTGATGATTACATTGATCATCGTATGTATGAATCTATGTTGAAGCGAATAAAAAAAGATAATAGCGATATGGCTGTTCTGACAAAATACACTATAAAAAGCAAAAAGCAAAAGGATTTAAATCTCCTGAGTGATAATATATCAAACACTCTTGCACTAACATATCTTTATCAACTATCTTTTCCAACTTCTCTGTGGGCTTATTTGTTTGTTAAAAATTCAATTTCCGAAAAAAGATTAAATGAAAAAATTCATTTTTTTGAAGATTTAGAGTTTTTGTCGAGGATTTTAATGGACAGCAAGTCAATCTCTTTGTGCCATGAAAAAGCATACAATTATATTCAACATGATGAAAGTGCAAATTCTCAACCTATTAATGAAAAGCGAATGTCAAGTCTTGAAGTGTATAATATAGTATCAAAGCAGTTGAAAGATAGAGGATTATACGAATTGGAAAAGTACACACCATATTTTAGAGCGCATTTTTTAGTAAGTATACTGCTGAATATTTCAAAAAGTGATACCAACGCAGAATTGAAGTACATCGATAAGGTTAATAAACTCTCAAAAGAAGTGAACAGGGGAGTTCTTTTATCAGCTATTGTACCGCTAAGTTATAAAATATTAATATTTTCAAGTATGATAAACACAAGTTTTTCGGTGAGGCTTTTAAAGAAAACTCGAACTAAAAAAACGCATTCTAGATAAAAAATTTTAAATTATAAAATCAGATACATCATGAATACAAGTAAAAATTCTAGTAATATCTAAAGTTAATACATCTTACTGGAAGTTTTAATCGAGGTTACCCGAATTTTACTGCGCTATGATTTGGAAAATAGAGACCCGTCTGAAATTAGGGTACCTATCCGCTTCAACGAAATGAAGACCTTGACTGTTTCTTAAGAGATCAGACCTAATTTCGGATGCGAGACTAAAAGATTACAAAAGTGTTACATGAAAGTGGAATCTAAATTTAGCGCAATGCCTGAGATCTACGAGGCGTCCTGCGGAAAACTAATCGAGAAATTGTGCGTGACTCCTTCCCTAAAATAAAATATAGGATTTTTTCTTTTGGGAAAAAAGTATCTTACCGATATTGTATCTCTGAATCTATGTAGGGCGAATCAATATGTCAGTGACCTTACTCTGATAAGCGCTAAAAATCGGCCGAGATACGTGGCAGAGAAGAAAATCCAATGGTTTTTGACTTAAGTATTTCCTAAAAGTGTTGGACTTCATAATGGTTGGGTGGGCGGTGTCGGTTAATTGACTTAGAAAAATCAATAGAAGCCTAAGGAAATGTCTGCTCTGGACTGTAAAAATGAACATAGAGATTTCAAGGGTATTTATTTTAGTAAACCGTTAACTAATCAAATTAATTTCTAAATTATTATTGAGGTGATGAAAATGACTCCTAAGAAAAAAATTGCTATTTTGACAATAAATGATTATAGCAATTATGGTAATAGACTACAAAATTATGCTTTACAGGAGACTGTAAGGGCTATGGAATCTGAAGTTGAGACTTTAGTTTATGACAGAAACTTAGTCTCTGTACCTATTCATTCTAAATTTAAAAAGTTATTTAACTTAAAAAATTGGGGGGGGATAAAGCGTAGAATACTATTGAATTTAAATAAAAGAATATATCAAGAAAAAATTCTTAACTTTAAGAACTTCACAAATAAGTACATAAGCGAATCAGACTTTAAAATTAATGATCTGTATGTGCCGGTGAAACTTTCAGAGGATTATGATTTTTTTATTACCGGTAGTGATCAAGTCTGGAATCCTTTTTTTAAATTCGGAACAGAAATTGATTTTTTAACTTTTGCACCAACACATAAAAGAATTTCTTACGCTCCAAGTTTTGGGGTTTCCAATTTATCAACTCAAGAAACTATAAACTATAAAGAAAAACTTAAAGGTTTTGAAAAAATTTCAGTTAGAGAAGATGCCGGTGCAGTAATCATTAAGAATATTACAGGAAAAGAGGTTCCGGTACTTGTTGATCCAACTTTGTTACTAAAAAAAGAAGAATGGTTAAAGATTTCCTATCCAGATGTAGACAAACCAATGGAAAATTACCTTCTCACTTATTTTTTAGGCGAAATTAGCGAAGAAACTCAAAAAAATATAGATGACATTGCTAATGAATATAGGCTGAAAGTAATTAATTTAGGTAGTTTAAAGGACAGAGTTCGGTACTCAGTAGGACCTTCTGAATTTCTTGATTATCTAAACTCTGCTTCATTAATCTTTACAGATTCATTTCATGGCTGCGTCTTTTCAATTGTCTTTGAAAAACCTTTTATTGTTTTTGAAAGATATATTAAAAATGAAACATCTATGAATTCTCGTATTGATACTTTGTTGTCAAAATTGAATCTTAAAGAGAGAAAGTGGTCAGCAATTGTAAATAGAAAAGACCTTTTTTACATTGAATATGCTCCAATTAAAGAGATATTAGACAAGGAAAGAGAGAAGTCATATAATTTTTTAAAAAAAACAATGAGTCTATGATAATGGTTTCTTAATATATTGTATGAGATAATTCCGGTTATTTCTAGGGGACTTTATAAGCTCTGGGTTCTATATCTTCAACCGATTTCCATATGCAGCTTTAGAATAAAAGAGTGAAACTTCGATAGCGACATCTATAATATTTGGGTTTAATCGTATCTTATTTTCTTGTTCGAGAAGCAAGATAACTAGTTGGAAAGTTATATTGTGGTGATTGAACGGAAAGATGAATGAGATGTCGGGAATCATAAGAAAGACATTTAAATACTAGGGTCTATCAGAACTAAAAAATATAAATTTTTAGGACAAAATAAAAAACTCTCATCGTAGTTTATCCAAATAACAATATACGATTAGAGTTTTGTTTTTCTATCCTAGACTCAAAATCTGAAGAATTTATTAGGTAATCGCTTTTATAGGCTCTTATAAAGACAGAAATTCACTGCTCTTGACTAAAAAATCTCACTTCTAAAGATAGAGTTCTTATTATATGAGACTACTGATTTAATATTAATTATGCGATATACAGAATCCAATATTATAAATTAATAACAAAAAAGGAAGTTATTAAAATTGAGTCAAATTAAATCTGGAGCTATATTATCGTATTTATCAATTTTGGTCACTATAGTTGTAACTTTATTGTTTACACCTATATTAATCAAATATTTGGGACAAGAAGAATATGGGCTATATGCAATGGTAGGCTCATTAGCTGCATATCTTAGTATTTTAGATATGGGATTAGGAAATGCGATAGTTAGGTATACTGCAAGAAATAGGGTTATAGGTGATCTGGATTCAGAAGCAAAAATGAATGGTTTCTTTTTAATCTTATATACGGTTATAGGAATTTTGACTGTTGTTATAGGAATTGTAGCTTACAACACAGCGGAAGTAGCATTTAAAAATAATTTTTCGGATGCGGAAATTAGTTTGGTGAAAATGATGATTGTAATAATTACCATTACTTTTTCACTTTCGTTTCCGTTAAGTATATTTGGGGCTATTATGCAAGCATACGAAAAGTTTATTGTAAGTAAAATTGTTTCAATTATTCGTACAATAGCTCTCCCTATTATTAGTCTACCATTTTTATTTTTAGGATATGGTGCCCTTACTGTAGTCGTCATTTCTTCGATTATTAATATATTGCTACTAATCTTTAACGTATATTATTGTATTAGTAATTTAAATATAAAATTCAGGTTCTCAATTATAGATTCTGATGTATTGAAGGAAATATTAGGATATTCTTTTTTCATCTTTTTGGGGATTGTAGTTGATCAAGTCAACTGGAATACTGGACAAATTATTTTAGGGATATTCTCTAATACAATTGCAATCGCTGTTTTTGCAATTGCAATTCAATTTATTCGGTTGTATCTTTATTTTTCTACATCAATAAGCATGTTACTTCTTCCAAAAGTTTCTATGATGGTAGCTAATAATGTTAGTTCGGATGAACTTTCTAAAATAATGATTAAGTTTGGAAGAATTCAGTTTATGATTCTGTCATTTATTTTATGTGGTTTTATTTTGTTTGGACATCAGTTTATTAAAATGTGGGTTGGAGAAGACTTTGCTGAAGCATATTATATGGTTATTTTAATTATGGTGCCAATAACTATACCATTGATTCAAAATATTGGGCTGATTATATTGCAGGCGAAGAACCTTCAAAAATTCCGATCGGTAGTCTTGATTTTAATTGCTATATTTAATTTAATACTTTCACTTTTGTTAGTAAATAATTATGGTGGGGTAGGAATAGCATTCAGTATAGGTATATCGTATATTTTAGGAAATTCAATTGTTATGAATATCTACTATTACAAAAAAATAAAACTTAATGTGCTGTTATTTTGGAAAAATATAATTTTATTATCAATTCCTATAGGGTCTTCTTTAATTGGCGGATTTTTTATAAATGTGTTTATAGCCTCCGATAGTTTGCTGTCGATACTATTAAAAATATTTTTATTTTCCGTTATATATACATCTATACTTTGGAGATTTTCGCTTAATTCTACCGAGAAAAAAATGATTATTTCTATTTTAAATTCAATGCTGAAAATAAAAAATAGATTTTCAAATCTATTAAATAAATTTAAAAGGGAGAATATAAAATGAAATCGTCAGATAACGTATTTAGTACAATTGTAAAAAACGGGTATTCTTTCGGAACTGGAATATTTACAGTAATTAACAAAGATATACAAACAAGTTTAAATGAGTTTGGAGAATATAAGCCAAACTATAACAACTATTTAGACAAGGATTCTCTAAACTTATTATCAAAAGTGTGTTTGAATTCGAAAGATAGTAAGAATGAAGATGAGATAAGTGAAAATTTATTTGGCAATATTCCTGATATTAAGTATGACGAAAGAGTAGGTTACTATAGCAATATTTATGCTGGACACGTTTTAGAAGGTGATTATAGAAAAAATGCCAGTTCAGGAGGATTTGGTACTTGGATTTTCAAGGAGTTGTTCGAAAGAAACTTAATTGATGGGGTAATCCACGTAAAAGAAAATAAAGATACAGAATCGCCAATATTATTTAAGTATGATATATCAAATTCCATAGAGGAAATTAAAGCTGGAGCAAAAACTAGATATTATCCGGTAGAAGTTTCTGAAGTACTGGAAAAAGTAAAAAACACCGAGGGGAGATATGCTATTGTAGGAACACCGAGCCATATTATGAGTGTTCGTTTGTTAGCAGATTATGATCCGATTATTCGAGAAAGAATTAAGTTCACTATCGGTTTAATATGTGGGCATCAAAAAAGTACTAAATTCACTGATTGCTTAGCTTGGCAGGTTGGCATTAAACCTGGCGACTTAACTACTATTGATTACAGAAAGAAAATTTTAAATGAACCTTCTAATCAATATTCTATTGAAATGAAGGGAACTATCAACGGGGAAGAAGTTAAGATAACCAAAAAAATGAATGAGCTGTTTGGATATAATTGGGGGCATGGTTTTTTTAAAAGTCATGCATCTGATTTTACTGACGACGTTATGAACGAAACTGCTGATGTGACTCTCGGTGACGCTTGGTTGCCAGAATATACTTCTGATAGTCAAGGTAACAATGTTGTTTTGATTCGAAACTCTATAATCGAAAAGATTATTTGCGAGGGGATTCATTCCAAGAAAATACACTTAGATCAGATTAGCTTAGAGACTTTAATTCAGTCTCAAAAAAGTCATTTCCATCATACTAGAGATGAACTTCCTTATAGACTTTATAAAAAAGACAAAGATAACTCTTGGAGACCCGAGAAGAGAGTATCATCGTCTAATGATATCGGTTTATTTAGAAAGAAAGTTCAAGATTTGCGTATGGAAATATCAACACAGAGTCATATAGTTTTTAAAAAGGCACAAGAGCTAAATGATTTTGAATACTTTGTAAAGCATATGAATGCCTATGTAAGAAGATATAATAGAATTTACTATATACATTCATTATATGATCAAGGTGCAATAAAGATAATTAAAAAAATGCAAGTTAAAATAATTAAAAAAAATTTTAGAGAATGAAATTATAAAATTAACTAAAGCACCTTGCCCTGAATAAAAAACAAGCCTACAGTGAGAGTTTGTGACTGCTTAACTAAAAAAGGCTGTTACGCGTAATAGGTGAAGGTGAAGTATTTTGCACTACACATGTGGACGAGATGTAAACAATCACTCACTACGACAATGTTGTGATCGAGCAAGGTTTCTTGGTGGGCTGGGAATCGGTCAACCTATCCGCGGACAAGTGTGTAGTGCAAAATAGGAAGGTTCTTACGCAATGTTGGTTAGAAAAGATTCTGACATTATGGGAGACGTTTTTTCTTTTTCTCCAGGGTTCTTAAGGATATTATATCCGTCAAATCCTGGGCGAACAATACTATCAACTTTTGGACATTACGAAATAGCATTAACAATTGGAGACATCTGTTAGCATTTCAAAATTACCGTTTAACCAGTTACCGTAAGCAATCACATCAGCTCTTTCCAAATAAAATAGCACCCTATTTTCGTAGAGTGCTTACTTACTAGTTTTGTACGATTATTGATTAGTTGCCTCATAGTAATAGAATATTTTAACTACTGTATGTTAAAATACAATTATTCTTTTCGAATATAAATTCAAAATATTGTTTCATTGAAAGGATGTCATTTTAACGGTGTTAGTTTATGTTTCGGTTAGTCTAATCTTAATAATTTTGGCATTTCTTTTCGAAATCATTAATTCAAATGTCAAGCTGAAAACCAATAGAAAAAGTCTTCCCAATCACTTTTTTATAATCCCCAGCTTTTTATTGCTTTTTATTGTCTCTGCCTTTAGAGGTGACTTTACTACTGATTACAAAAATTATTCTATGTTATTTCATTCGTATAACAGGTATAGTTTTACTGAAGTTTTTCAAGCAAACTTTTATCAGGAAAATGGTTACATCTTCCTAAACAAACTAATTGGACTATTTACAAGTAATGACTTTTATTTATTAATTTTCATTACTTTTATCATTTTGTATGGGTTCTTTCATCAATTCAGTAAATATTCTGCTTATATCTGGCTTAGTGTTTTAATGTTTACTACAATTGGCGCTTATTATACTTCATTCAATACCATGCGCCATATTTTAGCAGTTGCTATAGTTTTTTTTGGATCTAAATTTCTATATGAGAGAAACCTTTTTAAATATTGTATAGTAATTATAATAGCATCACTATTTCACAGAAGTGCTTTAATCATGATAGTATTTTACTTTATATTGAATTTCAAATTCAACATAAAAAACCTCACTATAATTTTATTGGGTTCTATTGCGACGATGCTTTCTTTAAACACAATACTAGAATTCATTCAAAGAACATCTTATTCAGTATACACACCAGATGCATATGGTATGACGGGGTTATCATTTACCAACGCTGTTTTACCGATTGCTATATTAATTTTTAGTTTATTTTACCATAAAAAAATAGACTTGAATAATACTATTCAAAAAATTTGGATTAACGCTGTAGTTTTCTATACAGTTTTTAGCGTCTTAGGATTAAAAGTCCAGATGATTCAACGGATAGCAGAATATTTCGCCCCGTATGCATTATTGTTAATTCCTTTAATATTTTCGAAAATGAAGAATGATGAATTAAAAGTAATATATATGATGGTATTTATATTCGTATTGGTTTTATACAACTATATTGTATTAAGTGGCACAGGCTATGACCCATACTATTTTATCTAGTGTTCGGGACTGACTACGGTCAGGACAAGGCCTCCTCTACCCACTTAATGTGTAGTGCAAAGTAGGAGTGGTTCTTACGCAATGTTAGTGAAGTAATGATTCTGACATTATGGGAATAAAGTCAAAAAGGATTGATACCCATGAATTAGTTAGAACTTTTAGATGATTGATTGCACATCAGGAGTGTTCAAACACACCATTGGGTGACGCATTTTGTAGCACGCCTCGCGTCCAAAATGGCGCGTTGCTCGGACTTCGGTGATTGTTGTCACAGACGTCACGGTTTTGCGAAACGACAACTGAAGGACCTTTCCAAGACTGCACCATGTGCTCCATTTGTATGTTCAAGTGCCCAAGTGGTTCTGTGACAACTCTAGTTGCCCATGATTCATTTTTACTGAGCGGTTGCCATGGCCATGTTCTCATTCCCGGAGACCACTCCGTACGGAGTGCCTGTTATCGACTTTAGTATGGGCCATGAATGCGAAGGAGGCTGAACGTGTTTCTGCTGTAATGGGCTTTCAAATCAGCCATTACACTCTACTGAGGGTCCTACGTGTAGACGCCAAGTTGATTTTGACACTGTTTGCTCGTTTGCCTTTTACACGTCTGCCGAAAACAATGATTTTCTGTTCCTTATCCGATGACTGTCGTCATCACTATGTATGATTTCGACGCGATGGAGTTAGCCGGTCTAGTATCGCAGTCGTAATGCCCTGGTCACAGATTAATTCGCCCCATTGATCTGGGCTTTTTTTCGGGGTCAGGATGATCGAGCTGCGCTCATAAAGGTGGTTGACGAGATGGAAGAAGAGGTTGGCTTCTCGTTGGTCCATAGCCATATATATCAGGTCATCGATGGTGACCAGGTCCGAATCTCGTAACCTCTTCAACTGAATCTTCGACTTACTTGAGAACTCTTTACTTTTTAACAGTTGGACGAGTTCGCCCATCGTCCGTGAGGGTCGCGAGATAGTAGACCACGTCTCGGAAATCGTTGGCGCTGAACAGACTTTCTTGCGAACACTTTACCGATGCTATCCTTAAGTGATTTGGATACATGGTCGTGACATCCCTGATTATGTTGAACTGGTCACATCGGTATCTCGGGTGTAATCAACGCTGTTAAAATGGTTCTTCCTCACTTTTGATGAAACGCTTCATCCATATGTTTATGTAGACATCGATTCATATTCCAGTAGAACAAAGAGCTTCAAGTCAAATTCAATATTTTGATTCGCAACAGCTCCAAACCTGCACGACCATACCGTTTGACCAGTGCAGGGTCATTCCAAGTCGGATGGCGTCGAGATCCCCTCTTATATAGGTTGCAAAAGAAGATAGCTTCGTTTCGTTCATCCGCTCTGCCTGTCCACACCACCTTAAGATATCTTGTTCAGACGTCGCTGTCTCGAAAAGTTCTTTGAATGAGCGGATCAGCTCGTTCAATTCCTTCAAGAAGGGATGGATGTCCAGTATTTTTAGGAGAAGTGGTTTATTGGAAGGCTCGTCCTCCCAGAGAACTTTCTGGATGATTCGTCGGTTGATGATTATTGCATTTAAAATGAGCCACTTGTGCATTCTTCTGAGCCACCGAGTGCGGACAACTGAGCCACTCAGTTCGGACATTATACCACTTATCCGCTCGAAACCTTTTCTCCCCTATACTAGAGATGTATGCCGTCGGCATGACATTTAAGTATGTGTGAACGTTAGAATGAAATGGTTCTTACGCAATGTTGGTGAACGACGACGAGGGTGGGACATAACCCATTAGATTTATAAGAAAGAGGCCACCGGGAGCGCCTTGTTCGCACTAGTGGCTCTCTGTCTCCGCAATACTCATTCCCCCCTGGAAGTCTATTAAATCGTCAGATGGACATCTAATCGACTTTGAACATTTAAGCCGAACGTCACCTTGTCGCTCCTGCATCACGAGTACGAACTTGAATGCCTTCCTAACAAATGAATCCCGTACTTCTATTGAAATTTAGTGCGACGTTACAGCACTTATACGAATAATCTCAAGATCAGACTCCGAATTCGTTGCAAACCAGGGGAGTCTTCGAAGTCGATTCAGTCTCCGCATTTGGTGGCTCAGTTTTCCGCAACCAGTGGTTCATAACTCCGCCTTACTTTGTCTGACGGACTGCCATTCATAAAACGGTAAGTGCGTGGCGCCGACTGGTACAAAAAGTGGCATTTGATGGTACATAGGATGTCAGAGGTGGTGAAAATTCATAGCTGTAATCACAAAACAAACGAGACTTGAATGACTGTTTAAAGTCTCTCAAGTCTCGTTTATGCTCTCTTAGTCATTCAACCCTTCAAGCGCTTTACGACTCTGTTCTTGTGAGACGTGCAAATAGCGTTCCGTCGTTTGGGTCGACTTATGACCTAGTAGGTTGCCGACCAGCAAAATATTTTGCGTTTGATTGTATAACGTTGTCGCAAAGCTATGACGTAACATATGACTCGTTAAGTGGAGGCCGAGTTGCGCTTTCGCAATCTGTTTCAAATCCTCGTTCACAAAGTTCGCCTGAACGACGCGGCCGCTCGGCATGAGAAAGACGTAGTTGGAGTCTCCGACGTTTGGTCGGTCCTTCTCGATGTACGTCTTCAGTTCTTGAGCGAGCCGAGGTGTCATCGGGATCAATCTCGTTTTGTCGCCTTTCCCTTTCCAGACGATTAGGATACTGTTTTCGAAATCGAGATGGTTCAATTCTAAATCTAAAATCTCACTGATCCGGAGACCGGCGTCACCCCCGACGAGATAAATCGTATAGAGCGTCGTGTTCCGCGCGTGATACAGGACTGTGTTCAGCTGGTCGCGACTGAGGATGGTCGGTTGTTTTTGGACGCTCTCGCGCGTGACGATCCGGCTGAACGGGTTTTGTTTCACCCAGCGTCGTTCCATCGCGAACGTGAACAGACTTCGCACCGCCATGATGTAGGACCGGACCGTATTGTCAGCTTTGTCGTTGATGGATTGTTTGTAAGGGACGGCATGTTTCTTCTCGGTGACGTCTTGGATATAGACGGCACCACGCTCTAGCGCGAACTGTTCAAAGCGCCGCAGCGTGTTGCGGTACGATTTCAATGTCGTCTCGGGTTTCTCACGTCGCGTCTCCAAGTCTTCCAAGTAAGCGGTGATTGCGTCATGCAACAGTATTTTCTTCATCGTGTTCACTCCTTCATCTGGATTGCCTCTCGCAGTTCGCGTTGGACGTCCGCCTTATACGCCCGGAGCCGGCTCGGGGAGTAAGGCAACGTCTGTTCGGTCCCGTCGATCAAGTGGCAGAGGAGTTCGAAATGGCGTGGTGACAGCAACATCCGTTGTTCGTCGAGCCAGTCGTAGAAGTGACGCTCGGACTCGATACATTGTTCGGGCAGGCGTTCGGCCGCGACTTCATGTTTCAAGTGACGGGCGTTCTTCTGTTGGTGGTTCAGGATTGCGCCGCGGATGCGTTGGAAGCAGTACGTCTTCGATAACGTGCAGCCGCGGTTCAATGCCTCCCATAAAGCGATCCTTGCGATTTGGGCGCAGTCCTCCTGTTCATTCGGATGGATGTGTAAGTGGCGGATGACGTAACGAATCATCGGCTCCCACTCGTGAATTTGGTCATCAATTGTGTTCATTGGTTTGCTCTTTCTCGAGCGCTCTCTCAATTTCCTAGGATGCTTCGAGTATAGTCATTGATATTCAATTTTCGGATGTTGCTACACGGTCGCCTTTCGACTCCATACTTTATCCTAGGCCGATATTTCACGTAAGCTCTAGGCTTACGTGCGATAAGGCCGTTGGTGCATCAGGGATATCAATGAATATTCTCCGATTGGTCAAAAAAGGTGATTCGGTGAGGAGATGCCATCCTAATTAACCGTAAGTTGGCTTCGTTTGATCAAGCAATTTAGAAGTTGGATTCTCCGTAAATGAGCGTTCTTTTTTATGCGTATCCAGTGACAAATACGGGAAGAATTGTAGAGAAGTGGAAAGGGCGATTGAACCATACATAGGAGGCGATACCGTGAAGCGAGTGTTGATTACCGGGGAAACAAGTTTTGTCGGCGATTCATGCAAGCGTTGGATCGAGGAGCACTACAAGGAGCAGATTCACGTCGATACGGTCGGGATGCGTGATGGTGCATGGAGACAACGTTCGTTTGAAGGCTACGATGCAATCTTGCACGTGGCCGGGATTGCCCATGTGTCGACGGATAAAAGTATGGAAGACCTCTACTACAAGGTGAACACGGAGCTGACAGCGGAAGTCGCAGCCAGAGCGAAGCGGTCTGGCGTCAAGCAGTTCATCTTCCTCAGCAGTATGATCGTCTACGGGGACGCGACGAACGCGAAATTGATCACGCGCGACACCATGCCGAACCCGTCCAATTTTTACGGCGACAGTAAGCTCCAAGCCGAGAACAAGCTTGCGGAGTTGTCAGACGAAACGTTCGTGGTCGCGAACGTCCGGTCGCCGATGATTTACGGGAAGGGCTCGAAAGGCAATTACGTGAAACTGGCGGGCCTTGCTCAAAAAGTCCCGGTCTTCCCGAGCTTTCAGAATAAACGTAGCATGATCCATATCGACAACTTGTCCGAATTGTTAGCGCTCATCGTCTTGAACGGAGACAGCGGGACGTTCCATCCCCAGAACGCGGACTACGTGTGCACGTCCGACCTCGTCTCGATGATCGGGGCCGTCCACGGCAACCGCGTCCGGCGCTTAGGTCTGTTCAACGGCGTCATTGGAAAACTCGTCGACCGAAACGTCACGATGAACAAGTTGTTCGGGGATTTTGCGTACGCGAAAGAGCTGTCGGCGTATCCGCAGGACTATCACGTTCGCGATTTCTTTGACAGCGTCGTCGCGACCGAAAGGAATTGATTTGCCAGAATTTTTCAGTCAACCCATGACCGCTTTCTCCGACATGCTATACTAAGAAAAAAGCACAGAAATGGGTGGACTAGTTATGGGGAAGACGACACCACGGAACTCGAAATGGATGCGGACGTATAACCGCTCGCTCATCCTCCGGCTCATCCGGCTCCATCAGCCGGTGTCCCGGGTCGAGCTCGCCAAGGCGACGAATTTGACGAAGCCGACGATCTCGAACATCGTCAATGAACTAAAGGAAGAAGGGCTGGTCAACGAGCGTGAGCTCGGTGTATCGAGCGGGGGACGGCGGCCGATCATGCTCGAGCTCGCGGCGAGCGACCGCTTCGTCATCGGCATCGATGCGACGCAACGAAAATTGCACGGCGTCGTGACGAACATTCACGGAGAATTACTTGACGAGGCATGGCACGACGAGCGGTTCGATACGAACGAGGAGTTCATCGACGCCATCGTGACGCTATACATACAACTTGCCGGCAAGACTTCCGGGGACGTGATCGGACTTGGGGTGTCCGTCCACGGGATGGTTGAGGCCGGAGCGGGCGTCGTCTTGTTCGCGCCGCGCTTCCACTTGCATGACATCCCGCTGAAGCGGGAGCTCGAGGCACGCCTGAAACAGCACGTCTTCGTCGAGAACGACGTCCGGACGCTCGCGCTCGGGGAGCTCTACTTCGGCGAGGCAATCGGCATCGATGAGTTCTTCTACGTCTACGCCGGCTATGGTATCGGTGGCGCCTACGTCCATGGCGGCGAGCTGATCGACGGCGAACACCATATCGCCGGTGAGATTGGCCATATGCGCATCATGCTCGACGGGCCAATCTGCTCGTGCGGCAACCGCGGCTGCTTGGAGGCCGTCGCCGGCGAACGGGCCATCTTGAACGAGGCGCGAGAGCTCTATGACTTGACGCTCGACGGCATGCGCGACGCGGTCGGAACGAACCCGGACGTCCAAAAGCTGTACGAGCGGGCCGGAGAATACGTCGGCATCGCGACGCTCAATATGATTCATCTATTGAACCCGAGCCGGATCTTGCTCGGGGGGCCGCTGTTCAACTACGCGCCACAAGTCGTCACGAACATCCAGGAACGCGTCGCCCAGACGGCGTTGACGATGGACGCACGCCAGACCGATATCCGCGTCGTCCCGTGGAACGCCAACCACGGCGCGCTCGGTGCGGCCGCACTCATCACGAACCAGCTGTTCGGCGAAATCCAATGACTCAATCGCTCTCACACGAGGGCGATTTTTTTGTGTCGAAAAATAATTTAAATGAAACCGTTTACAAATATAAAATCCGTATGGTATAGTCTGTTTGTAGTTAGATAATAAATTTAATTTACTAAGTAAGGGGTGACACTCTCAAACGGGAAAGTGGAGGGGAAGACATGGACATAGAGACACCATTGCTGAAAGACAAGTTTCACGATATATTCGGTCGCTACGGGGCGACGCGGCTATTCACAAGAGACGGTTCGACGTTTGATGAATTGGAAGCGTTCACAAAAGCGGACGGCGTCGTCGTCACCCGCTCACGGCGGGACGGCATCTTCCGGCTATATGACGAGGAGGCACGCGACATCCGCCTGTTCCGCGTCTCGGACTTGAACCAGGCCGAGCGGGCGAACAGCTTCGACGAACTGTTCGAGATGCTGCTCTGGCGCTTGAAGCAACAGGACGCGCTGCCGTTCGGGGCGGACCTGTACGTCGTCGGCTCGTACATAGACGACCATTGGCAGTTTGATTTGGAACTGATCGCGTACACGCTCACCCGGCTCGGGGATCAACCGATGCCAGACCACTTGATTCGGGAGCTTTGCCTCAAGTTGGTCGCATAACATTCAAAGGAGAATTGGACATGAAAAAATCAACAATCGCACTCGCATCATCGGTACTCGTCTTGTCATCATTGCTCGCAGCTTGCGGCGGGAAAGAAGAGGCGGCCGCGACGACGGAAGACGGCAAGCCGGTCATCAACTGGTGGGGCTGGGCGCCGCAACCGGAAGTCGGCGAGGCACTCGCCAAATCGTTCAACGAGTCGCAAGACGACTACGTCGTCAAGTTCAAGCGTCTCGAGGACTATGAGCAGCAACTCCAAGTCGCCATGCTCGGCGGCGACGGCCCGGACGTCATCGGCCTCAAAGAACCGATGATCCCGCAATACAAGGACCGTCTCGTCCCGGCGAAAGACTACATGGACAAAGCGGCCGGCGCGGGCTGGAAAGACAAGTTGATCGAGCTCGGCGTCGAACAGACGACGGTCGACGGCGAACAGATGGCGGTGCCGGTCGGCTTCACAGGTCAGGCCTACCTCATGTACAACAAGACGTTGCTCGACAAATACGGCGTGACGCCACCGAAGACGTATGACGAGACGGTCAAAGCGATCGAGACGATCAATGCCTCGGGCGACGCGGTCATCCCGATGCAACTCGGCGCGAAAGACGCCTGGGTCGGCACGGACGTATTCAACGTGTTGAGCCATCAGGTCGCACCAGGCTACATCCAAAAAGTACTCGAAGGCGAAGCGAAATGGACGGACAAAGAGATGGTCGAGACGGCCGAACTTTGGCAGCAACTGTTCGAAGACAAAGTCTTCCAAGAAGGGGCGCTCGGCCTCGCGACATACATGGACGGCATGAACAACTTCTTCGACAAGAAAGCGGCGATGTGGGTCATCGGCTCATGGGAAGCCCACTCGATGACGACGGTCGAGAAGCGTGACAAGTGGAACAACTTCGAAGACGAGATCGGATTCGTCCCGCTCCCGAACCTCGCGGGTGGCACCGAGCAACCGGTCATTGCCTCGATCGACATGGCGCTCGGCGTCAACAAAGAGTCAGAGCAACAAGACGGCGCGGCCGCTTTCATCGCCTACATGACGCAAGGTGAGGGCCAAGCGCTCTACATGGAGAAGTTCGAGATGGCGCCAGCCGTCAAGGACATCGAAGTCGCGTACGAAGACAAGTTCACGTCTGACGTCGAGCGCGAATCGTACGAGATCTTGAACGAGACGGTGAAGAACGCCGTTGCGGGCCGCGGCATCCGTGACCCGAAAGTGTACGACACGCTCGGTAAAGAACTCCAGAACATCGCGGCCGGACAAGATGCGAAAGAAGCACTCGCACGCATCCAAGCCATCGCCGACCAAGGTAAATAATCGACACGAGCGCCAGTGGCCAGCCTGACTGGTGCTCGATTTTTTTAGCGGAAAGTGAGGGAACACTATGCAACACGCAACCGACTTAACGGAACAGGAACCAAAGCTGTCCGCAGTGCCGCCGAAACGGCCGGACCCGGTGAAGAAGAAGGCGCAGCTGAAAAAGAACTTGATCGGCTGGGCGTTCGTCGCCCCGACCGTCCTGTTCGTCATCGCCTTCATCTATTACGGCATCTTCTATAACGCGTATCACTCAGTGTTCTCGTGGGACGGCATCTCGTTCGAGAAGACGTACATCGGGCTCGAGAACTTCGGCCGCATGTTCAGCGACCCTGAATTTTATAACGCGCTCAAGAACACGGGCATCTTCACCGTCCTGACCGTGACGATCCAAGCCGGGCTCGGGCTCGTCTTGGCGTACTTGCTCCACACGAAAGGAGTCGGCCGGACGTTCTTCAAATCGGTGTTCTTCTTCCCGGTCGTCCTGAGCCCGGTCGTCCTCGGCGCCGCGTTCTCACAGATCTTCGACTTCCAGTTCGGTTACATCAACGAATTCTTACGCATGGTCGGCTTAGGCGCGTTCGAGCAGAACTGGCTCGGTGACCAAGACGTCGCGCTCTACTCGATTATCTTGATCAATGTCTTCCAATGGACGGGCTCGTCGATGATCATGTACTACATGGCGATGCTCGCGATCGAACGAGAAGTGTTCGAGGCGGCCAACATCGACGGCGCCGGCTTCTGGCGCACGCTGTGGAGCGTCGTGTTCCCGAACTTAAAAGGGACGACGTTCACGCTGACGATCCTCGGGGTCATCGGTGGACTGAAGACGTTCGACATCGTCTGGATCTCGACGCAAGGTGGACCGGGTAACTCGACCGAGGTCATCTCGACGTACTTGTTCCGCAAGTCGATGCTGCACCAAGAGGTCGGTTACGCCAGTGCCGTCGCCATCATCTTGTTGATCATCGCGCTCGGCATCACGTACTTCCAGACGCGTGTGCAGAAGAAAATGGACTGAGGAGGGGTACCCATGGAAATTCAAACGAAAAAAGGAAGATGGCTCACCAATGTCGGCCTGTCACTTATGGCGGTCATATGGTTGTTCCCGATCTTCGTCATGTTCAAAGAGAGTTTACGGGTCAACGGCTTCAGTAACTATATCGCGACGTTACAGAACCCGAACTTTCCCCAGTTCGTCTTCAACAGCTTCATCGTCGCCTTCTTCATGATCATCATCTCGATCTCGTTTCTCGCCTTCGCGGCGTTCGGCTTCTCGAAGCTCGAGTTCGCCGGGAAACGCCTATTGTTCAACCTCGTCTTGGCCGGGCTCATGCTGCCGGTCGCCTCGCTCATCGTCCCGCTCTTCTTCACGCTGCGGACGCTCGACGGGCTGAACAGCTATTGGGGGCTCATCGGCGCTGAGGTGGCGTTCTTCCTCCCGTTCGGACTCATGCTCATCAAGAGCTACTTCGACGAGCTGCCGAACGAATTGATGGAAGCGGCCCATATCGACGGGGCGTCGACGTTCCAAATCTTCTATAAGATCATGATGCCGCTCGCCAAACCGGCGCTCGCGACAGCGACGATCTACGCGTTCCTCAACTCGTGGAACGAGTACTTGATGGTGCTCACGTTCATGACGGACCCGGCCAAGCAGACGGTGACGCTCGCGCCGACGTTCTTCACTGAAGCGCTCGGCGGGGACCCGGGTAAACTATACGCCTCGCTCGTCTTGATCAGCTTGCCGACGATGGTGTTCTATATCTTCTTCCAACGCTTCTTACAAAAAGGGATGACTTCGGGAGCGGTCAAATAATCGATTGAGGTGACTAACATGTATGTAGGAGTAGACTATTACCCAGAACAGACGGACCGTGCCCTGTGGGACACGGACGTCCGCTTGATGAAAGAGTTAGGTGTCAACGTGATCCGGATGGCCGAGTTCGCGTGGACGATGATGGAACCGGCCGACGGCGAGTTCGACTTCGCGTTTTGGGACGAGGTCGTCGACAAGTTCGGCCAAGACTTCGACATCATCCTCGGCACGCCGACGGCGACGCCGCCCGCCTGGCTGATCGAGAAGTATCCGGACATCTTGCCGGTGACGGCTGACGGGGTCCGCATCAGTTTCGGGGCCCGGCGCCACTACACGGTCAACAGCCCGGTGTACCGCGAGTACTGCGAGCGCATCACCCGCAAGATGGCCGAGCGCTACGGCAAGCATCCGCGCGTCATCGGCTGGCAGACCGACAACGAGTACGGCCACGAGAAATCGGACCGCTCGTACGGCGACGTCGACCAAATCGCGTTCCAAGCATGGCTACAAGACCGCTACGAGACGCTCGACGCGTTGAATGCGGCCTGGGGGACCGTCTTCTGGAGCCATACATACTCGGCATGGAGCCAGATTCCGGTCCCTCGCACCGTGTTCCAAGAGCACAACCCGTCGCTCCTCGTCGACTTCGATCGCTTCTGCTCGGACGCGTACCGCTCGTTCAACAAGCTCCAAGTCGACACGCTCCGTCCGCTCATCCATGACGATGCGTTCATCACGCACAACCTCGTCTATAGCGACATGGCGATCAACCAGCAACAGATGGCCCAAGACCTCGACTACGTCTCGTTCGACAACTATCCGGTCTGGGGCGGGCTACCGGAGCCGAACCGGTTCGAGAAGACGGCGCACGATCACGATCTGTGCCGCTCGTCGAAACAAGGTAAAGGCTTCTGGGTGATGGAGCAGTTGAGTGGCGCCCAAGGCTGGAGCCGGATCGGCTACTTGCCACGACCGGGCCACATCCGTCTCTGGACACATCAAGCCGTCGCCCGCGGCGCCGAGGCGATCGTCTACTTCCGCTTCCGAGCCGCCCATTTCGGTACCGAGGAGTTCTGCCACGGCATCATCGACCACGACGGCAAGCCGAAACGCAAGTTCGATGAAGTACAAGGCGTCATGAAAGAGTTGACGACGCACGGCGACATGATCAACGCGGCCGAATATAGAGCCGACGTCGCCGTCTATTACGACCAAGAGAACTTATGGGCGTGGACGCACCAGCCTCATTCGGACGCGTTCAACTTCAAGCAAGAGTTCGTCCGCTTCTACGGGGCGGCCGTGCGCCAAGGCGTCAACACCGACATCGTCTTCCCGGGGGACGCGCTCGACAAGTATAAACTCGTCGTCGTGCCGCTTTATTTCCTCGGCAATGACACGTTCGACAAATCGCTCATCGACTACATCGAGAACGGCGGCCACGTCATCTTCACGTACCGGACCGGCGTCAAAGACCCGATCAACCGCTGTCACGCAGACACGCTCCCGGGCAAGTTCGCGACATACGCCGGCATCGAGATTGACGAGTACGAGAGCTTGCAGGCGGTCCAGTCGAACCAGGTTCGCCTAGGCGACTACGTGTCTGAGGCGAACATTTGGTGCGACTTGATCACGCCAAAAGGTGCCGACGTGCTCGCGACGTATGAGCAGGCGTTCTACAAAGGGACGGCCGCCGTCACGCGTCACACGTATAAAGGCGACGTGACGTACATCGGCTCATCGGTCGACGATACGATGCTTGACACAATATACAACGAGGCGCTCACGCGTGCCGGCATCGACGCAACGCGTCTTCCGGACGACGTCGAGAAAGTCGATCGTCACGGCGACGGTCACGTCATCCGTTTCTATATGAACCATTCGACGGACGTCACGTCGACGGTCAAGATCGGTGACGAGTGGCAGACGCTCGACGGGGACGCGGTCTCGGGGACACTCGAGCTCAAACCGCTCGACGTCATTATGTTGAAACGGGAGGTGGGGGCATGATCTATCGCTTCGACAACCGGTTTGTCATCGAAGGGAAGCAGATTGCCTACGTGTTCGACATCGACGCTCGGGGCCGGCTCGTCCATCAATACCTCGGCAATCGGCTCTATGAAACGGATTACATTGAACTACCAGATCGTCGGGTGTTGCACTCGTCGTTCGAGACACCAGAAGGCGTCGCCGCGTACGAGTTCGTCTCGTTCGGCGACCTCGTCTACACCGAGCCGACACTCAAAAGCCATACGGCGACTGAACGGTTGCACGCCTTCACGTTCCAAGACGCACGGATTGATCACGACACGCTCGAGCTCGACTTGATTGACTCGATCCAACAGTTGACGGTCACGCTCCACTTCACCGTGTATCCGGCGTACGACATCATTGCACGGAAGATGACGGTTCAAGCTGGGACGGACGTCACGCTCGAGAGCGCGCAGTCGTTCAGCCTCGGGTTGACCGAGCGCAATCTGCGCCTCAGTCATTTTTCAGGGGCATGGACCGGTGAGTTCCAATTACAACAAGGTGAGTTACTCCCAGGTAAGAAGACGATCGAGAGCCGGCGCGGCTTGACGAGCCATCAAAGCAACCCGTGGTTCGCACTTGACGATGCGGCGACGGAACAGCACGGTGAGGTCATCTACGGCTTCCTCGGCCATTCCGGAAACTGGGCCATCCATTTCGAGCGCGACCAGTTCGGCTTCACGCAAGTGACGGGCGGGCTCAACACGTTCGACTTCGCGAAACGGCTGGCTTCAGGTGACGTGTTCACGACGCCAGCGGCCTATATCGGTTACACACAACTTGGTTTCGGGGCGATGAGCCGGAACGCGCACGACTTCGAGCGCGACGTCATCATGCCGGAACGGACGCGCGAGACGCTGCGTCCCGTGCTCTACAACTCATGGGAGGCGACGTATTTCGACGTCAGCGAGGACGGGCAGAAACGTCTCGTCGATGAGGCCGCTGCGATCGGTTGCGAGCTGTTCGTCGTCGACGATGGCTGGTTCGGCGAACGGAACTCGGACGCGGCCGGTCTCGGCGATTGGCACGTCAACAAGACGAAGTTCCCGAACGGGTTAGAGCCGCTCATCCGCTACGTCGAGGACAAAGGCCTCCAGTTCGGCCTCTGGGTCGAGCCGGAGATGGTCAACCCTGATTCGGATTTGTACCGGTCGCATCCCGACTGGATCTACCACACGAATGGACGCCCGTCGACGACGTCGCGCAACCAGTTCGTGCTGAACTTGGCGCTGCCGAAAGTCGAGGCGCACGTGACGCATCTGTTGGACGATCTGCTCGAGAACCATGCGATCCGCTACATCAAATGGGACATGAACCGTGCCTTCTCCGAACCGGACAGCCCGCATTTAGGTGACGCGAAAGAACTGTGGCTCCGTCATACGGAAGCGGTCTACCGTATTCTCGACACGCTCCGGGACAGACACCCGGACGTCGCCTTCGAGTCTTGTGCCGGCGGCGGCGGTCGGATCGACCTCGGCGTGCTCTCGCGCGTCGAACAAGTCTGGACGAGCGACAACACCGATGCGCTCGACCGGCTCGAGATCCAGGAAGGGTTCTCCTACGCCTATAACGCCAAGATGATGAGCTGCTGGGTGACGGACGCGCCGAACTGGCTGAACGCCCGCGCACTCCCGCTCAACTACCGCTTCGTCAGCGCGATGCAAGGCACGCTCGGCATCGGCGGCAACTTGCTCGAATGGAGCACGGAAGACCTAGCCGCGTCGAAGCGTTGGATCGAGACGTACAAGTCGATCCGCCCGCTCGTGCAGCACGGGACGAGCTATCGTCTCGCCTCACTCAAGAAAGAAGGGTTCCACGCGATGGGCTATACGGACGGGGAGGACTACGTCGCCCTCGTCAACGCAGACCGACGTCACTACGGTAAGAACAAGTTGCGCCTCAAACTCGCTGGGCTCGACCCGGACCGCGTCTATTTATATGAAGGAAGACGTTTGAGCGGCCGCTACTTGATGCAACAAGGGATCACATTGACACAACAAATCGATTATGACGCTTACTGCCTGGTCATCCACCCGGCGTGAGCGATGGAAGGGATGGAGTCGTATGCTTGCATTTGATTTAGCACACCTGAACGAACAGTTCGAGACCGTGTTTTTGGCGGGGCCTGAGCGGATCTTCTTCGCACCGGGCCGCATCAACTTGATCGGCGAACACACGGATTACAACGGAGGTCACGTCTTCCCCTGTGCCATCACGTTCGGCACGTACGGGCTCGTCCGGAAGCGCGAGGACGGTATCATTCGCGTCTACTCGCTCAACTTCGAGGACGTCGGCGTCGTCACGTTCCCGGTGACGGACGGGGCGTATGACGCCGGTCACGACTGGGCCAACTACGTCAAAGGGGTCGTCGCGCTCTTGCGACAAGACGGACACGACGTCGGAGGATTCGACTTCTTCCTCGCCGGCAATATCCCGAACGGCGCCGGACTGTCGTCGTCGGCCTCACTCGAACTCGTGACGGCGCTCATGATCAATGACGTGTACGGCCTCGGGCTCGAGCGAATCGATCTCGTCCATCTCGGTCAACGTGTCGAGAACGACTTCATCGGCGTCAACTCAGGCATCATGGACCAGTTCGCGATCGGGATGGGCAAGGCCGACCACGCCATCCTGCTCGATTGCGATACGCTCCATCACGACTATGCGCCGATCAAGCTCGACGGTTACGACATTTTGATCATGAACACGAACAAGCGCCGTGAACTCGCCGACTCGAAATACAACGAGCGCCGGACCGAGTGCGACACGGCACTCGGCCTGCTAAAAGAGCGGTTCGATGTCGCCTCGCTCGGCCAGCTATCGGTCGCGACGTTCGAGACGGTCGCATCGGAACTCCCGGAGACGCTCCGGAAACGGGCCCGCCACGCTATCTCGGAGAACGAGCGGACGAAGCTCGCCTTCACCGCCCTTCAAGACGAAAAGCTCGACGTGTTCGGGCAACTGCTGAACGACTCGCATGCGTCGCTTCGTGACGATTACGAAGTGACCGGCGTCGAGCTCGACACGCTCGTCCAGGCAGCGCAAGATTGCGACGGCGTCATCGGCGCCCGCATGACCGGTGCCGGTTTCGGTGGCTGCGCCATCGCCATCGTCGACAAGACGTCGACGGAAGCCGTCATCCAGACCGTGTCGACCGTATACGAAACAACGATCGGCTACGCGCCGACATTTTATATCGCGTCCGTCGGGGACGGCGCGCGTGAACTCGTAGAGGAGGAAGTCAAATGAGTGTACTCGTCGTCGGCGGGGCCGGTTATATCGGCTCCCATGCAGTCCGCGCCTTGCTCGCACGCGGGGAAGACGTGATCGTGATCGACAACCTTCAGACCGGGCATATCGAGTCGGTCCCGAAACAAGTCCGCTTCTATGAAGGCGACATCCGTGACCGTGCGTTCATGGACGAGACGTTCGCGAACGAAGAGGTCACGGAAGTGCTTCATTTCGCCGCCAACTCGCTCGTCGGTGAGTCGATGGAGGAACCGCTCGCATATTACGACAACAACGTCTTCGGGACGCAAGTGTTGCTCGAGACGATGCGCAAACACGGCGTCGCGCGGATCGTCTTCTCCTCAACGGCCGCGACATACGGCGATCAGGACGAGATGCCGATCCGGGAGACGGCTGAAACGAACCCGACGAACACGTACGGGGCGACGAAGCTCGCCATGGAGACGATGATGAAGTGGTGTGACCGTGCCTTTGGCATTCGTTTCGTCGCACTCCGCTACTTCAACGTCGCCGGGGCCGATCCGTCGGGTGAAATCGGCGAAGACCATACGCCGGAGACACACCTCATCCCGCTCGTCCTCGAAGTGGCGAACGGGCAGCGTGAGGCGATCACCGTGTTCGGCGACGATTACAACACGCCGGACGGCACATGCATCCGCGACTACATCCACGTCCAAGACCTCGTCGACGCCCACGTTCGCGCGCTCGACTACTTGAAACGAGGCGGAGACAGCGATGTGTTCAATCTCGGTACGGAGACGGGACTGTCGGTGCTCGAAATCATCGAGGCGGCCCGCCGTGTGACGGGACACCCGATTCCGGTCAAGACGGGGACACGCCGTGCCGGAGACCCGGCGATGCTGATCGCGTCACCGGACAAGGCGAAACGCGTGCTCGGTTGGACACCAGAGCGCTCGACGGTCGATATGATTCTCACAGACGCCTGGAACTGGCACGAGTCACATCCGGAAGGCTACAAACACGTAGAGGGGGCGAGACGATGATCGATGCAACGATTGAAGCGCTCGTCGAGGCGGGGATCCGCGAGGAACTGATCACGGAGCAAGACCGCATCTACTCGCGGAACCGTGTGCTCGCACGATTGAACAAGCTCGACTTTGACAAGCCGACGTTCGTGCCGCGCGACTCGATCCCGAACTTGCTCGATACGTTGACCGAATACGCGGTCGAGTCTGGGCTCGTCGAGAATTTATTAGAGGAGAAGGACCGGTTCATGGCCGAGGTCATGGACGTGTTCGTCTCGAAACCGTCCGAGGTGACGCACACGTTCAACGCGCTTCGGGTAGTTGACGTCGAGGCCGCGACGAGTTTCTTCTATAAGATGAGTCAGGCGTCGAACTATATCCAGACGAAACGGATCGCAAACAACATCACGTACAAGGCACCGACCCGCTACGGTACGCTCGACATCACGATTAACTTGTCGAAGCCGGAAAAAGACCCGCGCGAGATCGCACGGGCCCGGCTACAACCGGCGCCAGAGACGAACTATCCGACGGGGTTGCTCGCGATCGAGAACGAAGGTTACGGCGGACACTTGAAACATCCGGCCCGGGCCAACCACCGAATCATCCCGCTCACGCTCGGTGGGGAAGAGTGGTCGTTCCAATACTCGCCGTACTTGTACTACAACGAACACTCGATTTTACTGTCGAACGAAGTGCGCGACATGGTCATCGACCGATCGGCGTTCGAGCGTCTGCTCGACTTCGTCGGTCAGTTCCCGCATTACTTCGCCGGGTCGAACGCGGACCTGCCGATTGTCGGCGGCTCGATCTTGACACACGACCATTACCAAGCCGGCCGCTACCGGTTTGCGATGGACGATGCCAACGTCGTCGCGACGTATCGCTCGGACCGTTACGACCAAGTCGACATCGAGACGCTCGAATGGCCACTCTCGGTCGTCCGGCTCCGTTCGACGCAGCGTGAGCAGCTCGCTATGTTGGCGAACCAACTGCTCGGCCACTGGCAAAACTACGAGGACGGTGACATCGTGCCGTATACGGGCGCCGTCCGCCACAATACGGTGACGCCGATCGCCCGGCGCCGCGATGGCCGCTACGAGCTCGACCTCGTCCTCCGCAACAACCGGACGAGCGAGGCGCATCCGGACGGCATCTTCCATCCGCACGCCGACGTCCATCATATCAAGCGCGAGAACATCGGCTTGATCGAAGTGATGGGGCTTGCCGTGTTGCCGGCCCGACTCAAGACCGAGCTCGAACAAGTCGTCCGTTTCATCGAAGGCGAGGACGTCGAGGTCGCGGACATGCACAAGGCGTGGGCCGAGGAGTTGAAGACGAAGTCAGGTGACGCGCGTGTGATCGTCGACCAGGCCGTCGTCGACAAGTTCGTCAAAGGATTAGAGGACGCGGGTGTGTTCAAACAGACGGTCGAGGGGCAGGAGCGCTTCACGGCGTTCATGAGCTCATTTTTGAGTCACGTCGATAAAGTGGAGTACGGCGCGTCGACTACGGGAAGTAACAGGTAAACTAGTCGAAGTAGGTGAGCCAATGAGAGAAGCAACGATTGAAAACAAGAACGGGATGAGGCTGTCGGCGATCGAGTATGGCTGTGCCATGACCGAGCTGACGGCACCAGACCGTGACGGCAACATGGACTCTGTCATTTTGAAATATGGCGACTTGGATCAATACCTCGAGAACCCGGTCTATTTGGGCTCAGTCGTCGGCCGCATCGCCGGAAGAATCCGTAACGCCGAGATTGATGGCGTGGCCTTGACCCCAAGCGAGGCCCCGCATCATATCCACGGAGGGACGGACGGCATCACGTCGCGGTATTGGGACATGGACGTCGACGGACAGGCGATTCAATTCATATACTTAAGTCCGGACGGGGAAGAAGGCTACCCGGGGAACGTCCGCTTCAAAGTCATCTATGAACTGACGGACGACAATGAACTCGTCGTCACGATGACGGCTGAGACGGACGCAGTGACGTGGGTCAACTTGAACCATCACAACTATTTCAATCTCGGTGGCCGGCCGACGATCCACGATCACGTGCTGACGCTGCCGGCCGACCACGTCGCGCGCCTCGATGACGAGTCGCTCCCGACCGGGGAACTGCAGCCTGTCGATGCGACACCGTTCGACTTCCGCGACGGGAAACGAGTCGGCGAGGCGATCACGTCAGACGATGAAGCCATCGCGAGAGCGGGCGGGCTCGATCATCCGTTCATCTTGAAGGATGGGGTGGCGCGGTTGCACGACCCGGTGAGTGGACGCGTGCTCGACGTCGAGACGAACCAACCGGTCATGGTCGTCTATACGGCGAACTTTTTAAGCGAAGAGACACCGGTCACGCTCGAGGGACGGCAGAAGCATAGCGCCATCTGTTTAGAAGCCCAGGCGCTTCCGGACGCGCCGCACTATCCAGACATCGCCACATCGATTGAACTGAAACCGGGTGAGTTGTATCATTCGAGGACGGTGTATCGGTTTGGGGTGGAGTGAAAAAAGACCATCAAACTTGTGTATGACAAGTTCGATGGTCTTTTGCGTTGCGCTTTTACAGTATATAGCTCATTCAACACTTCGGTCACCGTCGCACTAAATGAACGAAACGCAAGAGCATCGACGAGCGACGTCATGGCTTCTTTCACAATGATTACGTTCGTCCAGTCGGAGACAGCGGTCGAATTTTCTAGTTGTAAGATGGTACGAGTAAGTAGGGAATAAGAGCTCTTTTATGATCAGTATTCGCCGCTGAGTTTCTTCCATTCTTGCTCTAAATAAGCGTCAACGGCTTTCCAGTCGTACACGTCTTTCCCGAGCACATGCTTGAGCTCTTGCATGGAAGCGAAAGCGAAGCGGCTCCAGGCGACGTAGTTTAGCCGTGTCGCAAACAGAATCGGGACGTTTCCACTCCGGATATATGCATCCATCCCATCGGTCAGGCACAAGGCCCCGTGACCAACGAGCAGCATTTTTCGAAGTGTCGGTTTGTTGCCGACAGGGATTGACTCCAACCATCCGTTTTTGTGATAAAACAGACTCTTCAAACCCCAAAGCAGGCGGATGACGAGTTCGTTGAAGACGACCGGAACCGCCATCGCGACACCGTGACGCGCATCATACCCGCTCTCGAACACTTTAGTCGAGAAGTCGGCAAACGAGAGTGTCTTGCCTTTATGGGAAACCTGTCCGAAGTCGGCGAATTGGAACAGTTCGAAAAATGGGAGCGGGATGCCAGCGCCACGACGACCATCGTCATGCCCCCGGACACCACTCGACCCTGAAACGTCTGATAAAAGATGACCAATCCAGTTAGCGAACCCGGCGAACAGTTTAGCCAACACGTTCCCACCTTGAAGCACTTGGGTCCCGTCTTCTTTTGGCTCGAGCCGAAGCAGTCGGCCGTCCGAGATGAAACTGGCCTTACCCGTAAATTGATCTAAAATCGAGAAGAACAAGCCGATGATGTCCGGCGCGTGGGCGAGCGATTTCAAGTGATGGTCTGATGGACGCATATTTAGTGTCGCCTCGCCCATCTTCAAATCGCTCGCATAGCGCGCGTCGTAGTTCACTTTAAACCGACGCTCTAAAAAACCGATGGCGCTCGCAATCGAGTCCGGTTGTTTGCGGAGACGGGCCCCGTTTTTTTTATCCTGTTTCCAGACGAGGTTGGCGAACTTAATGACGACGTTGTCGACTTTCTCATCTGACCAACTGCGAAATTTGCTGTCCGTTGGTGAACCGACAAAGAAACTGTCAATCACCCCCGCGACAAGACCGCTGAAGGACGCAATCATGTAGTCGTAGCGGTCACATTCCGCTTCCTTCAGCATGAACTCCTCTTTGAACGTTGTTGCCAAATCGTGACGCTGTCGTGCCGTCAACAAATGGGCGAACGGGTCGTCGAGCCCAGACACGTCATGTCGCGTCGCATACGTATCCAGTTCGGCCAAATAGATATCCCAAGAGACGCCCGAGACTTGAATCGGCTCGAGTTCGTCAAACATCGGGACGGCTAGCGGTGCAAGCGTTGTTGCCTCCGCTGAAAGAGACTGCCCGTTCATGAGCCGCATCATATCTTCAAACAAATCATCGAGGACAGCAGCCTGCGCATCCTGTGTATTTTCAAGTTGTGATAGATGCTTGTTTACTTCACCTAAGCGTTGCTCGGCCTGGGCGGCTTGATGCTGTTGGACGAGTAGCGCTTTCGCCTTGTCTACCATGTCTTGTTCGGACCGGTTCATCTGTCACCGAAGACGTTCTTGACGAGACGCTTCGCTCCACCCGTCACTTCAGCGAGACCGCCGCCTGTCATCTCGAAGTAACCGATCGCTTGGAATGACTCATGCAATTGTTCTAGTTCTTCGAGCGTGAGCGTCTCTTTCAAGACGAGCTCCTCTTCGTTACTGAACGTCATGTCATCCAATTGGATTGGTTCAGGCGTATAACACGTATAGATGTAATCGCGAATCTTTTGATATGTCGCTTTCGACGTCAACTCATCTAAGCGAACCGTACTCAGTTTTGACGGTAGTTGCGTCATGATTTGTTCTTTCTGCGAATGGGTTTGCTTACCGGCGCTGAATTGAGCACTTTGGCTTAGCATCTGTAGCATATTGGATAACTGATTGATTTTCTCCGAATTTTCATTCCCTTGTTGGATGGCGATAACGAGACGACTTGAAATCTCATTGATGTCTTCGAGCAAATAGTTGAGCGTCTGCTGAGTGTTCCGGATGATGGCTTGAAGCATATATTCCCGTTGCTTATTATTCTCGATATCTTTAATTCCTGTGATTTTCTTCAATCCCTGGTATGTCCCGACTCCGATGACGACCAACACCCCGATTCCGGTGAACATGCTCGAGAATCCAAGCAATCCGCCCATGCCGAGAGAAGCCAAACCAGACGTCAATCCGGCGGCGCTCAAGCCGACGACAGATCCTGATAAATAGATGGCCGTCAATGGGACTCCGACCGCGGCCGCTTTCGCCGCCAAGTCTTTCATCGACTTGGCAATCTCAGAGTCATTTTTCCGGAACGTCAAAATATCCTCATCGCTTTGGATAGCACTTAAGATAAGTTCGATTTCGTCTCTTGAAATCGACAGATCCTCTTTTAGTTGTTGGAGAAACGCATTCTCAAACCATGCTGAGAGTGGCCGTTTTAATTTGAACAGATAAAGTAAGTCTTTGAACAATGATTTCTCGACGATGGAGAAATCGAGCGTCGTCGACAGGGCACGTAATTCTTCAATCAAGTCGGTCGTCGAAGTGTGAAGCGACGGGTTGCTCAAGTAGCTTCGAAGCTGCAATCGATACTCGGAACTGAGGTGAATCCGAGTGACGAGTGACATGAGTTCACTGTACTCTTTCGCATCGATTTGCTGGTCGTCGACGAAGGTGAAATCGGCCAAAATTTTTAAATATGTAAGCTTATACGTTTCCGGCAAGTCGGCGAGCGGTGTCACTTGCGAGACGTTGACGAGTTCGTCTTCTTTGTCTTTGAGCGCTGCGATGCCGTTTAACAACTCGACAACGCCTTCGATGTTATACGTCGCTAGCTTGTCAGACATGCTGTAATCGTACTGTTCGGTGTGCATGACGACATGGAGCTTCTCTTTTCGTTTGTCATTTTTATATGTTACTTCTCGTTCTAAGTCGACACGTTGTAAATCTTTGTAGTATACACAGATTGGCTTTTCAAGAAGCGGCTTGAAGTAGAAGCGGTCCCCTAAAAACAGCATGCCTTCTTTGCCGCTCTTAAAGAGAGTTGAATCGTACAAAACGACGACGTGTTCTGGAAGTGCATCTTGCGCATAAGTTTTAATGGCACCGTTCAATTTTTTGTCGGGGACGTTAGGAGCGATATGTGTTCCTTCGCCGAGCGCAGTTTGGGCGTACTCTTTCAAATATGTATTGATATTCATGCGGCAACACCTTCCATATATTGTTTATAGAGTTATTATATACTTATAGAGGTTTAAGAGTAGGGAAAATATTCTATTCGGTAGCATACATGAACGAGAGGAGAAACGAACGTCGTGAATGTCATCATGTATACGTTGATCGTGTTATTAAGTGGGGGGATTACGATTCTCTTGTTTCGTCAAGGTCATGAAATGAGAATTGTCCATCGGGCATTAAAGCGTGAACTTCGTCCCATCCGAATCGAGTTGAAACAGTATGAGCATAATCCCGCTAAACAGTTTGAACTGCTCGATCCGGTGTACAGAAAAGTCGTGTTTCAAGTTCATCCTAAATTGAAGATGAAACGGACGCAGCTAGAACAGATGGTCAGCGATGAACTCAATCGTCTTATCAAAAGTAGACGGTCGGCACTTTGGTCGTCCATCGTTGTGACCGGACGCGGCGTGTTGACAATGACAATGCTCGGGGTCAGCTTCGTGAGCGGATACATGGTGTATATGGAAGGTGACATGACGGAACTTTTCGGTCCGAAACAAGTCAAGAGTCAAACCGCTACGATTTTAGGGGACACGTTCGAGTTACCAGAACAAATCGCCTCACCGGAAGAACTCGGCATGGCGCTCGCTTATCATATGAGCCAATTCGATGAATCATTCAGCATCCGTTATATCGGTAAAAGTCTTGACTTCGAGCAGACGATGGATGAAGCGTGGGATTGGCTCGAAGCGAACCATATTTATGTCTTCCGCTTGTCACGCGGAGGCGAGACAGAGTATCGGGATCACGGCGGGTATGTCGATTTGGATATGCAATTGGCCTACGATATGAACGTCGCGGAAGCTAAGCAAATCGAAGCAAAAGTCGATCAAGTCGTTACGGAGATGCCTAGCGGCTTGAACGATTATGAGAAAGTGAAATATGTGAACGACTACGTCGTCTTGAATACAGCTTATAACTTGGATAGCGTGGCGAGTCCGTTTACCCCGTACTCGATTCTATTCAACGGGGAAGGTGTCTGTGAAGGGTACGCGCTGACGACGTTGCTTCTGTTAGAAGCGGCTGGAGTAGAGGCGAGATACATCTCAGGCGAGGCCAGGACGGAGTTGCACGCATGGAACCTCGTCAAGCTGGACGGTGCTTGGTACCATCTCGACACGACGTGGAACGATCCGGTCCCGAATCGGCCAGGAAAAGTCGGGTACGACTACTTCTTGGTGTCGGACGAGACGCTACAGAAAGATCATACGTGGGAAGCGGGGAACTATCCGGTGACGGGGCGGACCGATTTTCAATGACTCGCTGGTCTAGGAATGCACAAAACCCTGAATGAGCACGTTCACGTGCAAGCATTCAGGGTTTTGTGTGCAATTTTTAATTATCTCAATGGATGAATGAGAAAGACTTTAAATATCGTTCAAAGTCAGCTCGATCTAGCGGTTTAGAGAGCAAGTAGCCTTGACCGAGCGTACAGCTATTTTGTTTAAGGAATTGTAGTTGGAAGTCTGTCTCAATCCCTTCAGCGATAATATCCAAATCGAGGTTCAACCCAAGTTCGATGATTGTTTTAACCATCGGTGAAGACGCGGACTCATCCAATCCTTTAACAAACGATTGATCGATCTTTAACGCATCAATCGGCAAATGTTGTAAAACATGCAGCGAAGAGTAGCCTGTACCGAAATCATCAATCGAAGTCCGGACACCAAGTTCCTTTAACTGATGCAATAGGGTCGTCGTCACTTTCGTGTTCTGCATGATGGATTCCGTAATTTCGAGTTCAAGACAAGACGGTACGATCCTTGTACGTCCGATGATTTGTTTCACCATAGCAATGAAATTTTCGTCTTCTAATTGCCTGACCGAGACATTGACGGCGACATTCAACTGTGGAATCCCGAAAGATTGCCACTCCTTGACTTGGTGGCATGCTTCTTGCATCACCCACTCTCCGATATCGATAATCATACCTGTCTCTTCCGCTGCAGGAATAAACTCCATCGGCGAGACCATTCCTAGGACAGGGTGGTTCCATCGCAACAGCGCTTCGACGCCATTCAATTCATTGGTTTTTAAATCGATTTTTGGTTGATAAACAAGATGAAATTGCTGTTTCTCGAGCGCAATCTTTAACGCTTTTTCAATCTCCATCTTTCGTTGCATTTTTGTCATCATTTCGGTGTCGAATGACAGAAAATTATTTTTCCCTTTCGCCTTTACTTCGTACATGGCGACATCCGCCTTCGTCAATAAGTCCTCGGCGTTTTCTGAGTGCTTAGGAAACAGACTGATTCCGATACTCGGGGTTAGACTCATGGTTTTCTCAGCGACCGTCATCTCGATTGCAAAGAGGTCGAGCAAGGCGTTCGCAAAAATCTCGGCACTTTCTTCAGACCCTTCACGCAACACGACTACAAATTCATCCCCGCCGAGTCGATAAAGACGCTCGTTCTCTCCCGTGATTAAACGGATATGTTCCGCGACAGCAATCAAGACTTTATCGCCTACGTGGTGTCCAAGCGAATCGTTAATATATTTGAATCGATCTAGATCAATCATCAATAGCGCCAATCGTTCATCCTTATGGCTTATATAGCGTTTTAAATCGGTGATAAGGCTATGACGATTGCGCAACCCTGTCAGACTATCATGAAAAGCTAGATGCTCCATTTGCGCAAGGATGTGCTTGTTTTCTCGAATGATGAAAAACTGTCTTCCGACAATCAAGAAGTAAGTGACTGTTAAAGCGACACTGAGTACGTTGATTTTCCAGTCGTAACTATACATGACGAGCACATTTAATAGAATGCCACTCGCATAAGGCAAATAGAGCTCGTACTCCGCGTTCTGGTTGATTTTATTTTTGCTCCAGGTGCCTGACAAATATTCGTGGGATAAGAGTCCCGTTAATCCAATCAGAAGTGGAGCGATTGTCCACAAAACGTGAGCGACATTTGAAATTTCTGGGTACGAGATTACCATCATGACATCCGCAGTTGCTTGTAATAAAAGTCCTGCCACTAAAAATAAGATCGTCTTCTCTGTTTTTTCTGCTTGGACCATATAGTAGAGAATAATACCTAAGAACAAAATACCAAGATCGACGAATTGATAAATATACATAATCGCGTGAATATAAAGTGGATAGTCTAACGCAGATTGGAATGGCTGCAACAAGAAATGGGAGCTGACGGCCATCGCCATGACCATATAGATTGAGAGGTTAAACCGATATTGACGGTCAGTAAGTAAAAAACCACTTTTTTGCGTGCGATCAATGAGCGACATCAAAAATAACGGGTATGAAAAAATCCAAAATAAATTTGCGAGAAATCGTTTCGAGGGATGCAGATACTGCATTTCTAACAGTAACCATACAAAATTTCCGATTGTCAGGGTGATAAGAGCCCACAAGATATATATCCAATATCGCGGAGGGTCGTTATGGTGACGAATCGAGGTGGTCATCCAGAAGACACTAACCATTCCAGAAAAAAATGGAAGTATACCGATGCTCATCGATTGATGATTATCTAACATCGTAACGAGAAAGGTGCATGCTAAAAAAATCCCGCTAATTGTCAGATATAAAGATAATGGTGACCGTTTATGCTTACTCGCTGCCATACGTTTGACCCTCTCTTTCGATTTTTTTTATGATACGTGCAAGTAAAATGAAGGGTCGCTTCGTTCGATTTTCATTGAGGGACATGCGAAAAATCCCTGAGGTGGTCAGTGCTCTCAGGGGAAATCGAAGTCTCGTCAAAATGCATCCTATCATTATGCTCCTCTATCTCATCGTGATTATCGATAAAAACGATAGTCTAAATATCATTTTATCATTTTTTAGATTTTTGTCCCTTTTTTTATAGAGCATTACTAGTTTAATTAATCGCATACAAAAAACCTCGAAGGGATCACGTCTATCATCCAATTCGAGGTCATGTTGAACTTCTCAATTCTGATTCTTAATAGTGATAAGGGGAGAGGACAGGCACTTATATTGAACTTTCAGAGTGTATGGCTAAAGCAGCCTCAAACCGCGCCGTGATCTGTTGTGGACGCGTGATGGCTCCACCGACGACAACGGCGTGTGTGCCGAGGTCCATGCAGCGTTTGGCCATCTCGGGCGTCAAGATATTGCCTTCGGCGACGACCGGTTGCGTGACGCGGTCGAGCACATCTTTCAAGAACTTGAAGTCGTCATGGAAGAGGAGCGAGCCGTTCGTCTCGGCCGTATAGCCGTGGAGCGTCGTCGAGATGTAGTCGAAGCCGAGTCGATCCGCTTCGATACAATCCTCAAGCGTCGCACAGTCAGCCATGAGGAGTTGGTTCGGATAAATCGAACGGATGGCGTGGACGAGATCTTGGAGCGTCATGTTGCCGGGACGCAAGCGTTGTGTCGCATCGAGGGCAATCACGTCAACGCCGACCTCAATCAATTCTTCGACTTCTTTCATCGTCGCTGTAATGAACACGTCACTGTCCGCATAGTCACGTTTGACGATCCCGATGATCGGGACGTTCACTTGCTGTTTGATTTCACGAATATCTTTCGCCGAATTGGCCCGGATGCCTTTGGCGCCGCCTTGGACGGCCGCGATTGCCATCCGACCCATGATGAAATCGCTATGGAGCGGCTCATTCTCGAGTGCTTGGCACGAGACAATTAATCCGGTTGGTAAATTCGTCATCTTAATCACTTCTTTCTTTTAATCGATCGAGCGCTTTCAATGTCTTTAAATAATGCGCTTTTAAGTCTTCATTCGTTTCCATCAATGTCTTCGTCACCGCGTCCGCTGTGAAGAGGAGCGGGAGTTGTGTGTTGATTAAGAACGCCTCACCCGACGCGCCGGCCGTCAACAGTCGATGGTCGACAAGCTCGGCGAGAGGGGAGTGCTGATAACCGACGAAAGCGACGGTCGTACAGCCCGATTCTTTGGCGAGCTGGACGGCTTGGACGACCTCTCGGCTCTCACCGCTGTTCGAGAAGGCGATAATCAAGTCGTCTTTCGTCACAATAGAGGCGTCCATGACCATGCTGTGGCTATCGAACGCCGTCGTCGCGAGCAATCCCATGCGCCGCAAGCGGTACTCCATCTCTTGGGCGACGAGCCCGGCGTTACCGAGTCCGTATAGATGGACCGAGCGGCAACCTCGGATATGGTCGCAGATGGCTAACAGCTCGTCTTGATCGATCAAGTGAGCGGTCGTCTGAATCAATTCGATATACGACCGTTGCATCGGTTCGAGCGACGTCGCCGTCTGGGGCAAGTTCGTTTCCGTCAATGTCTTTTGCATCATGAGCTTCAGTGCCGAATAGCTTCCGACCCCGATCGTTTTACAGAACCGGGTCACGGTCCCAGGTGACGTCTGGATGGCTTGCGCCAACTCGGTGATCGTTAACTCGATGGCGTCGTTCATATTCGTCATGAGGTAATCGGCAATCTTCTTCTCACTGTCCGTCATCTCTGGATAGACGTCTTTCATTTGTTCCCACACGGCTGTTCCCTCCAACACAATTCGTTATTCGCCCCGGCCTAACGCCTCTTGGACTTCATTCTTAATAATTGTAACAGAAGGACCGTAAATTACTTGAATCCCATTTCCTTTTTGCACGACCCCGTGGGCGCCCGTCGCCTTCAACAAATCCTCACGGACGTGTTGGTGGTCGTTGACGGTGACGCGGAGGCGTGTCGCACAGCAGTCGACCGTGTCGATATTGGCATCGCCACCGAGTGCTGCGATGATTGCTGTCGTACGGTCTGATGCATCGACGTCGGCTGTCTTAACAGCTGTCTCATCCGAGCGACCTGGCGTCATGAAGTTGAACTTCGTGATAAGGAAGCGGAACGTCACGTAGTAGAGCAAGAACCAGAAGGCACCGATGACCGGTACGAGCATCCAGTTCGTCTTGTCATTTCCCTGTAAAACCCCGAATAAGATAAAGTCGATGAACCCGCCTGAGAACGTTTGACCAATCGTGATCTCGAAGATGTGGGCCATCATGAAGGCGAGTCCGTCAAAGATGGCGTGGACCAAGTAGAGGACCGGTGCCACGAACAAGAAGGCGAACTCGAGCGGTTCCGTGATTCCCGTCAAGAACGACGTGAGCGCCGCTGAGAACAAGAGACCGAAGACGACTTTTTTCTGTTCTGGTTTCGCACAGTGATACATGGCTAGTGCGGCACCGAGGAGACCGAACATCATCGTAATGAAGCGACCTGACATGAAGCGGGCCGTCCCTTCATAGAACTGGGTCGTGCTCGGGTCGGCGAGCTGGGCGAAGAAGATCTTCTGCGTCCCTTCAATCAAAGTCCCGTCGATAACCAGTGAGCCCCCGAGGCCGGTCGTCCAAAATGGGATGTAGAAGATGTGGTGCAACCCGAACGGTCCAAGCATACGGAGGACGAACCCGTAGATGAACGTCCCGATATAGCCTGTCTTGTCGACAAGTCCACCGAGCGAGAAGATGCCGCTCTGCACGGTCGGCCAGATGAAGTAAAGTGCGATTCCGACACCGATGGCGACGAACGATGTGATGATTGGAACGAAGCGCGATCCACTAAAGAAGCCTAGGAACTGCGGCAGTACTTGCTTGTTGTAACGGTTATGCAAGAGCGCCGTCACAATCCCGATCAAAATCCCGCCGAAGACACCGGTCTCGAGCGTTTGAATCCCGAGCGCCATCCCTTGGCCGGCACTGGCGAGATCCGTTTCCATCAATTCACCCGTGATTTGAAGCATGGCGTTGATGGTGGCGTTCATAATCAGATAACCGAGCATTGCGGCGAGTCCCGCTGTCCCTTTATCCGATTTGGCGAGCCCGACCGCGACTCCGATCGCGAACAGGACAGCCAAGTTGGCGAAGACGATCGACCCGGCTGCGGCCATGATGGTGAATAAATGCTGAAGCCAGGTGATGTCGAGGAATGGATACGCCTGGACCGTGTTCGGGTTCGAGAGCGCCCCTCCGATCCCGAGTAAGAGTCCCGCTGCCGGTAAGACAGCGATGGGCAGCATAAATGATTTCCCGAATTGTTGTGCCCGTTCAAATAAACGTGACATGAGATAAATCCCCCTTAAAATTATTTTCACCTGAATCATATTATGAAAAATATTTTTATGCAAGCGTTTACGGTAAAAATCTTTTGACAAAAAAGTCGAACCGATCACTGGGACCGGTTCGACTGTTGGTGCTTATGTGGTTTGGGCAGAGGACGTCAGATTGGTCCCATTCGTCGCGATGACTTGTTTGTACCAATCAAAACTCTTCTTCTTCGAGCGGGTGAGCGACCCGTTTCCTTCATTATCTTTGTCGACATAGATGAAGCCGTAGCGTTTCTTCATCTCGCCGGTGGAGGCGCTGACCAAGTCGATTGGCCCCCAGCTCGTGTAGCCGAGGATCTCGACGCCGTCCTTGATGGCCTCGTGCATCTGCTCGATATGTTTCGCCATATAGTCGATGCGGTAATCGTCTTCGACGTAGCCGTTCGAATCTGGCGTATCGACGGCCCCGAGTCCGTTCTCGACAACGAACAGTGGCTTTTGATAGCGGTCGTACAACTGGTTCGCTGTGATGCGGAAGCCGGTCGGGTCGATCGTCCAGCCCCATTCCGACTTCTCAAGGAACGGGTTCTCGAGCGAGCTGAAGATGTTCCCTTCGGTCGATTTGTTGATCTCGGGGTCGGTGCTCGTCGTCCGGCTCGCGTAATAGCTGAAGCCGATATAGTCGACCGTGTATTCTTTCAACAGCTCGAGGTCGCCGTCTTCCATCTGGAGCGTGATACCGTGCTCGTCGAGGTAGCGTTTGGCGTAGCCTGGGTATTCGCCGCGTGACTGCACGTCGATGAAGAAGAATGATTCACGGTCCTTGTCCATCGCGTCCAAGACGTCGTCCGGGTTGCACGAGTAGGCGTACGTCTGACCAGCCGCGAGCATGCAGCCGACCTGCATATCCGAATTGATGGCGTGTGCCGCCTTGACCGCTTTTGCGCTCGCGACGAGCTGATGGTGCGCCGCCTGGTATTTTACTTGTTGCTTGTCTTCACCGTCCGCGAACACGAGCCCAGCACCGATGAACGGTAGGTGCAACAGCATATTGATTTCGTTGAACGTCATCCAATACTTCACTTTGCCGTTATAGCGGGTGAAAACGGTCGTCGCGTACGTCTCGAAGAAGTCGACGACGCGGCGGTCGCGCCAACTGCCGTAATTTTTGATCAGGCTGACCGGCACGTCGAAGTGGGCGAGCGTGACGACCGGTTCGATGCCATGTTTTAATAGTTCATCGAATACATCGTCGTAAAACTTCAGTCCTGCTTCATTCGGTTCCGCGTCGTCGCCGTTCGGGAAGATCCGCGCCCACGAGATCGACAGGCGGAGCGCCTTGAAACCCATTTCAGCGAACAGGGCGATGTCTTCTTTATAGCGGTGATAGAAGTCGATCGCCTCGTGCGACGGGTAGAATTCACCTGGCACCGGCTCGAGCGACGGTAAGTCACCGAACATGACGTCGAACCGTTTTTTTCCGGTCGGCAACAAATCGACCGTCGTCAGCCCTTTCCCGCCCTCTAAATAAGCACCTTCTGCTTGGTTCGCGGCGATTGCGCCGCCCCATAAAAATCCGTTTGGAAAACTCATCAAATCCATCCTTTCTATGATCGGGAGGGATTGTCCCTCCCGTCGTTATTCGTTGATGACAAAGATTGGTTCGCCCGCGAGGACACGTGTCGCCTGGATCGGAGCAATCTTCTGCCGGTTTGTGACGATGACAGGTGTTGTGAGAGCACGACCTGAGCGTTTGATAGCCTCAATGTCGAACTCGATCAACAGCTGACCCTTCTCGACGAACTCGCCTTGCGTGACGTGTGCTTTGAAATGTTTGCCTTCCAATTGTACCGTATCCATGCCGATATGGATGAGCACCTCGGCACCAGTCTCGGTCGTGATGCCGATGGCGTGGTGGGTTGGGAACAGTGCCGACACCGTGCCCGAGACTGGTGCGACGAGCCGGCCTTCCGTCGGTTCGATGGCGATGCCTTGACCGAGTGAGCCCGACGAGAAGGCGGCGTCCGAGATGGACGAGAGTTTCACGACATTCCCAGCGAGTGGACTAAGGATCTGTTCTTGCCCGACTTTTGTCGCTGACACTTCTTCTGCGACGGGTGTGACTTCTGGTTGTGGCGTCGCGGCGACCGCTTGATTGACGCCACCGAACAAGTACGTCAAGACGAAACCGACGACGAAGGCGACGGCCGTCCCGATGAGTGAGCCGTAGAAGCCGGAAGTGATGCCTTCTGGCGAGATGTTCGACGGGTAGCCGAACACGCCGAGTCCGCCGATGATATACACTTGCGTGCCCATGACACCCATGATGGCACCACCGATACCACCACCGATACAGCTCATGATGAACGGTTTTTTGAGCGGGAGCGTGACCCCGTAGATGGCTGGCTCGGTGACCCCGAAGATGCCTGAGATGAACGCCGGGATACTGAGCGTCTTGATTTTTTGATTTTTAATTTTGAGGAAGACGGCGAGTACGGCACCGATTTGCGCGAACGAGGCTGCGAAGACGAGTGCGAGTACCGGGTCAGCACCGAGTGACGTCAAGTTGTTAATGGCAACTGGGATGAGACCCCAGTGGAGGCCGAAGATGACGAACACTTGCCAGAAGCCGCCGAGGAAGAGGCCGGCGACGAGAGGACTCAAGTTGTAGACGGCGACCGTCGCGCTACCGAGCAACGTGCCGGCCCATGTCGCGATTGGCCCGATCAAGATGAACGTGAGTGGGACGATGACGAGAAGCGTCAAAAGTGGGACGATAAACATTTTGATGACGTCCGGGATGACAGTCTTCAAGAACTTCTCGAGCTTCGCTGCGAAGAACGCCGCGATGATGATCGGAATGACCGATGTCGAGTACGTCATCAAGATGACCGGGACACCGAGGAACGTGATGTGGATCGGTGATTCAAACATCGTGCCGGCGAAGACGGTGTAGAGCGGATCACCGGCCGTGAGCGTCGACAGCGTCGGATAGACGAGCGCCGCCCCGATAGCCATCCCGATAAACGGACTGCCGCCGAACTTCTTGATGGCCGTATAGCCGAGGAAGATCGGGAAGAAGTAGAATAGCGAGTCACCGATGGCGTTCAACAGCTGATACGTGCCGGATGTCGCGTCGAGCAAACCGAGAGCGACGAAGAGGGCGTTGAACCCTTTGATCATCCCGGTCGCGGCCAAGACGCCGAGGACAGGGGTGAAGATGCTAGAGATAATGTCGATGAAGCGGCTGAACAGTGACCCTTTCGGTCCTTCCTCTTCTTCAATAGGCGACTGGTTTTGGAAGCCGCCGACTTCGACGACTGCCTTATAGACATCCGGGACGTGGTTGCCGATGACAACCTGGTACTGGCCGCCACTCTTCATGACAGTGACGACATCATCCATGCTTTTGAGCGCTTCGGTATTAGCTTTGCTTTCGTCTTTCAATTTAAAACGCAATCGGGTAATACAGTGGACAACGCTGTTGACGTTTTCTTTGCCGCCGACGTGCTTGATAATGTCGCGTGCGAGCTGTTCGTACTTCATGTCCATTCCCATCCTTTACGTTGAATTTGGTTTGTTCAAATAAAAAACCTGACCCGTGTCAGATGGGATACGTAACGAGACGTATACCGATCTGACGCGAGTCAGGTTATGCCCACTAAAGGTAACATTCCTGCGCAGGGAACCATTCAGTTGTTATTTGATACTTGAAATGTAGCACGTGTCAAAACGAAATGTCAACGCTTACATTTACAAATATTCAGATTTATTTTATTGGTCACAAATGGGGATCAAAGGACGGAATTCGGTGTTTATATAGTGTTCATTGTTTCGTTATGAAACCAAAATGCGGATCACTTCGTATATGGATGAACGACTAAATAAAGGAGCGCTGACCTATGAGACGCGAACAACATATCCGTCGCCTCGTCGACTACGCACGGCAAGGCAAAGCAAAAGCGATTATGATCGGAGCCGGTTCCATCTTCCTGACGAGCACGTTCCTGCGAACGGTCGACCTCTCACAACCGCTCCTCATCGGACTCGGGTTTCTCGGCGTCGTCCCGTTGCTCGTGCGTGAATGGAAACTCGGGACAATCCGGAGTACATTCAACGATGACGCGACGTATCAACGGCTCATCCGTTTCCCGTTTTGGCTGACGCTGTTTGGCCTCCTTGTCTTGTACGCGTTGCTTGGGTGGTTTGAAACCGGCTCACCGGGGACGTCGTTCTTTCTAGCGCTCGGCGTCCTGTTGCTTGGCATGTTCGCCCTGCAACGCACCTTCGACCGCGTCATCTTAAAACTCGAACCCGACTATATCACCGACCGCGAACTGCATCGCGAACTGAACTGACCGACCGTCTCCTCGCGAGGCGGTCTTTTTTTTAGGTCCAAGTTCCTAAAAAGACAAAGAACGAAACGGAACGGCAACATGACATGATGTTGCGAAAAAATGATAAATGATTCCCTCCGATTGTCAAGATGAACAGGGAAAGAACGTATTACGGTAGGCTCATGCCTTATTTCTGTCGTCCATTCTGTCTGTAGGGAGGGAAACATTTATGAATCAGCAAATGACGATCGTCGGTGATCTAGTCGAGGTACTTAAGAAAAGCAAGTGGCTACTCGTACCGTTCATCCTGCTCGGCGGGCTCGCTGCTTATTATGTGAGCACGGCGTTCATCCAACCGACGTACGAGGCCTCGACGCAAGTGCTCTTAGTGACCGAACAAGAAGGCGACCGCGTCGACAGCTCGGAAGTGCTCTCGTCGCTCTCGCTCGTCAATACGTACCGAGTCATTATGAAGAGCCCGGCGATCTTGAACGAAGTGAAAGAACGCGTCCCGAACGCACCAGACCCGATCAGTGACGCGCTCACAGTCGAGAGCGAGGAAGAGTCACAAGTCATCAGCGTCGTCATCACCCATACGGACGCGGCGGTGGCGGCCGAGACGGCGAACGTCATCAGCGAAGTTTTCGCGGACGAGATCCCGGACTTGATGAACATCGACAACGTCCGCATCTTGTCGCCGGCTGAAGTGCCGCTCACCCCGATCTCACCGAACATCCTCGTCAATACAATAATCGGTATGTTCGTCGGCTTGTTCTTCGGCGGGCTGATCGGTCTCTTACGCTACGTGTTCGACAAACGGATCCAAAACGAACAAGAGGCGGAACGGCTCTTAGACCTCCCCGTCATCGGGTCGGTGCCGGTCATCGAACGGCGTGACATGAAACCGAAAAAAATAAAAACGAACACCCCTAAAGGGAAAGGAGAGGTCCCTCATGTTTCTGAGAAAAAAGAACGACAATCTTCCTGATTACGGGCAGCGTGATTTGATCACGCTCGCCAATCCGAAGTCGCCGATCTCGGAGCAGTATCGGACGATCCGGACGAACCTCGAGTTCACGTCGATCGGTCAGAAGCTACAGATGATCAACGTCACATCGGCCTCGACCGGGGAAGGGAAGTCGACGACAGCGGCGAACCTTGCCGTCGTCTACGCACAGCTCGGAAAGCGCGTCCTCCTCATCGACTGTGACCTTCGTAAACCGACGGCGCAGTTCACGTTCAACCTCTCGTCCCAAGCCGGGCTATCGACGATTCTCGTCGGACGGATTTCGCTCGAGCGGGCCATTCAAAAGACGGGCGTCGAGCGGTTGTCGCTCCTCACCGCCGGACCGATCCCGCCGAATCCGACCGAGCTCATCGCTTCTGACCAGATGGTCGAACTGCTCGACGAGGTGCGCCGGCAATACGATATCGTCATCCTCGACGCACCGCCGATGATGCAAGTGGCGGACGCCCGTCTGCTCGCAAAAATCGCCGACGGCACGATCCTTGTCATCAGCTGTGAAAATTCGGAGCGCCAACTCGTCGTGAAAGCGAAAGAACAGCTCGAGCGGACCGGGACGCATATGCTCGGCCTCGTCTTGAACAAGCGGAAGAGCGGACGCCATAAGTATTACGCGTACGAGTGAGGTGGCGACGATGAAAATTCTCCATATTAACGCGATCAACGACGTGAAGAGCACTGGACGAATCTGTAAAGAACTCGCATCTGTCCATCACGACTGCGGACACGAGACACGTGTCGCCCATTCGACGGGACCGGTCACCGAGGCGAGTTACGTCATCGGCGATCCCGTAGACGTGAAGCTGCACGCGCTGCACGCCCGCATCACCGGACGGCAAGGCTACGCCTCACGATTTGCGACGGAGAATTTGGTCCGTGACATCGAGCGCTACGCTCCGGACGTCGTCCATCTCCATAACTTGCATGCCAACTACGTTCATCTCAGGACGTTGTTCGAATACTTGGCCGCACGCGACATCCCGACCGTTTTGACGCTCCATGACTGCTGGTTCTTCACCGGAAAATGCACGCATTACACGACGGTCGGATGCAACAAGTGGCAACACGGTTGCGGCGACTGCCCGCAACTCAAAGACGATATCCCGAGCTGGCTGTTCGACCGGACGAGCGAGATGATCGACGACAAACGTCGTTGGTTGACGGCGATCCCGCGCCTCGCCGTCGTCGGTGTCTCCGACTGGATCACGACCGAGGCCCGCTTCTCGTTCTTACAGCACGCCGCTGTCCTGCGTCGGATTCATAACTGGGTCGACCTTGACGTGTTTCGTCCGGTCGACACGACCGAGCTACGGGAACGGCTTCAGTTGGCCGACAAGATGGTACTGCTCGGTGTCGCGAGCACATGGAGTGAGGCGAAAGGGCTCGGAGCCTTCCTCGACCTCGCGGCGGCACGTCCGAATGACGCATTCCTCTTGATCGGCCGGCTTGGCGCCACCGAGCTCCCGCCCAACGTCATCCACGTCAACGAAACGAACGACGCACGTGAACTCGCCCGCTACTACGCGCTCGCCGACGTGTTCCTCAACTTATCGGAACAGGAGTCGTTCGGCAACGTCACGGTCGAGGCGATGGCGTGCGGGACGCCGGTGCTCGTCTTGGACGCGACCGCGAGCCCGGAACTCGTCACCGATCAAACGGGTGTCGTCGTCGCGACACGGGGACTCGCCGATTTGAATTACGGGATCGAGCGCATCTTTGCCCGTGGCAAACGATCGTACAAAGACGCGTGCGTCACGCATGCCCGGACGAATTTTGCGCTCCGTGACCGCGCCATCGACTACTTGGACGTCTACGCGGCGCTCCGACACGAGAAAGTGAGGAATATTTTATGAAACCACTCGTCTCGATCATCATCCCGGTTTATAACGGGAGCAACTATTTGGCTGAATGTATCGACAGCGCCCTCGCCCAGACGTATACGCATATCGAAGTCATCGTCGTCAACGATGGCTCGACCGATAGAGGAAAGACGGCGGATATCGCCACTAGCTACGGCGACCGGATCCGCTACATCGAGCAAGCGAACGGCGGCGTCTCGAGCGCGCTCAACCGTGGGATCGACGAGATGCGTGGAGACTTCTTCTCTTGGCTCAGCCATGACGACTTGTACGCCCCGCGGAAGATCGAGGCACAGCTCGAGACGCTCGAGCAGGAGAGACTCGACCCGTCGCGGACGATTCTCGTCACCGGCACTCGCTTCATCGACGAACACGGGGCCCCAATCCGACGTTACCGGCGCAAGTTCACCGGGTTGTATCAAGCGGGTGATATGTTCCGTCACTTGATGTTGACGTCGAGCCTGAACGGTTGTGCGCTCCTCATCCCGCGCGCGGCGTTCGCAGCGCGGCGCTTCTCGGAGGAGGACCGGTTCATCCAAGATTGGATATGTTGGATCGGGTTCGCACTTGACGGGTTTGACTACTATTTGACGGATGAGCCGCTCGTTCTGTCCCGGATTCACGGGGCCCAACAGACGAAAAAGATTGCCCACCGCGCCGAAATCGAGTCGGACCGCTATCTCAGCCAGTTACTCCTTGACGTCGAGCGCCGTCCGGATGCGAGTACGCTCATCCCGATCATCTTGCGCCATACGTTCAAAGAAGACGCGGCGGCGGTGCGTGAAGCGTATCTCGCGACCCGAGACGTGCGTGACTATTTCAGTCCGTTCGAACATGGGCGTCTGCGGTTCAACGGACTCTTGATCTCGAACTTGCTGTCGCTCTATCGGGGCGTCACGAACCTCATCTATCGTTAGAAAAGAGGCGACCTCATGACCATCTATCTCGTCAACATCGCACTGCTCGTCCTCTGGGCGATGCTACTCATGCGTTCTGACACGACTTACAGGCGCGGTTGGTTCGTGACGTTCGCGACCGTCCAGTGGATCGTCTTGTCGGGATTTCGTCACATCTCGGTCGGGGACGACACGGCGCAATATGGAGCGCTGTTCCTTGCGACGAAGCCGCTGCCGCTCGAAGCGCTGACGCGGGACTTCTTTACCATCGTCTTCACAGAGAGCGAGGACCCGGGCTATTATGTGTTCCAACGGCTCACCCAGTTCGTCATCTCGGACTATCAACTGTATCTCGTCTTGATCGCCGTCATCTTCATGGTGCCGCTCGGTTACTTCATCTATAAATATTCGAGCGAGCCGCTCATCAGCTTTTTACTCTTCTCGGTCCTGTTTTATGAATTTTTCGCCGTGACGGGGTTACGCCAGACGGTGGCGACGGCGCTCGTCGTCCTCATCGGTTATCACTTCGTCCGGGCCCGCAAGCTCCTACTGTTTCTCGTCCTCGTGTTCGTCGCCATGACGATCCATAAGTCGGCGCTCGTGTTCTTGCCGTTTTATTTCTTGGCTAACCGGCAACTGACGAAAGTGTATATTCTCGGCATGCTCGGCTTCATCGCCGCCTTGTTCGTGTTTCGGGGCCCGTTCTTTGAGATGTTGGTGACGTTATCTGGCTATGACACGTATGACTACATGAATGGGGCGGGTGCGATCAACTTCAGCGTCATGCTCCTGTTCGTCCTGTTCGTCGCCTTATGGCGGCGCGATGAGATTTTGGCGAATAACCCGTCAGCGACGCATTACTTTAACGCGTTGTTCCTCGCGGCATGCTTCTTGCCGCTCACGTTCATCAACCCGTCGATGATGCGGCTCGTCCAATACTTCACGCTGTTCTTGATTCTGATGATCCCGGAGATCCTCAAGACGTTCGAGCGGCGCGAACGATTGCTCGTCTATTACGCGGCGGTGACGCTTTTAGTCTTGTTGTTCCTGCAGGACGCACCGGTGTATACGTTCTTCTGGCAGTAAGGAAGAGAGGTGGAAACACATGTCGACACGCGTCGAGCCCGATGAGGCCGCGAGCACGCGCAAAATCAAATATGGGGCAGCGATGTCATATATGCAAATCTTTTTCGGCATCTTGTCCGGACTGATCTATACGCCGTGGATGATCCGGGAGATCGGTCAGGCGAACTACGGGCTCTACATGCTCACCATCTCGCTGATCAGCATGTTCGCGATGGACTTCGGGCTCGACGCGGCCGTATCCCGGTTCATGAGCAAATATATGGCCGAAGGGGACGAGGATAAGGCGGCACGCTTCCTCGGCGTCGCCTATAAACTGTTCACCGTCATCGGCTTCGTCTTGTTCATCATCCTCGCGGTCGTCTATTTCTTCCTCGACTCGGTATACGCCGGGCTGACCGCGGCCGAGCTCGACAAGTTGAAAATCTTGTACGTCGTCGCCGGTCTGTTCATCGTCATGTCATTCCCGGCAAAACCGTTCACGGGCATCCTTGTCTCACATGAGTACTTCTTGTTCTCGAGCGCGCTTCATTTAGCTGAGAAGGTGCTAACCGTCGTCCTCATGGTGACGGCGCTCCTCCTCGGCTACGGGCTGTATGCGCTCGTCCTCGTCACCGCGTTCGTCGGCACGCTCGTGCTCATCATCGAATACATCTTTATCCACCGGAAGACGACGGTCCGCGCGAACTTCCGTGAACGCGACAAAGGAATTTATAAAGACATCTTCGGCTTCATGACATGGAGCACGGTCACACTCGTCGCCCAGCGCTTCATCCTCAATATCACGCCGAGCCTGCTCGGAATGCTCGCCGGCAGTGCCTCGATCGCTTTGTTCTCGATCGGGATGGTCATCGAAGGGTACGTCTGGACGATCGCGTCGGCGCTCGGTTTCTTGTTCTTGCCGAAAGTGAGCCGGATGCTCACGCGTGACGACAGGGGAGGAATCGCCGTCTTGTTCGTCCGGATCGGTCGCATCCAGCTCTATATCGTCGGATTGATCGTCATGTCGTTCTTCGTCCTCGGGCAAGAGTTCATGCGGCTCTGGGTCGGCGAGGCGTTTCGTGACTCGTATTACGTCGCGCTCCTACTCATCGCCCCGAGCCTCGTGACGCTCACGCAAGACATCGGCAACACGACGCTCATCGCCGAGAACAAAGTGAAGTATCGGGCGTATGGCGCACTCATCGTCGCCTGTATCAGCATCACGTTATCTCCGCTCCTCATCCCGATTTACGGGCCGATCGGGGCGGCTGTCGCCATCTGTATCGGCAATATCATCGGGCTCGTCTTCTACATGAACTTTGTCTACAGCCGCATCCTCAAACTCGACATCGCCCTGTTTTTCCGGTCATGCCACGTGAGGATTCTTCCGGCGCTCGCGCTCTATACGGTCATCGGCTGGGGCATCCAACAGCTGTTCCCAGCGTCGAACCTGTTCACCTTCGCCTTGAAAGGAGGCGTGCTCGTCGTCCTCTATGGCATCATTATGTGGTTCCTCGCGTTTGATGACAGCGAGAAAGCACTCGTCCATCAAGTGTTCGCCCAAGTGAAGATCCGCATCCTATCCATCCACCATACTTCTTAGGAGGGAACGTTATGAATCGACTCAAAGTGATGACCATCGTCGGCACGCGCCCGGAAATCATCCGTCTCTCGGCCGTCATCGCCAAGCTCGAGGCGTCGGAGGCGATCGAACATATCCTCGTCCATACCGGACAAAACTACGACTACGAGTTGAACGAGATCTTTTTCGAAGACTTCGGTCTGCGCACACCGGACTACATCCTCGACGCCTCCGCTGACGGGCCGATGGCGACGATCGGCAACATCTTGATCGCGGTCGACCCGGTGCTCAAGGCGGAACGACCGGACGCCGTGCTCATTCTCGGCGACACGAACAGCTGCCTCGCCGCCATCGCCGTCAAACGCCATAAAATCCCGATCTTCCACATGGAGGCAGGAAACCGCTGCTTTGACGAACGGGTGCCGGAAGAGACGAACCGCCGCATCGTCGACCATATCGCCGATGTCAATTTGACGTACAGCGACATCGCACGCGAGTATCTTCTGAAAGAAGGGCTCCCGTCCGACCGCGTCATCAAGACGGGTAGCCCGATGTTCGAGGTGCTCACGCGCCAGCGAGACAAAATCGACCGCTCGGACGTGCTTGACCGGCTCGGTCTGACGGCAGGCGGCTACTTCGTCGTCTCCGCGCATCGGGACGAGAACATTAGCGCGGATGAGAACTTCTTCGACCTCGTCGACACGTTGAACGCGATCGCTGAGACGTACGACCTCCCGCTCATCATCAGCACGCACCCGCGCACCGCCAACCGGATTCGCGAGACCGGGGTGACGCTGCACCCGAATATCCGCACGCTCAAGCCGCTCGGGTTCAGCGACTATGTCCACTTGCAACTTCATGCGAAAGCGGTGCTCAGCGACAGCGGGACGATCAGCGAGGAGAGCTCGATCCTCGGATTGAAGGGCTTGAACATCCGCCAAGCGCACGAACGGCCCGAGGCGATGGAAGAAGGGGCGGCGATGATGGTCGGATTGAAACGCGACCGCGTCCTCCAAGCGCTCCGCGTGTTAGAGGAGACGGATACGCCGATGCGACTCGTTTCCGACTACGCGATGCCGAACGTGTCCGATAAAGTGCTCCGCATCTTGTTGTCGTACACGGATTATGTGATGCGCGAAGTGTGGAAACAGACTCCGGGGATTCCGCTCAAGAAGGAGGTGTGAGGGATGCGCTATTTGAATCAAAAGCGGAAACTCGACATCGTCTTGAGTTTGCTCGCACTATTTTTGCTCGCACCGTTGCTCGTGTTGATCGCGATTTTGATCAAACTCGACTCGAAAGGGCCGGTCCTGTTCAAACAGCAGCGCGTCGGTCAGGACGAGACGTTGTTTTGGATCTATAAGTTCCGGACGATGCGGGACGACACGCCGAAAGACGTGCCGACCCACCTGTTCGCAGGCTCGACGAAACACATCACGCCGATCGGTAGCGTCCTCAGGAAGACGAGCCTCGACGAACTCCCGCAACTCGTCAACATTTTAAAAGGCGACATGGCGCTCGTCGGTCCACGGCCGGCGCTGTGGAATCAGACCGACTTGATCGAGGCGAGACGCGCAGAAGGCGTCGCCCCGGTCAAACCAGGCCTGACCGGGTGGGCGCAAGTGAAAGGACGCGATGAGCTCCCGATCGAGGTGAAGGCGAAGTTTGACGGGGATTACGTCCGACACATGGGTCACCGTCTCGACCTCGTCTGTATCTTGTTGACGGTCCGAAACGTCCTCCTTCGAAAAGGCATCATCGAAGGGCAGGTCGAACCGCCGACCGTCCCGTTGAAAGAAAAAGAGATGACACATGTTGCGAAAAAATGATAGGGGTTTCCCTTCTATTACCAATTCATTTCAAATTTGGCGGGTAAAAGACTTCATACACAACCTCCTGACCTCTCAGACGATGCACCTCAGAAAGGAGACTCGATCATGTTTTCGAATAAGACTTTGCTCATCACCGGCGGGACCGGCTCGTTCGGCAACGCCGTCATGGAACGGTTCCTCCATACGGACATTAAAGAGATCCGCATCTTCTCGCGCGACGAGAAAAAACAAGAAGACATCCGCAAGCGCTACAACGATGACAAACTGAAATTTTATATCGGTGACGTGCGCGATTCGAATAGCGTCAAAAACGCGATGTACGGCGTCGATTACGTGTTCCACGCCGCGGCGCTCAAACAAGTCCCATCGTGCGAGTTCTTCCCGATCGAAGCCGTCAAGACGAACATCCTCGGCACCGAGAACGTCTTGAACGCTGCGGTCGACGCCGGTGTCGCGAAAGTGATCTGTCTGTCGACGGACAAGGCGGCCTATCCGATCAACGCGATGGGCATCTCGAAAGCGATGATGGAAAAAGTATTCGTCGCCAAGGCACGCGCCGTCGGTCCGGACAAGACGCTCATCTGCGGCACCCGTTACGGAAACGTCATGGCGTCCCGCGGCTCGGTCATCCCGCTCTTCGTCGAACAGATCAAAAACGGGGAACCGCTCACCGTGACCGACCCGCTCATGACCCGGTTCTTGATGAGTCTCAGTGACGCGGTCGAGCTCGTCGTGTTCGCCTTCAATTATGCGCACGCGGGCGACATCATGGTCCAAAAGTCACCGGCTTCGACGATTGGTGACCTCGCCGAGGCGCTCAAACAATTGTTCCAAGTCGACAATCCGGTCAAAGTCATCGGCACCCGGCACGGCGAGAAGACGTTCGAGACGCTCATGACACGTGAAGAACACGTCCTCGCCGAAGATATGGGTGGTTTCTTCCGCGTCCCGGCTGACAACCGTGACCTCAACTACGACAAATATTTCAGTGAAGGCAGCAGGGAGCTGACGGTCCAAGGCGAGTACAACTCGAACAACACCGAACAGCTCGGCGTCGAAGACGTGAAACGGCTGCTGTTGACGCTACCCTACATTCAAGCAGAACTCGCAGCTTGGCACGTGCCGAGTTCGACGAAGCGGATCGGGTGAGGTGAATCTGATGAAACAACGACTCGTCTTCATCACGAACATCGCCGCCCCGTATCAAGTCAAGTTCTGCTACGCCCTCCAAGACCATTTCGATACCGAGTTTTGGTTTTATGACCAATTGACGGCCCGGCGTCCCGACTGGTGGAAAGTCCCGCTCGGTGATCGCTGCCGAGTTCTATCGGGTTCACGATTTATTGGGCCACTTAATTACGTCTCCTTTGATGTGTTTAAACAACTCAATCGATTTGAGCCAGATATTATTTTGCTTGGAGGTTTCACACCGCTTCATTCGCTCATCTTGAAGATCGCGAAACGAAAAGGAAGTAAAGTCGTCGTCTTGAGCGAGCCTATCCGCGACGTGTCAAACGAGGATAACGCTTCGGATAAGCTACTCGAACGAGTCAATGCGAAATGGAAGACACGAATTTTGCATCACATGTTTGCTGGAGCTGACCTCATCTTCGGAATGGGACAAGTTGCGCGTGATCAGTTCGTTCGTGAGTTCGGCTTTACTGATAAACAAGTCGTCAATGCACCGTATCCAATCGATATCGAGGCATATTTCGACCATCCGCTTCGTGTGAAACGGCGAGGTGACCCGATTCGAATCTTGTTCGCGAACCGGCTCATCGACCGCTACCAACCGCTCATCGCCTTAGAAGCGTACCGGGCCTTGAAACGAGACTACCCGAACCTGTCGCTCGCATTGAATCGCGATGGACACTTGTACGAGGCGTGTCGTGACTACATCAAGGAGCATGACCTCGAAGGTGTGACGTTCTTGGATGACATCGACGCCTGGGACAATATGCATCTCGTCTATCGTGAATCAGATATCCTCGTGCTGCCAGCTACGTATTCCAATGGCAACATCACCATCATTGAAGCGTGTGCCTCGGGTATGGGAACGATCGTCAGTCGCCACGTTGACAACGTGTCGCGTCATTTAAAGGAAGGTGAGAACTGTTTCAAATGTGAGCCAACCGCGGAGTCGCTCGAGGCGTCGCTTCGGAACTATCTGGAAGTACCGGAACTTCTCGAAATACATGGGGCCCTTTCAAAGCAAAACGTCGAGCATCGACGAAATTCTAGTACTGCTTTAACGTATCGGGATTTAATCGCACAAGCTAATCTCATCTGACGACAAAGGAGATTAACAACATGATGAAGCTCATGTTACTCGGAGGAGCCATGCACCAAACGCCAGTTATTTTGAAAGCGAAAGAGAAAGGGATTTTCACGATTTTATGCGATTACTTGTCGGACAACCCGGGGCGTCACGTCGCTGATCGCTATTATTGCGTCAGCACACTCGACCGGGATCGCGTGCTCGAATTGGCACAGGAAGAGAAAATCGATGGGATTCTCGCCTACGCGTCCGACCCGGCCGCTCGGACCGCGGCTTACGTCGGCGAAGCACTCGGACTCGTCACGAACCCGTTCCAGACGGTCGAGACGTTGACGAATAAAGCCAAATTCCGTGCCTTCTTGAAAGAGAACGGCTTCCCGACGCCTGAGGCATACGCTTTCACCGAATTCGAGACGGCCGTTTCAGCACTGTCGACGCTGCGTGGGACGTACGTCGTCAAACCAGCCGACTCGTCGGGCAGCAAAGGAATTAGCCGCATCACCTCGTCGGATACGCCCAGGAGGATTCGCGAAAAGCTAGCCGCCGCCTTCGAGGTGTCACCGGGCGGAGAGATCGTCGTCGAGCAGTTCATCAAACGTGATGGCTATCAAGTCGCAGGAGACGGGTTTGTGATCGATGGAAAACTCGTTTTTCGGTGCTTTGGGAATGGTCACTTCAATGATAAAGGGATCAATCCATACGCACCGATTGCTGCGAGCTTTCCAAGCGTTCATTCGGAGGAAATCCAAAAACGTGTCCATGAAACACTTCAGCGTATGATCACAGCAGTCAAATTTCAGAATGGGGCACTCAATTTTGATATTCTCGTTTCTGATCGAAAAATATATTTGATTGATATCGGCCCCCGTAACGGCGGCAACTATATCCCGCAGATCATCGAACAGGCGACCGGCGTCGACATGGTGAGCGCGACGATCGACCTCGCGCTCGGACGCCCGGTCGAATTGGAAATGAAACGTGTCACGACGCCGTCGAGTTACTTCATTCTCGGCAGTCAGATCCCAGGCCGTTTTATCGGACTCACGTTCGCATCCCAAGGGTACACAATCGTCAAATCGAATTTGGCCTACGCGATCGGTGCGGATATCCCACGCTTCGAAGGGGCGAACAAATCGCTCGGCAGTCTCATCCTTCGGTTTGAAGACGTGCCGACGATGCTCCGCTTGCTCGATCATCCGGACAAATGGGTGACGCTTCACGTCACGCCGGCTATTCAACGGAAGGAGGATTTCTCATGGACATCGTCGTCACCGGAACAAACGGCTTTTTAGGAAAACACCTCACGCACGCACTTGAACAGGATGGGCACAACGTCCTTAAAGTCACGCGGGAGACGCACTTCGCTGAACGCAGCCGGATGCTCCGAGCGGCCGACTTCGTCTTCCATCTCGCCGGCATCAACCGACCGGAAGACCCGCACGAATTCATCACCGGTAACGTCGATTTGACCGAGGTCATCGCGACGGAGCTGTTGTCATACAACCCGGTCCCACTCGTGTTCGCCTCGTCGATCCAGGCGACGCAAGACAACGACTACGGCCGCAGCAAGCGTGACGCGGAAAACGTGCTCGTCGTCTACAGTGAACGCTCGGAAATGCGGGTCCACGTGTTCCGCTTGCCGAACGTGTTCGGGAAGTGGGGGCGTCCGTTTTACAACAGCGCCGTCACGACGTTTTGTCATCAGATCGCGCGCGGCGAGACGGTCACGGTGAACGACCCGGACCGATTGCTCACGCTCGCCCACGTCGATGACGTCGTCGCCTCGTTTCTTGACACGTTGACGACGGACGTCTCGCTCTATCCGACCGTCCCGGCGCATGAAATCTGCCTGCTCGACGTCGTCCGCACACTCGAGGCGTTCGAGACGATGCGGGCGGCGCACAGCGTACCGGACTTGTCGGACGCGTTCACAAAACAGCTGTATAGTACGTACACAAGTTACTTACCGAGAGAGCGGATGGTGACTCCGCTCCTGATGCACCGTGACGCGCGCGGCTCGTTCACCGAGTTTTTGAAGACGCCGGACCGGGGGCAAGTGTCGGTCAACGTCGCCAAGCCCGGCATCAAAAAAGGGGAGCATTGGCACGACACGAAGCATGAGCAATTCCTCGTCGTCAGCGGGGAAGGGGTCATCCGGCTCCGCGAGGTCGACGGGACCGAAGTCATGACGTTCCATGTGAGCGGGGAAACGCTCGAAGTCGTCGAGATCCCGCCTGGATACGTCCACAACATCGAGAACGTCGGCACGACCGAACTCGTCACCCTCATGTGGGTGAACGAACCGTTCGACCCGGGTCAGCCTGACACGTACGCCGATACCGTCGCCCGAACTGAAACCGAAGTGCTGTGAGGAGGAAATGCGATGATCATGGTCAGTATCAACTGCATCACGTATAACCATGAGGCGTATATCGGTCAGGCGATCGAAGGATTCCTCATGCAGGAGACAGACTTCGACTTCGAGATCCTGATTCATGAGGATGCGTCGACGGACCGGACGGCTGAAATCGTCCGGAGTTACGAACGTCTTCATCCCGACAAGATCCGGGTCATCTATCAGACGGAGAACCAGTACTCCAAAGGCGTGTTCGTCAACTTGTTGAACGAAGAGCGGGCCCGCGGCAAATACGTCGCCCTCTGTGACGGTGACGACTACTGGACCGACCCGCACAAGCTGCAAAAGCAAGTCGACTACATGGAAGCAAATCCCGACTGCACGCTTTGCTTCCACGACGCCTACGTCGAGACGGACGACACGTTGCATACGGACTGGCGTGTCATTCCATGGCTGCCTGAGAACCGGAAATATGCGTCGTTTGAAGCGCGGACGTATAACGCCGGTGAGCTGCAACTGCTCGGATTCATTCCGACGATGTCGATGATGTATCCGAACGGGCTGATCGTGAACGGACCCGACTGGCTGAGCGATACGCCGGCGAGCGACGGTTCGATGAAATTATACGTCGCGAGTCACGGCTACGCCTACTATATGCCCGAGGTGATGAGCGTCTATCGGTTCGGCGTCAAAGGTTCGGCGACGACGATCTGGAACGAAGGGAATCTCGAGCGGGATATCGCGCGTCACGAGGCGTTCATCCGCTTCATTGACACGTTCGATGCGTATTCGAAAGGACAGTACCGTCAAGAGATGGAGATTTCACGGATCTCGTTCGAGGTCGGGTTACACCGGTTGAGACGAGACTATGCCGCTTTGAAGTCACCACGGTACGACCGCTACCTTGACCGCTTCGTCGGCAAAGAGCGGATTCGTCCTTATTTGATGGTGCGGCATCCGATCGTCACCGAACTGTTGATTCGGCTTCGGTCGCTACGGGCGACGTAAGGAGGGCGACGAATGTGAAACTGGCGATCATGCAACCTTACTATTTTCCATACCTCGGCTACTTCCAACTCATGGCCGCGGTCGACACGTTCGTCATCCTGGACGATGTCCAGTTCATTAAAGGGGGCTGGATCCATCGCAACACAATCCTGCTCGAGGGTAAAACGAAGCCGATTTTAATGCCGGTCGAGCACATGTCCCAACTGCGTTTGATCAACGAGCATGACCGTGTACTTGATGCGAAGCAGCGGCACTCCCAGTTACGTCTCATCCGTCACGCCTATCAGCACGCGCCTCACTTTGACGACGTCATGCCGATGGTCGAGCGGATCATGAAAGACGAGGAGCGGAACGTCGCCGCTTACTTAGGGCGTCTCTTGAGTGAAGTGCGTGACTATATCGAATTCGACACATCAATCCTCTATTCGTCTGATCTCACGAACGACAAAAATGCGAAATGTGAGCATCTCGTTTTATCCATCTGTGAACATTTAGATGCGGACCATTACATCAACGCAATCGGGGGCACAGCCTTATACGATAAAGCGATGTTCGCCGAAGCCGGGGTCGTGCTCGACTTCATTAAGATGGAGCCGGTCACATACCGGCAATTCAATGAACCGTTCACACCGAACTTGTCGATCATCGATGTGCTCATGTTCAATTCGAAACAGAAAGTCCGCGAGCTGCTGAACGCCTACACGCTAACTTGACTTAATAGAAGGAGAGGGACTAGATGAACTTACCGAAACACGATCTGTCGCCGCCAATCCCCGTGACACGTCCGGCGATGCCTGAGTTCGAGGCGTACGTCGAGATGATCCGGCCACTCTGGGACAGCCGCTGGCTCAGCAATCGCGGCGAACACGTCCGCGCACTCGAAGAAGAATTGACGGGATTGCTCGGTACAGAGCACGTCTCGCTCCTGACGAACGGACATTTGGCGCTCGAGACGGCAATCGACGTCCTCGGCCTCTCGGGCGAGGTCATCACGACACCGTTCACGTTCGCCTCGACGACGCATGCGCTCGTGCGAAAAGGACTGACGCCGGTCTTTTGTGACATCAATCCGCTCGACTATACGCTAGACGTCTCGCAGCTCGAGTCGCTCATCACCGACAAGACGTCGGCCATCCTTCCGGTGCACGTGTACGGCAACGTCTGCCACATCGACGAGATTGACCGTATCGCCAAACGGCACGGGTTGAAAGTACTGTACGATGCGGCCCATGCGTTCGGGGTCACGCATCAAGGACGGAGCATCGCCACATATGGAGACATGAGCATGTTCAGTTTCCATGCGACGAAAGTATTCCATACAGTCGAGGGCGGTGCGCTCGCCTACGATGAGACGAGTTACCGAGACGCCATCGAACAGGCCGTCAACTTCGGCATCACTGGACCTGAATCGGTCGAATCGGTCGGGGGCAACGCCAAGATGAACGAGTTCCAGGCGGCGATGGGGCGCTGTAACTTGCCGCGGTTCGAGCACGACGTCATGAAACGACGCGCTATCGTCGAACGCTATGATGAACGGCTCAGAGGAATCCCGACGATTCGCTTGAACCGCCGAGGCGACAACACCGTCTCGAACTACGCCTACTATCCGGTGCTGTTCAAAGGCGACCGGCGCCGCCGCGACGAGATGATGGCTTGGCTCGCCGAACACGGCATCTTCGCCCGGAAGTACTTTTATCCGCTCGTCACCGATTTTGGTTGTTATACGTTCGACGCCCGCGTGCCGAACGCGAAATATGTATCCGACCGCATCTTGACGCTGCCGCTCTATCCGGACATGACGCTCGAGATGGTCGACCGGATTTGCGACTTGATTATTGAAGGAGGGAACCGGACATGAAAGGAATCATTTTAGCAGGCGGTAATGGGACACGGCTCTATCCGATGACGAAAGCCGTCTCGAAACAGTTGCTCCCGATTTACGACAAGCCGCTCATCTACTATCCGATGTCGGTCTTGATGCTCGCTGGGATCCAAGACATTCTGCTCATCTCGACACCGAAGGACATCTCTGGTTATGAGCGGTTGTTCGGGGATGGACATCAGCTCGGGTTGTCGATCACGTATAAAGTGCAAGACAAACCGGTCGGTCTCGCCGACGCCTTCATCCTCGGTGCGGACTTTATCGGTGACGACTCGGTCTGCCTTATCCTCGGAGATAACGTTTTTTATGGACAGGATTTGACGCAGTTTTTACGTGACGCGAAACAACGCGAGACGGGGGCGACCGTGTTCGGGTATCCGGTCAAGGACCCACGTGCGTTCGGTGTCGTCGAGTTCGACGATAATCGCCGCGTCATCTCGATCGAAGAGAAACCGGCGCAGCCGAAGTCGAATTATGCCGTACCTGGTCTCTACTTCTATGACAACCGTGTCGTCGAGTACGCGAGACAAGTACAACCGTCCCCGCGCGGCGAGCTCGAGATCACCTCGATCAACCAGATGTACCTAGAGGCCGGTGATTTGAACGTCGTCTTGTTCCGACGCGGGATGGCGTGGCTCGATACGGGGACGCCAGAAGGTATGATCAAGGCGTCGGTGTTCGTCCAGACAGTGCAAGAGCGGCAAGGTTACTATATCGCCTGTCTCGAGGAGATCGCCTGGCGCCGCGGGTTCATCACGTCAGACGAACTCCGCGATATCGGCCAAACGTTAAAGATGACGGATTACGGGCAGTACATCCTATCACTTCTTGAAGAGGAGCGTGTCGAAGATGAAGACTTTACTCGTAACTGGCGGAGCCGGGTTCATCGGATCAAACTTCATAAAGATGCTTCTGGAAAACGAGCAGTGGCGTATCGTCAACCTTGACGCGCTCACGTACGCCGGTAACCTCGAGACGCTACAAGACATCGACGACCCGCGTTACGTGTTCGTCAAAGGTGACATCCGGGACCGCGAGACGGTCGAACGCGTGTTTGCGACGTATGACGTGACGCGCGTCATCCACTTCGCGGCCGAGTCGCACGTCGACCGGAGCATCGTCGAACCGGACGTGTTCTTGACGACGAACGTGCTCGGGACACAAGTGCTGTTAGACGCGGCAAAGCGGCACTGGAATTTACGTCCTGATGATAAACACTCACGTGACTATTCGGAAGGCGTCAAATTCGTCCACGTCTCGACCGACGAGGTGTACGGGACGCTCGGGCCAGACGGGCTCTTCACCGAGACGACCCCGCTCGCCCCGAACAGTCCATACTCGGCCTCGAAAGCGAGCTCCGACCTCATCGTCCGAGCCTATCACGAGACGTACGGCCTCCCGGTCAATATTACGCGTTGCAGCAACAATTACGGACCATACCAATTCCCCGAGAAGCTGATCCCGCTCATGATCCAACGCGCCGAGCGCGGGGAGACGCTCCCGGTGTACGGTGACGGTCAACAGATCCGTGACTGGCTCCACGTCAAAGACCATTGCGTGGCGATTTGGACGGTCGCTGAGCGGGGACGCGACGGCGACGTGTATAACATCGGTGGCAACAATGAACAAGCGAACGTGACGATCGTCCGCTTAATTTTAGAACTGCTCGGTAAAAATGACTCCCAGATCACATTCGTCACCGACCGGCCCGGGCACGACCGCCGCTACGCGATCGACAACACGAAGATCACGACCGAGCTCGGATGGCGTCCGGCCTACACGTTCGACCAAGGCTTGCGGGAGACGGTCGACTGGTACGTCACGCATCCTGATTGGATCGACCACATCGTTTCCGGGGATTATGCACACTACTACGACAAGATGTACGCGAAAGGGTGACGGGGAATGGCTGAGACGACGAAGACGACGTACGAATGGACGAACCGGCGCTTGCTGTTCAGTCCGCAACGAGATACCGACATCGATTGGATGGATGCATTCGCGCAGGCGCCGTCCGTACTCGAGCGCGAGACGTATTTGCGCATCTACTTCAGTTGCCGGCCGAAACCAATCGATGGCCGCTACGTCAGCTATAGTGCTTACGTCGACGTCGATAAACGAGACTTCTCGATTTTACGTGTGAGTGAACAGCCAGTGCTCACGCTCGGGGAGCGGGGCACGTTCGACGAGTTCGGCATCTATCCGTTCTCGGCGATCGACGTCGGGGACGAGGTACACGCCTACTACGGGGGTTGGACACGTTGTACGTCGGTTCCGTTCAACGTCAATGTCGGTAAAGCAGTGAGTCAAGACGGTGGCAAGACGTTCGAGCGGATCGGGCCGGGACCGGTTTTGTCGTATACGCTCGATGAACCGTTCGTCTTGAGCGGGCCGAAAATCCGACGCTTTGGAGACGTGTGGTACTTGTTTTACATCGCGGGCCGAGAGTGGCTCATGCACGAGGGCAAACCGGAACCGGTGTACAAGATCCGTCTCGCCACGTCAGCCGACGGCGTGAACTGGGTGAAACAAGAGCGCGACTTGATCGAGAGCATCATCCCGGACGAGGCGCAGGCGAGCCCGGACGTGTTTTATGAGAACGGGTCGTACCATATGTTCTTCTGTTATCGCGACGCGACCGATTACCGGAAGAATCCCGAACGGACGTATCGGCTCGGCTATGCGTCGTCTCAGGACTTGTTGAACTGGACGCGCGACGATGACGTCATGCGCTTCACCCGCTCAGACGTCGGGTTTGACGACGAGATGGTCGCCTATCCACACACGTTCGTCGTCGGCGGGAAGCGTTATCTGCTCTATCTCGGCAACGAGGTCGGACGGGCCGGTTTCGGCATCGCCGAGCGGAAGGAGGAAACGACATGAAGTGGCGGAAACTCGGGCATATTTTCGATCCCAAGCCGCACGGCTTTTTCGGGGACTATTCAGCGTTCGCTCAATCACCGCAAGCACTCGTCTTCGACGACTTCGTCCGCATCTACTTCTCGACCCGGGAGCCGGATGCGGACGGGACGTTCAAGAGCCATATCCGTTACGTCGATATGACACCGTCGTTCGAAGTGATTGCCGTATCGCACGACCCGGTCATCCCGCTCGGAAAACTGGGCACGTTCGATGAGCACGGAATCTTCCCGTTCCACGTCACGCGGACGGACGCGGGCCTGTACGGATATACGAGCGGCTGGAGCCGACGCGAGTCGGTGTCGGTCGAGACGGGGATCGGCCTGTCGGTCAGTCATGACGACGGGCATACGTTCGAGCGGCTCGGTGACGGGCCGGTGCTATCAGCGAGTGTCGATGAGCCGTTCCTCGTCGGGGACCCGTTCGTCTTCACGAAAGACAAGCAATATATGTACTACATTTACGGTACGACGTGGAAAAAGGGACCGGACGGCGTCGCCGAACGGACGTACAAGATCGCGCTCGCGACGTCCGAGGACGGGCGCACGTTCACTCGGCACGGCCGCATCGTCGATGATGTGATTCCAGACGAGAGCCAGGCACTCCCGACCGTGTTCGAGGCGGGTGGCCGCTATCACATGGTGTTCTGTTTCCGTGACACGTTCGGCTTCCGGGACGACCCGACGCGCGGCTACCGGCTCGGTTACGCTTATTCCGACGACCTCATGCAGTGGACGCGCGACGACGCCTCGCTCGGTTTCGAGCGGAGCGACTCGGGGTGGGATTCAGCAATGGAGTGTTACCCGCACGTGTTCGAGATGAACGGGCGGCAGTATTTGCTGTATAACGGCAACGCCTTCGGACGCGACGGCTTCGGTGTCGCCGTCTTGGAGGACGTATGATCACGCTCGGCCGCGGGTCGGTCGCCGACTACGAGGCCCACCTCGAGGCGTGTGATGCGTTGTTCCCGACGGCATTGTCGGAACGGATCGACTTGCACGAATATGCGCGCAAGCTGCATGACCAGGCGACATCGTTCGAACTGTGGGACGACGACCGGTTGATCGGTCTCCTCGCGGTCTATTTTGATACGGATGTCGCCTTCATCAGTCATATCTGCGTCTTGCCGGAGGCGCCGAAAGGGAGCGGGCATGACTTGTTGGTCAGACTGTGCGATGAAGCGGCGCGGCAACATAAGCAGTTGATCCGGCTTCACGTCGAGAAGACGAATGAGCACGCCATTTCATTTTATAGAAAGCATGGCTTCATCGGGACGGGACAAGCGGGGAACGATGTGATTATGGAGCGCGAAGCGTGAAGGTTCTGAATAGAATCGAAGCGCTTCTTTTTGTCGTCACCGCGATTCGTCAACAGAATGTCACTCGAATTTTTTGGGGGTGTTGGTATAACATAAATATGTGAAGGATTGAACGAATGGAGGATGAAGGATGAAACGAAAAGCATGGATGTTGATTGGGTTGATGATCGTACTAGCCGCTTGCGGGAAGAGCGAGGCGGATGAACGAGGAGAGCAGTTTACATATACGAGGTATGAGCTCCCGCTCGAAGATAAAGTCGCGCTCGGCGATGGTTCGCACGAGATCGTCTTCGTCTTTGACTACAGTTGCCCGTGGTGCAAAAAATGGATGGAGAGCGTCTTGCCAGAGATCGAGTCGCGGTGGATCGAGACGGGAGAGGCGACGTTCAAAGGACAGCCGCTCGTCTTGTTGAATGAGCAGTCGCAACTGCTCGCTAGTGTCGATGCGAATGCGGAACAAGTGATGCCGGAACGGTACTATGCGTTGCAACGCCACATCGGGCTCGACGCCGAGACAGTCTCGGACTTTGGCACGGAGGCGTACGTCCACCGGCTCGCGGAAACGTTCGATGTGGACGCGGAAGCTCTGCTCGCGCCGCAAGTCGACGCGGGGATTCAAAACGCACGGCTCTATACGCGTGACCTCGGCGTCGAATACGTGCCGACCGTGTACGTGAACGGGATCAAGTTGCTCGACGCGTTCAGCTTAGAGGAGATGGAGCGGGTCATGTCTGGCGAGATTGAGGCTGGGGAACAAGTCGAGATGCCTGAAGAATGAACAAACGACACCCTCACGTCTACTGGGTGTCGCTCTGTCCGCAGGCGATGCCGTCAAGGTCAGTGTCGAACGATAGCAAATAGGCGTCGTGCTCGAGTGGGACACCGTCCGGGTAGACCGCGTTCAAATCGGTGCAGGAGCCGTACAATTCGAAGAACGAGTCCGTCTCGTCGGCCGCGGCAATCGCGTCGTCTTGAAGCTTGGTCAGTTCATTTGCAAGTTGTTCGGTCAAGGCGTTCGCTTCCCGCAACTTGTCTTCGAGCGCATAAATTTCAGTCCGTTGCGTCTGGATGACTTCTTCTAAATCGAATACTTTTTGAAACAAGTTGTCTTGCATCATGTCTTCGCGGGCGGCAAGACGTGCCTCGAGTTTCTCGGTCACTTCCTGTTCGATTTGAATCGCTTGCCAGGCGAGGGCGTCGGCATGTTGTTCCTCGAGGGCGAGCAGGGATTCGTCGTAGCTCGCCTCGACCTCAGCTAAGTCGGAGCTGACGTGCAGCTTGTCTTGTTCCAAGTTGTAGTAGTAGACGCTCGAGCCGACGAGCAGTAAATATAAGACGGTCGCGAAGACTTGTAGTTTGATCGGCTCGACCGGATGTTCGGCGAACCAGATGAACACGAGGCTGAGCGTGCTCGCCACGCACGCGGCCGTGATGAACGTCATGATTGTCATAGACACCCCTCTTTTCCTAGACTCTCTTTGACTATTCCTGTTTTGACTCGAAAATGAAGTGACAAAGCGAGCATACTTTCAGGAAATCGAAGCAACACTTGGATGCCGAAACGCGATCATACCCGTAGATGTTCACACTGTATACATAATCGGGAAGCAGGAATTTCGGGGCATTCGTGGAATAAGACAAAAAGAAAAAACGCTCGACTGTCGTCAAACGCTCTTCTTGTCTTCAAGCTGTTGATTTTTACGCCATTTCCAAATCACGAGACCGAGGACGAGGAAAATCGGAGCGACCACCCAGGGACGGGCTTCGAGAATCGCAACAATTTCAAAGATGGATAGCCATCCGCTGATCATGACGAGGATGAGCAACAAGGTTCGCAGCCCCCCCCGGACCGGAAACCAGTAATAGATGAATAACGTGATCAAAAAGAAAGCGAGCAAGCCCATGCGGTTATTCCTTTCTAGCATCATTTTGACCAATTATAGCAGACAACATTGCGAGAGTGTTAGAGGGTTCCCTTTAAGACGACTTTTCGCTACAGTTGAAGATAGATTATCTAAGGAGGAACTAGCGTGAAATTTGGAATCATCGGCTTAGGATATGTCGGATTAGCCACCCTGTGTGGTCTTGCAAAAGCGGGACATGAAGTCATCGGTGTCGAGAAAGACCAACCGAGACTGCGCCGCCTCATGAGCGGCCACGCACCGTTTCACGAGCCGGGTATGTCGGAGGTGCTCCAAGACTATGCAGACTCGATCACACTTACGGATAACACCGCCGACACAAATGATGTCGATTACTTGTTCTTGGCTGTCGGTACGCCGAGCAAGGAAGATGGCAGCTGCGACATGACGTTCGTCGATGCCGCTTTGTCTGAGATCAACACGAAGCAAAAAATCGTCATCCGTAGCACTGTGCCACCGGGGACGACCGACTTACTTAGTATCATGTATCCATTCCACACTTTCGCAATCGTACCCGAATTCCTACAAGAAGGGCGGGCGCTCGCCGATGTCCTCAAACCGAACCGCGTCGTTATCGGCAGCGAAAATCTTGAAATCAGTGAAGAACTCGCCGGCATTTATGGCCGTCTCGGTGTGCCGATTGTTTGCACGACACCGATCAACGCCGAACTGATCAAGTACGCCTCGAACGCATTTCTCGCCACAAAGATCAGTTTCATGAACGACTTGTCACGCCTCGCGGATAAAGCAGGCGCCGACATCGCGACGATTGCCGACGGGATGGGGCTTGATCCGCGCATCGGACGTTCTTACTTAAACGCTGGTCTCGGTTACGGCGGCTCGTGTTTCCCGAAAGATATGAACGCGCTCTTGAACGTCGCGGCCGAGAACGAACTCGACTTGCCGGTCATCCGTGCGGCGATTCAAGCGAACGATGAACAGATCGCTTACGTCGCGTCGAAGATCGAACACCGTCCGAACCTGCGTGTCGCTTTCCTCGGTCTCGCCTTTAAACCAGGGACGGACGATATGCGTGACGCACCGTCGATCACACTCGCCAATCACTTACGGTTACGTGAAGTCGAAGTCGTCGGCTACGATCCGCTCGCGAAGTGGGAGTACCGTCAAGCGTTGACACCGGAAGAGGCACTCAAAGGAGCCGACGTGGCGATTCTTGTCACGGAATGGGACGAACTCGTCAACTTGAAACCGGAAGCGTTCGCTGGGATGCGGACGAAACGGTTGATTGACGCACGCAACGCATGGAAGTATGCACGTGACCCAGAAGACGTCGAGTACGAAGGCGTCGGCCGCATGCAGGGCAAGACGAACACACCGTCATCGAAATGATAAAAGACGAGACCGTTCAACAGGTCTCGTCTTTTTCGTTGCGGTCCATAACATAAGTGCTGAGTGCGACGGCGGTTAGCGGTTTATCTGTTCTTTTGTCGGGCCCATGACACCGGGCACGTGTTGTCCCGCTTGGCGTAAAAGTACCGTCATCTGACCACGGTGATGCGTCTGATGGTCGATCATCATGCGGAGGACGGCACCACGCGGCGTCATCTTCCCGTGGACATCGACTTCTTCTAGCAAGTAGTCATCTGTAAAACCGTCAGCGGCGCTTGAGATTTCTTGCGCGTATCGTTCGTACTGGTCGGCGATCAGGCCCGCTTGATCGGGCTGGGTCAGGCTCTTCAAAGCTGAGAGACGGAAACCGAGCAAGTTCGTGAAGTAGCCGAGGGCGGTCGTGACGTGCCAACCGATCCAACCGAGTGAGTTATGGTCGGGGACGATTTTTTGGCCGAGCGTGTCATCGGTCATGGCACGGAGCACGTCGAGCGTGCCGGTCGATGATTTTGTCCAATCCTGTTTGAAGTCGTTAGCGGTACGATACATAAGACTACCTCCTCTTGCGTATTCTACCGCTAGTATACGCATGTGCCTTTCGTTCGCGCACGTCTGATGATCCGATGAAACATTTCGGTCGGTTTTCTCGTAGAATGAAAGAGATAGGAGGGACTCGTCCATGTGGATTCTTGTATTTGTAGCACTGCTCATGTTTGTCCTAGGGTTCGCCGTCCACAAGTTAGGGTGGCACTTTCTCATCTCGGGCTATAACACTATGAACGAAGCAGACAAGGCACGCGTCGACATCAAACCGGTCGCACGGTTGATCGGTATCATGTGTTACGGCATCGGCTTCATCTTTCTCATCGTCGGCTTCATTGATTGGTTCGGGCTCGTCGTCCGAATCGAGCCGCTCTTTATCGTGCTCATCCTGTTCATCGTCGTCATCCTTTGGCGCGCCCAAAAGTATGACGGGAATATTTTTGACGACACGGGACGGCTTCGTCCGGGCGGGAAGAAGAAACTCATCCCGATCGTCCTCGTCTCTGTGCTCTTGCTCACGGTCGTGCCGGGGCTCCTGCTTTGGTTCTCCCAACCGACCGAGGTGACACTGACCGATACGGCACTCGTCATCGAAGGCAGTTACGGACAAATCGTGCCGTATGACGAGATTGTTGATGTCATATTGACCAACGTCCCGGACGTCGAGCGTCGAACGAACGGGGCCGCTACAAGCTCACAACTGACAGGACACTTTCGAACGACTTATAAGGAAGACGTGCTTCTCTTCATCAACCGTGACGCCACAGCCGCCATCCGCATCGACTGGAGCGGAAAACCGATCTATCTAAATCTTGAAACGAACGAAGCGACGGAACAGTTATATGAGGAGGTGATCACTCGATGAGTCCATGGTACGCGCGCAACATGCCGTTCTTTTTCCTGACGTTCTTCTTTCCGCCGCTCGCGCTGCTCTTGCTCGTCTGGCAATGGGACAAATTTACGACAGACCGGGGCATCAAACTGTTTTTCGCGGTCGGGATGACGGTGTTCATCGTGTTCGGTCTATTGCCGCGCGGCACGCTTCCAGTCATCTTGCCGATCATTTTCGGCTTGATTGTCTTAAAGCTCGTACTGAACGTGATTGGACGAAAAAAAGGCTGACGTGCTAGACGTCAGCCGATCGGGACGCTCACTCAGGGCGTCCTTTTTTTTCGTTCACCCAAGCCTCGAATGCGTCAGGTTTGAGCGCCGGGGCGTAGTAATAGCCTTGTCCGAGCTCGACTCCTTCGGCAATCATCCGTTCAAGGTCTTCCTTCGTCTCGATACCTTCGGCGAGGGATGTGAGCGCCTGCTCGCTCGCGAAACGTGAGACGGCACGGAGGAATGATGTGCTGTCTTTCGCTTTCCCGCTGACATACATCCGGTCAATCTTCACTTCTTGAATCGGCAAGTGCCAAATCGCTTCGAACGAGGCGTAGCCGGTGCCGAAGTCATCGATCGACAAGCAGTAGCCGAGGTCGGCGATGTCCTCGAGCCGATCGAGCTCGTTCGCATGTGACATGATGTCGGCCGACTCGGTCAATTCGATTTTCAAGCGGTCCGGCAGCCACGGGTACGTCTCGATCAAATCACGCAGCTTCGTGACGATCGACGGGTCGACCGAGTGCGCGGACAAGTTGTACGACAACGAGACGTCGGAGAATGATGTATCGCGCCAAGCGACGAGCTGGTTGATGACTTGGTCGAGGATCGAGTGTGACAACCATAAAATCTGGTCTGACCGTTCAGCGATCCGGATGAACTCGTTCGGCGGGACGTGACCGATATCCGGATGCTGCCAACGGGCGAGCGCCTCGGCCCCGACGACGCGGCCGGTTGTCAATTCGACTTGCGGCTGATAGGCGACGGTGATGTGTCCTTGCTCGATCGCCTCGGGGAGCGCCTGTTCGATCAATGCGGCCCACTGTAGCTGGGCGAGGATGCTCGCGTCATACCAGACGAACGGCGTCCGCGTTTCTTTGGCGTGTTGGAGTGCTCGCGTCGCCTCGAACAGACAATCCGTATAGTTCGGCGTCGTGTGTGCCACCCCGATTTGAACGTGGACGGTCTGCCGTTTTTGATTGATCAACAGTTCAGTCGGGAACAGCTCCATCAGCTCATGTTCGTCGAGTGTGTTAAACCCTTTGACGTACAGCATGAGCGTGTCGTCACGATAGCGGCCGAACAAATGATGCGCATACTTCTCGAGTCGTTCCTCGACGTGACGGGCGAACTTAGTCATGAGCAGGTCAGCATAAATCGTATCGTACCAATCGACGAGATGATGGAAATCGTTCAACTTTATCAAGAGGAAGGTTCCGTCGATGTCTTGTTTTTCCCAGGCTCGGATAAAACCATACTCATTATACAGTTCGGTCGCGAGGTCGAATCGGACGAGACGATCGACTTTCCGTTCACGCTCGACGCGTTCGGTTTCATCTTCAAGGATCAAATAATACGTGAGCGTTCCCCCGCGCTTGAGCGGAATGATTTTCGCGTTCAAGAAGCGGGCATGTTCTCCTTTTAAATGCAAAATGAATTGGGCGCTCGTCCCATGCTCGGTCACACCTTCAAGTGCTTCTTGGAACAGGCGACGACCTGTGTTGGTGAACAGCTGGTTGATTTCGTACAAGTTCCGTTCGCCGAAGAACTGATCGAACACATCGTTCCGTTCGATGAAGTTATAGGCGTCATCGATCAACGCGATGGCGAGACCGGTCTCTGAGAACAGGGACGACCAACGCTCGTGATAGCGAAGCAGGTCGTTCGATTGCGTCTCGAGCGTGTTGACGGTCGAATGGACGCTCACCGCAATCTCTCGAAGCTCGTCTTCGATGCCGCGGAAGTCATGACTGGCCGGGAATGACGCCTCGACCGGTTCAGTGCTCGGGTCGATGGCGAGCGCACGGGCTTTCAAATGACTTAAATCATGGGCATACATTTTACGTGTATAGCAAAGCGCGGCCAAGAGTCCGGTCGAAAGCAGCAGCGTCGCGAGCAAGACGAGGACGGCGAGCGTCCCGTATCGGTTTCGTTCCTCTAGGAGCAATGACTCGGTCGACGAGCGGATGGTCTGGAGCACTTCATGCGAGTCTTCGTAAAACTTGGTCCCGTTGACGTAACGCGCCTCGAGCGTCGAGCCGGCCGAAGCCAGTCGTCCCAACGCTAGGGCGCTCTCCGTTAAATCAGCGGTCGATTTCGTTTGGAGAGTAGGATTCGTCGCGATAATCTCTTCAAGTAAACGCGCTTCAGTGGCGATGGAGGCGAGTTCGACTTCCAGTTTTTCTCGGTCCGGCGTCTCCGCCAGCAAGTTTGTCACGTTTTGGATGAACGTCATCTGCATCCGCATGACGGCATCGGTCAACTCGTAGGCCGTGTTCGCTTGCGCGGTCCGCTCTAAGCCTTGGTAGAGCCAGCGCCGGTCAATCGATTCGATGACGTCAAACGGGACGTTGTCGAATTCGCTCAACTCGCCGTCGAGCGTCTCTTCTAGTCGTTCAGAAAAAGCGAGGAGGGCATCCCGTTCGCGTTCGTGGACCCCGGTCTCGAAATCATCGAGCAGCTGGGTGTTATACTGGAGCGCGCGTTCGCGATAAGGCGAGGACAACAATGCTGTCGGCTGGCCCGAGTTCAGTTCGTACAGTTTCGCGGCCTGGTGGAGGACAAGGTAAGACTCGACGCCGGCAAGGTCGGATGCATGGTTCAAATTCGTCACGGACTGATCGACGCTGACATGCTTCTCTTTCCAGTAATAGCTTAATCCGAGACCGAATAACAACACACCGACGAGGCAGGCGACAGCAAGTACCATCGTATAGATCCGGTACGGAATTTTGGCGAATCGGTTGCTTCCCATCGTACACTCCCTTTCTACCTTTCCTATCTTATATCGCATTTCGAGTCTTTCAAGTGAAATCCTGCTAACTGAAAAAAAACCCGACAAAGGTCGGGTTTTTAAATGCGTCAAAGGTCACGGTCGCTTGTAGCCGATGAGGCGTGATTTCCAATATGACTCTTTGCTGATTTGGTTGTAGCCGAGACCAAACGTCCCGGCGTGGATGAACGTATCGGCGTCGATCATGATGCCCATATGGGACGGACCGGCCGTATACGTGTTCTCAAAGAAGACGAGGTCGCCGGCCTGGGGCACGAACGATTTGTCGAGCTGCGGACCGAAGTAAGACCCGGCCCAATAGTTGGCGACGTTCGTCCGCGGGATCGAGACACCTGCTTGGTTGAACGCGTAATAGATGATGCCTGAGCAGTCAAAGCCACCGTTGACCGGACTAGACGACGCCCAGATGTACGGCGTCCCGACGTATTTCTTAGCGACGGCGATCGTCGCGAGTCGGGTTGCTTGGGCGGTCTGCCCGTTGACTTGGGTGACGAACGCTTTGGCGACGAAGCCTTGCGTCCCGTTCTCGTTGACACGGTAGTGTGTCGCCGTCTCGCCGACGACGTTCAACAGTCCGCCGCGGAGCGTCGACCCGACGACTTGACTCGAATCGTTTGCTTGGGCGCGGATTGCGGCCGGACTTGCCGTATAGAACGTATGTGAGTCGAACGACCCGCTGACCCATGTTGGTGCCGTCGTTGAGCCTTTCGGTACTTCCTTGACGAACGACGCTGCGACGAAGCCGGTCGTGTTACCGATATAAATCTGGTGCCAGCCGTTTGCCGTCTGGACGACGCGGAGCGTCTGGCCGGCTTTGACGCTACCGACGATGGCGGAACTCGTCGACGCAGCAGCACGGACGTTCAAGGACGGGGTGTTGACGACGTAATCGACCGAAGTGTTCCCAGCACCGGCGTCACCTAAGTTCGGTGCGACCGGTGCACTCGGTGCGGTCGTCGTCTGTTTCAAGTAGCCGGCACTGACGTAACCGCTCTTTCCGTTATACGTGACGTAGTACCAAGTGCCGCTCTGTTTCGTTGCTTGCACGGTCGCGCCGTTCGGGATCGTCGTGACGAGCGCGAAACCGATGCCTGCTCCTTTTCGCACGTTCAAGTTCGCCGTCGTGACGAACGCTTGATTGACGCTCTCTTCTTTCGGCGCTGCCGGTGTCGCCGGCTGACTCGGTGAAGGTGTGACAGGTTGACCCGGTGAAGGCGTCGCGGCGGCCTTCTTTAAGTATGTAGTGGCGACGTAGCCTGTCGTCGAACCGTATTTGATGTGCGACCATGAACCTTCGACTTTTAGGATCGTGACCGTTTTTCCTTTCGGGATCGTGACGAGTATGTTCGCCTTTGTCGATTTCGAAGCCCGAAGGTTCAAGTTGACGGTCGTCTGTGACGTCGATTGGGCGGCCGGGCTGACGGTGCTCGTTGATGCCGTCGGCTTAGTCGTTGCTGCCTTGGCTGTACCGAGATAATCGTTATGCACCCAGCCGGTCTTCCCGTTAAAGGTGACTTGCGACCACTTACCGCTCGTCTTGAGCGGTTTGAGCGCTTGACCTTTCGGGATGGTGAGCAAGATATTATGGCTCGTACCGGCACCGGCGCGAAGGTTCAATGCAGCGGTCGTCACTCGATTTGTACTTGCTGCTGTACTCGTTGTCGTGAGGACGGTCGATGATCCAGCCAAATGAAGTGTTTGTCCGATGGCGATTCGGTCGGTCGTCAAGTTGTTCATCGACTTGAGTGTCGCGAGCGGGATTTGGTGCTGTTGGCTGATCGACCAAAGCGTGTCACCGGCTCGGACGATATGGGTGCTAGCGGCGGACGCTTCGTCGGCCTGGGCGAGGACGCTTACGGCGGCGATTGCGGCGAATGAGTACATGAGGCCGGACTTGTGATCCATGGAGTCACTTCCTTTAATATAATTGAGTCATTCATGATGGGTAACGATACACATTTATTGTACGGTGCCGAGAAACCGGGAAGCAATGGTGGAAAGGACTCATTCGAGCGAGATTCCTTGAAAAGCAGGTCAATATTTTTTAGTAGGTCTATCAAATAGATGACTCCTAAAAAGAGGGAAATTAAAAATTGACTTTCTGTTGAATTTTGGAAGGTCTCGTATTTGTGCTTCATGCTATCATTAAGGCAAAACTGTTTGAACGAGGGTAGGGGACTATGATCGAGGGGAACTTTTCAACACAAACATACCGTAAACATCAAGAGAAACTGTTCGAACTCGTACGGATGCCGGACGTGTCCGAAGCGACAGTCGAGCAGGCGATCAGCTACATGTGCGAAGTCGTCGCGGATATGCTCGAAGTCGACACCGTATCGATCTGGCACTTCGATGAGACGCAACACTCGATCAGTTGTCAAGTCGCGTATTCAAAAGATAAAGGCATCAGCAAGCCGGCATTAACGGTCTATCGTCAGGACGCACCGGTCTATTTTGATGCGCTCTGCACGAATCGTGTCCTCCTGTTTAAGAATGTCCGGACGCACGAATGGGTGAAAAATTTATATCAACAATACTTCGTCGAAGGACAGCGGGTTTACTCGATGCTTGACGCGCCGATCTTTGCGGACGGGCAAGCCCGCGGTGTCATCTGCTGCGAGACGTACGAGCTTCGGAAGTGGACGTATGTCGAAGAGCTGATCGTGAGTACGCTCGCTGATTTTGTCGCTATTTTATATAGCCGGCTCGAACGTCAGTCGGTCGAACAACACATCGCCCGGCTCGCCTATACGGATGAATTGACAGGACTGATGAATAAGAACGCGTTCATCGAACGAGTCGACCGGATGCGGGACGAACTCGATCATCACCTCGGGTCACTCATTTACGTGAGAATCGATGAGTTCCGCTCTGTCGAGGACGCGCTCGGCAGCGAGAAGGCCAATCAATTAATCCAGGAAATCGCGAATCGGCTCCAACTCGTCGTCGATCCGGCGATGCTCGCCCGGAGTTCTCAATCTGGTTTCGTCGTATGGACGCCGTACGGCGACCGGATCAAAGCGTACGGGATTGCCGACATGCTTTGTGAGACGGTGACGAACGAACCGTTTACCGTCGATGAACTGGATGTCGTCCTGACGATGAGTGCCTTTATCTCGATTGAGGATAAGGCGCGCTCGACGCTCGAGATGATTCACACGACACGGATCGCCGCTAGTCATCATCATGTCCAACGCGGTGGCATCATCTTCTATGAAGAGAAGATGAGCGAGAAGGCGACGGCCCGATTGACGCTCGAGATGAATTTGCGCAAAGGGCTCGCGTTGAACGAGTTTGCGCTCTACTATCAGCCGAAGATTGACGGGTCGACCGGACAGCTTAACGGTTTTGAAGGGCTCATGCGTTGGATCCATCCGGAAAAGGGGCTGATCCCGCCGCTCGACTTCATCCCGCTCGCCGAGTCGACCGGTGTCATCATCGCCCTCGAGGAGTGGGCGCTCGAGGAGGCATGCCGCCAATTGAACGCCTGGCACGCCTCTGGCCGGACATATCACTTGGCGCTCAATTTGTCGGCCCGTCATTTCCTATCAGAAGGCGTTGTCGAGAAGTTCGCCCGTGTCGTTGAAAGAATGGGTGTCTGCCCGGACTATTTGACGTTTGAGATCACGGAGAGCGTCGGGATGGAGAATCAACAGCACGTCATCGAACGGTTCATCGCCTTCCGCAAGCAAGGTTTCTCGATTTCGATCGATGACTTCGGGACAGGTTTCTCGGCGTTCGTCTATTTAAAGCATTATCCGATCCATGAGATCAAAATCGACCGTCAGTTCATCCAAGCGACGGAGAACGACCCGACCGGAAACGTCATCGTCCAATCGATCATCGAGCTCGCCCGCGGCCTCGGTTTAAAGACCGTCTGCGAAGGCATCGAGACGACCGAGCAGCACGACGCGCTCCGTTTGCTTGGCTGTAACGAGATGCAAGGGTATTACTTCTCGCGTCCGCTCCCGATTGATGAGCTCGAGGCGTGGATTGAAGCTTATAACAATGAAAACAAGGATTCGCTCCGTTGAGCGAATCCTTGTTTTCATTACGGCAGGTCAATCTGAATCGTCGTCCCGACACCGAGGTCACTCGTCACGGTGACCGTGCCCCCGTGTGCCTTGACGATGTCCCGGGAGATCGCCATCCCGAGCCCACTGCCGAGCGCGTCGGTCGTATTCGTCCCTCGGTAATAACGTTCGAAAATATACGGCAGATCGGCTGCATCAATGCCGTTCCCATCGTCTTGCACGATAATCGTCCCGCCTAGTACCGTGACATGTACCGTCACTGACTCGTCGTTATGAAGGAGGGCGTTATAGATGAAGTTGAGCAACGCCCGCTTCATGAAATGACGGTCGACGTCGCGTGACGTGGCGTCTGTGCTTGAGAACGTGATGTCGCGCGTCGCAAACCGCGGGTCGTTCAAGACGTCGATGACGAGCTCACGGACGAACGGCTCGAGCCTGGTCGTCTCGCGGTTGAGCGGGAAATCACCATGCTGCAGCCGCATCGTCAAGTTGAAGTCGTCGAGCAGTTCTTTCATGTAGAGCGCTTGGCGTTCGATGACTTCAGCGTACTGGCGCCGTTCCGTTTCGTCGACTCCTGTATCCTCGAGCAGTTCGGCGTAGCCTTGGATCGAGGCGAGCGGTGTCTTCAAGTCATGGGAGACGTTGCTCATCCACTCTTTGCGGCGGCGCTCGAGTTGTTCCCGTTCTGACTCATATGTCGTCAGTGTCTGTGACACATCGTTCAAGTTGGCGAACACGGGTCGGTACATGCCGGGCCGTTTCGGTTCGACGGTCGAGAAGTCGCGTGCTTTCAGCTGGGCGATCCGCTCGGTCAAACGATAGACAGGGCGTGTCAAAATCGAACTGAAGGCGAGCCCGATCAGTGCGGCGACGGCGAGGTCGACGATGAGTAAGATGACTGTCGCTCGCGACACGTAAGCGAAGATTGCCTCGGGATCAAGCATGAACAGGGCACGGTCCTCTTTGGCGTCTGGTACGCCGATCAAGTAGCTATACGTTTCAAATTCGCCGACGAAGTAGAGGACGAGATCGTCGTCTTTGTACTTATAAATCTGAATCAGTTCGATTGGGGAGTAGGAATCGGGTGCGTCAACGGGCGCTCCGACGTCGCTGACCACGTCACCTGAAGCATCGAGGATTTGGATGAACGCGCCGAACTCCTCAAGGGCGGTTATCCCGTCTTCGTTGACGACCGGTGCGCCGTCCTCGAGTGACATGTACTGGTTGAACGTGCGGGTGAACGTCTCCCCGGAGTTGCTCTCGACGTCATCAATCCCGGTCCGGTCGTTGACGAGCAACGTGACGAGAATGACGACGTTCAAAATGACGACGATGGCAACGATGGCGAGAATCGACACCAAGTAACGTCCGGTCAATTTCCATTTCAATTCAAATGCCCCCTATGCCTCAAACTTATAGCCGAGCCCTTTGACCGTCTTAATATAGATCGGTTGTGACGGGTTCGGTTCGATTTTTTCGCGGAGCCGGCGCATGTGCACCATGACTGTATTGTCAGAGCCGTAAAAGTCCTCGCCCCAGACGCGGGTGAACAACGTTTCTTTACTGAGAATCCGGTTCGGATTACGCATGAAGCAGGCGAGCAGGCCGACCTCTTTCGCCGTCAGTTCGAGCCGGACGCCGTCTTTGTATGCTTCTGTCTCGTCTACATTCAACCGGAACGGCCCGACGATTGTATCGACGGGTGCTGGTGCCTCGTACATCGAGACACGGCGAAGCTGCGCCTTTATACGGAAGGCGACTTCTTTTGGACTGAACGGCTTCGTGATGTAATCGTCGCCGCCGATGGCGAGGCCGAGGATCTTGTCGATTTCGTCTGACTTCGCGGATAAGAACAAAATTGGGATGTTCGACGTGTCGCGGATTTGGCGGCACAGGTCATAGCCTTCACCATCCGGCAACATGACGTCGAGAATGGCGATGTGCGGGGCGAACGTGTGGAACGTCTCCAAGCCGCTTTTGACGGTGTGGGCGGTCGCGATTTGTGTGAACCCTTCTCGCTCAAGCGCTTTTTGAATGAGTATACATAAGTCTTTTTCGTCGTCGACGATTAAAATACGTGGTTGGTCCAATGAAATCACCTCTCCTTGTAGCATATCATTTAAGGATTTCGTAAGGTACGCGTGATTTTCAGTTAAGGTACGGGCTGTATCGTAGTGTTTAGAAAGAGGTGCTATTCATGGAATCATTATTACAAGTCAACGCAATCGAAAAAACATATGGGAAAGGCAACACGACGTTCAAGGCGCTAGACGATGTATCGTTCACGATCGAGCACGGTGAATTTGTCGGCATCATGGGGCCATCTGGTGCCGGGAAGTCGACACTGTTGAACGTGCTCGCGACGATCGATACGCCGACCGCGGGGGATATCCTCGTCGAAGGAAAAAACATCGCCAAGCTCGATGAGGAATCGCTGTCGGACTTCCGTCGCGACCATCTCGGTTTCATCTTCCAAGACTACAACTTGCTCGACTCGCTCACGGTCCGGGAGAACATCTTGTTGCCGCTCGCCGTCGCCAAGACACCAGTCCACGAGACGCGGGATAAAGTCGATGCGCTCGCCAAGCGGTTCGGCATCACGCCAATACTCGACCAATATCCGTACGAGATCTCAGGCGGGCAAAAACAACGGACGGCTGTGTGCCGGGCGCTCGTTGCCAATCCAAAACTCATCTTCGCCGATGAGCCGACCGGTGCGCTCGATTCGAAGTCGGCGACCGACCTGTTACAGACACTCGCCGGGCTGAACGAGGCTGAGACGACAATCATGATGGTGACACACGATGCCTATGCCGCGAGCTTTTGCCGCCGTGTCCTCTATATTCAAGACGGAAAGCTGTCGCACGAGTTGATTCGAGGCAGCAAGTCGCGCGACGTGTTTTATCAAGCGATTTTGGACGAGCTCGCAAAAGGCGGTGCGACCGATGACGCTATTTGATTTGGCGAAGAAGAACGTCGCCCGCAATCTATCGCGGTACGCGCTCTACGTCGGGACGACAATCTTCTCGATCATCATCTACATTACGTTCGCGACGCTCAAACATAGCGGGGAAATTAGTGCCCTCGCCGAGACGTCCGGACAGATCAGCGGTCTCATGAACGCTTCGACGTTCATTCTGCTCATCTTCGTCGCGCTGTTTATCGCTTACTCGAACGCCTTCTTCTTGAAAGGACGTAAACGGGAAGTCGGACTGTATTCTCTTCTCGGGGTACGGAAAAAGCAGATTGGTCTCATCCTGTTGTTTGAGAACCTCGTCATCGGTGCGGTATCGCTCGTGATCGGGATCGGGCTCGGTTTGATTGGGTCGAACGTTTTGTTGCGGCTGCTACTCAACTTGATGAACAGCGACTTGTCGATCGGGTTCACGGTCTCGACCTCGGCGCTCGTCGAGACGACGCTCGTCTTCTTCGCCATCTTTTTATTCACATCGTTCCAAGGTTACCGGGTCATCTATCGCTTCAAATTAATCGAACTGTTCCATGCCGACAAAAAAGGCGAGGATGTGCCGAAAGCGAGTCCGCTCATGGCGCTACTCGGGATCCTGACCCTCGGTACGGCTTACACGCTCGCGCTGCAAGATCTCGCCACGTCTCCGCTTTGGGGTTATCTTGCGGCGGCAATGCCGCTTCTCATCATCGGTCTTACCGTCATCGGTTCCGGTCTCTTGTTCCATAGCGTCCTCATCTTTATCCTCAGCCGCCTAAAAGCGAATGAGCGTTGGGCGTGGCGCCGGCTCAACTTATTGACGACGTCACAGTTGTTATACCGGATTCGAGGCAACGCGAAGACGTTGACGCTCATCAGTATCATCAGTGCGACGGCGATCACGGCTGGCGGGGCCATCTTTAGCGTCTACTATTACGCGGAACAACAAGTCACTTCGTACGCTCCATATACGTTCGCCTGGCAAGGCGACAAACAAGACATCGACGCCGATGTGTTGGCTGAGACGAGCGTCATGCAAAAGACGGTTCGTGTCGCCTTAGAGACGGGAGAGCGGGAATATGGCGTCATCGATGAGACGACGTTCCGAAAACTTGCCACCGACCTAGGCTGGAGTGAACCGGAACCGCTGCAAGAGCAAGGCGTCTTCTTGATTGATCCGTTCTATGACGAACGGTTCTCGGAAGACGTGAACGATGTGACGCTAGACGAGACGACGTATTCGGTCGCGTCCCGCTATGACAAGACACCGCTCAACGTCATGACGTTCGGCGGACTGTTCCTAGTCACACCGGATGACGTCTTCAAGACATTGCCGGGAGAAGGGACGATGTATCAAGCCGTGTCCGTCGCTGACTATAAAGAGCAGACCGTCTTGTCGGATCGCTTGTCGACAGCAGATAACTTCTCGAGTGCGACAGCGTTATACGCTGAGACGATGGCCATGCACGGAGCACTCTTGTTCGTCGGTAGTTTTCTCGGACTCGTCTTCCTCGTCGCAACGGGCAGCATCATCTACTTCAAGACGATGACCGAGGCCGAGGAAGACCGCTCGAAGTACGCGGTGTTACGAAAAGTCGGCGTATCGAAGCGGGACATTAAACGCACGATCCGTCAACAGATCGCGGTCGTATTCCTCGCCCCATTCTCGTTAGGGATTTTGCACGCCTCGGTCGCGCTCTTCGCGTTCTCGCGCTTGCTCGTCATGGACTTCACGGTACCGGTGCTCGTCTGGATGGCGGTCTATTCTGCCATTTATACGCTGTATTACGTGTTGACGGTTCGACGGTTTACGAAATACGTTATCTGAAGGAGAGAATATTATGAAGAAACTAGTAATTGCGGCTTTCGCCCTCGTCATCGTGGCGCTCGGGCTTGTGAACATCGACTGGAACCGGCTTGGGAAAGAGGCGTTATATGTACAAATCGGGGAAGCGACAAACGTTGAGGAGACGACGCTCGAGTCGGGTGACGTCGTCCGCCGCTACGAGTATACGATGCCGGCGTTGACGAAAGACGGGGATTCGCAACCGGTCACGTTCACGGCGGCGAAGGAGCTTCGAAGCGGGGCATACTTGAAGCTATATGTGAAAGATCAAGACGTCGTCACGTCTTACGATGAAGTAACGGTCGCAGATATTCCGAAGGCGGCTCGGGAGAAATTATAGGAAGAGCATCAACGAGCTGCGCGTACTTATTTCAAATCGAGATAAGTACGTTTAGCTCGTTGATGCTACAATTAATTTACCACCAAACAAGAAGCGTTCATGAAAGGAGACGGAGCGAATGTTTGAACGGATCACAATAAAAAAAATAGAGTTGGATCAAAAGCGGCCGTTACCAGTGTATACACTCCGAAGCCTTAGAGAGAAACTATTTTTAGAGTGGACGTATAATTCGAACGCCATCGAAGGCAACACGTTGACAATTAATGAGACAAAAGTTGTCCTAGAAGGCATAACGGTTGGCGGGAAGACGATGCGAGAACATCTAGAAGTTATCAATCACCAAGAGGCGATTGTCTACGTAGAAGAAATCGTTCGTCGGGAAGAACCGTTTTCAGAATGGCAAATCAAAAACTTGCATCGGTTGGTTTTGAAAGGAATTGATGATGCGTATGCAGGTGTGTACCGCGATCAACAAGTGTTCATCGCCGGGGCTGTCCATACGCCGCCACCTTCGTATATGATTCAAGAACAAATGGAGCAACTGATTCACTGGTACGAAACAGAAGCAATCAACCTTCACCCGGTGGAGCGCGGAGCGTTGTTGCATGGTAAGTTTGTGGGGATCCATCCCTTCATCGACGGGAATGGACGAACGTCTCGCCTGTTACTCAATTTGGAATTGATGAAATCAGGATATCCGCCCGTCATCATCAGAGTTGAAAATCGTTTGGCATACTACAACGCACTGGATCGTGCACATCCGACCGGTACGTATGATGATTTCATCGAACTCGTTTCAACAGAAGTCGAAGCGTCGCTTGATTTGTACTTGCGAGCCGTTTCCGTTGACTAACAAAAAGCCTTTCCCGACGATCAACGTGTCGTCGGGAAAGGCTTTTTGTGTGCTCATGCGAGCGAACTTTCTCGTTCGGCTAATTCGTATTGAAGTATGTACGTCAATTCTACATGTACTTGATCTGAAAAGTTAGTCTTTCGGACGTGTGTACGTGGTCGTAATCCACATTCCAAAGCAATATCGACGATTGTGCGGATCTGATTTTCCGTATAAAAACGTTTGCGTCCCATCGTGAACGGTGTCGGCGGTAAAACGCCGTCCGTCTCCCATTTGATCAACTGTTGTTGGCTGCGGGGGATACCGGCGACGGTGAAGGCGCGACTCAATTCTTTAAGCGGATAGACAAGTAAATGGCGTCCGTTATATTGAAATGGTTTACCTAGTTCGGGATGATATGCATCCCATTCGGTCGCAAAGAACGTTAAATCGATCGTGTCAACTTCAAATTGAGCGGAAGGAATTGGCGTGGCGAGTGCGATGTCTAAGTTGTTCATCTAGTGTTAGCTCCTTCTTCAAGTCTGCCGGGTGGTAGTACCCTCCCTCGTATAGTACCCTATTTTCAAAAAATTAACTGTTCATTTTTTGAAAGCGTGGAAATGAATTTGTGGGACTTTCGATGCGGTTGTCAAATTTACACAACGTCTATAAAAATACCCTAAATGGTATGGTGATGCAAGTCATAGGAATGATTTGAGGCAAATGTAACGACTGCTTGATGGTGTGGTTCAAAAGTCACGGTTTGGAAATTTGCGACTTTTGAGCAAAACGGTTTCCTCGTCGGTTAATAAGGGCGAAGGAGGTGAGACATATGGCAGTGTATCGAGAATACGTAAGCGTTTTTTATCTCGACACGAAACGGCTCGTTGACGGCAAGGAAAAACGTCAGCTCGTCCGCTTCGGTCCGCTCGGTGCGCGGATGGAGACCGAGGAGATCAAACAGTTTGGCGACTTGTTGATCCCGTTACTCGCGGTCGAATCCGCTACGTACGTCGTGTCGCGTGAGTTCCACGTGACGGTCTAAATTGGAGGCTCCCACGTATGCTAATACCCCCTCGTCCCGCCGCTCACAATCGGCACGATGAGCAGGTGGTCACATGAGCTGGCCCGAACTCATCTCAAACCTCGGATTCCCGATCGTCGTCTCGCTCTATCTGCTCCACCGGATCGAGACACGTCTTGAGCGGATGATTCAGCTGCTCGAACGTCTGGATTCCACCTATCCGTCTGAATCGTAACCACTCCCCGAAAGGAGCCATCCCCTATGGCACAGCTGACAGAAAAGAAAGCCACGCTCGTCCTGACGACGCATCATGACCTCGAAAGTTTGAAACCGACGAAGAAGACGCAACGGTTCGGTCCGATTCGCGCTGCGCTCACGGCAGATGTTGCCGACTCATACGGACAGCTCATGCTCGATCTTCTCGAACATGAAGATTTCACCGTGTCGGTCGTCCGCGAATACGACTTAGCCTAATCCACTCACAATCTAAGGAGGAAATGAACCATGACTGAGACAAAACTAGAGATCGCCTTTTTGGACACGTTTAACAAAGTTGCCCGCTTCCGTTTGAACAACGTCAAACAACCGGTCGATCCAGCGAAAGTGCAAGCGCTCGCCGACTTCATGGTCGCGAACGACCCGCTCGGCAAAAACGTCGTCAAGTGGACCGAGATCAAGATGATTGAAGGCACCGAGACGGTGTTGAACATCCAATAATCGAACCCGGAAGGTGACTGAGTTTTCAGTCACCTTTTTTTATTTTGGTCAATCCACTTTAAACTTCTCGACTTCAAGACGATAAATAATGAAACGTTGTACTTGAGAGGGGAATACATACATGGCATGGAAAGAAAAATGGTCAGTGGCTGTACGTCGATTGAACCTGCGTCGCATCGATGTCCGCCGCTTTACATGGAAACCGAAACAACGGAAACAACAAGTAGAAACCCCCGCGTCTTCGGGGAAAGGCCTGACGATTCGTCAAAAGTTATGGGGACTCGTCATCCTCGCGCTCGTCATGGTCGCCAGTGTCGGCGGCTACTCGCTGTTGTCACTCGCCGACGCGAACCGTCAAGGCGACGATATCGTCAACAACTGGAATAAAGGGCTCGACTACGCCCACGAACTGAACACGCTCGCCGCGAACTATCGTGCGCTCGAACTCGAGCATATCGTGACCGAGGACGCGGCCGGAAAAGAAGAATTGATGGCGAGACTGAAAGAGATTCGGGCTAAAATCAATGAACTTGCGCCGAAATATGAGGCGACAGCGTCAGGCGAAACCGATAAAGAACTGTTCGCCAACTTCGCTCGCCAATGGGAGATGTATCAACGCGTGTCAGACAACATGCTCATCTTTAGTACATCGGGCAACAACGGCATGGCCCGCTCGTACTACGATGCCCAGTCGCGGTCTACATATGATAACTTTACGCAACGCTTGACCGAACTCGTCGATTACAACTCAGAAGGCTCGCGGCAAGTCGGGGCAAACATGGAGCGTGAGTTCCAACAAGCGCTCATCGCCTTGCTGGCCGTGACAGTTGGGGCGATTGTCGTACTCTTGTTCCTCGGGATGAGTCTACTTCGTTCAATCATCAAGCCGATGCGGATGCTTCAGACGAAATTCGATGAACTAGCATCGCAAGGCGGCGATTTGACGGTGTCAATCCCGGTCACGTCGAACGATGAGATCGCGCAAGTGAGCCGTTCATTCAACGTTTTCCTCGCTTCGCTTCGTGAGATTATGATCGATGTCGACGAGACGGCAAAAGTCGTGCTCACATCGTCGCGAGAAGTCGCCGCGGAAGTGACCCAATTGAGCCGTTATATGGAAGAGACGTCAGGTACGGTCGAAGAACTGACGGCCGGGATGGAAGAGACGGCGGCTTCGTCGCAAGAGATGAGTGCCTCGACGACCGAGATGGGCAGCTCGATCGATACGATCGTCGATCTCTCGAACGATAGTGCCAAAACAGCTGGACATGTCGAACAGCGTGCCCACGCGATGCGCACGCAAGCCATCGCCTCGAAGACGGAAGCGAACGCCATCATCCAGAAAAAACGCGTCGAGCTCGATGAGGCGATCAAAGGTGCCCAGTCGGTCGAAGAGATCCGCGTCTTGACGAGTGCGATCCTCACGATCGCCGACCAGACGAACCTGCTCGCCTTGAACGCATCGATCGAGGCGGCCCGGGCCGGTGACGCCGGGCGAGGCTTTGCCGTCGTCGCGTCAGAAATCCGTAAGCTCGCCGAGAACTCGCGTCAAACTGTGAACGAGATTCAAACGGTGTCGAATACGGTCATCGATTCGGTCGAACGGCTCAATACGAGCTCGGCAGATATGCTCACGTTCTTGAACACGAACGTGCTCGCCGACTACGACCGGCTCGAGGAATCGGCAACGCAGTACGAAGAGGACGCTACCGTATTCGGCAAGACGGCGAATACGTTCGAGACGAACGCGTTGCAGCTCCGCCATATGACTGACAGCATCTTGCACGTCATCCAAGAAGTCGCAACGACCGTGACGGAAGGAGCGGACGGGACGCAGTCGATCTCAGAGAAAGTCCAACTGTCCGTCGAACGGTTCAACGATGTCCAACAGCGGATGAACGAGACAGAACAGCGGGCGACCGAATTATCGAATCGCGTGTCACAGTTCAAGTTATGAGACAAGACCACAGTCAAACGACTGTGGTCTTTAATTGTGACAAAAATTGGAACATAAAACTGATAAAGGTAGTCAATGAGAAGTCAGACTTCTTTTATTTGGTACATATTAGGTTTCGTCATCCGATATAAGAGTGGCAATACAAAATTAGAGAGAAGTAGAGGTGGGAGAGGACGTGTTCCTCAAAAGAGATGAAACGATTGAAAACACTGTCATTAACGCAAAAATTATTTAGTGGCATCGGACTTATTTTATTGTTCGTCGCGTTCGGAATGGGTTATAACTTATGGACGCTTCAAAATATGACGAATCAGTATGAAGATATGATCAGTCAGGACGTGATGAAGATGAAGGCGGCAGACGACCTGTCGCTCGGCATGACGCGTCAGGCGTACGGTGTGCGCGGGTATATTCTCGTCCAAGAAGAGGATCGTCTCGCTCAGATCGAACAAGGGTCAAAAGAGAAAAAAGACGCGCTTGAACAATTGCTCAAACTCGTGAAGACAAAGGAAGAAAAAGCTGAAATCGAGAGTGCTTTGTCGTATGCGTCAGGGTATGACGATTTGGCAGAAGAAGTCATCATTGCGGCTGATAACCAAAACCAAGACGAAATTGATCGGCTCACACTTCGCCTCATGCCAGACGTAACGGCATCGATTTCCGAGCTCGGTCAACAGCTTCAAGCGGAGTCGGAAGCGACGATGCTTGAGAAACAAAAATCACTGGAAGCGTTAGGAAGCAAAGCGTTCCTCTACTCAACTGGAATCGCAATCCTCATCTTGCTCTTAACACTCGGTGCGGGATATGCCTTGAAACAAATGGTGACTGTCCCGCTTCGGATGTTGTCAGACGAAGTCGCCGTCGTCGCGAATGGCGATTTGACACGTGCCGACTTGGACGCGCTGACGCGTGACGAGATCGGGCAACTCATGATCGGCTTCAACCAAATGAAAGGCAACTTGCGTGAGTTGATCAATGAAGTGAACCGTAACGCCCAAGAGATCACGGCGCAATCGGAAGAGCTTTACGCTAGCACGGAAGAGATGTCGTCGCAAACTGAAGAAACGACGCGGATGATCGAGGCGGTCGTCGAAGAGACGATTCAACAAGCGAAAGAAGCGACGGGCAGTGCCAAAGCGGTCGCGGCGGCCGATGAAGGCGTCGAACAGATTGCCCGTTCAATCGGGACAATCAGCGAAGACGTCGCGATGAGTCTAAAGCTCGCTGAACAAGGTGACGAGACGATTCAACAAGCGAAACAAGAAGTGCTCGCCCTCGAAACAGAGACACGAATGACCGGGGAATCGATTGCGGCGTTGAAACATCAGTCGGACGAGATCGCCTTGATCACGGAAGTCATCCAATCAATCACGGACCAGACGAACTTGCTCGCCTTGAACGCGGCCATCGAAGCGGCCCGGGCCGGTGAACAAGGTAAAGGGTTTGCCGTCGTCGCCGAAGAAGTCCGGAAACTCGCCGAGCAGTCGAAACAGTCGGCGACACGGATCGCCGGGTTGATCGAATCGATCCAAGTCCAATCAAACGCCGTGCTCGCAAGGCACGAACTCAGTGCGAAGCGGGTCGAGGCGAATACGAAACTGTTGGAGAAAGCGACAAACGCGTTCCAACAAATCGTCGTCCAACTCGAGACGTCGGTTGAGAACACGTTGCATATTCGTGTCGCTTCAAACGAGATCGCTTTGACGACAAAACAAGTCGCCACGGCCGCCCTCGGGATTGCGACCGAGAGCGAACAGATGGCGCAGACGATGCGTTCGGTCGGCGAGACAGCCGATTCACAGCTCGCGATGATCCAAGAGTTGAACGGCGTTGCCGAGTCGCTCGGGAACATGACGGGCGATCTGCAGACGTTGATCGGAAAATTCAATACGTGACAAACACAATCGAATCAGCTCGTCCTTTCGGCGCCTCCGCTTTCCTAGGGGCAAGCAGGGAGCCGCATCGCGACTTCGTCGCTGCTGGGTCTCCCTTCGCTTGCTGACCCCTCAGGAGTCTGCGGCGCCATGAACGAGCTTCGCAAGCGGTCGCCCTCTGGGGTGGCCGCTTGTCATTTTCTGAGGGCTCAACGACAGAAGAAAAGCCTGCGTCATGTGCACGAACCTAGGAAACGGAAACTGATAGCTAAAAGCATTCCTCGGACGGCTTTTGTACGTTCAAAGGATTGACGATGCTACGTTTCGGGAATGACGGGATAGAACGCATTTTAGATGGAAAAGGGGAATTTGAATGAAATATACGGTCATCACAGGGGCAAGTTCAGGCATCGGCTACGAGGCGGCGAAGCAGCTTGCCAAGCAAGGGAAATCGCTTGTGCTCGTCGCGCGTCGCACGGACGAGCTTCAAAAATTGCGTGACGAGATCAAGTCAATCTCACCAGACAGCGACGTCATCCTCAAAACGAATGACTTGTCATATAGTGAAAACGTCTATGCACTCTATGAGTCGCTCGCCGACCTCGATATCGAGACGTGGATCAATAACGCTGGGTTCGGGGACTCGAATCTTGTGAAAGACGCCGAAGTCGGGAAAATGGAAAACATGATTCGTCTAAACGTCGAGGCGCTGACCGTCTTGTCGAACTTGTACGTCCGGGACTACCACAAGGTCGAAGGGGCGACACTCCTAAACATTGCCTCGGTCGTCGGCTACCGCATCGCGGCGAAAGGGGTCACGTATAGCGCGACGAAGTTCTTCGTCAGCGCCTACACGGAAGGACTCGCTCAAGAACTTATCCAAAACGGCGACAAGTTGCGGGCGAAAGTGCTCGCACCGGCTGCGACCGAGACCGGATTCGCGAGCCGGGCCCGCGAGGAAGAGAACTTCGATTACAGTGAGAACGTCGCGAAGTACCATACGGCCGAAGAGATGGCCGAGTTTTTAGTTCAATTGCTTGAGAGCGATGAAACGGTCGGCATCGTCAATCACGAGGACTACTCATTTGAACTGCGCGGACCGATTCATCCGTTTATGGGGTGAGTTAGAAAGCATTCATACCATAAGCAGACAACAGCCCGAACTCTTCAAAAGAGTTCGGGCTGTTGTCTTAAGACTGCCGCATCGTATCCGCATAGCCCCCGGTCAGGCGGTGGGTCAGGCGGTGATACCAGTAGCGCAGGCGTAGGCGATACACATACGTTCGGGACGTGTTCGGCAAGACGACGTTATCGATATAGTCGGCGAACATGGCGCGGAACATTTTGTCCTCACTGTCGTCGTAGGTCGCGCTCCACATGCCGTGCTCTTCGACTTCGAGCAGCGCCGCGATCGTCTCGTCGTCGAGTTGGCCGTCTTCCGGCAAACGCTTGACGAGCATCTCGACCCGATGGCTGCAAATCGAGGCATAGAGGGAATGGGCCCGCGGGTTTCGCGGATTCGCATTCAAATAGCCGATTGCGGCTTTGAGCAGCTCGTCGTTCATCTCGAGCGGGATCTCGTCGAACGCTTGGAAGAATTCGAGCAACATCGGCACTGTCTCTTCACTGAAACCGGCGAGACGGACGTAGTGCATGATGTGTAAGCCCGCTTCGCCGTAGAATTTACGATTGAAGTAATGGACGGCAAGGGCGCGCCGTGTCATCGGCACGTCCGGATAGCGCTCGACGGCGCGGCAGTAATGTTGCTCGGCCTCAAACGTAAACCCGGCGTCTTCGCTGAGGGCGCCATGCAGGCAATGGATGAGGTAATGGTCGCCCATCATACTCGCGGTTTCGAGCACTTGTCTGGCTGTCTTGAAATCGCCTTCGCGAATGAGCGGATAAGCGCGCATCGCCGGGAAGAACGGGTCGTTCGGGAAAGCCGTCTCGCCGCGGACGATGAGCGTCTCGATGGCCTCGGCGTTATAGTCGTCGATCAACTCTTCAAGGAGCATCATCTCAAGGAAGGTGCGCTGAAAGTCTGGGGTGTGTAAGTCGATGGTGTGTTTCAAATGAGGTCCCTCCCAGCTTTTGTGATTGTCGCTTTATTATACAAGTCAATCGCTTCACGAAGTAGCATTATTTGAAAAAATGGGAAAAGAAAAGAGGGGAGCGTATTTGGGGGAAGGAGGGATCAAGGTGGTCACGTTCATGGGCTATATCGTCGAACTCGAGGCAGCGCGAATCCGGGTCGCACCGAATTTGGAGGCTGAACCGTTCGACGGCATCGTGTTTCATCTAGACGAACAAATCGGGGACATATCGACGCTCACGGTCGGCCAATTCGTGCGGGTCGAGCATAGTGAGATGATGACGAAATCATTGCCGCCCCAGGCGGCGGCGCACCGGATTGATGTGCTATGATGGATGAGAGGTGAGTCATATGGGACAGTGGAATTTTCTTTGGCTCGGCGGCGTCATCGCGCTGAGCGCATTTCTCGTCTGGCTCTTGCAAGACGCGATCCCGTTTTGGATGCTATCGATTTTGCTGCTGTTACTCGGAGCCGCGGTCGGTAACGTGCAACGCAAATTGAATAAGGGCGAGTAAAAAGCACGTCTTCCGATTTAGTCGGAAGGCGTGCTTTCTTCGTCTCGCTCTGTGGTAGCCGGTTTAGCTTTTTCTTCTTTAGCAGGCTTTTCTTGTTTGGTAGGCTGTTCTTGTTTAGCAGGATTTTCTTGTTTAGCAGGTTGTTCTTTTTTAACGGCATTTTCTTGTTTAGCAGGTTGTTCTTTTTCAACATGCTTTTCTTGTTCAGCGGGTTGGTCTTTTTTAACCGGTTTTTCTTCTGTGACCGGTTTCTCTTGTGGCTGATCTTTCGGTTTGTTTTCTTGCTTTTTGACTGGTTTCTCCGCTTCAGCCGCCGGTTTTTCAGGGGTAACCGGTTCTTCGGGTTCCGTCACAGGCGGTTCAGGTTCGGCCGGCTCTTCCGTGACGGGAGGAGTCTCCGGTTCTTCGGCTGGTACTTCCGGTTCAACGACTTCAGGCTCCGGTGTTTCCTCTGGCGTTGCCGGTGCGGCTTCAATCGGCTCTTCAGCAGGCGCGGTCGGTTCTGGTGCTGCTTCCGGAGCAGGGGCCTCGGTTTCTGGCTGTGGCGTTGGTGCCGTTGGCGTCACAGGCTGCTCATTTCGAGGTGGTGTGATTGGGGCGACCGGTGCCAATTTAGCGAGCGGCGGTGCTGGTGTGTCCGATTCAAGAAACGCGAGCACGTCTTGTTCGAACAGGGCGACCGGGAGTGCTTTTGACTTGAGGTGCATGGCGAGTACCCGTCCATCTGAAGCAACAATCGGACTGCCGATTGCCCGTCTCGGGATATCGAACTCGCGCTCATACCCGGTTTCATTGAACGTCATCTGGCCTTCGATCCGTTTAGACGGCATGAGTGTGATGAGCGTCTCGTCCGCCGCAGCAATCGCGTGACTGAACATGAACGGCGTCTCTTTCATTTGATTGATCCGGATGACGGCGACGTCGACGGTACGACCGACGACGGTCCCTTTAATTTTCTTCCCATCGTGGTCGATTGTTATCGTCGTCAAACCTTCAACATTATGGGCAGCCGTCAAAATGTCTTGCGGGCTGATTAAAAACCCTGTCCCGGCACCGACGGAAAACAGACTTTTCTCGAGCGTCGTCAAATCAATCATCGAAGCGTTATCGGCTGAGACGGTGTCTTCGGAGATGTTCAAGTTGACTTTGTCAGCGAGTGAGTCCGTCGAACGAGGAGCTTCTTTCAAATAGGCGACTGTTAAAATAGAGATGAATGCTATAAGTGCAATCACGGTCGGAATGGCAATCCATTTTAAGCGACGGGGGCGATGGCCACACGTCGGACAAGCAGTTGTTTTTGAGCGGGTCTTCGTTCCGCAGCGTGGACAAGTCACGAGGGTGACACCTTCCTTCATATGCATAGATGATTAGCTATACCTTAAATGGAACAGGGATAAACAATATTTTGACGGGGTAAGCAGACAGGGATGGAATGAACTTCCGGAAATCGGGAAAGAGATAGATATATTTCAAGAAAGGGGAAACGCCCATGCAGCCCTTTTGGACAACGCGTGCGTTCCGTAACGGCATCTGGGTACTGCTGATCTTGACGATCATCTTCATGGCGAAACAAGTCGAGTTTTTGTTCTATCCGATCGGTATCTTTTTCGCGACCGTACTGACACCGTTCTTGTTCGCCGGCATTTTGTTTTATTTGACGGTCGGTCTCGTCGATTTCCTTGAGATCAAATGGAAGCGACGGTCACTTGCGATTTTGAGCGTGCTCCTGTTGCTCCTCACCCTCGTCGTGTTGTTCGTCGTCACGCTCGGACCGCTCATCACAAGGCAACTGCTCGCGCTGCTTGACGCGTTCCCACGTTTTGCTGAAGGGAGCTACCGTCAGTTTTTGTTGCTGTACGGACGGCTCGAGGAATACGCGTGGTTTCGGGACTATGCCGAGCAGAACGCGGCATCGATCGAGACGTGGATTCGTCAGTTGACCGACGCGCTCGGTTCACTCATCGGTACTGTCGCCGGTTCGCTTGGGCGCGTGCTCGCACTGATCGTGTCTGGACTGTTCACGTTGTTCATCGCTCTATTCTTGTACGTGTTCATGCTCATTGACGGGGGCAAGCTCGCGACGGCGATTGTGCGGTGGATCCCTGAGGCGTATGAACAAAACGCCCGTCACATCTTGCACGACATGCACGAGACGATCAAACGTTACGTCCGGGCCCAGCTCATCGTCTGTACGTTCGTCGGCTTCTTCGCGACAATCGCTCTTTGGCTGCTCGACGTCCCGTTCTTCCTGCCGCTCGGTCTGTTCATTTTCGCGACGAACATCATCCCTTACTTCGGTCCGTTTCTCGGGGCCGCACCCGCCGTTTTGATTGCATTCATCGACGAACCGGTCAAAGCGCTCTACGTCATCATCGCCATCACCATCGTCCAACAGCTTGATGCCAACGTCATCTCACCGCTCGTCCAAGGCAAGTCACTCCGTGTCCATCCCATCACCATCACTCTTGTCCTGCTCGTCGCGGGACGCCTCGCCGGTATCGTCGGCATGTTGCTCGCCGTCCCGTTCTATGCTGTCTTGAAAGTCACATTCCTCAACTTGCAAAAACTATACGCGTTACGCAAACAGTCGAAGCTTCCGATCGAAAGGAGCGACTAATATGTCCTCGCGCATCACCCACACGTTCATGGAACTCGTCCAAATTGATTCAGAGTCTTATGCCGAAGGTCCATTTTTAGAGTATTTAAAAGAACGATTCGATGGACTTGGTCTTGAACTTGACGAGGATGACTCGACAGCAGAGACCGGTCTCGGTTCGAACAATTTGATCGCCCGTCTAGCCGGCGACGCCTCGATCGCACCGTTATTCCTGTCGGCTCATATCGATACGGTGTCACCTGGTAAAGGCATCGTTCCGGTCATTCGGGATGATGTTGTCTATTCAGAAGGAGGGACGATTTTAGCGGCCGACGACAAGGCCGGAATCGCCATCATGATTGAAGTGGTGGAACGGTTGCGTGAAGGACGAACCCGGCACGGGCCGATCGAACTCGTACTCACACCAGGAGAAGAAGTCGGTTTGCTCGGAGCGAAAGCACTCGATATGTCAACACTGAAAGCGAAGCACGGGCTCATCCTCGACAACGGCGGATCGGTCGGCGGCATCATCTTAAGTTCACCGAGTATGTTCAGCCTGAATATCGATATCCACGGGCAGGCGGCTCACGCCGGACTCGAACCAGAGAAAGGTATCTCGGCACTCGTCATCGCGGCCGAGGCGATTCATCAGATGAAACTCGGGCGCATCACTGAACAAACGACCGCGAACATCGGCAAGATCTCGGGAGGGACCGGCAGTAACGTCGTCATGGAACACGCGACGCTCGTCGGGGAGGCCCGGTCGCTCGATCACGACGCCTGCGTCGAACAAGTCGCACACATGATCGAGACGTTCGAACGAGCGGCACAAAACCATGGCGGCACGGTCGACATCAAGCAACAACAGATGATCCGGAGCTATCGGTTCGAGGAAGACGAACCGTTCGTCCGCCACGTCTCGGCAGCGCTAGCGCATACTTCGTTCCCGGTACGTTATGAGCATAGCGGCGGTGGGAGTGATGCCAACGTGTTCAACGAGTTCGGAAAAGTCGCACTCAACGTCTCCATCGGGTACGACGCGATCCATACGGTCGATGAGTCGATCCCGATCAAAGAGCTCGAGGACAGTGTGACGTTCGTACTCCGGTTGATTGAGACGATGCAGTCGTTCAAAGCATAAGGGAAGGGGATGGGTTGTCGTGCGAAAACGAATCATTGACGTCGGCATCATCCTCGCCTCGATCATCGTCCTCGGGTTGGCGATCAACTTGTTTTTAGGTCCTCACGAGATTGCGGCTGGTGGCGTGACCGGGATCGGGATTTTGTTAGAAGAAGTGATCGGCATCGACCGCTCGATCGTCGTCTTTGTCTTGAACGGGGTCATGCTCGTCTTGACGTTCGTCTTTCTCGGGAAGAAAGTGTTTTACAATACGCTGCTCGGCAGCCTGTTCTTGCCGCTCGTTCTCGCCGTCGTCCCGAAATATATGGTCACGACAGACCGGTTCTTCTCGGTCGTGTTTGGCAGTATCTTGTTCGCTGCGGCGGTCGCCATGCTGTATCGAATCGGTGCCTCGAGCGGAGGGACGACGATCCCGCCGCTCATCTTGCACAAATACACCGGGTTGAACACGGCGATCGGCTTCTTTTTGACCGATGCGCTCATCGTCGTCTCAAGCTTGTTCGTCTTCGGGATCGAATCGTTCCTGTTCGCAATCGCCTCGATCATTTTGACGTCGGCGGTCATGGCGTATATCGAGCTCGGCCTCGACCGGAAAAAAGCCATCTTCATCATGAGCGAGTCGCACCTAGACGACATCAAGCAGGCACTCTATCGGGACGTCGACCGGGGAATCACCGTCTTTGACGTGAGAGGAGGGTTTCAAGGAGAAAATCGGGAAATGTTGATGATCGTGTTGACACGTGGCGAATATCAGACGGCACTCAGAACGATCGACGCAATCGATAAACGCTCGTTCATGATCGTCTACAACGTCGCCGATGTGCATGGATTAGGATTCAGCTACCAACCGCGCGTCTAACTTTGGAAAGGGGAGCCCTTCATGAACTCCTTACTCGCCTTCACAATCGTCATGCTCATTTGGACGATCAGTGATTTCGTCGCCAAGAAAACGAAAGCGTTGCTGTCCTCGCTATTTGTCGCGTCTGTCATCTTTCTCGTCGGCTTCAAATCCGGATTGTTCCCGGAAGATTTGTTACCGTCATCATCTTTACTAGCCCTCGGTCAGACGGTCGTCGGACTCGTTATCGTCCATCTCGGGACGCTCATCAGTCTCGACGAGTTCAAGCGACAATGGAAGACGTTCGTCATCGGTGTCTCCGCCGTGCTCGGCATCGGGATTTTTCTATACGTGATCGGGCAATTTTTCCTCGATACGAACTATATTTTAAGTGCCATCGCAGCCATCAGCGGCGGGACGATCTCGATCATTCTCGTCCAAGACGCCGCCGTCAACGCGGGACTCGTCTCGGTCGCTGTATTCCCGGTCTTGATCGCGGCGACGCAAGGGCTGATTGGTTTTCCGCTCACGTCGATCATCTTACGGAAAGAGGCACTCCGCATCCGGACGGCACATCGGGACGGGACGCTCGTCACGCCTGAACAACATGCCGTCGTCCATGACGAGACAGATGATTCGATTTTGCCGGCGCCGTTCCATACGACGGCCGGGACGTTGTTCGTCATGGGGGTCGTCGTCTTGATTTCGACCGTCATCAGCGGATGGACGAACGGTTACCTGAACACGTTCGTCATCGCCTTGATCCTCGGTATCGTGTTGCGCCGCTTCAAGGTTTTGAAAGCGAACGCGTTGAACGGGATCGATGCGTACGGTCTCATCATGATCGCCATCCTGCTCATCATCTTCGGACCACTCGCGACGCTGTCACCGAGTGCGTTGTTCGATTTGATCGTGCCGATCACGATTTCATTCGTTCTCGGCGTGTCCGGACTTTTGTTGTTTGCGCTCCTCGTCGGCCGCTTCCTCGGCTACTCGAAAGAGATGTCGATGGCGATCGGGTTGACGTCGTTATATGGTTTCCCAGGAACACTCATCTTGAGCGAAGAGGCGGCGAAGAATATCGGGGAGACGGAAGAGGAGGTGCATATTATCGAGGATGAAATATTACCGAAAATGATTGTCGCCGGGTTCTCGACGGTCACGATCACATCTGTGTTCATCACAGGGATACTTGCTGCGTTCATTTACTGAGGAGGGAACAAGATGGCATTATCAACAGAACTCGGAAAGATCAAGCAACTGCATAACGCGGAGGCGGGCGTACTGAGTCTCTACTTAAGTACGAAGCCGAGCGAGCGCGACAAATGGGAGATTCATTTGAAGAACGAGCTGCGCCGACTCGAGCAAGAAATCAAGAACGGAGACGAGGCGAAGTTGAAAGCGTTCAAAGGCGTCCGGGAACGGGCCGAGCGTGAGATTATGGGCAACGAGCATAAGCTGTTGCGCAGCATCGTCTTGTTTGCGGAAGGAAATGATGGCTTATTCGAGCTCCACTTCCTGCAGCTTGACGTCGAGAACGACTTCCATTACGGTGACAAACCTAACTTGGACCAAATCGAGAGACTCGACGCCGAATTCCCGAACACGGGCATCTTGCTCGCCCAGCTCGACAGCATCACCGCCTACGATACGCGGCTCGGTGAAGTTGAGGACGTCGTCGTGTTCGATCTTGATTTAGACACCGATCAATGGAGACGGTACCAAGGTCGCGGCAAAGGCGGCGAGGCAGCGTCAAGCAGCCAAATCGACCAATTCGACAGCCGGAAAGAAAAACAAGTCCGACGGTTTTACCGGGATATCGCCGGTGAGATTCGTTCCTTACACAAGAAACATAAATGGAACGAGGTCGTCATCATCGGGCAAGATCGGAGTGCGAACTTATTGAAAGATGAACTCGACATCGACATCGAGCGCGTCGTGAACCGGAACTTAGGAAACGCCGAGGAAGAAGAGATTCTGCGCCGGGCGTTTGAGCAATAAAAAGTAGCGAGTGACGTTATGTCGCTCGCTATTATTCTGCCCAGCGATTGTCTTGTGTGAACGAGATCGTCAGCCATTTCTCATACGGCAAGAAGGCGAGCGCGTCCTCGATCTTTTGACGGATCCGGTCCTGCTCGGCGATTTTGTCATACGGGTAGTCTTTCGCCACGACGAGGTCGATCTCGATGAAGAGAAGATTACCGGACTTCGTCGTCCGGACGTATGTTTTCGAGACTTCGTATTGATGGGCGACTTGGAGGATGGTGAGTGTGATCTGTTTACTGTACGGGGTCTCGGTGTTCATCCCGATCAATTCTTTGATGGCGACCCACATCTCGATGAGCGGCGTCTTGACGAGCCAAAGGGTGATCAGCATGAGCATGACCGGGTCGACGTACGGGGAGATGGCGTCAAACGATAGCCAGACGAGCACTTGGGCGATCAAATAGCCGATGAGGGCACCACCGGTCAAGATGAAGCTGAGTCGCCATTGGACGATCTCGGCACTGACGAGACCGGAGCTCGCTTTCATCTGGAACGTCCGTAAGTAGCGGAAAATCCCGTACGTCAATGCGCCGCTGATTGTGAGATAGACGAGCGCCCAACCGAGGACGAGGTCGTTGCCGCCGGCGCGGATATCATCGATCGCACCGAGGAAGGCGTTGACGATGACGAGTAAGAGGACACCATATTGGAACAAGATGATGAACGGCTCGATCGTGCTCTTGCCGAACGGGAAGCGCTTGTCCGACGTCAGCATGAACACGCCGGCCCGGAGCGAGATCCAGCTCATGATGACGCTCAAGAACGAATAGACGCCATCGAACAGGATGAAAGCGGACGATAACGCGTAACCGACGATGATCCCGGCGATGGCGAAGAATAAAGAACCGAATACTGAGACACGCAAGACGAAGCGTTCGAGTTTGGGGTCTTTTGGCATGAGAATGTCCTCCTTAGAAGCTGAGCAGCCGTTGGTACGTGTTTTCCCGCTTTTCAGTGTTCCTATTCGAGAACTCGAGCCGTATGGTATGCTAGAAAAAAATGGATAAAGGACGGGGAAGGAATGAAGCTTGTCATACTGATCGGTCCACAAGCCGTCGGCAAGATGACGGTCGGCCAGGAGCTAGCGAAACAGACAGGATTGAAGTTACTACATAACCATATGACGATCGATCTCGTCAGCCCGTTCTTTGATTACGGGACAGACGAGGGGCGCCGACTCGTCCAATTATTTCGGCACGAGTTATTCGAAGCGGTCGCGAAAAGCGATCAGCCCGGCTTGATCTTCACATTCGTCTGGGCGTTTGATATGGAAGAAGACCGGACGTACATCGAAGGAGTGGCGGAACTGTTCGAGTCGCACGGGGCCGACGTCTACTACGTCGAGCTCGAAGCGGACATCGAGGAGCGGCTCGCCCGGAACACGACCGAGAACCGGCTGGCGCATAAGCCGACGAAACGGGATATCGCCTGGTCCGAGGCCGAGTTGAAGCAGACGGCGACGCTGTACCGCTTGAACTCGCGTGATGGAGAGATCGATGTCGACAACTATTTGCGGATCAATAACACGGACCTTGATGCCGAAACGGTCGCGCGACAGATTCAACGCCAATTCAACCTTTAGAAGTTTGAAGAGCGACGGCTGATTTGCCAATCGGTACTAAAAGAGATAATCTAGCACTAGATGGTAATCATTACACTCTGTCTAGTCTATCCTTTGAAATTGGAGGTGAACAAGATGATAGAATTCAAGTATGATACACAACTGTTGATCGAAGGGGAGCAACTGTCCGAAGATGCTATATTTGAGTACATTAACACAAGCTTCGCGGGAGATTGTTTGTTGGCAGTCGGGGACGAAAATCTAATTAAAATTCATTTTCACACGAACGAACCGTGGGATCTCGTTAAATATTGTGCGTCGCTAGGTGAGATCTATGACATAGTGATTGAAGACATGAGTAGACAAGAAAGAGGTCTACCTGGTTAATCTACGAACAGAAAAGAGAGTTGTTCGCCGGTAAACGGTGAACAACTCTCTTTTTCTACACCCACCAATCAGGGCGCTCATAGTTGATCAATAGTTGCTTTTCCAGTAAGCGTTGCACGAGGTAAGACGTGACGCTTGGTAAAATCTCATCGATGTCGGCCGGGTGGACCATGACTTCGATCGAGTCGCCTGGTTGAATGGCGTCGAGCGTTGCCCGGGACACACCATCGCCGTAGAACTGGTCACTGAACCGCTCGGTCACCCACAAGTCCCGTCGTGCATCGAGTGTCGTTAAGGCCCGAAACGTCGTGTCATATTCTTCGGCGAGACGGACGATGACGTCTTGGATCGCCGGCCAGCCATGGACGTGATGATGGCTGTCGAGGTGATGGAGCGACAGTCCCGTCGCGCGGAACGCCTCGATTTGCGCTTTCCACTCGAGGTAGACGAGCTCAGGGTCGGGTGCCGCTTCCGTCAGAAACCGGTTCGTGTAGCGGAACGTCCCGTCTTCTTTCGTGAGCGGTGTACTCGTCTTTGCGAGCGGCCGTCCCCACGTCAAGGCGAGATGCACGCCGACACGTAAGCCGGGATGGAGTTTTGCGAGCGTGACGGCCTCATCGACGGCATAGCCGTTCATAATGAGTGTCGCCGAATTGACGATGCCGTTGACGTGACTGTCGAGGATTCCGGTATTCACACCAGATGTCAGTCCAAAGTCATCGGCGTTGATCAAGACGTGCGTTTTATGCATTTTGTACGAGACCGAGCGCTTGGTCGAGCACTTGGTCGCCTTTCATGAGCCCGTAAGCCATATTGTCGATGACAGCGACCGGTACCGTGACGGATGCTTTGATCTTGCCTTCGAGGTAGCGGACTTGTGGTCCGATCAAGATGACGTCGACGTTCGTTTGTTCTTTCAAGCGTGATTCCGGGATGGCTTCGATTGTCGCGTCCAAGCCGCGCGCTGCGGCCTCGGTGCGCATTTTTTCAACAAGGATCGATGTCGACATACCAGCCGAGCAGACGAGTAAGATGTTCATTTCAGTTCCTCCAATTGGTTGAGTCGAGTGATCATATCGACCATCTCGATCGCAAGTTCTTTGACGGTCATTGCCGTCATCAAGTGATCTTGGGCGTGGACGAGCAGGACGCTCATGTCGCTCGTCGCACCGCGTGCCTCTTCTTGCAACAGTTCGGTTTGAAGCTTGTGGGCTTCTAGAAACGCCTCATCCGCTTCTTTCATTTTCGCTTCAGCGAGTTCACCTTCGCCGCGTTTGGCGGCGGCGATCGCTTCGAACGCCGATGAGCGGGCGTTTCCGGCGTGCAAGATGATCATGAACGATAATTGTTGGATGCTTTCTGTCTTCAACTGATTTTCTCTCCTTCGTTGACTTCTGCTTTATTTTTATTGATTTCGGCCGTCATCGCTTTCGCTCCTGCCATGACGAACGGGATATACATCGCCGTCGCAATCGTCAAGTTGACGATTTGGAGCAAGACGCCGCGGACGCTACCGCCGGTGACGAGGTAACCGCTGATGATCGGTGGCGTCGTCCATGGCACGATGGCGACCGTCTTCGGTACCATGCCCGTTGAGAGGGCGACGTACGATACGATCGTGAGCGTGACCGGTACCAAGATGAACGGGATCAACATGACCGGGTTCAAGACGATCGGGAGACCGAAGATGACCGGTTCGTTAATGTTGAACAGTCCGGCCGGAGCCGACAGTTTCGCAACTTGGTGGTACGGGTGGTTGCGCTGTTTGCGGACGACGATGAAGATGGCGAGAAGCAGGGCGAACGTCGTACCTGATCCGCCCATGAAGACGAATGAATCGAGGAACGGTTTAGTCACCGTGTACGGGACGTCATACGCCGACACGCCTGCTTGGAACGCGGCCAAGTTTTGCTCGATGAGCGGGAGATAGATCGGCTCGATGACCGAACCGATGATGTTCGTGCCGTGCAGTCCAAAGAACCAAAGGATATGGTTCAAGAAAGCGATGACGAGACCGGCCGCGAGCGAGTCGCCGAACCCTTGAAGCGGTTGCTGGATGACTTTAAAGATGACTTCAAAAATGCTTAGCTCGACTTGGAGTGTCATGAACAGTTGAACTCCGGCGACGAGCGTCAAGATGAGCATCGACGGGATGAGTGCTTGGAACGAACGGGTGACCCCGCCCGGTACGCCTTCCGGCATCTTGATCGTCAATTTCGTGTTAATGAGGTAACGGAACAGTTCGGTGACTGCGATCGAGACGATGATGGCAACGAATAATCCTTGGGCACCGAGCCAAGCGAAGTTAAGTCCCCAGTCTTCTGTGACCGGCACGAGCATGATGTATGATGCGACCGATAAAATACCGGCGGCGAGCCCATCGACTCCATATGACCGGGCCAAGTTATACCCGATCGAGAAAGCGACCAAAAGGCCTAATATGGCGAACGAGGCCGTCCAAATGTTGCCGCCGAGTCCTTGCCAGTTCCCTTCGCCGAACGCATTGTTCATCATGCCGACGAAGTCGAGTGAGAGGCCACCTAAATTGATAGCCGGGAAGTTGTTAATGAGGACAGCGAGCGAACCAACGATGATGAGCGGCATGACCGAGACGAATCCATCACGGATGGCGACTAAGTGTCGCTGGGAACCGATGCGCCCAGCGATTTCGATAAACTTGTTCATGAGTAAACCTCCTTCTTAAATTGTGGTAAGTACGCTTCGTGCGCGTCGAATAGCTCACGGAGCAGCGGATCGATTTTCTTCTCATCTTGGATGAGCGGGTTCATCAGGCAGGCGAGGTAGGCATCGTTGTATGAGCCGGACATCGCTGCGCGGATGGCGAGCTGTTCAAACGTCTTCAAGTTGGTGATGAGTCCTTTGATCGGGAGCGGTAACGCGCCGATTGAAATCGGACGTGGACCAGCCTTCGTGATGACGGCGTTCACTTCGATGACGGCGTCGTCCGGTAAATCACGAATCGCGCCGCGGTTTAACGTGTTCACCGTCTGGATATCGCTGCGATCGTTGTAGATCGAATCCATCAAGTTGCAGGCGGCGTCGGAATAGTAGGCGCCGCCGCGCTGTTCGAGCTCAACAGGCTTCACGTCGAGTTCGATGTCTTTGTATTTCTCGAACAGTTGCGCCTCGACTTGCTGGACGACCTCGGCGCGCGTGCCGTTCTGTTCATACGCCGCTAAATCTTTCGCGAGTACGTCCGCCGTTTGGAAATAGTATTGATGGTACGGGTTCGGCAACATGCGGAGCGATTTCAAGAACGATTCGCTCCAACCGAGCCCGACGATGTTCGCCGGCGAGTAGTCGGTGCCGGCGTTCAGTGACGCGAGCACGTCGTCCGTGCGATCGACGCCGTCGACCCAGACGTGGCGGCCGAACACGAAATGGTTGAGTCCGATGAATTCGATGGCGACACGTTCGACCGGGGTGTCTAAAATCTCAGCGACCGAGTTGCGCATGTTGAACGGGATGTTACAGACGCCGATGACTTTTTTGTGGGCCGAGTGTTGCAAGACGGCCTCGGTGACGATACCGGCCGGGTTCGTGAAGTTGACGAGCCACGCGTCCGGGCAAATCTCCGCCACCTCATTAGCGAGCTCGATCAAAACCGGGATTGTCCGGAACGCTTTGAACAAGCCGCCAGCACCGTTCGTCTCTTGACCGATGAAGCCGTGCTTGAGCGGGATGCGTTCATCCAAGGCGCGGGCTTTCAGGCCACCGACGCGGATCTGCGTCGAGACGAAGTCGGCGCCAACAAGTGCGGCTTTCCGGTCGAGCGTCCAACTGAGTCTGATGTCAGCGCCTGCCTTTTGAATCATCCGTTCGGCGAGACGGCCGACGATGTCTAATTTGTCTCTCCCTTCCTCGATGTCGACAAGAACGATCTCCCGAACCGGAAACGTCGCTTGCCGCTGGATCAAACCTTCAATGATTTCGGGGGTATAACTCGAACCTCCACCGATGATGACGACCTTGACTGCCATAGTGCCAACTCCTCCTTGTGAAAGCGATTTCTTTTTGTTGTAACAAATATAACAAATAGTACAACTTGTCGCAATATAAAAAGTACAAATAATACAAATTGTTTTTTGTATTTGCATTTGTATGTTTGCTGTATCAGAATAAAGGAAAGAAGGATGACACAAAGGGGTGACAGAATGTCGCAGTCGACGCTTCAAACAGCCATCAAAGAAGAGTTATTGTCCCGCATCAAGAGCGGACATTATACAGAGGGCGAGAAATTCCCGACCGAGTACGCGTTATGCGAAGAGTTCGACGTCAGCCGGACGACGGTCCGCGGCGCGCTCAACCAGTTGACGACGGAAGGCTATCTCGTCCGCCAGCAAGGGCGCGGCACGTTCGTCGCCGGGAAGAAAGTCCGGCAGACGTTATCGCATACGCCGAACAATTACGCGGCCCAGCTCGCCGTTCAAGGCAAGCGCGGCCAAGTGTCGCTCATCGACTTGTCGGTCGTCTCGGCGAACGCCCAGCTCGCCGACGTGTTCACGGTCGACGAACAAGCACCGATCCAAAAGATCGAACGGATCCGTCACGCCGACGGGGAGCCGACGCAGTACGAGGTCTCGTTCATCCCGTGGCAGATCGCGCCGGGTATCACGAAAGACCAGGCCGAGCATTCGCTGTTCCAGACGCTAGCGGAAGTCCACGACGTCCACGTCGCCAAAACGACCGAGGCGCTCGAGATCGCGCTCGCCGACGAACGGATAAGCGATCTTCTCGACTGTCCGCTCGGGACGCCGTGCTTTTATATCGAGACGGTGACCGAGGACGCGTCAGGAAAAACGATCGAGTACTCGCGTTCATATTTCCGAGGGGACAAGACAAGTTTTGTCATCGAACGGAGCTATTCCTAAACACGCCGAGGTCGGCGTGTTTTTTTGTAGTCATATTAAACAAAAATGAACGGGTTTAGGATTTGTCAGCCTTGGAGATATCGCATTCATTGAAACCAAGGGTCATGTTGCGTACAGTTAACAGTAGGAAGGCGGGATGTCATGTTATTCAAGAAAAAAACAGACGAGGAAGTGACAGGGGCGACGCGTTTCCAAGTCAAATTGACGGAACAGTTGCCGGAACTTGGCCAAGTTATGGTACTCGTCGACACAGCGACCGGTGTCAACTACATCCAGACATGGGTCGGGACGGGTGGTGGCATCACGCCGTTACTTGATTCAAACGGTGACGTCGTGGTCGACGACGTGTCTAACTTTCAGTAAATAGGGATCGGATCGAGAAAGGATTGAAGGCACATGCACATTATCGAATTCATTGGGGTCAGTCATAACGACATCCTACATAACATCACCGGCCACTTCCGCGAAGGCCGGATCACGACGTTCGTCGGACCGAGCGGCGCCGGCAAGACGACGTGCCTGAAGCATATGAACGGGCTACTATCGCCGGACGCGGGCGACATTTATTTCAAAGGCGAGAACATCCGCGATATCGATGTCATCGCGCTCCGGAAACAGATCGGCATGGCGTTCCAAAGCGCCCCGATGATCGACGGGACGGTGTACGACAACTTGAATTTACCGAAAGCGATTTTCGGCGAGACGCTCGACCGGGCTAAAGCGACAGCGCTGCTCGGAAAAGTCGACTTGGACGGCATCTCGCTCGACCAACCGATCAAGACGTTGTCGGGCGGGGAGCGGAGCCGGGTCGCCATCGCCCGGACGCTCGTCAATAAACCGGACGTCTTGCTGTTAGATGAGATCACGTCGAGCCTCGACTACCGGACGGTGAAAGAGATCGAGCATTTGATCGTGCGACTTCAAAAAGATTTCGGGGTCACCGTCATTTGGATCACCCACGACCTCGATCAAGCGAGACGGGTCAGTGACGACATGTGGTTTTTACGGAACGGGGAATTGATTGAGTTCGGTGACGCGTCGTTCATCGACGAGTCGGACAATCCGATGATCGGACGTTTCGTCAGGGGGGAAGAGCTATGACGTTCATCGAACTGATGACTTCCTTGATTTTCGTGGCGATTCCGCTCGGGTTGGCGTTGTTTTTGAAGCTCGGTCTCGAGCGTGACATCGTCATCGCGACGGTACGCTCGATCATTCAACTGTTGTTGATCGGCTACATTTTGACGTTCGTCTTCGAGAGCGATACCCCGGTGTTCATGCTTCTCATGATCCTCCTCATGATTGGCGCGGCGACGCAAAATATCATCAAAAAAGGGGACGGCATCCCTGGCATCACCTGGATGATCGTCCTCACACTCGTCACGGTCGAATCGCTGACGATGGGGCTCATGCTCGGGCTCGGCATCATCCCGTTCGAGCCGGAGAAAATCATTCCAATCAGCGGTATGGTCATCGGCAACTGTATGGTGTTGTCACTCCTGTTTTTGAACAAGTTCAAAGACGAGGTCGAACGGAGCGACGAGGTCATCGAGCTCATCCTGTCGATGGGCGGGGCACCGAAAATCGCAATCGAGCGGAGCTTGAAGAACGCCATCCGGACGAGTATGATCCCGACCGTCGAGGCGCAAAAGACGATGGGGCTCGTCCAGCTTCCGGGCATGATGAGCGGCCTTATCATCGGCGGCGCCGACCCGATGGAGGCGGTGTTGTACCAACTGCTCATCTTGTTCCTCATTTTGACGACGGCGACGATCTCAGCCGTCATGGTCGGTTATATGTCGTATCCACGCTTGTTTAACCAAAAACTGCAGTTTATCGGATTGACGTATCGGAAGGGGAAAACGACATGATCACAGGCATCCATCACGTCCAAATCACGATCCCAAAAGGTGAAGAAGCGACAGCACGCGCGTTTTATTGCGATGTGCTCGGCTTGAATGAAATCGACAAACCGGAGTCGCTTCAAGGACGAGGCGGGTTTTGGCTTCAAGTCGGTAACCGAAGCGTCCATGTAGGTACCGAGGACGGGGTCAATCGTCTGAAAACGAAAGCACATGTCGCCTATACGGTGACCGATTTAGCGGAGTGGGGACGAAAACTTGAAGCAGAGGGAATCGAGCGGATTGAAGGGATTCCAATCCCTGGCTTTGACCGGTTCGAGTTCCGCGACCCGTTCGGCAATCGGGTCGAGATGATTCAGGCGATATGAGAAAAGGGAGCGCCCAGTGGGTGCTCCCTTTGTCGGTTCACGAGATGCCGAACAGTTCCGTGACGGCTTTCCAGCTCGATGGATAGGCGTTGCTGCCGGAATGCTGATGGGTCAGTTTCCCGAGACGTTTCACAACAAGGCTCCACTGCGTCCCATCGGTGGTGTAATATCCTTTTTCTTCAAACACTTCAGGCCAACGATGTGAGGAGAGGGCGACAAATCGTTCGTGGACGCGTATTGCATCCTCCTTCTCGTACCAACCTGAGCTTGGGATTGCTACGCTCAAGTCGTAATCTTCGCGCCAAATCACTTCTCGTTTGACCGACCCGTCTTCAAAGAACGTCAACGTGGACTCGTTGTGGACACCGAAGCCACCGACGGAGAACGTGACGGTGATGGACGGTTTCTTTTTACGGATGGCATCGAGCGGGATCGTCGGCTCGAACATCAATTTCTTTCGGCGTGACTCCATAAGCGCTAACTTCTCTTCTAACGTGGCTCTCGGTCGTCGCATGACCGGTTCAAGGTGGTTGCGTGTGCTATATGTATTCAATTTTGTCGACCCTCTCTTTTGGTGTCATTCATACGTGAATTATAGGACATCCGGACAAGGCGGGTGAGCAAAAAAAATGGCAGGGTGAATAGAAAAAAAGGGGGCGCTTAAATCGGCGCGCCCTACCTATCGTTATTGTGCAGGTGTCCCTTGATGGAATCGCATTTTCCATACGCCGTCAATCCTGACCCAAATCGAGCTGCGGAGAGCGGTCTTCTCAGTCGCGTGATTTTTGGTTCGATACGTAGCGAGCACGACGTCGTCGCGGATGACCTCGAGGTTGAAGTCGGACAGTGTGATGTCAATCTCTCCAAGGTCCATCGTATTTGTGTCGTTTTCTTTGTATAAAACACGACCGGAACTACCGATTTCAAAAAAATCTTCGGTCAACAGTTCACGCAATCGCTCGGGCGACGTCCGAACTTCCGTCGTCAATAAAAGGCGTTCTTTCTCTTCGATCAATGGTGCGAGCATTCGCGTCACTCCTTTCTAAAAACGTTAGCCGTGTACCGTATTCATTTTCCCGAAATTCATGACGATGACACCGAGCACGATGACGATGAGCCCGATGCTATTCAGTGTCGAGAGAACCTCACCGTAGGCGAATACCCCGATCAATCCGGTCGCGACCGTGCCAAGACCTGCCCAGACGCTATAGGCAATACTGAGCGGGATCGTCTTCAAGACGAAGCCCATGAGCGTGAACGAGACGGCGAAACTCGCAAGCAGGATCACGCTCGGCAACAAATTTGTGAAGCCGTCCGACAGCTTCAGCATCGATGTGCCGAGCACTTCGAACGAAATCGAAACCAGTAATAACATATACCCTTTCACACGTGTCCCTCCTTCATATTTTCATCAAGACGAGCCCGACGATGACGAGTCCGATGCCGACGACGGTCTGTTTACGAACTTGTTCCTTGAATACGAGAAAGCCAATCAATGCCGTCGCGGCCGTACCGACACCGCTCCAAAACGCGTAGGCGAAACTGAGCGGGATGGACAAGAGCGCGAGCGACAACAGATAAAACGCGGTCACGTATCCGAGCGCGACACCGAGGATCGGTAGTCGGTTCGTCGATGTTGCGTTCAGTTTTAACATACTTGAGCCGAAAAGTTCGGAGACGATGGCTAAGCAGAGATAGATGAATCCCATCTTAACCGTTTCCTTTCGTCAATTCATCGCACTTGGATTGGATGATGCGCATGGCCCGTTCCTTGAACGCGGCGCTATAACCATACGTTAGCGCGAACCAAAATCCATCGCATAAAAGTCGCAACTCGAGCACCCAATCGGCGTCAGGCCCGTCCGCGGCGAACTGTTCATCCCAACGCTTGGCAGCGTCATTCCAGAGCTGTCCGCTTGAATCTTCTTGAGACGAGATGAAGACGGCAATCAAGTCGGCGTCCCCGTCGCTATAATCGAGCGTCGCGAGAGCATAGGCGCGTGTGAATGGATAAGGCCCGTCTAACCCTATTTGATGATGGACGATTCGGCTCTCAAACTCATCGAGCGCCATCATATTCATCTGCTGCAACAGATTGGCCTTGCTTTCAAAATGATACAAGACGCCGCCTTTCGTGATACCGGCGCGTTTGGCCAGATGGTCCATCGACAATTGTTGAATGCCTTCGGTTTGAATGATCTGTGCGGCGGTCCGCAGTAACAGTTGTTTTTTACTCATATGTTTCCTCCTTACTATACTGAACGGTCAGTATAGTGAATGTATCAGACTAGAGGTGGGTTGTCGAGATGAATACATGAATGGGATAATTAGGAAAAGGGGGTAGAGAGGATGGGTTCACATTTGATGCATCTCGTCATCGCGAATGAGGTGTTGGCGCATTTGCCAGATGTTGATCGTACGGCTTTTTTATTAGGGAATCTTGCGCCCGATGCGACGACTTCTAAACAAAACACCCACTATTACGCGGGAAGGCATGAGGATATGACACGACGGCTCGACCTTGATCAATATTGGATGGACAGTGTGGACGAGAATCAATCGTTCAGACTCGGCTATTATTGCCACCTCGTCGCGGACGAGATTTGGTTGCAGGGGTTCTATAAAGCCTGGCTCAAGCAAGTCATCACGAAGGACTCGCAAAAGCAGGCGATGTATTATGCTGATTTTGATGCGTATAACGCTCGTTTGGTGCAGCGATTGGGCGCCTTCGATTTCGACGTGTTAACAGATGCCGCACGAGACGAGCTGCTGGCACTGATACTCAAAATCAAACAAGATGCGGAGGCGAAAGAGGAAGGGACATACTCGATATTTTTGCCACACCAGCTCGATGGTTACGTCGAGACGTGCATCCTTCGATGTCGACAGATGATCCAACAGAAGAGTGGGGTGATCACATGATTCAACGCCTCTATGCGCCACTTTATGTAACATTTGGACTTTCTATCTTGACAATCATGGCGCTGTTCACGTTGAACGCTCGCTTTTTTCCCGATTTGGATTTGATGACGGCTATTTGGGTCTACATTGCCTTAGATGTCGCCCTGATTGCCACATTGATTTGGGGACTATTCTCGAAAGAAAAGACGGTACGCGTGTTCAGCCTCGTTGGGAATCTTGGGTTGATTATGCCGTTATCGATTTGGATTTTCTTGTTGGTGCTCGCTAACGGCATTTCAGAAGCATACGAGGCGGGTCATATGAGTAATTCCAAGCCTAACCTGCCATTTCTCATGCGTTCGATCCCATTTTTCATCTTGCTCGCATTGTGCGGGCCGCTCGCGTTAGGGCTCGTCGTGATTTATTGGCGTGATTTGCCAGAAGATAGGCGCGGTCCTCATATGATTATGTCTATCTTGTTCTCACTTATGTTCATCACAAAAATTCTTCCGGACGGTATTTTACAAATCATCGTCTTTTCATTCACGTACACACTCGTTATATTTATCACCTACAGCATTTGGGGTCGGAAAAGAAAACGAGAAAAAGAATAGCCGTATAATCTAGAAAGTAGCGACACAAGCTGCTTTCTTTTTTTATTTTGCATTAGATAGTAGGAAAATGATTTCCAATCGTTTTTTGTAAATTTGGCATTGCGCATCCTTTTTTTGTTTGCTATGCTTCTCAATGAAAACGACAATGATAATCATTATCAACGATAAAGCATTCCTGTTGCCTACATAGACAAGATCAACAACAGGGATGCCGTTCGATTGAGAAGGTTGTCGGCGTAATCAATACATATAGGGAGATGGAAAAAGTGGGGAAATTAAAAGCATCAATCATGGCGACATCGCTTGTCTTATTACTTGCGGCATGTGGGAATGAGAATGAGGCGACCAATACGGGTAACGCGGAAGCGGAAGCGAAACCGAAGACGGTGGAAATCACGGACGCACATGGCACAATCGAAGTACCGGTCAATCCGGAGAAGGTCGTCGCGCTCGACAACCGGACGTTCGAGACGCTCTCGGATTGGGACATCGACTTGGTCGCGGCTCCAATCGGATTGATTCCAGCGGACTTGCCTTATAAAAATGATAAAGACATCGTGGACGTCGGGATGCACAATGAGCCGAACTTAGAAGCGATCGCCGGTGTGGATCCGGACGTCGTCATCGTCGGTCAACGATTCGCCGACTACTACGACGACATTAAAAAATTAGTTCCGGAAGCAGCCGTCATCGATTTGAACATTGAGCTCCCAGAAGATGCGGGCACGCCAGGTGAAATCTTGGTAGAAGGCTTTGAGTCGACGACGCGTTCACTCGGCCAAATCTTTGAAAAAGAAACGGAAGCAGATGAACTCATCAACAGCTTTGAAGCATCAATCGACAGTGTAAAAGCTTCATACAACGGTGAAGACAAAGTGATGTCAGTCATCGTCTCAGGCGGCGATATCGGCTTCTCGGCACCGAATACAGGTCGTGTCTTTGGACCGATGTATGACATCTTTGACTGGACTCCTGCCCTCGAAGTAGAGAAAACGACAGGTGACCATCAAGGGGATGAAGTATCGGTTGAAGCGATTGCTGAGAGTGACCCGGACTGGTTGTTCGTCCTCGACCGTGACGCGGCGATTACAAGCATGGAAGACGCTGTACCTGCAGCAGACGTGATTGATAACGCACCGGCACTTCAAAAAACAAAAGCCGTGACAGATGCAAAAATCGTTTATGCACCGAACGACACGTACATCAACGAGTCGATTCAAACTTATTCTGAGCTATTCAACGATATCGCAGCCGCGCTTTCGAAGTAAGGGAGTCACGTTGTGCAAAAACCAATGACAGCAAGGGTTGAGACATTGTCTCAGCCCTCCTTTTCTAACATATGGACAAAGTCCTTTGTCGTAGCAGTTCTCGTTGTCTTCATGTTGGCATGCCTCTCGCTCGTGACCGGCGTCTATGACATTCGTCAGGAGGGCGGAGCGGATATGTTTTGGATCACCCGTGTCCCACGCACGATTGCCATCATGTTGACCGGTGCCGCCATGGCAATGTCGGGACTCGTCATGCAACTGATCACGCAAAACCGTCTCGTCGAACCGACGACAACCGGTACGCTCGAATGGGCGGGGCTCGGTCTGCTCACTGTGTATCTGCTCGTTCCGGCGCCGACGCTCATGATGCGCATGACGGGAGCGATCGTCTTCTCGTTCATCGGAACGATGGTCTTCTTCTGGTTCCTGCGCTCGGTCAAACTCCGCTCATCGTTGATCGTCCCGATTATCGGGCTCATGCTCGGGGCGGTCGTATCGGCCGTGTCGACGTTTCTCGGCTTGTTCTTTCAAGCGAGTCAGACTATTGAAGGCTGGTTCGTCGGGTCGTTCGCATCGGTGCAGGTCGGACGTTATGAATACTTGTGGCTTATCATCCTTGTCACATTCTTCATCTTTATCCTCGCGAACCGGTTGACGCTCGCCGGACTCGGCGAAGACATCGCGACGAGCTTGGGCGTCAACTACAACAGTCTCATCTTGATTGCGACAGGACTGATTGCACTCGCGGTCGGGGTCGTGGCGACGGTCATCGGTAATCTGCCGTTCCTCGGACTGATCGTCCCGAACATCGTCTCGATGTTTCGTGGAGACGATCTCCGTAGCAACTTGCCGTGGGTATGCGTCATCGGGATGGGCACGGTCCTCGTCAGCGACTTGATTTCGCGGACAATCATCATGCCGTTTGAATTACCGGTATCGCTCATTCTCGGGACGGTCGGGTCAATCGTGTTCATCGCGATTCTCTTGAGACAACGGAAGACGGGAGGGGTACGATGAGCACACTCATCGAAGACAAGACGAAGCAACGGGAAGCGTATGATGTCGATGGTCGATCCGTGCATACGGAAGAGCGGTGTGCGACGGCGTTCCGTTCGAAGCGGGAAGAACGGCGTTATTGGCTGTTCCTAGCCTTCTTTATCGTCGGCGGATTGCTCTGTGCGTTCGGGTTACTCGTCTATAACAACCCGGTTCCGTTCGATTCACCGTCGTTCATCCCCGTCGTTGAGCGTCGGGTCGTCGCCGTCATCACGATGGCGATCGCCGCGCTCTGTCAAAGCTTGGCGACGGTCGCGTTTCATTCGGTGACGAACAACCGGATTATCACGCCGTCTTTACTCGGGTTCGACGCGCTCTATTCGACGATTCAGACGAGCATGATTTTCTTCTTCGGGGCAGGGGCGTTAATCGGTTTTTCGGGAACCGGTGCCTTTTTGACGCAGGTCGGCCTCATGGTACTCATGAGCCTGTTGTTGTACGGCTGGCTCTTGTCCGGGAAATACGGGAACTTGCAACTCATGCTTCTCATCGGAATCATCATCGGGACCGGTTTGAACTCGGTATCCTCGTTCATGCGCCGCATGCTCGCGCCGTCGGATTTTGATATCCTTCAGGCTCGTCTGTTCGGGTCGGTCATGCATGCCGATGCCGCATACTTCCCGATCGTCATTCCGATCGTGCTTGTCGTCGGGGCCTTATTGTATAGCTTCTCGAATCGTTTGAACGTCGTCGCACTGGGGAAAGATGTAGCGACATCGTTCGGGGTGAACCATCGTCGCAGCGTCATCTTTACGCTCGTTTTGATTTCGCTGCTCATGTCGGTATCGACGGCGTTGATTGGACCGCTGACGTTCTTTGGCTTCTTGGTGGCGACGCTCAGCTATCAGGTTGCCTCGACGTACGACCATAAGTACATGTTTCCGATGGCGTTCGCGCTCGGGTTCTTCGTGTTGACGAGCGCGTATTTCTTTATGTATCACATTCTCAATACACCGAGTGTCGTGTCCGTCATTATCGAATTGTTCGGCGGAATCGTTTTCTTGGCAATCATCTTAAGGAGAAAATCGCTATGATTCAACTTGAACAAGTACAAAAATCGTATACGGATGACGTCCGAATCGGACCGATCAATCTCGACATCCCGAAAGCTGGGTTCACGTCGTTGATTGGGCCGAATGGGGCCGGCAAGTCGACGACGCTCATGATGATTGGCCGCCTGCTCGATTTAGACGCGGGTCAAATTCAAGTCGCGGGGATGGATGTGTCGAGCGCGAAATCGAAAGACTTGGCGAAAATCATCACGATTTTGCGGCAAGAGAACCATTTCGTGACGCGTCTCACCGTCCGTCAGCTCGCCGGGTTCGGTCGCTTCCCGTATTCGAAAGGACGGTTGACGCAAGAAGATGAGCGCATCATCTCGAAGTATATCGACTTCCTTGATTTGACGGAGCTCGAGCATCGTTATCTCGATGAACTGTCGGGCGGGCAGCGCCAGCGGGCGTACGTCGCGATGGTGCTCTGCCAGGAGACAGAATACGTGTTGCTCGATGAGCCGCTCAATAACCTGGACATCGCTCGCTCGGTCCAGATGATGGAATACTTGCGCCACGTCGCCGACGAGTTCGGCCGGACGATCGTCACCGTGCTCCACGACATCAACTTCGCGGCCAAGTACTCGGACCGGATTTGTGCGATGAAAGACGGCAAGATCGCCGCCTTCGGTACAGTCGATGAGATCATGGTCGCCGAGACGCTATCCGATATCTTCGAGACGAAGCTTGAAATCATTCAAGGACCATACGGACCGATTGCGGTCTATTAATAGAAGGAAGGAGTGACGACGATGCAAATTTACTGGACACCGATTCAACGAGTTGTACAGGAAGCGCCAGATACATACACGTTCCAACTCGAGCTCCCGGACGGCTTCACGTGGGACGAGGGGGCGCATACCCACTTCGCGTTAGAAGGGTTCAACAAAGAAGACAAACCGAACCGGAGCTTGATTCGCCACATGTCGATCTCGACGCTGCCGCGTGAAGGCGCGATCGGTATCACGACACGGATCAAGCGAGAGTGCTCCGAGTTCAAGTCAATCTTGCGTGATATGAAGATTGGCGAACAAGTCGCCATCTTCAAGACACATTCGAACGTCCCATTGAAGCGTGAGGGGAAGAATGTGTACTTGCTGTCGGCCGGGGTCGGACTCGCGACGTTCCGCCCGATCGTACTCGCGTATTTGGCGAACGGAGAAGGCGTGCCGCATCTCCATTCGCTGAACGTCGACACGTCGGCAAACTATCTATTCAACAACGTCTTCACATCATCGAACGATTTCACGGCTGAGTTTGTCGACAGTCGTCCGAACTATTACAAGCGTGTCGAGACGATGGCGGAAGACCAGGATGGCCTGTTTTATCTCGTCGGCAGCGACGACTTCTTACGAGAGACGATTGCGATGTTGCGTGAGCGGGGCATCACGCGTGAACAAATCATACTCGATAAGCGCGACTTCCAACTAGAAGACTTTCTGAAATGACTCAGACCGGGGACACGTACCCCGGTCTTTTTGTATGACAAATCGCGACGAACCGTTCGAACAGGTCACGTCCGTCCGGTGTCCCAATCGACTCAGGATGGAACTGGACGCCGTACGTCGGGTGTTCGGGATGCTCGAGCGCCATGATGACACCGTCCGCAGTCGTTGCCGTCACGGTTAGTTCCGTCGCTTGGACGACGAGCGAGTGATAGCGCATGACGTCCATCGGCTCTCCGTCGAACAAGGCACCGGGTGTCGTCTCGATCACGGACGTCTTGCCGTGCATGACCTGTTTGGCCCGGCTGACCGTCCCGCCGAACGCCTCAGCGATGACTTGATGACCGAGACAGACACCGAGAATTGGGATCTGTCCCGACAGCTGCCGGACGACGTCGAGGGAGACACCGGCGTCACCTGGACCACCTGGACCAGGTGAAATGATGATACCGGCCGGGTTAAGGGCGCTAATTTCATCGACCGTCAGCTCGTCGTTACGGACGACCAAGACATCGCTGAACCGGGCGACGTCTTGATAGACGTTATATGTGAACGAGTCGTAGTTATCGATCAGCAAAATCATGCGAACACCTCCAACAGGGATTTGGCTTTATGCAGCGTCTCTTCATATTCCGATACCGGATCCGAGTCAAAGACAATGCCGGCCCCGGCTTGGACGTACGCCGTATCATTTTGGACGACCATCGTCCGAATGGCGAGGGCGAAGTCGAAGCCGCCCCGGACGTCGAGATAGCCGACGGCCCCGGCGTATACTTCACGTTTCAGTGTCTCGAGCTCATCGATCAACTGCATCGCCCGAATCTTCGGTGCCCCGGAGACGGTGCCGGCCGGGAGACAGGCCCGTAGCGCGTCGATCGGGTTCAAGTCGTCACGCAGTTCGCCTTCGACTTCGGAGACGAGATGCATGACGTTTTTGAAACGCTCGACTTCCATCTGTTTCGGAATCGTGACGGTGCCGACTTTGGCGACGCGGCCGATGTCGTTCCGGCCGAGGTCAAGTAGCATCCGATGTTCGGCCAGCTCTTTCTCGTCTTCAATCAAGTCGGCGGCGTGGCGCATGTCTTCTTCGACAGTTTTGCCGCGCGGGCGCGTACCGGCGATCGGGTTCGTCGAGACGCGGTTCCCTTCGACACGGACGAGACTTTCAGGCGACGCCCCGAGGACGATCGCTTCGCCGAGGTCGATGTAGAATAAGTACGGGCTCGGATTAAGTTTTCGCAGCGTCCGGTAGAAGTGGAACGGGTCACCGGTGAACTTCGCGTCGATCCGTTGCGACAAGACGAGTTGGAACACCTCGCCGGCAAGGATTGCTTCTTTCGCTTTCAAGACACGCTCGATAAACGCGTCCTTGTCGGTCAAGATTCGTTCGCTCGTCCGGACGACCGGCGCGAGTTCGTGCGTCTTCGCCGTCTCGAGCTCGATTTTCAACTGTTCGAGCCGGTCAGTACCGTCGCTGTCGCCCGTGTCGATCAAGATGACGCGCTCCTCAAGATGGTCATACAAGACGACCGTCTCATAGCGTTGGAACAACGCGTCCGGCAAGTCGCGCGTCTCGGTCGGCGTGTTCGGGATCGGCTCATACGTCCGCAGCAGGTCGTAGCCGATATACCCGACGGCGCCGCCGATGAACGGGTAGGGCGCGTCTTCCGTGTCCCGTTCGATCAATGTGGATAAGACGGCGAGCGGGTCGTCCGCATGCACCGTGCCCGTTGCATTGGTCACGGTGTTGCCGTCGACACGGATCGTCTCGACCGGGTTCGCCGCGATGATCGAGTAACGTCCGTGTTTACCTTCAGCCCGGCTCTCGAGCAGTACTTTCCGCTCTCCTTGCAACCGGTGGAAGATGGCCACCGGGGTCAGTTCGTCGCCGTTGATGATCAGTTGTTCCATGTAATCTCCTCCTCCAAATAAAAAAGTCCCCCGCCCGACATGTCTAAATAGACATGAAGGACGGGAGACCCGTGGTGCCACCTTCGTTGGGGGAGTTCCCCCCACTCATCGCGAACGATCATTCGCTGTCCTCGGTAACGGGAGGACCCGTCAGAGCCTACGTATCGGTCTGAACGCTCAAAAGCCCATTCACGCAAGACACGTCACCGGTTCGCATCGACCACCGGCTTTCTGGAGACGTCCTTTCGCGCTACTCTTCTTTCTCATCGCGAGTTCGTATGATGTTATCGTTACTTTAACGGGATGACGTGATGATGTCAATCTTTGACGCGTTTCATTGTCGAAATATTTTTGTAACACGATTGAAACATTTTCTAACAGATCTCGTATACTATATCCAAGGTGATTCACCTAATACTTGGAAAAGAGGAAAACAAATGAAACGATTGGTGCAACGGACTGTTGCGACATTGCTCGCGGTCCTACTTATCGTCTCGCTCGTCCCGCCGCGCATCCACGCTGATGCCGGTGCCGGAATGAAGCAAGCGACACTACTTGAAGCTGGGGAGGCTGTCACGTTCACGACGGGCGTCGATCCGGTCAATACATACTGGTTCAAGATGGAGCGAGGAGCTCCGAGCCAGATGACCCATATGGAAATCGTCATGGAGGCGACGAAGCTCGCCAACGTCTCGGTCTATCCGAGCGCCGATATGGCCGGGAAAGACGATACGTTCTATCCTTACCGTGCGAGCGCCTCGAAAGAGGACGGCAAAGCGACAATCCATCTCCCATATGCATGGGAAGGACCATACTACGTCAAAGTCGAGTACATGCCGATGGAGACGCCGGACATGTATCCACCGGAAGAGGAGATCTTCTCACTTGAAGAAGGAGAAGAGCCGAGTGAAGAAGGAACAGAACCGAGTGAGGACGGAACAGAACCGCCAAGCGAACCGGACCCGTCGGAGTTCGCTTCAGAGATCAACCTCGTCTACAACCCGGTCAAATTGCCGGTGAAATATGAACAGGCAAGCGGCGATATGTGTGCCGTCGAATCGATTTTAATGCCGGCAAGTGATCAAAAGACGATGCTCGAGCTGATTCGACGTGTCCAGACGGACGTGCTCAACCAATCAGAAGAAGGGCGGGAACTCGCGGCACTCTACTACCGTGCCTCGCCTTACATCATCAAGGCGATCACGTTCGACAAGACGAAGCGTCAGGCGGCGTATAACGACCTGGTGACACTCAAACCGCTTTTGACAGCTCTCGTCGAGCGAAAACAGCATACAGTTTCGTCGAAAGAGTCAGCGGCCATCAACCGGATGCACGCCCTCGTCAGCCAAAGCGTGCCGGAAGGATTGAAGGCGGACATCGCGTCTGTCGCAGGTCTTGCCGGGATGGATGAACTTGCGGGAACACCGCTCACGGACGTGTTCGACCGCATCGGCGTCACCGTCAACGTGACGGACGCCCCGCGTTATATCGTCAAATACAAGTCGTCACCGAACCAATCGATTGGCAAGATGAACGCGATGCGTGATGTCTCGGCCGAACGTCTCGCCATCGGTTCGCCGGGTGACCATTTCGCGCTCGTCGATGTCGAAACGGCGTCAGCGAAGACGAAAGCGTCGGCACAAGCGGTGCTCGAGTCAGACCCGAACGTCGACTATATCGAGCCGATCGAGACGTACTCTGCATTTATGGCGGACCCGAGCTATAGCTATCAATGGTCGGTCAACAGCCGCTCTGTGTTGAAACCGTTCGGGGACGCGGGCATCAGCCTTGATAAGTACGAGGCGCTCAACTTGAAAGCCCGTACCGTCAAAGTTGCCGTTCTCGATACCGGTGTCGACCACCGCCTTCTCGATTTGAAAGGGAAAGTTGATGTCCGAAACGGGAAGAACTTCGTCGACCCGAACGGAGAAGGCGACGCAATCGATGACCACGGTCACGGGACGCACGTCGCCGGTGTCATCGCGGCCGCTCAAAACAACGGCACGTCGATGCGGGGGATTGTCCCGAACGTGTCCATCTTACCGGTGAAAGTACTTGATGCCGGCGGATATGGGGAGACGGATCAAATCGCACTCGGTATCAAGTATGCCGTCGACGCCGGAGCGAAAGTCATCAATATGAGCCTCGGCGGAACGGAAAGCCGCACGATCGGTTATATGTTGAAGTATGCGCATGACCGCGGTGTCATTATCGTTGCAGCAACGGGGAACGACGGACAGTCTCGCGTCTCGTATCCGGCGTCTTCGAAGTACACGATTTCGGTCGGCGCGACGAACACGTTCGGTCTCGTCACGGACTACTCAAACTACGGAGTCAATGTCGACGTTGTCGCACCGGGTTCAAAAGTTGCGAGCCTTGTGCCGGACGGTAACGTCGTCTATATGGATGGGACGAGCATGGCGACGCCACACGTCGCATCCGCTGTGGCACTTCTCGTCTCGCAACACCCGCGCGTGACAGTCGAAGGCGTCCGGACAATCTTACGCCGTTCGTCGGAGCCGCTCGCCTTCACGGGTGGGGACGCACCGAAAGACCCGCGTGAATATGATGGTATGCAAGACGTGTTAGATGGTTTGAATACTCCGCTCCTCCCGTATTACGACGTCGTGAGCGGCTACGGGAAAGTGAACGTCTACCGGGCCGAGTCGATGCTTCAACTCGCGCCGAAGCCGGAGCGTATATTTGATAACGCACCGGTCTTCAACGTTTCCGCAAAATCGGGAACGGTCGTCAACGTGTACAATAAAACGAAACGGATCGGCTCGGGAACGGTCAAAAACGGCAAGTTGACGATGTCGCTCGCCCCACAAAAAGCAGGAACGGTGCTCCGCGTCACGTATACGAACGGGCCACTCTTCACGGGAGAACGTGTCGTCGTCGCCAAAGGGCTTCGACCGAGTGCCCCGAGCATCACAGCACCTCGTGCAAACGCGAAACAAGTGACCGGGAAAGCGCAAGCAGGGATGACGATCGTCGTGCGTGACCAGAACAAACGTGTCATCGGCAAGTCGAAAATAGCATTGAACGGCACATACGTGGCGAAGACGCGAGCCTTGAAAAAAGGTGAGCGCTTGTCTGTCCACGTTGAAGACGTGACGAAGAAAGTCAGTAAAATCACGACCGTCACCGTCAAATGAACGAACGAAAACCGGCTCTCCATAGAGGGCCGGTTTTCGTATGCGTCAAAGGATTTTGATGCTCAAGACACTTTCAAATTGCCGTTCATCTTGCGGAGCTTGTCGATACGGTCTTTTCTATAGACAATCGCAGAGGTACTTTGGGTGGATGAGGTAGTGTCAGATTGGGCGGTCTAAGCAGGAAATGTATGCTATGATGTACGGTGAAAGGAAGGTACAGCTATGGAAACACTCAACATGAAACAACTTTCTGACGACCGGGCATCGCTTCAAACGGCGGGCGACCTTGACGCGATGCGGGGCATCATGCACGATGAATTCCGCTATGTCGACTCGAGCGGGCGTCAGTTCGATAAAGAGACATTTTTAGACCAGTTCGTCGACCCGGCCGCCGTCCAATGGATCGCCCAAGAGACGGTCACATTCGACGAGACGATCAAAGGTGAGCTCGCTGTCGTGCAACTGTTGCTCGAGGAGCGGTTTATCCTTGGGACGAACGCTTACGAGGGCCGATTCTGGGCACTGCACTTGTACGTGAAAGACCAGGATACGTGGCTCTGGCAAGGCGGACAAGCGACGATGATTCACGAGACGTGATCAGGCATCTCCAGCGATGGAGATGTTTTTTTGTGTACTGAAGAGAAATGTGCACCTAAAATAGAAAATTATGTACCTATTTTTAAAAAAATCCATTAAAATAAAGCTGTTGTCTAATTCGATACATTATTTAGGAGGAATTCATAAAATGAAACAACCGAAATACTTAGCGCTTTTCCTCGCCGGGACACTCGTCATCGGTGGCTTTACACCGACGTTCGTTGCGGCTGAAGGAGGCACGACGACTGTCGCCGACGTGACGGCACCTGCTGCGCCGGTCGTAGCGGCACCGTTCCATACATCGACGTCACTCACGATTCAAGGGGAGATCGGTGCAAAAGCTGAAATCCTTGTCGCTGGGAAAACATACGAGCGCGTCATCCGTACGAACGGTGAAGCCGTGTTCACGATGTCCCCACAACCAGTCGGTCGCGTCATCGATGTCCGTTTAGTCGATGCGAGCGGGAACGCAAGCGCTGTGACACGCGTCATCGTCGCGGAAGATCCGGCGGCACGTCCGGCGGCACCGGTCATCAACCCAGTCGATAACTCGGCTCGTGCGATCGAAGTGAAAGGTACACCAGGACTCGCCGTCACTGTGACGGTCGGGGGCAGCACGTTCAACGGCTCGTTCGACGCGAACGGGAACTACCGCCGTGTCATCGCGCTTCAAAAAGTCGGTACCGTCTTGACGGCGCAGGCGAAGACGGCGAACGGTGCGATCAGCGAACTCGTCAAGTCGACGGTCGTAGCGGATAAGGTCGCACCGAGCAAGGCGCGCCTCACGCAAGCGGTCACGACGCTTTCGAACGGGATTGCCGGAACGGCAGAGCCGCTCGCGACGGTCATCGTGACGATCGACGGGAAAGCGTACACGGCCCCGGTCATGTCGACAGGGAAGTTCGTTCTCCCGATCCCGAAACAACCGCTCGGCAAGAAGGTGTCGCTCGTCGTCCGTGACGGTGCCGGCAACCGTAGTGCATCAGAGACGCTCACGGTCCAACACGCGCTCTTCAACAACTTCCACCGTGTCAGTGACGAAGAGGGAAATCGTATCGTCGTTCATAAGGAAGTGTTCGCAGCGGATGGGTCGATTCGTTACAACGAGACGTTCGCGCCGCTCTTCTTTGACCGTCCGACGAAAGCCAACATGGGCTTTTTGTTGAACTACATCGCAGAAGACGGTGAGCCGCTCGAGTTCGAGAAGCTCCGGATCCGTGTCGGTTCGGCATCGTTCGTCCACACGATCGACCCGTATGACGTCGAATACTACGAATATGAGGATGGGACGGTCGAAGAGTCTTACTTGTTCCAACCGGATGCAAAAATGATTGCGTTCATCAAGCAACACGTCCGTCCAGAGAACCGGATCGTCATCACCATCGAAGGCTACGAGTATGAATTCGAATGGGCGCTCCTCGGAGGCGAGAAACGGGCCTTCATTCAATCGCTCCAATACGCGGGTTACTAATATAGAAGAAAGACGTTTTTCATAAGCTACGGACCAAACCGGTTCGTAGCTTTTTTTTGTGTAATTTGCAACCGGACTAGTCAAAATGTATTCCCTGAATTTCAAACTAGTCTTATTGAATCAGTTTTAAAAGTTTGGTCAATGTAAAAATAAGGGTTAAATTATTCCTTATTTTGATACAATCTAAAATCAGACATGGTAATTATATGAGAAGGTAATAAAAGTAAAATTAAATACATTTAAAGGGTTAATTTAATCTAAAAATGTCGAAATGGCGTCATATCGGCGTTTTTCGACGAATTTCGACATTATAAAAAGTGGGTAATGCGATATTGAATTATCTCAAAAACTCCAAAATTCAAATTCATTCCCATTTTTGCGAAAAAAAACGCTTGTGCTGATTGGAAGCGTTATGTATATTATGGATGTAAGGTTTTCCAAGTTCATACTTGGTAAATTGTTCAAGAGTCACATCTTGAAAAATACCTATCAGTTTAAGTGAAGCTCAAGACCTAAAGGATCAGGTTGGATAAGTCGTTCGAACGAATGGCGTATACATATGGAATCGTTTAGTGGGGGGAGCGTAGCTTGCAAGCTGGTAGCGCAAAATCGCAACATACCAAAGGGAGGATTTACACAAGATGGCAAAGAAATCATTCAAGTTAGTCAAAGCGTCAGCAGCACTCGCTGTGGCGGCAGCAGCTCTTACTCCGGTAATGGCAGCAGAAGCTTCAACTTCAACAGTAGAACTTAAAGCAGAGGTCGTACTCGGCGGCAAGTTCAAAGAGGCGCTCGCGCTTAACACGCCTAAAGGTGTAGAAATCAAATGGGGCAAATACCTCGTTACTGCAATCAACAAGTGGCAAACAGTTAAAGGTCAAGGTTCTGATGGCAAGACTTACATCAAGAAACTTTACCCACGTAACTACCCACTCTACGTTCTTGACCAAGACCTCGGCGAAGTCGAAGCTGGTTCTGAACTCGAGAAACCATCGATCCGCGTAATGTACCGCGACGGTAAAATCTACACACAAGCTCCTGAGCGCTTCACAATGAGCTCAACTTACAACACGAAAGATGAAGGCGAGCAAAAAGTCCTCATCTCTTACAACCACAACGGTAACCGCATCACTTCGTTCTTGACTTACACAGTTGTTGCTGGTGAAGTTGAATTTGAGAAAGTATCAGCATCAGTTGACCAAGCTGAAAACAAACTTTCAGTAATGGCTGACGTTAAAAACGCTAAAGCCGATACAAAAGCTGATCTCGTTATCTACCCATTCAAAGATGCGTCGAAAGCTGTTACAGTTCCAGCGACAATCAAAGATGGTAAGTTGACTGCTGAAGCTGCAGGACTTCCTGCAGGCGACCACTCATTCGTTCTTAAATCAGGCGAAGTCGTTTCTGAAGCTGTAAACTTCTCAGTTGAGGCACCTATGGTTAAAGCAATCAACCAACTTAACGGCACACAAGTTGAAGTTAAATTCAACAAAGCGGTTGATAAGTCAACATTGCTTGAATCAAACGGCGATTTCAAAGCTGGTGTATTCACAATGCGTGCGATTGACTCACAAGTACAGGGTACGTTCAAAGGCGTCCTCTCTGCTGACGGCATGACGCTTACAGTGACGAGCACACAACAACTTGAAAAACGTTACGATGTCGTTATCGACAAAGTGAAAACAGTCAAAGGTGACGAAGTCGAGAAGTACGCGAAAATCGTATCACTCGCTAAAGACATGACTGCTCCAACAATTGCTGGAGTTGAGCAAACTGTTTCAACTAAAGCGACAGTTAAGTTCTCTGAACGCATGACTGCTTTTGCTGGCATCACTTACAAATATGCTGACGGATCTGCAGTAGCAGCTGGGGCAGTTACTGGTTCAATTGCTCAAGGTGCTGACTATGCTGAACTTACACTTGATGCTTCTAAACTTACAGCTAACAAAGAAATCGTCGCAACATTCATTGGTGCACGTGATCTTGCTGGAAACTTGATTACACCAAACCCTGCAACAGCGTCATTCCGTCTCGGCGTTAAAGATGGTGTGAAGCCAGTAGTTTCGTCTGTTGTTCAAACAGGTGCTTCTGAATTCACAATCCAATTCTCTGAAGCGTTGCAAGCTGCGCCAGCAGTATCGGCTACAAACACAAGTGTATCTTCTGTGACAAAAGTAGATAACGATGCTTCTAAATATGTCGTTAAAACTACTAGCGTTCTTGAAGGTGTGAAAACTGTTTCTGTATCAAGCTACACTGATCTCAGTGGTGAAGCTGGAGATAACTTCTCGCGCGTTTACACATTCGTGAAAGACGTTGTAGAACCTAAAGTTGTTTCTTCTGTAGTAGTCGTAGATGCAACAGATAAGAAAGAATACCTCGAGCTCACATTTGATAAGAATGTTGTACTCACAAATGCTACAGTTGAAGCAAATGGAACATACGTTAAAGATTTCGTTACGAAATCAATTGACGGTTCTGCTACAGGACTTGCATACAAAAACGCTGATAACAAAAAAGTTGTACGTGTCGCGCTTGCTTCACTCTTGAGTGGTGCTAATGAAAAAGGTGCTTCTTACAACGTTGACCTCGTTCTTGCTGGCGTAGCTAGCGAATCAGGTGTAGCCCAAACGGCTGCTAAAGCTTCGTTCGTACGTTCTGAAGATGGAACTCCAGTTAACGAAACAAAAGTTGCTGTAGTCGGAGCTTCTTCATTCACACAAAAAGCTGGTGATAACAGCACAGTGTTGGTAACGTTCGACAAAGAGGTTGATGGCGCATCAGCGACAAACATCTCAAACTACCGCATTGATGGAGCTGTCATCTCTTCAGTAACACTTCTCCCGGTTGCTGGTGGACAACAAGTTGCAGAACTTAAACTTGCTGCTGGTTCAAACGCATTCACTGGTGATCGTAACGTTGCTGTTGAAGGTGTTAAAGCGAAAGGTTCTACTGTAGCGATGGATCGTTTCACTGCTGTAGCTAACCTTAAAGAGAACGTTGCTCCAACAGTAACTTCTGCTAAATTGGTTGATACAAATAAAGTACGGATCACGTTCAGCGAAGTTGTTACAGATGCAGCTGCTCTTGACTTCGAAGTATTGGTAGGCGGTAAAGCACAAGCAACTGCTGAAATCGTAAACTCTGGTGTAGGTGCATCTGCTGTTTCTACTGTTGATGTAACTATCGCTACAGTAAACGCTGACAAACTTTCAAAAGGTCTTTCGTTGAAACTTGTTGACACACTTGATATTGTTGACGCGGCTGGAAACAAAGTTGTTTCACCGGCGACAATCACTATCACTAACTAATTGTTGACCCTCCCTTAGGGTTAAATAGAGCAAAGTCTTCGGACGGAGCCATCTTGGGCCGCTGACACTTCATGTGTCAGCGGTTTTTTTATGTCTGCTAATATACGAAATGCGTCTATACCAAACAGCCCTCGCTTCAGATTTGTCTGAAACGAGGGCTGTTGCTTCATGTTATTCTTGATTTCCTTCAATCCCTGTTTGTCTTACCTTCACCCATTTCGTGAACGTAGATTCTTTCATTTCTTCGAACGTATGCGTAAAGTCAATAAAATGAGCATTTGCTCCGCTTGCATGTCCGTGCGAGATCGCAGCGACTGGTTCGTTCAACTCACCTTCATCCAAATAGAAATGGGAGCGTGTTGATGCGTTTTCAATGATTTCGATTCCGACACCAAACTCAGCATTCCCGGTGGTGTATAATCCGTACGCAGTGACGTGTGAACTGTTCGCCATCACGCCGCCGACGCCGTTATTTCGAGAGGTGACGTTTCTTAGGACAGCGTCACCTTTATTGATGATGTTAATTCCGTGACGCGGAGCGCCTTCAACGGTCAATTCTGCAATCGAACTGCTGTAAGAATCACCGTTCAGTTGAATCAAATCATCACCCTCAAAATCGTTTGCCGCTGTCAATGTCCCGTTATGTTCCCCGCGAAGCACAACTTCTTCTGACAATTCAATCGTCTTTGTAACAGAATGTTGACCGTTGACGATCAGCTGGTCAAACAGTTTTAGCGAGTTGCTCGCTTGTGCCGTGTCTGCAAAACGTTCTGTCGTTCCGTCTCGCTTCAGTTTATAGATGCCGTTATCCCGAATCCATTGCGTTTGACGTGTCGTTTGATCTTCTCGTTGAATGAATTCCTCCGGCAACGTAAGCTTGGTTCGTGAAACGTCTGTCGTCGTTGCCACTGGGACTTCTTCCGTCATCGCTGAACGATTGACTGTGACAGAGGAAGTATCGCCTTCAAACCAGTTGTCGATGCGAATAGCCGGACCACCGTTGTTTTTAGTATAAAGATAATCGATGTTGACGTCCGCATTCTCGACGGCGAGCCCTTCTTTACCGTTATCGACGAACGTGACGCGGTTTAATGTGACATCGTCTGCTCGTGAGATGAGTAACCCGGCCCCGTTTGGGTGAGAGAATGAAATTCCTTCTAACGTAATCGGCTGATTCGTATCTTGAATCATGAAGAGGTAGCCATATCCATGAGCTTCTACAGCTGAAAACTGCTCAGATGCTCGGATGGTCGCTCCGCGAGATGACTTGATATGGACTTTTTGCGCTTGCACCGGTTCATCGATTACGACATCTTTCTCTAGATAGACGAGATCGCCGTGATTGATTGCGTCTTGTAACGTTTGGTAGCTGAAAAAGGTTCTTGGCATATCCGGATAGACCTCACTCGGTGGTCTTGAAGAAAAAATCCCTTCCGGAAAGACGGGTAATTGAATCGTCTCTTCAAAGTTTAACTTTTGGTTGTTTAAAAGTGATGGTTCTTCAAGAAGGAGCGTTCCTTTTCCGAAGAATTGGAGTTGGTGTCCACCTGTGATTGGCTCATTCACGGTAAGTGTGACGTCTTCTGGAATATGAATATACATGTGTCTTGTTGATTCAAATCCGCCGATCGTCAAATCTTCCGTGACGCTAAAGTCGTCTCCTGATGATGTCGATGACTTATAATACTCAAAGCTTTCTTCGATTGATGGACTAGTCTCTTCTTCTGGCGGGGCGGTCGGTTCAACGATTGGCGGTATAACGACAGGCGGTGTTGGTACGGGTGTCTCAATCGGTGGTGCTGGCGGTACGACTTCCTCTTCTGTGACGTCATTTTGACCGACTTCTGTGTTCCCGGTGTCGACCGTTCCTGTATTTGTTTCGGTTGCTTCGACGTGATTAACTTTTGGTACATCGATGGTAAGTGGTGCTTCCCCGTCTAGGACGACACGTTCAATTGAGGCACTTCCTGAAACCCGTATCGTGTCTTGACCTTTTCCTTTCACCGTCATTGTTGCGATTGGTACGTGCAAGATGACATCTTTTACTCGTTCACCGAGCTCGAGGGACTTCACGGTTCCACTGCCTTCTACTGTTAAACGGTCTTCGGCTTGAATGCTATTGATTGTACGATTTTTTCCGACGGATAGAACCGTCTCGTTTGTGGTGACTAATTGGTCGACTGATGCATCCAAATCAATCACACTTTTCTCGCCGCTTATGCCTACTTTTTTAAGCGGTTGGATAGATTGAAACTTGGCAGAAGCGTTAAATTCAACCGTATCGACCGTGGCGTCTTTGTTTACGGAGATTGCCGTGTCGGCGGCAAGTACTTTCAGCTGTGTGACGGCCCCGAAAACTTCAAGATTGAGGCGAGCTTGTTTCGTCTTCATAACTACGTCTCCAATAGTTGATGTTCCTGTAATCGACAATGTGCGTGACGCATTATGAATGGTTGATACATCTCCACTTAAATGAAGCGACGTTACCTGGTGCCCGCTTAGGACGTCTTGGATCCGTGCAGCCGCCGTCGATTGAATCGATGTGTTGGCGAACGAACGAACTTCATTCAAAAAGGCATTACCTCTAGCTTGTAGGCGTGTGTTCGTCCGTTGTAAATCGATGGATTCAAACGTCCCACCTTGAATCATGACTCTCGATAGAGGTGACGCTTGGCGTTGAATTGCTTTCGGTAAAGATGCTTGACTAAGTTTTTTTGCGTTCACGTTTAAGAATTGAGTCGTCGCGCTCGCCTGATTCGTCAAGTATATATAGTCGACGGATTTCACGTCTTTAACCGTTACATTTCTGGCGTTGATGCGAATCATACCTTTCACAGACTGATTCATACCGTTTAATGTGACTGGTTGATTAAAACTTTTACCGTGTTGGTTAATTTCGAGTCCGACGATTTCCTCGATATTCCGATTGGCCGAGTAGCGAACGGATAAACGGGCGTTCTTTAGCGCTTGTGCATTTGATTTAAAAAAGGTGGCCTGTTCTTTTGAAATGCGGAAATGTGTTTTTCCTAATCGAATCGTCGAATCATTGATGACGGTGAGGCGGTTGAGTGGAAAGGTTTTCAATGATTGATTCTGCTTAACTTGTGAAATGGGGCTAGGGGCAGAAGTTGCGGATGCTGTAACAGGTAACGTGGTGAACAGCAATGTAGCGATTGCTAATCCGCTCGTGATTTTCGGTAAAGGTTTAGACATTGATGATAATTCCTCCTTGCTGTAAATGGTCATACAAAAGGAATTATAAATCACAAAAAGGAATAAAAGGGGATTTTACTATGTTTCAATTGGAAATTAAATGTTTTTTGAATAATCAGGTTCAAACGTATAAATAAGTTTCTAATTATAGGAAGTCCAAAGCGCCGGACCATCTAATACAAATATCAAAAATAAAAAATTTATTTCCCTTTTCTGAAAAACAAATTATACTTTTATTGTCATCAAAATAAGCTTTTACCATTTTTAATGAAAAGAGGAAACGTACATGAAACAATTGTTATGGGCACTACTGGTTGCTCTCTTTCTTCCTATAGTATTCACTCCTGCATCGGTGGAGGCTGGAGAACCGATTCCAAGCCATTTTCGAATCTCGAATAGCCCTTATGTCATCACCATGGACGGAAAAGAGCTGTACCATGTCGGAACGGGAGAGCGCATTCCGTTATCGAAAGAATTAGATCTGCATTGGTCTTATCAGAAAAACGCTGTAATGAGTGTGGACGGTCAGCATCTCGTCTTTACGTCAGGCTGTACCGACTGTTCGACGACGCGCTACATCATCGACTTGAATGGTCAGGTCACGTCGAAATCAGTACCGGATACGTATCGAATCGTCGGAGCGGACGTCGCACATGATCGTCTTCTATGGGCGACATGGACGACAGTAATGATGACAAACCTTCAAGGAGACATCATGTGGGAACGTTCAGACCTCGGTACGGCGGTGACGTTGTCAACAGACGGTCAGACCGTAATTGCGGCACGACACGACCTCTCGGACATCGCGCATGTGAACGTAGCGACTGGTAAGACGGAATCTATCCAATCTTTTGATGTGAAGGTACAAGTTCGGGACAAGGAAGCGCTCGCGTTTGACGGAGTCATCGCTTATCCCTATCAAGGATATGTGTATCTCGAAGCATCACGACGCCTCTTGGCACTTCCGGAGTGGTATGGCATACAATACGCGGAAGAAGACGGGTTCTTGCATTGGTACTCAAAAGGCGTATATGGGGTCCTTAACATCACGTCAGGCGAAGTGGAGACACACAGCCCAATCGTTTATCCAAAACTTTACCCTGGTACCCTAGCTTTCTCGGATCGTACCGTTCCGCTTTCTTCTTATAAACAAATGCCGACCCAGCTTGAATTACAAGTGGATAAGCGTGCGAACGCAGAAGGGGATCCGTTCCTCTATGTCGGCCGGCCATATCCGCTCTCGGTTGTCTCTATGAATTTAGATGGCGTGACCGAAACGATACCGTTTGAGCGATTAACAGCTAACAAGTCTAATGAGGTATCTTCGCCTCAAGTGTTCTCTTATGTGACGGACGCCAACTACAACCTCACGTACATGGGGAAAACATTCAGTGGGACGCTCTTTTCATACAACGTTGGAAAAGTGTCAATCCGAAAGTTCGGGCTTGCGGGTGAAATTGTCGGACAGACAGCGCCAGGCGCACGCATGACGGTGCGTGTTCACGGAGGAGAAGGTGAACCACTCCAATACTCGACCACTGCCACAGCGACTGGCGAATTCCGAGTGGGGACCGAACGATTGACATCAGGTACGACGTTCACGGTGACGAGCCTTGCGAATGGCTCGGCGGTCTATCGCCAACCGTTCACAGTACCTGTTCCGAATCCAGAAGCCAATACAATTGAGGTTATTGGTGATTCTGTCGAAAGCGGTGTCGTCTTTAAGACTGTACCGAATGGAAAAATTGACGTATTTGTCAAAGAACAATTCCATTCGTGGTACGACACGCTTCAAGCTGACGCCTCAGGGATTGCGCGCGTGACTGGAACCGTCGATCCGCTCGCAAAAGGGGTCACTGTGACTTATGCGCCAGCGGGAACAGAAGGAGTAGAGAAGGAGCTCGTCGTTTTTGAACGAACTGAACCAACTTTTGCGTTTCAGGTGACACCGAATGCGGGCGACACGACACTGTCGTACTCTTCAACGGCAAAACTCATCACATATAAGACGTATGTCAATGAAGTGTTTGTTGGGGATGGTCGCACGATTACGTTACCGAAGGCGTTACAAGACGGCGATGTGATTCGTGTCGTCGCGAAGACAGGAGATCGGTCAAAAACGCTCGAACATCGTGTCGCCGCGGTTGGTCCGACCATCCTCCAAGTGACGGACGTCGCGATGACGGCGACGCATACGGTCGTCAGTGTTCGCCGTGACACGCGCGCTGTGCTCCAATTCTTCATCAACGGGAAGTTGACGACGGCGACACCGGTCTCATCGACACGCTTCACGGTGCCGGCAAAACCGGGCGACATCGTCCTCGTCCGCTTGACACGAGGCGGGCAAAAGCTCGACACACGCCTCGCCCTCCCGCAAGTGACGTTCAGCAACATTCGTCTCCACGATGAACAGAAGACGTGGGTCGGCATGGTGCTCCCGAACAGTCGCGTCACGTTGCAGAACGGGACGAAACAAGTCACGAGCGGTAAAAGCTCATCGACGGGTCGTGTCGTCATGAGCTTGGCACCGCAATCGCTCAACGCGAAGATCACGCTCATCAGCACACGTGGTGTCTATCGCTTCGTCCAGACGGTGAACGTGAAGGCGGGTCTTACGCCGATCATGAAGGTCGCTGCCCCGACGAGTACGATGCGCACGCTTACGGTGAACTCGAACGTCGACTACGGCACGGTCACGGTCCATCGCGGAACGACGCTGATTGCGACGAAGACGGTGACATCGAAATCGACACCGGTCGCGATTGCGGCACAAAAGTCAGGCACACGCCTGACCATCAAATTCACGACGCCGAAAGGGCGTACGCAGACGGTGTATGTGACCGTCCGCTAAACCGAAAAACGCCTGTCCGAATTGAAATCGGGCAGGCGTTTTCTTGTGAAGAAAAACGAGACGCGTGAAGCACCTCGTTTGAAAAATTAATTGATGACCATGACAGACAGACAAGACGTCGCCGCTTTGAGGCAGTCGCGCTGCGTATCGTATTTGGCTTTGACGTTCGGGAACCATTTCCACAGCGCTGCCGAGTCGAGTGAATCGATTTGTTGGAATGGCTCGGCCAACTTCGCTTGCTTATTGACGCGCAGCGTGAACGAGAATTCGGATGTGGCTGACTGGTGCAAATCGATCTCCGCGAGCCGCTGTAAATTTCGTTTATATGTGAATCGCTCGGAACATGGGAGAAAAGTTGTCATGACCGCACCTCTTTCTATCAGTTTCTTCCACATCAGTATACATTTATATCCATAATTTGTCGCTTCTTTTTTTCGTTTTTTAGGTCATGATTTTGAATTAATTGACGTCTATTCTTTTGTGAATTCCAAATACAAGGAATTGAATCGTTTTACGAAATTACGTTTCAAAAACATAGATATTAAGGGATTCGGGCGAGTACATCCTTGTAGCCGTACGCTTGAATCCGAAGCGATTTTCCTTTGCTTGATATGGATCCGCCTGCTTGAAACATGTTGCCTACTGCGAGTTAAGACGTCCCATCTGTCTTGAACTGTTGAGCGTGTTGAAGCCATGCCTGTTCCGAGGAGCGGATACGCAAACAGTCTCCTTTATATGATGGTAGAAACGAGTTATTTGAAAACAAAAACCTAAAAAACAATTCCCTTCATTTTGAAAAAGTTTCCTTTTATACGTGTTATGATGGTAAAAAAAGAAAAAATGGGGTATTGGATGAAACATTTAATCAGAGGGACGCTTCTCACGACGGCGCTCATCATGGCGGCGACGTCTGTCGGGGCCGAGGCCAGCGCGCGTCCCTTCTTCACAGAAGTCGCGAAAGACACGACCGTCTATCGGCTCATGCCGGATAAGTCGATGAAGCCGATCGCATTGCTCACTCCGAACAAGCGCTATGACGTCGTCGGCGTCTCGGGCGGGTACTATCAAGTCGAGGTCAATGGACGCCGTACATACGGATTGAAACGGGACATCCCGCTCAAGACGGGACTCCTCACGCAGGCGGTCGTCGCTGACAGTCAGTACGACCGTCTGCTCCACAACTATACGGCGCGCTCGGTGAAGCGCGAAGTGCCATACTATTATGGTTTTTTGACCGAGGCGCAGGCGGTATCGCAAGCGGACTCGGCGCTCAAAGGCAGTTGGCGTCTCGGTGCGGCACCGGGTCGACAAGCCGTCCCGGACATCGCGACGTTTAACTGGGAGCAGGACATTAAAGTCGGCGACTCGACGTCGTTCATGTTCCAAGCCCAATATTGGATGGTCTTGAATCAAGTGACGATGGCATACCATTACACGAAAGACACGAAGTATTTGGCATATGGGAAACAGCTCGTCGAGGGCTGGGTCAAACAGTACCCGACGAGTGACTATAAGCGTTATCCGAACGCCTATCATCAGCAAGGGACGGCCATCCGGACGTTCCACTTGATCAACTTTTGGAATCAATTTAAAAAGTCGCGTCTGAACAACGACCCGGCGTTCAGCGCGCTCGTGTTGCGCACGGTCGAAGGTCACGGTGACATCCTATCGACGCCGTCATTTTATCGACCGCGCCATAATCACGGCATCTTCCAAGACATGGCGCTTACCGATATCGCCGAGACGTTCCCGGAACTCGAACGGTCATCGGAGTGGCGCGACCTCGCCGCGTTGCGTCTGACCGAGCAGCTCGACCACTCGTTGAGCCCGGACAACGTCCATCTCGAGCATTCGCCGGGCTATCAAGTGTACACGTATGAGATGCTGTACCGCTTCAATCGCTGGATCGAGGCGAACGCCTTCACGACGTCACCACGGCTTGAAGCCGTCCGACAGATGCCTGAGACGCTGACTCATCTCGTCAAGCCGAACCGGACGTTGCCGCTGTTTGGGGACACGACAGGCGAGCCGCGGACGATGTCGATGATATCGACGCTGCGCAATTATCCGCATCTCATGTATGCGGTCAGTGGCGGGAAGGAAGGGGAACGTCCGCTCGAACGGACGAAACAGCTCCATACCCAATACGCGATTCTACGTGAACATTGGGGTGAGAAGGAGCCGTTCGCTGATGCCATCTCCCTCATGATGACGGCCGGCTTCCATAATACGGCGCACAAGCATCAAGACGATTTGAGCATCGACTTGTACGGCTACGGCCGTGACTTCATCGTCGAGACGGGACGCTTCGGGTACACGACGCTTCCGCAGAGAAATACAGCGGTGCACGTCAACGCCCATAACACGGTGAACACTGGCACCCGGCAATTGACGCTTCATCCGAGTACGATCGGTAAGAGCGGGATCGTATCGGTCGAGGAGACGGAAGGGTTACAACGAGCACTTGGATACAGCGAGTTGATTGGGCAGGACATGCACCATACGCGCAGTATCGCCCATGATCAAGCGGGCACGGTTATTGTCGCCGATACGATTCGGTCGGATTCGCGTGCCTCGTTCACCCAACGTTTCCACCTCGGTGTCGGGTTAGAACCGGTCGCGGAACAAACTGGTGAGATGACGTTCCGCGACAAAGAGGGACGCACTCTCCAAGTCGTTCAGCTTCCGGTCGCGTCGTCTGGTGCCATGAAACGAGAGTCGAGCTTTATCGCCTACCGTGACTTCGAGTGGGTGCCGCGTCACCAAGTCGTCTCGACGAAAACGGGTGCAGGGGCATCGTTCGTCACGTTGTTCCACATGTCGAAATCGGGGACGAACGTTACGTTCTCGAACGTGGTTGAGAATGATGCGAGTTATGTTATCACGTATTCTCTTTCGGACGGACGCTCGCGGACGATTGAGATGCCGAAGGGTGAAGGACCGGTGTTGGAGCTTGAGGAAGTTGAAATATCAGAATGAGCGAGAGGATGCCAATCGGCGTCCTTTTTTTCAAAAAATAAAAGAAATAACGAAATATTTACAGAAAAGTAATTGTGTTATTCTGTGAGATTGCGTATCTTTAAAAGTGAAGTCTGTACGTATTTTGTAATCGCTTCCATTGGCTTGAGGTCAGACATCTGGCAGTGGCGACGAAATGGCGGTTATGACTTCGGTTCGGTCGACTTATACATAATAGAGGAGGAACAGTGCATGTTGAATTCGAAGACACGCAAGTTTTATCAAGGGATGCTCGCGGCGACGCTCACGGCATCGGTGATCGCCCCAGCGGTCGTGACAGAGGCAGCCCCGGCGAAACAAACGATCAAGTTGAAGGCGGCTTTCGTTGAGAACGGGGATCTTGACGCAGCGCTCGACAAGACATACCAAGGCAACAAGATCTATTGGTACAAATCGACAGTCAACATGGACAAGCTCGGTACATATCAAACGGTAAAAGGCTACATCAAATGGAAGAACCAACACTTTGAGAAGAAAGTGCGCGTCATCAACTATCCGAAAGCGATCATCGCACCGAAGGGTGAGTGGACGTTCAAGCACGGCGAGAAGTTGACTGGGCAATTGAACACACTCCAAATCCAATTCGTCGACCGCGTTCTACGCCAACCGGTGAAGTGGACGAACTTATCGACTGACAAGATCGGGAAGTTCACGGCGACGGCGTCGTACACGCACAAAGGCCGCACGGTGACGCTCGACGTTCCTTACGAAGTAAAAGGGTACGAGTTGTCGGTCATGCATACGAACGACACGCATGCCGCCCTCAAGTACGCTCCGAACCGAGCAACGGCAATCAAACAAGTGCGTGCTGAAAACCCGAACGCACTTTTGATCGACGCTGGGGACGTCTTCTCAGGATCGCTTTACTTCAACGAATTTAAAGGTCAAGCTGACCTTAAACTCATGAACTACATGAAATACGACTTGATGGTACCAGGTAACCACGAGTTCGATCTCGGCACAGACGAAGGTCATAAAGAGCTTTCTACCTTCGTCCGCTACGCGAACTTCCCGTTCGTCAGCTCGAACGTCGACTACTCGGGCGACCAATACATGAAAAACTTGTACCGTGACGAAACGACAGAGAAGGCATACAACGGCCGCCTTTACGAAGGTGTCATCAAAGTCGTCGACGGTAAGAAAGTCGGATTCTTCGGTTTGACGACAGAAGAAACGGCAGATATCGCAAGTCCAGGTCCAATTCAGTTCCAAGACTATATCGAAGAAGCGAACAAAGCCGTCAAGGCGTTTGAAGACATGGGCGTCAACCAAATCGTCGCCGTCTCACACCTTGGATATAACGATAACCCGAACGTCGATAACGACTTGCTCCTAGCTGAAAATGTTGACGGAATCGATGTGATCATCGGTGGTCACACGCACTCACGCCTCAATGCACCGGTTGTTATTTCGGAAGGCAAGACCGAGCCGACGGTCATCGTCCAAGCGTTCCAATACAGTGAGTTCCTTGGAACACTCGATGTCGAGTTCGACAAAGACGGAAAAATCGTCAGCCACGCTGGGAAGTTGATTGACGTGAAAGTGCTTGAGCCAGATGCACGTGCGGTCGCACTTCTCGCTCCGTTCAAAGAAGATGTCGACAAAATCAGTCTCGATCCAATCGGCGTGACGCTCAATGCTGAATTGACAAACCCACGTGACGAAGGAGATATCTCGGCACCAAGCGTACGCAAACAAGAAACGGCGCTCGGAAACTTGATTGCTGACGGTATGCTCGCGAAAGCGAAAGAATATGATGCTAGTATCATCGCGGCCGTGCAAAACGCTGGTGGTATCCGTAGCAACATCGAAGCAGGTCCAGTGACGACAGGGGAAGTTATCAATGTCCTTCCATTCGGTAACACGCTCGCGGTCATGGAACTCAGTGGAGCAGAACTCCTCGCAGCGCTCGAGCGCAGTGTGAGTGTTTACCCTCGTGAGAGCGGCGGTTTCCTCCAAGTGTCAGGACTCAAAGTCGAATTTGACAGCTCGAAACCAGCGAACGAGCGCATCGTCAGCGTGACGTATAACAACGGCACAACAGACGTTGCCATCGAAGCGGGCGGCACGTATAAAATCGCAACGAACTTCTATACGGCGCAAGGCGGCGACAACTATGTTGAGTTTGAGGCAGCGTTCAAAGCCGGACGCGTCACAGACCTCGGTCTCAGCGACTGGGAGAACTTGCGCGACCATATGCTCAGCCTCGGTGAAATTACACCAACTGTTGAAGACCGTATCAAAGACGTCAAACAGTGATTTTACAAGGACATCCTCCGGGGTGTCCTTTTTTTGTCTCCGTTTTGTCAAACAGATGATTTTGCCTTTTGAATTGAGCGTTTGCTATAATCAATAGGTGTCGAAACGAGATGTTTCAAATAACAGGGCATCGGCTAAAGAGAAAACGATGCCATTATGAATTTGGAGGAACCCCCCATGAGTTGGAAACGAAAAGTGAAGCGTGGTGTCTATTTAGGCATGCAACGCGGCAAACGAATCGGCCGTCGGTTGATGAAAGGAACGAAGACGCAAGTGCAAACGAGACAGTTCGTCGAAATCGTCCCGTCTTGGCACGCTCGGACGTCTGCGAACTATGAAGTTGACGGTGCGGCGCTCGTTTCTACGATGGCTGAAAAGCAATTTTTATCATACGGTGAGCGCGCCTCGTCGTTTCGGACGGTACCTGGTGCGAATTCGTTTCAGCTCAACCCGTCAATCCGTGAGTTTGACGCGAGTTTAAACGTTGAGAAGAGCGGTGACATCGAAGTCACATTGCTCGTCATGATTTATAGCGATGAAGAACGAAAGCGTGTCGTTCGCGTCGGAGACGGTGTTCGCACGACGGTCTCGCTTTTAGACGGCGAAACGAAAACGCGCTTTGTGATTCAAACGCAAGGGAAAGGCCGAGTTTTAATTCAATCACTGCTGATTGACGGACAGCCGCTTTGGAACGTCGAAGGCATGAGCAGTGCGGTGGCAGACGCCGACTTTGACGCGATGATTCCTTTAGATGTGGATTCGCTCGAACTCATCTCGCCGCTTAGCCGAATCGTTGAGATCGATGGCGGACTCATTCGTGTCAGCGGGCAAGGGAACCAATACGAGCACTACGGTGTGCTCGAGACAGCGCTCCCTCACGTCGACACCGAACGCGGTATCGATTTTTCGCTCGCCGATATGGACGATTACGTCTATCGTTTCTATTTAAAAGGAGAAGCCGAAGAGCTGGCGAAAGCGACGTTGTTCGTCGCGACGTATGCCCACGGTGAGCGCGACCAGCTCATCGAGGTCCCGCTCGGCTTCAGTAACGTCTTGAGTCTTACACCGAGCCATGATTCGGTTCGCTATTTCGTCCGTTTCCACGGCAACGGTACACTCTCAGACTTGAAGCTCGGCGTCATCCGTGAGAACAGTGTACGCCGTACCGAGACGTTCGACCTTGACCCGACGTTCTGGACGATCCCGACACCGGAATCAATCAAGTTAAAACAAGATCCGTCTGGTCTCCGTCTCGTGCTCGATGTCGAGCCGGACGTGCGCCGCTACGTGTCGTATATGGAGACGAACAACCGTTTCACGGTCCTTCCGAAAGAGAAACCGTATACGGTCCGACCGAACCATCGTTACCGTGTGACGGTCGACGGTGAGCTCGATGCGAACACCGGTGTCGTCCTCTACATCATCTCGTATTCGTTGACTGAGCGGTTGTCGATGCAGCAAGTACAGCTCGGCAGCGAGAAGATTTTCGAGTTCGGGAAAGACGTGCGCTACCTGCGCTTCGCGCTCCGCGTCGACGGGACTGGCGAAACGCTCGTCACGAACATCCGCGTCACCGAAGAAATCATCACGGACCGGACGCAAGTGCCGGAGTGGATCGACCCACGCGAGGCCCGTCTGTTTGAAGCGAAACCACGCGAGCTTCACGAGATGAAAGTCGCAGCCATCTTTGATGAGTTCACGACCGCCTCGTATCGCCCTGAATGTGAACTGATCACGTTCTCGCCGGACGATTGGCCGGCTGTTCTCGCCGACCGTCAACCGGACTTCCTCATGGTCGAATCGGCCTGGAAAGGGAACGACAAGACGTGGGAGAAGAAAATCGTCAAATACGGCACGAACACGTGGGAAGAGCTCGACGCGCTCCTCGACTGGTGTCGCGTCAACAACGTGCCGACCGTGTTTTGGAATAAAGAAGACCCGATTCACTATGACCGCTTCATCGAGACGGCGAAACGGTTCGACTTTGTCTACACGACGGATGCGAACATTCTCGATAACTATAAAGAAGACTGCGGACATGACCGGGTCGGTGCTTTGCCGTTCGCGGCGCAGCCGAAAGAGCATAATCCGATCCGTCTGCCGGGCACACGCGAACCGTACGCCTCGTTCGCCGGTTCGTATTACGCAAACCGTCACGAATCGCGCCGTATCGATATGGATCGTTTGTTCGCGGCGGCTGATAAATACGGCCTCGTCATCTATGACCGAAACTATGAAATGAACCAACGCGGTGAGACGGATCAACTCCAATTCCCGGAGCAGTTCCGTAAATCCATCCGCGGCAGCTTGAAGTACAACCAAATCGCTAAAGCGTATAAAGGCTTCAAAGTCATGCTGAACGTCAACTCGGTGAACGATTCACCGACGATGTTCTCACGCCGCGTGTTCGAAGGGCTCGCTTGTGCGACGCCGGTCGTCAGTACGCGCTCTGTCGGCGTCAAGCAGATGCTCGGGGATTACGTCTTCCTAGACGAAGGCGACGAGATGCTCGAAGAGACGTTCCGCAAACTGCTCACGGACGACAGCTTCTATGAAGACGTCGCCATGGGCGGCATGCGACACGTGCTCAAGTACCACACGTACACACAACGTCTCGCCCAAGTCGTCGGCAATATCGGTCTGCCTTATCGTGTCGATCACCCGGAAGTCGCGCTCGTCGCGTTCGTCCGCTCAACCGACGAGATGGACCGCGCCGTCGAGAAGTTCCGCGCGCAAGACTATGAGCATAAACACCTCGTCGTCTTCCTCGACAAGTTCGAGGGGCATCTTGACTTGTATGAAGCTTACAACACCGAGGACATCTCGACGTTCATGCTCAGTTACTTGACGCAATATAACGCCTTGTCTGAGATTCTTGAAGGCTTCGACTGGATGGCGTTCATCCGTCCGAGTGACTATTACGGACCGGCGTACGTGTCTGACTACATGCTCGCGACGCGTTACGCGGACTCGAACATCTTGACGAAAGAAGATTACTTCGTCTGGAAAGACGGGCTCGAGAAGATTGACTCGGACGGCACGTACCGCTACGTCTTCGACGCGACCCCGTCGCGCTCGATCATGAAGCCGGATGTGCTCCGCTTCTACAGCGTCCTTGAAGCGCTCGATGTCTTAAAACAAGACGAGACGCTCAAAGAGCTCGCTCAGTCCGGAGAACGGATTTTCAGTACAGACCCGTATCAATACGTGAAAGCAGGGAGCGATATGCCAAAAGCGGTCGCTCAGGAGGTACAATTATGACGACACCACTTCGCGTCCTCGTCTACGGGGATGTCAATTTAAATTTGATCGACGGGTCGGCCATTTGGCTGACGTCCGTCGTCTCGATGTTGAACCAAGACCCATCGATTCAAGTCGACGTGCTGCTGAAGCGCTCGATCACAAAACCGGAAGTGACGGCCGGCATCCGTGAGTTGCCGAACGTCCGCTTCATCGATGTGTTCGCCAAAGATTCAGGCAGACAAGACGCGCCGTACTACGAGCGCGGGGTACTCCAAGCCGACGAAGCGGCCGGGCTGATTGACGAGTTGATGACGACGGGCGGCTACGACATGTCATTCATCCGTGGCTTCCAGCTGGCCTACGACTTGTCACAGTATGAACGGACGATGGCGAAGACGTGGACATATATCACCGACTTCACACACGACCATACGCAGGCGTCGGCAGAAGAACTCGCCCGCTTGCAGCAGATCGCGTCGCGTTCGGCGCGCATGCTCTGTCAGACCGAGGCGATGAAGACGTATTTCGAATCGTTCCTGCCGACGGACCGGCCGTTCCTCATCTTGAACCCGATGATCCCGAACGTGAAAGACGAGACGCCGACGTTCACGAAACCGAACGATCGCCTCGTCTATACGGGCAAGTTCGCCCCGCTATGGTATTCGACGGAGATTCTCGACGCGTTCGCGAAGCTTCGGGCCGACTACCCGGCCGAACTCCACGTCGCCGGCGACAAGTTCAATCAAGACCCGAACAACCCGAACTTTAAACGAGACGTACTCGCCCGCTTGAAGGCGGATGACGGCGTCCATTGGTTGAAAGGGATTCCACGCGCCGATGTCGAGACGTTGATCGACTCGAGTGCGATCGGTGTGTCGTGGCGTCATCCGGAGCTCGACGCGAGTCTTGAACTGTCGACGAAACTGCTCGAGTACGGATCGCTCGGAAAACCGGTGCTGTTGAACCGTAACCCGATGCACGAACTCATCCTCGGTGCGGACTATCCGCTATTCGTCAATTCGGAAGACGAGTTCATCGAGAAGGCGAAGCTCGCGCTCACAGATGAACGTGTCTATCGTGATGCGGCGAGTCGCCTCTATGAGATGGCGCAGTATTATACGTTCACGAACACGTATAAACGTCTCCACGATGAACTGTGGGGGATGAAGAAGATCAACTTGCTCTTCGCCGGACACGATTTCAAATTCCTGCGTCTGTTCATGGACTACTTCGAGCGCCATCCGCGCTTCAACGTCTTGATTGACGAGTGGGAAGGTCACAAAATCCATGACGTGAATCACAGTAAGGCGTGCCTAGACCAGGCCGATGTCATCTTCTGTGAGTGGGGTCTCGGTAACGCGGTCTGGTATTCGCACCATAAAAAGCCACACCAGACGATGATCGTGCGCATCCACCGTCAAGAGAAAGAGACGCCGTTCCCGCGGGAGTACAACCTTCACAACATCGACCGGATCATCCTCGTGTCGCCGTATATGCTCGAAGAGATGTACCGCTTGTTCCGGATCCCGCGTCATAAGATGACGATGATTTACAACGCGGTCGATGGGACGCGTCTCATCCAACCGAAACAGCTGGACGAGTTGACGTTCCACCTCGGTATGATCGGGGTCAATCCGAAGTTGAAACGACTTGATCTCGCGCTCGACATGCTCGAGACGCTCCGCAAGGAAGACACGCGCTACAAGCTGTTCATCAAAGGGCATCATCCGAACGAGATTTACTGGATCAACAAACGGGAAGACGAGCGCGCCTATTATGATCGTCTGCTCGAACGACTCGAGGAACCGACGTTCAAGGACAGTGTCGTCTTCGACGGTCACGGTGATGATGTTCCGGAATGGCTGACGAAAATCGGCTTCATCTTATCGACGAGTGACCTTGAGAGCTTCCATCTTGCGCCAGCAGAGGCGATGACGTCGGGAACGTTCCCGATCATCCGCCATTGGACGGGGAGCGAGACGATTTATCCGGACGAGGTGCTGATGGAAAATGTGCTAGACGGCGTCGACATCATCCGATCGTTCCGGGATGATGCAGCCAAGCTACTCGCAGCGACACAAGACTATATGGCTTACGCACATCATCATTTCGCCATCGAGACGCTCGCACCGAAGCTTGAACAGCTCCTTTTGATAGAATTGAATCGGAAACACTAAAAGCAAGCCCGGTCATCCCGGGTTTGCTTGTTTTGAAATTATTTTGAGGAGATACGCTATGAGCCATTTTATATATGAATCGACTGGTCAGACGCTTGATTTCGAGCGCCGCGACGGTCTGACACACATCGTCTCGGAGACGCCGCTCGACGTTCGTCTCGGTATGTACGATCAGTCACGAGACGAACCGAACGGGATGAACATCTCGTTCACGTTAGACGAACAGTTCAGCGTCGCCGTCCCGTTCAATAACTTGATCCCGGTCTACTATTCAGAAAGTCCGGTCGTCGTCGGGACGTCACTTGAAGAAGTGGCACAGCTAGCCGGGAAAACGGCCGTTCGCGCAGAGGCTGTCTCTCAGATGCGCCTCATTGGGCATGTGTTTGGGGACGGGACTCGCTTCGAAGGGGTCAAACGTCTCGGAGCGGGCGAACGATTGACGGTGCGTGACGGAGCGATATTGATCGACACGTGGGACGAACTTCCGCAAAGTACGCCACAACTCCGCGACGATTTTGTCGACTCGTGGATGACGGCGCTTCGAAACGCGGTCAACGTACCGATGCAAGCCGTCAATATCCCGTTCGCTGGGTCAGCGCTCGACGTGTTGCTCACAAAACTTTATCTCGAAGCCGGAAAAAACGTGACGCTGCACGTACCTGACATGGGAGGGAACGAGGCGCGTGTCGCACGCGACTTGTTCGACGACATCGAGCTCGCCGAGACGGCTGCCGCCGAGGCGACATTCGCGTTGTCGCTCTCTAAACGGATCTCTGCTTCCTATGAGGCGACAGACGGCAACTTGACTGCCTATGAGAGCATCCCGACCGGTAGAGCCGTCGACCTTGACTATGTCGAGGTTGGGAAACACGGGACGGATTGGTTGTACGGGAAACACGTGTTTTTGAAAGACAACATGGATGAGCACGAAGCGAAGCAACAATTATCACGTAAAGCGATTCGTGCATTCGAAGGATTTGGTGAAGCGGAACGCGAACAAGTTGAAGGTATGCTCGACCGCCTATTCGACGCAGAACCGGAACGCGATTGGAACGGCCGGCTCGAAGCGGTCTGGTTCCATTTGAAAATCGAACATTTCCATGCTTACGCACGGCGTGGGTTCATGGGTGAGATGACGCTGTTGCAACCGCTCTTCGATCGCGACGTCTTGCGTCACATCCTCGAAGCGCCATACGAACTGCGCCGCCAAGGTCATCTCGTCAAAGTTGCGCTCGAGGAGCTATTTGGTACGAAGCCGCTCCACTTCGTCAAGGAGACGTTCGCTTGGAGTGACGCACCGCTGCTGCCGACGGTCGTACCGACGCCGCTCAACTGGCGGCTCATGCTTGAGGCGACCGCATCCACTCAAGTGAAGCGAATGAATGAATTGCTTGGTGTCGAATCAGGCGTGACTGAGGCTTTCCAACCGAGCGAGACGCCAGACCATGGCTACGTCTCACTTTGGAACGACTGGACGGCTAAAAACTGGTCGGTCCGCCTGTCTGGTTCGGAAATCGAACCGGAGACGGTCGAGTTGATGATTCCGGAGGCGCACAAGCCGCGCAGCGTCACGATCAAGCCGTTCATCTATCACTACTTCATCCCGTTCAACGCCGAACTGTTCAACATGCGTGAAGAAGGGTTTGCCACCCATATCGAAGTCAAACCGCTCGGCGGGGAGAACGGTTACGTACAATTGTTCAACCAGAGCTTCAGTGCGCCGCCATCGACAGAGTTCCAAAAAAATGCGACACTCGGTAGCGCCCCTTATATAAACATCGAAGGAACGATCGAACTCGTGTCTGACGAGACGACACCGATCGAACTATACGTCATGCAATACGACGCGAAAAAGAATTTGAAGAAGACGGCGTTCAGCCATGAACTCCGTCCCGGCGTGAACACGCTCCGCCACCGTTTGCCGAAAGAAGTCGAGGCCAAGTTCGTCAAGTTAGCGATTAAATTCCAAAACAATCAACACACCGTCCAAGTGAGGATGGGGTCGTGGGTCATAGAAAGCTGAGGAAATCGTCATGGACCGTCAACAAGTTGAATATGTAGAACGTGAGAACGCATTTTTGCGGGAACAGTTACATGCACTGACAGACCAAATCGAAACGGTGAAGCAAGACGTGCTTGAAGAAGGCGCGAAGCATATTCGCGGCAAAGAGAACACCGTCCAAAAAATGAAAGAGCTTGAACGAGAAATCCGCCAAGCGAAAGCAAATACGGACAAGTGGAAACAAGAAGCGATGAAGGAAAAGCAGCGAGTCGAAGAGTTGACTAGTCAAGTGGAGCGTTTGCAAGATGTGGTCAATCGGGCGAAATCAATCCCGTTCGCGGGTAAACTCGTCACGAAACTCGAGCAGGAATGTAAGCCATCATGAGTCACTACGATGAGCTGTTAGCTGAAATCGTAGCCGAGAAGAAAGCGTGGAACCGATTCGTCGATCGAACGTTCGAATCGGTCAAACTTCCGCCATGGTTTGACGATCCGGTCGAACGGGGAATCAGTGTCATCGTGGCCTCTCATGACTCGGAAGAGCTGCTCGCGACATGTCTCGCCTCGCTCGAGGCCCAGACGCTTGACGCCTCGCTCATCGAATGGGTGCTCGTCTTCAATGGAGACAAGAACGAAACGTTGCTTGAGGCGAGTCGGCAGTTTGGCCGTGACGTGACCGTGCATCGTCTGCTTGAAGACGAAGCGAACGTGAGCATCGCCCGAAATCGAGGACTCGAGACGGTGACGCGTCAATACGTGACGTTCTTGGACGAGGACGACACGTTCAGCCCGACCTACTTGGAACGACTATTAAACGAGGCGTTGCCGGACCGGGTCGTCATCGCCGATATTCAAGACTTCGATCCCGAGGGCAACGTACTCGTCTCGCCGCTCCATCGTGAGTTTGAGCGACTCGCCGGAGGTAACTGGTCGTACGAACAAATGGCACAGCTGTTGACGCTGAACGCCTGCAAACTCATCCCAGCGGTGTATGCGAAACAAGTCCGTTACGAACCGTCGCTTCGCAGCGGAGAAGACGTCGTGTATTTCTCGACGCTCTTCTCGACCTATCAACCGGCCGTCACGCTGCTGCCGAGCGGCACGGACGCCGTCTATTTCCGCCAAGTGAGAGACAATTCAGTATCTCGGCAGGCAGTGAGCCGTGAGTTCTCGATTCGACAACGCCTCGCCGTCATCAAGTCGCTTAGCGATTTGCTTATGAACGCGAATGACGCGTCGCGCCATTTCATCGAGCGCAAGATTGATGCCCAAACATCGATGATGAGCCTGTACTTCAAAGATCATCCTGAGGAGCGCGGGGCCATTCATCAACTTGTCGTCGAGAGCGACCTGCCGTACTTCTCATACAGCATCTTGAACCAACACGCGGCAACGGTTGGACTAGTTCTCGGGGAAAAGCTCGAGAACGTCGAACGACTCGTCTCGGAATATCCGAAAGACACGATTCTCCGTGTTTACTTGCTTAGTCCGTTCACTCGAGGTAAGCTTGCCGAAGCTGTCAGTCCGGAAGTATTCCGTCGTCTGACGTTCGCTAACATGGCTTCGGTGTCGAATTGGTCATTGTTGCCTGAAGTTTGTTATAGTTTAGGGGATGTGCGGGCGGCTTCCTTGAGCACAGAATTTGTGCTTAGTACGACCGTGCGAGCGGTTCCGTCGTCGTAATCCCGTTTTGTCATTAAAATGTAATTGCTTATCAATTCACATCAGGAGTATAATGGGTTTGATTTTTGATGAATTCTTAAATAAAGTGAAATGTTAAGCAATATTCAGTGACCAGTGTCACTAACATCTATGGAGGTAAGCTCAACTATGAAAGTATGTACAATCGGATTAGGATATATTGGACTCCCAACGTCTGCAGTCTTCGCACAATACGGTGTCGATGTACTCGGCGTAGACATCCATCAGTCAGTCGTCGATAAATTGAATCGTGGTGAAATCCACATCGAAGAACCGGGCCTCGGAGACGTCGTCAAAGAAGTCGTCGCCAAAGGCAAGTTCCGTGCCTCGCTCGAGCCAGAGAAAGCAGATGCATTCATCATCGCCGTTCCAACACCGAACAACGATGACGAGCATAAGTCTTGTGACCTCACATACGTGTTGGATGCAACACGTAAAGTATTGCCATATGTTGAAAAAGGCAACGTCATCATCGTCGAGTCGACAATCGCGCCGCGTACGATGGATGATTTCGTGAAACCAATTGTCGAAGAAGCAGGCTTCATCGTCGGTGAAGACATCTTCCTCGTGCACTGCCCAGAACGTGTCCTCCCAGGACAAATTCTGCATGAACTCGTTTACAACAACCGTATCGTCGGCGGCATCACGCCAGAATGCGCTGAAGCCGGTGCTAAAGTATATGGTACGTTCGTAAAAGGTGAAATTATCAAGACGGACGCGAAGACGGCTGAAATGTCGAAGTTGATGGAAAACACGTTCCGTGACGTCAACATCGCACTCGCGAACGAACTTGCGAAAGTGTGTAACGCCCTCGACATCAACGTCCTCGACGTGATCGAAATGGCGAACAAACACCCGCGTGTGAATCTTCACAGCCCAGGACCAGGTGTCGGTGGACACTGTCTCGCGGTCGACCCGTACTTCATCGTCGCGAAACAACCAGAGCTCGCGAAAATCATCAAGTTGTCACGTGACACGAACGTCTCGATGCCGGCATACGTCGTCGAAAACGTTCAAAAACTTGTGTCAGGTCAAACAGACGCAAAAATCGCCGCGTTCGGCGTAACGTATAAAGGGAACGTTGATGACATGCGTGAAAGCCCAGCTGTTGAGATCATCGAATTGATGCTCGAGCAAGGCATGAACGTCGCCGTCCACGATCCACACGTTGAAGTCTCATCGTCGAAACACTTCGATCTCGTCTCGAAAGAAGAAGCGATCAAAGATGCGGACATCGTTCTCGTCCTCGTTGACCATAACGAGTTCAAAGCGCTCGACTTCAACGAGTTGAACGCAGCGATGCGTCGCCCGATGATCTTTGATACACGTAATATCGTGAAGGCTGATGACAGCGACCTCGCGGTTGTAAACTACGGAAACTTGTACGAATACGTCAACGGAAAAGTAACGTTGGCTTAACCTGTGTGTCGACTATGATCAAAGCCTCGAAGCAAGTATTCATCGAACTATGGGAGAGTCTCTATTTAATTGTGAGACTCTCTCTATATGAAACGAAAAGTCGCTATTCGATGCAGTACTTCGGATACTTGTGGGAAATCTTGACGCCAATCATTCAAATCAGCATCTATTGGCTCGTCTTCGGGTTCGGTCTTCGTGCGGGTCGAGACGTTGGTGATGTCCCGTTCCTTCCATGGCTCGTCTCCGGAATTGTGCCATGGTTCTTCTTTGGACCGGCCATCGTCAGTGGTTCTCGATCCGTTTTTTCGAAGATTGCACTCGTCTCAAAGATGAGCTTCCCGATCAGCACAATCCCGGCGTACGTCATCTTGTCGGAACTATACCGACACGTAGCGATGGTCGTGATCGCGTTCATCTTGATGATGGCGTTTGGCATCAGTGAAGGCTGGAACATCCTGTTCTTGCCGTACCTGCTTCTCAGTGCGCTCGCGTTCCTTTATGCGTTCTCACTTTTGACGTCGGCACTGGCCACGATTATCCGCGACTTTCAAAATTTGCTGTCACAAATTATTCGGATGATGCTTTATTTACTACCTATCTTTTGGCAACCGACCGGAACGCTCGAAACGATTCTCATGATCAACCCGCTCTACTACTTGGTGGAAGGGTACCGATCGATGTTCCTCGGAACGGATTGGCTCATGCAAAATCTTAGCTACGGCCTCTACTTCTGGGGCTTCACGCTCGTGACGTTCTTAATCGGTTCGGCGATCCACGTTCGTTTCCGTCGCTACTTCATTGACTATATTTAAGGAGCGGTGACGTATGAGCTACCAAGTAAAGTTTGAAAACGTATCAAAACGGTACACGTTGTACCGGAAACAAAGTGATAAGCTGAAAGAAGTGTTGTTCAACCGGGCGAACGGTAAGCAGTTTTATGCGCTCCGTAACGTCACGTTCGAAGTCCCGCCTGGGGAAGTCGTCGGGATTCTCGGGATTAACGGTTCGGGGAAATCGACGATGTCGAATCTTCTGTCGGACGTCATCCCGCCGACGCACGGCAAGATCGAGCTGCGCGGAAAACCGTCGCTCATCGCCATCTCGTCTGGGCTGAACGGAAACTTGACCGGGATGGAGAACATCGAACTGAAATGCCTCATGCTCGGCATGGACAAGCATCAAATCAGAGCGATCACCCCGGAAATTATCGAGTTTGCCGATATTGGCGACTTTATCGATCAACCGGTCAAGACGTACTCGAGCGGAATGAAGGCACGACTTGGCTTCGCCATCTCGATCAATATCAACCCTGACATCCTCGTCATCGATGAGGCGCTCTCGGTCGGAGACCAAACGTTCACCGACCGCTGTCTCGTCAAGATGAACGAGTTCAAAGACGAAGGAAAGACCATCTTCTTTATCAGTCACTCGGTGTCACAAGTTCGGCAGTTTTGTACGCAGGCGATCTGGCTTGAATACGGTGAGATCCGTGAGTACGGACTCGTCGACGATGTGGCCGACGAGTACATGAAGTTTTTGAAATGGTTCCGTACGCTTGATTCGAAGCGTCAATCGGAGTTCAAACAGCAAAAAATGGAGCAACGCACAACGATCGTCGACCAGCACGATATCGGTGAGACGATCATTTTGCCGCGTCACCCCCGAAAAGGAGAATCACTATGATTAAAGTTATGACCGTGTTCGGCACGCGTCCCGAAGCCATCAAAATGGCTCCACTCGTTTTGGAGCTCAAAAACCGTGAAGGGATCGAACCGATCGTCGTCGTCACAGCCCAACATCGGGAGATGCTCGACCAAGTCTTGCAATTGTTCAAAATCACACCAGACTATGACCTAGACGTCATGAAGAAGAATCAAACGCTCTTCGACGTGACGACACGCGTCCTTCACGGACTCGATGAAGTCATGAAGGAAGCGAAACCGGACATCGTCCTCGTCCATGGGGACACGACGACGACGTTCGCGGCGTCACTCGCGGCGTTCTACAACCAGATTGCCATCGGTCATGTCGAGGCAGGGCTACGCACGTACAACAAGTACTCGCCATATCCGGAAGAGATGAACCGTCAATTGACTGGTGTCATGGCTGATCTACACTTCGCACCGACTGAGACGTCAGCTGAGAACTTGCTTCGTGAGAACAAGACAGAAGCAGACATCTTTGTCACAGGCAACACGGCAATCGATGCGTTGAAGACGACCGTTCAAGACGGGTACGACAATGAACTGTTGAACTCGATCACATCACAAGGCAAGCGCCTCGTCTTGTTGACGGCACATCGTCGGGAGAACCTCGGTGAACCGATGCGCAATATGTTCCGTGCTGTCCGTCGCTTGATTGAAAAATATGATGATATCGAAGTCGTCTATCCGGTCCATATGAACCCGATCGTTCGGGAACTGGCCGGTGAGATTTTAAACAATCTCGACCGCGTCCACTTGATCGAGCCGCTCGACGTGTTCGATTTCCATAACTTCGCATCACGCTCACACTTGATCTTGACAGATTCAGGTGGCGTACAAGAAGAAGCACCATCACTCGGCGTACCGGTCCTTGTCCTTCGTGACACGACGGAACGTCCAGAAGGTGTCGCAGCCGGAACGCTCAAACTCGCAGGCGTTGAAGAAGAAGTCATCTTCAGCCTCGCTGACGAGCTCTTGTCTGACGCGGCGGCGCACCAAAACATGGCGAAAGCGTCTAACCCATACGGGGACGGGGAGGCGTCACGCCGCATCGTCGACGCAATCGTCGAACGCTTCACGCGTTGATGGGTTTAGGCTGTCCCTCGGGGCAGCCTTTTATTTTTTATGAGAAAGGAGGGAACTCATGCTCTTCAGTTCGACGATTTTTTTATTCTGGTTTTTACCGATTGTTCTTATTCTCTATTATGTCACACCGCGTTTTTTGAAGAACACGGTGCTCCTGATTGCCAGTCTATTGTTCTATGCATGGGGAGAACCGATCTATACGACGGTCATGCTCGCATCGATCGTCATGAACTATGCGTTCGGTCTGCTCGTCGACAACAACCGTGACGACAAGAAGAAGGCGAAATGGCTCGTCGGGGCGATGGTCGCTGGAAACGTGTTGCTGTTATCCGTCTTCAAATATACGAGTTTCATTATCGAGAACGTGAACGCCATCACGGGTCTCGAGCTGACCGATCCCAAAATCCCTCTACCAATCGGGGTGTCGTTCTTTACGTTCCAAGCGATGAGTTACGTCATCGATGTGTATCGAAAAGATGGGAAAGTCCAGCGCAATCCGCTCGACCTCGCGCTCTATATCTCGCTCTTCCCACAACTGATTGCCGGGCCGATCGTTCGCTATCAGACGGTCGCTGACGAGATCAATGATCGCCGTGAGACGATGGACGACTTTGCGAGCGGGGTGCAACGGTTTGTCATCGGTCTCGCTAAGAAAATGCTCCTCGCCAACAACGCCGGCTACGTGGCCGACCAAATTTTCTCGCAAGACGCCGGGGAGATGTCGATGGGCCTCGCTTGGATCGGGATTATCGCGTACTCGCTTCAGATTTATTTTGATTTCTCTGGATATTCCGACATGGCGATCGGGCTAGGACGGATGTTTGGTTTCCATTTCCTTGAGAACTTCAATTATCCGTACATTTCAAAGTCGGTGTCTGAATTTTGGCGCCGCTGGCATATCTCGCTCGGTAGTTGGTTCCGTGACTATGTCTATATCCCGCTTGGTGGGAACCGTGGCAGTGCGTGGAAGCTCTATCGTAACCTCGCCGTCGTCTGGATTCTGACCGGGGTTTGGCACGGTGCGAGTTGGACATTTATCGCCTGGGGTGCTTACTATGGAATCTTTATCATGCTTGAGCGGGCGTTCCTCGGGGCGTGGCTCAAAGCACTCCCGGCACCGCTCGCCCATGCGTTCACGTTGTTCGTCGTCATCATCGGTTGGGTGTTCTTCCGAGCGGATGACTTCCCGTACGCCATCTCGTACTTGGCGGCCATGTTCAACTTGAATGGAGCGGCGGTATGGGATAGTGAGGCGATGTTCTACTTCGTCCAATACGGGGTCATCTTGCTGATTGCGATGATTGCCGCGACACCGATTCCGAAATTGTTCGGGGAGAAGGTGCTCCGTCTCGAACAGGAGAGCAAGAAACTATGGGTCAACTACATGGCCGGTTTCATGCGCCTCGGTTTCATGGCGACAATCTTCATCTTCGCCGTGTCGTACATTATCGCGAGCAGTTTCAACCCATTCATTTATTTCCGGTTCTAAAACATAGGCAGACAAGAAAGAGAGGCAGGTCATCTTAGGATGATCTGCCTCTCTTTGTATTCAGTCATTCAATTTTTCGTGGTAGAGCGGGATGAACTCACCGAGGTTGACGTTATGGATGAACAAGACGACGTCGATGTCGTTATCCTTCACGTACGTTTCAATCGATGACTCATCGAAATGGCGGATGTCGATGACCGACAGATGACCGAAATGTTCCGGCAACAACGTCAGCATCGGATTGGCGTACGAGTCTTTCAAGATGAGTGTGCGCGTGTCATTCTTCGGTGCCTCTTGGTCCATCGTGATGACTGGCCAGTTGCGATGGAGGAAGAGCGAATACATCTCCGTGTACGTCTCTTCCGACTTGAGCGGTTTTTTGTTGATCAAGTTGCCGTTACAGTTCTCGGAACGGTTGTAACAGACGTTGTTCGGCGTGAATCCTGCTTTCGGTTCCATCCATTCGAACGTATCGCCGCTCTTGACGTATTGAAGCGTCGTGCTACGAGCGTATGAACCATAGTATGGACGCTCGTGCGTCTTCGTCCGGAGTTCGCCGGGTTTGAGTGGATCACTGACTTCGGGATGTTTGGCAGCAATCTGCTTCACCGTTTGGACGTAAGCCAGATAAGCGCCGTTTATATTCCAGTGGTAGTCGGTCTTATAAAAGACGTCACTCAATTTGTCTGCCGTGTTCAGTGGCTTCCGGTAATCCATGACCGTCATTCCCTCGACCGTAGCCAAGCTGTCACGCGTTTCTTTGAAGATTGCTGGTGCCTCGTTGCCCATATAGTCAGGCATGTTCGGTTCGACTTCGACCATCGAAGCTTTGTTCGGGGCAAGCCCGAAGTAGACGTCGACGCCAGACGACTGCATCGACGTCGTGAACACCGACAGATCATCGAGGAGCATGTTCGTGTCGATCGTCTCTTTCATGGGAGACTCCATCGTCCCGTCAGCCGAAACATAAATCCCATTCTTTACGGTCTGCCGGAACAAGTCTTTCGATAAAAACGCATGTAGGCTGATCCAGCTGTCACGATTAAAGACGTGATCGGTGACATACGTCTCGACGCTCTTCATATAAGCGCCGGACATGACATTCTCGAACGTGAGGTCGGCGGTCGCTTTGGCGAGTTGTCGATTCTCCATGGCGGAGACTTCGCGTTTTTCAGAAGTGAGCGTTACGTAAGCACCGCCTATAAGAAAGGCTAAGAAGCCGATGATTAACAAACTGTGGAATACTCGTTTTGTAACGATATGTCGCGTCTCGTGCCGCTGCCGTGTGCTCCGAGGCGTAGGATTCAAGTTTTGCATTGTTGCGACTCCTTCAAATTCAAATTAATCCGATACTCATTCTACCATATATTTGCTTTACCTACTGTAACAAAAACGTATCAGTCAATCGAAGAAGCCGTTGATGCTATACTTGAAATCAAGGCAGGTGACCCCTATGCGACGACATCAAGCGGACGGTACGTACCGATACGTCCTCATCTTAGGGGCGAAAGTGAACGGGACGGCACCGTCACGGGCGCTCCGAAACCGAATAGACGTGGCGGCTACATATGCGCACCAATATCCGCACGTCAAACTAATCGCCTCCGGCGGGCAAGGTCCGGACGAAGGGATGGCCGAGGGGCGCGTCATTGCCCGGGAATTGATCGACCGCGGCGTCGCCCCGGGACGCATTCACGTCGAAGCCGATTCGACGTCGACGTACGAGAACTTTTTATTCAGCCGCGACGTGTGGGCAGGCGAGACGGGACTGACGGTCGTGACGAACGACTTCCATGTGCGCCGGGCCCGGCTCGTCGGGCGGCTCTACTTCGGGCTCGAGACGGACGCGCTCTATGCCCCGACGCCGGCTGCGGCGAAAGCGAAGTATGTCATCCGTGAACAGTTCGCCTATATCAAGCTGTTGCTCAACTATATGCGCTGGAAGTGGCGCCCATGAAAACAAGGACTTAGCGGTTGCTAAGTCCTTGTTCGTCGTGACAGCCGATCTCTTCAGATAACAACTTCCCGAACGCCTCGGCGCCATCGATGTTCAAATGGACACCGTCACTTTCAAAGTAGTCGGCTTTACCGGCGGACGCTTCATGCCAGTCGATGAGCGTGACGAAGTCGTGCTGCTCGCTCGCGCGCTTGAGCTTTTCGTTCACTTCGCGTTCCCACGGGCGCGGGACATGCGTATTGATGACGTACACGTGATCGGCTGATTCAAACATACCGATCAACGTGTCGAGCTGTTCCATCTTGAAAGCTCCGTTCGTCCCGAGATGGAGGAAGACGACGTGGCCGGGGGCATCAAAGTCACGATAGCCCGCGGCGATATCTTGCGCGTCACGGACTTGGCGGCCGACTTCGGCGTCGATTGTCATGTTCGGGAACGCGGTACCGAGATACTCGTTCAAGCCGAGCAAGACCGAGTCGCCGATGGCAAGGGCGGGCGGACATGACTCGACCGGGCGCTCGGTCGTCGCTTCTTTTGGCTTCGGCTTAGGTGCTTTGACGACCGGGAGCTCGTGTTGCCGGTCCGAGTTATCCGTGAACGCGAGGATCGTCAAATTCCCGACGAGGACGAATGACAAGACCGTCGCGATTGTGATCGCGAACAGTCGAGCCGGTTTGATGTTACGAGCCGGGATCAGGTTGCGGATGACATGGCAGAACCCGTTGCGGCGAATCGGCGTCTCGACGTAGCGGTAAGACGCTTCGGCGATGAGCAGTGTGAGCATGACTTGACCGAGCGCAAGAAGGGGATTGAACGAACCGATCCGCTCAAGCGGGGTCGTCAAGATGATGACCGGGTAGTGCCATAAATAGATGCCGTACGTCCGTGTCCCGATCAATCGAAGCCAAGCGCTTCCAAACAGACGGGACCAGAGCGTCGACGGATGGGCCGTCGCGGCGATCAACACACCTGACGCCACGGCGACGAGCAAGAAACCTCCATAATAGAGGAACGTATCATAAGCGTTCGCTGTCATCATGACCGTGACGAGCGTTATGAGCGCTCCGGCACCACCGACGTTCAAAATACGAAGGCCTAGCGCTGGCATCTCGCGCTTGAACGCATCCGGACGCCAACCGAACGCGAGCAACGCCCCGATGAGGAGCGCGAACAGGCGCGTGTCGGTACCGTAATAGACACGGCTCGGGTCGGTCCCGGGTGTGAAGCTGATCGCCATCCAAACGGTGGAGGCGAGTAAGACGATGCCAGTGAGCTGGAGGAAACGCTTCTTCACGGTCAGCCCAAAGATCAACAGCAGCGGCCAGACCAGGTAGAACTGCTCCTCGATCGAGAGCGACCACAGGTTTTGGAGTGGTGACGGCTTGCCAAAACTCTCAAAGTACGAGACGTCGTGGAAGATATACCACCAGTTGTTCACGTAGGCTAGCGCGGCTAGTGTGTCTTGGCGCACCGTATCAAGCAGTCCGCGCTCGAACAACGTGACGTACGCCATGACTACCGAGAGCATAAAGACGAGCGCCGGCAACAGGCGCCGGAACCGGGCGACATAGAACCGTTTCAAATTGATCCGTCCGTGTTTTGCTTGCTCGCGAAGCAATATGCCGGTGATCAAATAACCGGACAGGACGAAGAATAAGTCGACGCCGAGGAAGCCGCCGGGTATGTATGGTGCGTTCAAATGAAAGAGTATGACTGCAAAAACGGCGAACGTGCGCAGGCCGTCGAGACCCGGCATATACGTTGCTTTATGGTGTAAGGGCTGCATGACCCCACTTCCTTTCTCAAATCCAAGCGGAACGTTTCCCTCATTTGTAAAGGGACCTATACTCCAGTATAGCGAGCACTGGACTTGAAAAAGTTTCAAATGATTAACATTTTAGCTTCCGAAGTGGAGAATAACAGGGAACGAAAAAAGGGACACGAAGTCCCTAGTCCCGTTACAACATTCCGATAATCGTCCCGCCGATGACGCCAGCGATGACGAGTGCCCAAGGCGGCAGTTTCCAATAGGCGATCATGACGAACAAGAGGGCGGCGAAGACAAAGTCGACGGCGCCGTTCACCGTGCTCGTGAAGATCGGCTGATAGAACGCGGCGATCAAAATCCCGACGACGGCCGCATTGACACCGATCAACGCACCGGCCACTTTCGGATTGCGCCGGAGTGCATCCCAAAACGGCAACGCCCCGAGGATGAGCAGGAACGCCGGCAAGAAGATGGCGAACGTCGCGAGCAGTCCTCCCGGGACACCGTTGATGACGGTCCCGAGGTACGACGCGAACGTGAACAGCGGACCTGGTACGGCTTGGGCCGCCCCGTAGCCGGCGAGGAATGCCTCTTCGCTCAAGAATCCGGCCGGTACGAGCTCGCGCTCGAGGAGCGGCAAGACGACGTGACCACCACCGAAGACGAGGGCACCGGCCCGGTAAAAGCTGTCGAACATGGCGAGCGACTGGCTTTCGATCGTCTCGCGCAAGAGTGGCAAGATGACGAGCAAGGCACCGAACAGACCGAGCAGCGTTGCCCCGAGCCGTTTCGAGAGCGGGAACGTCGCCGACTTGACGTCGAGGTGTTGCGGCTTGAACAGCAAGAACCCGGCGAGCGCGGCCAAGACGATGACGAGCACTTGGCTATACGTCGTCTGCCAGAGGAGCACACCGGCGAGCGCGAAGAAGGCGATGGTCCGCGTCTTAACGTCCGGTGTCAGCTTGCCGGCCATACCGAGAATGGCGTGGGCGACGATGGCGACGGCGACGACTTTCAAGCCGTACAGCCAGCCCGCGTCGGAGACGTCGAGTCCTGAGACTAAAAGGGCGAACAAGATGAGGGCGATGACGGACGGTGCCGTGAAGCCGATGAACGAGGTGATACCGCCGAGGATACCGCCACGGACGATGCCGATGCCGATCCCGACTTGACTGCTCGCAGGGCCAGGTAAGAACTGACAGAGGGCGACGAGGTCGGCATACGTTCGCTCGTCCATCCATTTCCGGCGCCTTACGTATTCCTCGTGGAAGTAGCCGAGGTGGGCGACCGGTCCGCCGAATGACGTCAAGCCGAGCCGGGTTGATACGAATAAAATCTCCAGTAACGTCTTGAACGTCACGCGTTGATTGGCCATTGGTTTCACTCCTTGATCTCTTTGAATAGTTCGTGCGCTTTTTGACGGGCTTCGGCCAAGACGACGAGCCCTTTTTCGGTCGTCGTATAGTTCTTGCGGATATGACCGTCGACCAACTCGTTCGTCCGAGCGAGCAGGCCGTCTTGTTCCATGCCGTGCAGGATCGGATAGAGCGTCCCGGCACTGATCGCGTAACCGTGCTCGCGTAGCTCTTCGACCATCCACGCCCCATAAACCGGGTGTTCGGACGCATGGTGCAAGATGTGGATATGAATAAAACCAAGAAACAGCTTACGAAGGACGCGGTCTTCCACTTGCTTCATCTCCTTGAAATCGATTTTCGATATCGGGTTTCGTAATCATACTAACAACGGGGAGCGAACCGTGCAACCCGTGAGGCGGCATTTACAAAAACTTAACGTGTGCACATCGGGAGGAATCGATTCGGAAAATATAGGGAATTCATCGAAAATGAGGTAAACTAAAATGTAGAAAAACAGCGTAGGAGGAAATGACGTGACAGAACGAGACAGCACCCAATACAGATCTTTGTTGCGCCATATGCCCCAAGGCTACGTCGAATTCAAAGTCATCTTCGACGGTGCCGGGGAGCCGGTCGATTATGAGTTTGTTGAAGTGAACGAAGCGTTCGAAAAGATGATGAAGACGAAGCGCAAGCAGTTTCTCGGCGGACGCATCACTGAGCAGTTGAAAGACTTTGAATACAGCGAACGCGAATGGATTGTTCAAGTCGCGCGAGCGGTGAACAACGGGGAGACGATCAAGTTCGAACATTTCTCGCGCCGGAACAAGTCGTGGTATGAACTGTCCGTCTTCAGCGAACGACCAGGTTACGTCTCGACCTTGTTCCATGACATCACCCCGCACGTCCAAGAGAACAACGCCTTGAAACAACTCGTCAACGTGTCGCATCGCTTCGTCGCCACGGGCCGTGAACTGTTGATGAACCAACATTTCCTTGACCAGATCCGGGACTTCACCGGTGCGAAAGCGGTGACGCTCAACTTGGTGAATGACGATGGACAAACGTACTCGACGGTCGCGATCTCTGGAATCGATGAGCTGCTCGAACGCAGCTTGGATGTCCTCGGCTTCCACCCGGTCGGCAAGAAATGGCCGATGAGCCGGAAACGCATCGAGCTGTTGGAGTTGCCTAGTCCGATCATCTTGGACGAGATCGAACCACTCATGGACGGGGTGTTGCCGAAACGGCTCGTCAAAAACATATTACGCATCTTCGACCTCGGGCAAGTCATCTTGTTCAAGATTGAAAAAGACGGCGTCTTTTACGGTGATTTGACGATCGTCATGCAAGGGAAGAAGCGGGCCGATCGTCTCGGTCTCGTCGAGCTGTACATCGTCCATATCCTCGAACAGATGACGAAAGTCGACCGTCAAGTCGGGGAGGCGAAAGAATCGATGTTTGAAGGGTTCGCCACCGTCGACCTCGAGTGCATCATGTCATTGACGACGCGAGACGTACTGCATTTGAATAAGGCGTGGGAGCGTGTGCTTGGCTTCCCAATCGAGTCACTCGAGAACATGGACTTCATCGGGCTCGTCCATCCTGACGATCAGGTGAAGACCGAAGCGGCCTTTAGTGAGCTCGAGACGGCGCGTGAACTGTTCCGGTTCGTCAACCGCTTCCGGACGATCGATGGAGATTACCGCTCGATCGAATGGCATTGCAAAGTCCAAGGCAACTACATCTATGCCGTCGCCAAGGACGTGACCGAACGCGTCCAGCTCGAAGAGGAACTCGCTGAGCGCGACCGTCTGCTGACAAAGTTGTCCGACCAGGTCCCTGGCGCCATCTACCAGTTCGAGCTCCGGCCGGACGGGTCGTTCTACTTCCCGTTCTTCAGCCGTGGCTTTGAAGTGTTGACCGGGGTCACGGCGGACGAGGTGAAACGGGATGCGAATCTCGTCTTCTCAAAAATTCATCCGGACGATTATCCGCAAGTGATGGCGAGCATCCAAGAGTCATATCGCAGCTTGACGATTTGGGACGCCGAGTTCCGGGTGTATACGCCGGACGGGCGGACGAAGTGGATCCTCGGGTCGTCCCGTCCCGAGAAGCTCGACGAGGGGCACGTGCTCTGGCACGGATACATCGGGGATGTGACCGAGAAGAAGACGTACGAGATGGAAATCGAGTATTTGAGCTATCACGACCAGTTGACCGGGGTGAAAAACCGCCGCTACTTCGACGAGGCGCTCGTCACGTTCGACGAGCCGGGCTATTACCCGCTCGCCCTCATCGTCGTCGACATCAACGGCCTGAAACTGACGAATGACGCGTTCGGCCACTTGGTCGGAGACCGTCTCTTGATCGAAGCGACGAATATTTTGAAGCGTGAAATCAGCGGTGTCGATACAGTCGCCCGAATCGGCGGTGACGAATTCGTCATCATCTTACCGAATACGCCGCTGTCTGCTGCGCAACAGTTGTCCAATCGATTGAGCCGTTTATTCCTTGAAAAATCGATTGAAGGGTTGCCGATCTCGGCATCGTTCGGAGAAGCGGTCAAAACCGACAGTTCGCTGTCGGTCATGGACGTGTTCAATTTGGCGGAAGACCAAATGTATCATCATAAAGTGTCCGAGAAGCAGAGTCGCCGCCACTCGTCGATTCAATTGATCATGCGGACGTTGTATGAGAAAATCCCGCGTGAAGAGGCGCACTCGCAACGTGTCGCCGAGCTAGCAGGTCAGCTTGGCGAGGCGATGAACTTGACGAGCAGTGACGTGAACGAGTTGAAGACGGCCGCCATCTTGCACGATATCGGCAAGGTCGCGATCAGTAATGAGATTCTCGACAAAACGGGTACTTTGACCGAAGCCGAGTGGCGCGAGATCAAACGTCATCCCGAGGTGAGTTACAATATTTTGAGCACTGTCCCTGAGTACGGGACGCTGTCAGAGATTGTGCTGTCGCACCATGAGCGTTGGGACGGGAACGGTTATCCAAACGGTATAAGCGGGTTTGATATTCCGCTCGCCTCCCGGATCATCGCGCTCGCCGACACGTTCGACGTCATGATGACGGGCCGACCGTACCGCCAAGCGAAGACGCTCGCCGAGGCGCTCGCCGTCATCGAACAAGAGGCAGGTCGTCAGTTCGACCCTGTGCTCGTCGAGGTGTTCTTCCAAAAGATTGTTCCGACGTTACAACGCTAAAAGGCGAGACGCTCTGATGAGTGTCTCGCCGTTTTTGTGTCATGTGAGAGGTCGTTTTTTTAACGCGAAGACGGTCGCCGCGAACACGATGAGCGCCATACCGACCATGACGAGGACAGAGAGCGTCGGGAACCGATCGTCATACATGTCGGCGACCCCGCTATTGAACCAATAGGTTGGCAAGAAGCGTCCAACGAGCTGGAGCGACTCCGGGAGCCACGTCAGGCTGATAAAGGCGCCCCCGGTGATAGCGGCGGCCATCGTGACCGACGTCTGCCAAATGTTTGCCTTGTCCCGATTCGTCGCGAGGACCGCGATGAGTGAACCGATCGCGAGACAGACGAACAAATAGACGGTGAACAACAACGTGAGTACGGGGAGGTGAGCGATAATGTCTTGCCGATAGAGGACGGCGCTAAAGACGAGCAGCATGAGCACGTAGATGAGCCCGACGGCACAAAATGATAAAAACAGCGACCCGATGTAGCGACGTGGCGTGACCGGTGCCGCGAACAAGCGCGAGTAAATCAATTCATCACGGTCATCGGCGACAAAAAGCGGAATGAACTGGAGGAACGCCGACATCATGACGAACGACAACAATCCGAGGAACGCCTGTGTCCGCGCGGTCGTGCCGACACTTTCTTGGAACGGCTCGCTCGAGAGCGTGTAACCGTTCATTGTCTCCGCTTCCGCCAACTCGAGGAATCGCCCTTCGTCAAACCCACTCGCCGCGAGCAGTTGCCGCTCGCGGGAAAGATGGGAGTTGAGCGCCTGTTCGATCAAGGCGGCGTCACTCCCTTCGGTCGCGCTGAACGAGAGCCGCGGAATATCGCCGGCGAACAAGTCTTCCGTAAAACCGTCCGGGATCGTTAAGACGATATCTTGTCCTTCGAGCAGCGCCTCGTCGGCCTCGTCCGTCTCAAGCGGCGTCACCGAACCGAACCGGCCCGCCTCTTCGATGACCCGGCCCGACAACGAGCCGCCGTCACGGTCGAGAATACCGATCGAGACGTTCAAAGCAGACGTCGAGTTGAGGAACGACAGGACGAGGGCGAATCCGAAGACGGATACGAACGTGAACACCCATAACCCTTTTCTTCGGAGCATCCGTTTAGCGACATGCCTAAACAAGACCACGGCGGCTCACTCCTTTCCATAACAGCAGGCTGATCACGGTGAAGACGGCGACGTGTAGGGCGAGCCAACCGAGACCTTGCCAAAACAACGTGACGTCCCCGCCCCGGAGCAGCACTTGGAGGATGCCGTCGCGCATAAAGATCGGCATGAACACGTATTTTGCCCACGGTGCGACGCTCAGCGTCACTTGGTCGAAGCCTGGCACGTACCCGCCGGAGAGGATCATGATGATGGCGACGCTACCGTTGACGATCGCGTCTTTCGTACCGCGCGTGACGCGGGGGAGGCTGGCAATCAAAAATCCGAACGCGGTGCCGTAGAGGGCGAGCGCGGTCCAGGCGAGAAACAACAGTCCAAAGTGGACGTAGTCGAGCGAGAAGCTTCGGTAGACGAAATGGCTGAACCAAAAGACGAGCACGAGCTGCAGGAAGATGAGCACGTACCGGCTGAACGTGCGGGCGAGCCGGTAGTCGATTGTCTTGACCGGAGCGGCCTGGATCCGGAGATAGCTACCTTTCATCGGCTGTTCCTCACTGAGCATGCCCGTGATATAGAAAGCGCCGAACAAGGCGGTCATGATCGAAATCGTGACCGTGAAGTATTCGAGCGAGGTCGGGGTGCGGCCCGACAAGTCGACGCTCTCGCTGTCGATGAACGTCTCCGGCTCGAACGGGACGACGTCGCCTGACTCGGCGAGCATGATCTGTTGATTGGCGACGTCGGTATATTGCCGGATGACCGCCTCGAGCACATCGAACTCAATCGTCGTCGGTTCTTCATACAAGAGACGGACGTTTGACCCGTCGAGGTGCAAGATGACGTCGGCATCGCCGTCGTTGACGCCACGTTCGGCAGCGGCGACGCTGTCGTACGGGACGAGGTTGACGAACGCCTTGATGTCATCGTCGGCGAGGAACGTCTCGAGCGGGACGCGATAGTCGTCGGTCGACTGCTCGACATAAGCGACGTCTGTGACCGGGAGTGAGAAGTCGTTACTGAAAATGGCAGACAGCATCGTGCCGAGACCGAAAATGAGGATGATCGGGAACAGCAACATCCAAAACAAGGTCGAGCGGTCGCGCAGTTGTTGTTTGACATCGTATTTGATGAACGTCCACGTCTTCATGACCGTCACTCCCTTAGCGTCTTGCCGGTCAAGGCCAGGAAGACGGTATTCAAAGATGGGCGGTCGACAGTGATCGACGTGAACCGGACCTTCGCGTCGTGGAGCACGTCGAGGAGCGGGGCGAGCGGCGTGTCTTTCTCGAGCGACACCTCGATGTACGGCTCATGATACTCGACTTTCTTTACTTGACTGAGTGCGCCGAGCCGTTCGATGAGCCCGGGCGTCAAGGCGTCGACTTTGATGCGGGCCGTCTCGAGCGTCATGACTTGGTCTTTCAACTCGTCTTGCGTCCCTTCGGCGATGATCTTCCCTTCGTCGACGATGGCGACGCGGTCGCACAGCATCTCGACTTCCTCCATGTAGTGGGACGTATAGATGATTGTCGCCCCGCGCCGGTTCAACTCACGGATGTTCTCGAGGATCGTGTTCCGCGACTGTGGGTCGATGGCGACGGTCGGTTCGTCCATAAAGATGAGCTCCGGTTCATGGACGATGCCGCAGGCGATATTTAAACGACGCAGCAGCCCTCCGGACAGTTCCGGCGGACGTTTCTTTTGGTGAGCGGTCAGCTCGACGAAGTCGAGGGCGGCCTCGGTCTTTTGTTTCGCCTCGGCCGGCTTGAAGCCATAAAGTTCGGCGAAAAATTGGATGTTCTCGAACACGGTCAGCTGGTCATAGACGGAGACGTGCTGCGGGACGATGCCGACGCGTTGCTTGATCGCCTGTTCGTCTTTCGGCATGACGCGGTCAAAGATACGGATCGTACCACTGTCGGCAGGATATAGGTTGAGCATGACGGAGATGGCGGTCGTCTTGCCGGCCCCGTTCGGACCGAGCAGACCGAACAGTTCGCCTGCTTCGACGTGGAGCGAGAAGTCGTTCAAGGCGATCGTTTCCCCGAAACGCTTCGTGACATGGTCGAGTGCGATGATGGACACGTGGACGCAACCCCTTTCAGATGGACGGACAGAAAAAGAGCATACAGAGATTTGTTCCCGTTTGCAGGGAATTTGAACGTGATGGCGAATCATTTCATTATAGTCCGATTATTCAGAAAATTAAAAATAGAGGAAAGTAGGGATTGAGTATGAAAGGGTGGCAGTTCAACAAAGGGGAGTCGGGTGAAACGTTTCCTGACGAGATGGCGTGGGCGTTATTTTGCACGGTCGAGCCGAAGCGGATGGATGCGACGCTCCCGTTTTATTATGACGAGTCGGTGTTCCGCTTCACGAACGGGAAAGAGTCGTTCTATTTTAAAGTCTCCCCAAGCTACCACGAGTTCGAGGTGAACGTCAAAGGCGAGACGGGCGAACTGCTCTACTATCAACTGCTCCGCACCGTCAGCAAAGTCGAAGTGCTTGAAGACCGGCGCGACCATGGGGAGCTTTTAATCGTCATGACCGAGGACCGGACTCGGACCGTGACGACGATCGAGCTGACCGTCCGGCCGCGGTTTCGTGTGCTCGTCAAAGAGCACTATGTTTGAGTTTTCTTCAGAGTGGTACATTGTTTAGACACGATACCACGAGGAGGAGATTCATATGAAAGACGGACTAAACAAAAAAGTCGACGGATTCATCGATAAAGCGGCCGGAAAAGCGAAAGAAGCAGTCGGCAAATCGTCGGACAACCAATCGCTCAAACGTGAAGGCCAAAAAGACCAAGTGAAGGGCACGGCAAAAGAGAAGACGGGCCAAGCCCAGCAAAATCTCGAAAGCCTGAAAGACGAGCGCCGCTAATCAAAATGGAGGACCGCCATGGGGCGATCCTCCATTTTTCATTTCGTCAACAACACTTGGACATGAATCGTCGATCCTTGTGCGTTTTTCGCTGTGCCGACCCCGAGATGCGTGAAGCGGCCGTTCAAGATGTTGGCGCGGTGCCCGCTCGAGTTCATCCAAGCGTCGACCGCTTGGCCAGGGTCGCTCGACCCCATATAAATATTCTCGCCCCAGCCACGATAGCTGACGTTGTAGGCGTCGAGCGTGTCACCCGGGCTGCCATTCTCACGGAGTTGGTGCGAGAATTGACCGGTCCGTGCCATCTCATCGGCCCGGACTTGGGCGACGCGGTTCGCTTCGCTCGAGGCGGCGAGCGTTGTCAGGCCAGCCGCTTGGCGCTCTTTGTTCGTCTCGCTCAAGACGCCGCTCGCGGGAGCGGTGAACGTGACGTGTTTCGCCATGATGTAACCGGTCTTCGTCCCACTCGTCGCCTTATACCAACGTGTCGAGCCGGTATAACGGTACGAGCTCGTCTCGAGCTTTACACCTTGGCGGAGGAAAGCGACGTTCGAAGACGTCGTGAGCGGACTAGATTTCAAATAGACGCTCGACGGGGCGACGTAAGCTGTTTTCTTGAAGGCGACTTCCACCGTTGACAGTTTGACGTAAGCGGCCGGGACGTAAGCGACGCCAGCCCCCCATTGAATCTTGTGCCACTTAGAACCACCGACGGTGAACGACGTCCGGACGGTCATCGTCCCGTAGCGCTTGATCGTACCGAGTCGTGCTGCTGAAAGCGACGGCGTTTTGCGGACCGGGAGCTGGCTGATGCCCGTGACAGAACCTTTCGTATTAATAGCTGTTTCTGTATACGCCGCTTGGACGGTGGCCTGTTCGAGCGGGAGTGAAGCCGTCGACGGGCTGAACGTGAGCGCCACGGCGAGTGCGCTTGAGACGAGGATGGCAGTTGGTTTTTTCAAGAGGGAAGTCTCCTTTTTTAGTAATCTACCTTCATAATATATCGAAAAGGTGAATATTGGTTTTACCATTGTGTTACAAAAGGCAGACTCGGTTGAGCCTGCCTTCGTTTCATTTATACAGAAGATAATCTTTACGAATCGGTAAGAACGCGTCACGCTCGGCGTCGACTTTATCCATAATCGCCTCAAGCGACTCCCCTTCGAGGATCATGTCCTTCACGTAGGCGTTTCCGGTCAGCTTCGTGATGAAGTCGTTCGCGAGGAACTCGAAGTCGTCCGGGTACAAGTCGTGCGCTGTTTTCAACATGGCGATGCCGGTCTTGACCGCCTCGAACTTCGTCGGTTCGGTGACGTACACCTCGACGCCGTGCGACAGTTTACCGGCATTCTTCGAGAATGTCGGTGTGAACGAGGCGGCGCGGAACGTGACACCTGAAAGGTCGAGCGAGTTCAGCGTCTTGGCGTACTCGTGCGCGTTGATGTACGGGGCGCCGATCAATTCGAACGGTTTCGTCGTGCCGCGCCCTTCGGACAGGTTCGTCCCTTCGAACAGTCCGGTCGCCGGATAGACGTTGACCGTGTCGGTCGTCGGCATGTTCGGTGACGGCATGACGAACGGGAGGCCTGTATCTTCGTACAGCATCGAGCGTTTCCAGCCTTTCATTTTGACGACTTCGAGGTCAGCTTGAAGTTGGTATTCACGGTTGAACAGGCGAGCGAGTTCGCCGACGGTCATGCCGTGTTTGAGCGGGATCGGGTACAAACCGATGAAGCTTGAATAAGCCGGATCGAGCACCGGTCCTTCGACGCGGAGGCCGCCTTGTGGGTTCGGCCGGTCGAGGACGACGAACGGGATATCGTTCTCGGCCGCGGCTTCCATCGCATAAGCCATCGTGTAGATGTACGTGTAGTAACGAGTACCGACGTCTTGAATATCGAAGACGAGCACGTCGACGTCTTTGAGCATCTCAGGCGTCGGTTTTTTCGTTGCCCCGTACAGGCTATACACCGGAAGACCGGTCACGTCGTCGATATACGAGCTAATCGTCGAGCCGGCCTGGGCATCACCACGGACACCGTGCTCCGGTCCGTACAGTGCCGTCAGTTCAAAGTCGTCGGAGTTGTGAAACAAGTCGACGATGCTCGTCATGTTGGCATCGACACCGGTCGGGTTCGTGATCAGGCCGACACGTTTCCCGGCGAGGAGCCCCGGATCGTCCATTAACCGGTCGACCCCGAGTTCGACTTTCGGTTTTTTCGGTTTTGATTTGGCATCAACGTCGAGCAAGACGACGGACGACGTCACGAGTGTCAGGGCAGCGAGGCCACCAATCCATTTCTTCATAAGAGTTCCTCCTTTAGAAAATGTAAGCGCTTTAACTATAGTCAAAGTGTATCATTAAGAATTTTAATTTCAATGAAATTTAATACAAATAGGAAATTTGATTTCTTAATTTGATTCGTTATACCTAAAAAAGCCACCGATTTCTCGGTGACTCATGAATCAACGGACGGCGAGCGCTTTCCAACCGGTCGCACCCATGACAGAGCTGACTTGGGTTTTCGGGATAGTGAGGCGACCGCGGTATGGGTCGTTAATGTATAAGTTGTTTTTGTCATAGCCCGTCGCGAGCATGACGTGGTAGTTGGTGAAGCCGGTGAACTTTTGGTTCGAGGCCGTATACCAATTGAAATAGCCGTACGGTTGCTTAAAGTCGACGCTTGCCCAGACGATGACCGGGTTACCGAGCGACAGTTCACGCTCGATCGAGGCGAGGCCTTGGCCCGAAAGATCCTTGACCGGACGGTACTTGCTCGAGAAGTTGATCATGCCTTTTGGGTAAATGCCGTAGTTGCGATATTTGCTGAGCGTGCCTTTCGGGTCGCCGGTGAACATGACGTTCGGGTCGACCCAGCGATAGAGTCGGTTCTCGTAGCGGGCGTTCCACATGCTTTTCGGCATCTCGCGGTAGAGCGTCTCGGCGCTGACGACGCGGCCCTTCTTCTCGAGCGCCATCTTGAGCGAGAAGAACTCGCATCCGGACGGATACCCCATCGGGAACTGGCGGTAGAGCGGCACGCTCATCTTATAGACGGAGAGGGGATTGCTGTAGGCGCCTCTCGCGTCGAACGAAGCGTTGCCGACTTTTTTGTTTTTGTACATGACACCGGATGCATCGAAGTAATACCATTTGCCGCTGATCGCTTGCCAATCGGTTTTCTTCGTCAACGTCGGTGCATAATACTCGTACTGTGTCGTATACTTCCAACCGGTTTCGCGGACACCTGTCGAGTGGAAGTGGTAGTAGTAAGCGCCGACTTTATGTTTGCCTTGGAGACGATAGCCGTAGACGGGATGGAAACCGTATACTTTCCCTTCAATCGTCTGGAGTCCATAGCGGCGTTTCCCATCTGTACCGAAATAGTAATAACGGGCGGCGACTTTTTGAACGCCTTGAAGCCGATAGCCATATGTCTCATGGAACCCGTATACAGTCGTGCCGACTTTCTGCAAGCCATGCCTTCTGGCGCCGTCGTCACCGAAGTAGTAATGGCGGGTCCCGATTTGTTGCCAGCCGGTTGCCATCTTTCCATCTTTCAGCAATAAATACTTCTTCCCGGAAATTGTATATGTACCGGTTCGGACTGTTCCGTCTGTGAAGATATAATGCTTGGCACCATTGATGGTCTGCCAACCGCTCAACCGCGGCCCCTCAGGTGAGAAATAGTAGCGTTTCCCGTCAATCGTCACGAAACCGGTCGCCATCGTTCCGTCTGACTTGAAGTAATGAACATTGCTTTCGAGCTGTTGCCAGCCGATCAAACGCTTCCCGTCAGCAGCGAACAAATATGTAGCACCATCAAGTGGATAAAGGCCTGTGACTCGGACACCGTCCGCTTCGAAATAATAGATCGAGCCGTCAATCGTTTGCCAGCCCGTCACCATGACGCCGAACGCATCAAAGTAGTACGTCTTGCCTTCGATTTCTTGCCAACCGGTCAACGTCGTCCCATCGGCCGTCGTATAGACCGTTCCGTTTGCTGTCGTTTGAAACCCGGATTCGGCGTGTCCGATGCTCGGTAGGACAAACAAACTGACGGCCAGTACCGTTCCTGTAAACCAATAGGTCGATTTCATTCATTTTCCTCCGCATTCAATATACAAAATTGTATAATCTTGTAACTCTATTATACGTCGAAACTCAAGGGCACATGCATCGACGAAAGACCTATTTCACAAAAATGAATAATCAGGACGTTCGACTCAAAAATAATAAGCGCTTGGACGCGACGAACAACACTAGTCCGATCAAGACAATGCTAGTGACGAGCGGCCACGTGACACTGACGTCTTCGATCAACGCTTGACCCGACAATCCGCCAAGGTTCCAAGGCAACCAGTCCCAATCGATCCAACTGAGCAGGAGCGATAAGACGAAGTGGACACCGAGTGTGATGACGAGGGCGACGAGTCCGCTCTCGAGCAGCGCGGCAAATAAGAAGAAAAGCGACAGCTGCACGACGAAATGGACGATCAACAGCCCCGTCGAAATGGCAAAGTCCATCATATCGAACGAGTCGAACAAGATGATTGTGTAATAGGCGGCAGTGCCTTGGGCGAGCAAGATGGAGACGGCAGCAAGTAATGTGTAGTGTGCCCATTTACTGACGACGATACGAGAAGCCGGAATGTTGAGCGACTTGAGCCAAGCGAGCGTACCGAGTGTGCGTTCTTGACTGAACGTGTGCATCGCCGACAGCAAGACGACGAGCAGGCCGATCTGTCGCAGCTGTTCACTGACCGATAAGAGCACTTCGGCCGGTGTCGGCGTCGGGATCTCGATGACGGTCCCGTCCGGCAAGTTGCCGCCTGACGCGATAATGTCTGGTAAGAAGTAGAGCGTGAGCGGCTGCATCGCCGCGAGCAACATCAGGGCGACCGGCACCCAGACGAGCCGTTTATTGCGCCACGATTCTTTCCATTCTTGTTTAAAGATGGCCGTCCTCATTAAGCGTTCACCTCCAAAAACAGTGATTCGAGCGACGGATGACCGACGTGGAACGATTGGATCATCAGTCCTTGGGCGAGGACGCGTTGCAGAATAGCCCGCTCGGACACCGTTTTATCGGACGTCTCGAACGTCCATGTCGTTCCCGTCCGCGAGACACGGACGACACCCGCGAGCGCGCTCCAATCGTCTTCCGTCGTCGTGTCATCGAACAGGCGAAGTTGGATGGACGATTTGGCCCCGAGCAAATCGGTGACGGTGCCTTCCATGAGCAGGCGTCCTTGCCGAAGCAGGAGCACCCAGTCGCTCGCTTCCTCGGCGTCAGGGAGCACGTGCGTTGAATAGAGAATCATTCGCTCGCGCTTCAAGTCGCTCAAGAGATCGAGCACTTCCCGGCGGCCGCGCGGGTCGAGCGCCGACACCGGTTCATCGAGCAACAATAGTTCCGGGTCATGGACGAGCGCTTGGGCGATGCCGAGCCGTTGCCGCATCCCGCCTGACAAGTGCGCCGCCGGGCGGTCGACCGGGTCTAAGCCGACGCGTTTTAAGAGGTTCAAGGCGTCGCCGCCGGTCGTGCCCGTCAAGTCGGCCGCATATTTAATCGTCTCGACCGGTGTGAGGGAAGGATAAAGCGCCGGACGTTGCGGTAAATAACCGACCCGGATCGTGTCGTGACCCTCGATTTGTCCGGACGTCGGCGTCGTCACACGGGCGATCATGTTGAGGAGCGTCGTCTTGCCGGCCCCGTTCTCTCCGAGGAGCGACGTGCAGCCCGGGCGCAGCGAGAAGCTGACGTCATCAAGCGCGGTGAACGTGCCGAATCGTTTTGTGAGATGGCTCGCGTTCATTGTTTTGTCCGTCCCCAGAGGAAATAGACGATCGGACCGAGGATGTTGATAAAGACGATGACGAGGAGCCACACCCATTTCGGTCCGTTCGTTTCAGGCCGCTTGAATAAATCGATCATGGCGACGACGAGGAGGATCAGTTGCAGTAACAATAAAGGCAGTAAAATTAAAAGTAACGTGCTCGGGTCGTTGACAATCTCCATGAAAGCTTCCCTCCTTAGTTATCCATACACTATTGGATTCCACAAATAGGACGTTGTTCCTGTACAAGACACAAAAAAATCCCTTTCTCGCCTTGAGAAAGGGGATGGCTTATTTGACGATGATGACGGGTGCTTGCGCCCGTTTCGCGAGCTTGTGGCTGACGCTGCCGAGGACGAACTCTTGGAACGTATTGAGGCCGCGCGAGCCGACGACGACGTATTCGAACGGATCGCGATTGGCGTATTTGACGAGCTCGACGTCCGGTTCGCCGCGGAGTTCGACGTATTCATAGGCGATGCCTTCCGCTTCGATTGTATCGAACAACGGTTGCATCATGCGTTTTCGTTTCGTCTCGAGATCGATCTTGCCGGTCGAGTTGAGCGCGGCCTCTTTCGATTCTTTCGCACTGACGACGTGAACGATATCAATCGATGCGTCTGATGCTTTGGCGAGTTGAATTGCCTTTGTTAAAGCCCGTCTCGAGTGGTCCGAGCCATCTGCCGCTAAAAAGATTTTACCCATTCTTTCAACGCCTCCTCTTGTACGCTTGCTACTACAAGTATATGCGATTTTTTATGAAAGCGCATTCGCAATTGTGTCGATTCGAGATACAGAAAAAGGAAGTGAACGCTGAGGTTCACTTCCTTTCTGATTATCGGACGATGACGACCGGCGCGAGCGCGCGTTTGGCCAGCTTATGGCTGACGTTGCCGAGCACGAACTCTTGGAACGTGTTCAAGCCGCGCGAGCCGACGACGACGTATTCGAACGGTTCATGGTTCGCATACTTGACGAGCTCGACGTCCGGTTCACCACGGAGCTCGATATATTCGTACTCGAGTCCGGCTGCTTCGATCGCCGAGAAGAAACGTTGCATCCGCTGCATCCGTTTCGCCTCCAAGTCGATCTTGCCTGTTGATTGTAGGGCACTTTCTTTTGACTCTTTCGAACTGACGACGTGAACGACATCAATTTTGGCGCTCGAGACTTTCGCGAGCTCGATCGCTTTCACAGTCGCACGCATCGAATGGTCCGATCCGTCAACGGCTAAGAAGATTTTTGTCATGTGAATCCCTCCCGAATTAATGTCCGATGCCTGCATCTTGTTGTTTCAAGTGAAGCGCGAGCGTATTGAGCAGCTTCTCTGAATCTTTGTTCAAGTTCAACAGTTCTGGCTCGATACCATGCACACGGTATTTGAAGACGACTTTGTCGATGGCGCCGATGGCCGAATCGTCCCAAAGGTGTGTGTTCGAGAAGTTGATCGTCACATGTTTGATGCCTGCCTCGACATCTTCTTCGACGTCGAATTGGTTGACGAAGTCAGACGTTGAGGCGAAGAACAATTGACCGTTCACGACGTAGTGGGCGTGGTCGGCTTCGACGTTGCGGTCGAGTTCGACTTTCGAGATTTTCGCGGCGAACAAGATCGCAGCTGTTAAAATCCCGGCGAATACACCGATTGACAAGTCGTGTGTGAGCACAGTGACGAGCACGGTGACGAGCATGACGACCGTATCCGACTTTTGTGCCGTCCGGAGTGCTTTGAGCGAGCCCCAGTCAAACGTCGCATACGACACGAAGAACATGACACCGACGAGGGCGCCGACTGGAATGAGCATCAAGATGTCGCTCATTGTCATGATCATGATGAACAACGCGAGTCCAGCGACGAACGTCGATAGACGACCGCGTGCTCCTGACGAGACGTTGATGACCGATTGGCCGATCATCGCACAACCTGGCATACCGCCGAAGAATCCGGCAATGATGTTTGAAATCCCTTGGCCGCGTGACTCACGGTTTTTATTTGAATCTGTACCGGTCATATCGTCGACGATTTGGGCCGTGAGGAGTGATTCGATCAATCCGACGAAAGCGAGGGAGATCGAGTAAGGAAGAATGATCATCAACGTTTCAAACGTCAACGGGACGTTCGGGAATAAAAATTCTGGCAACGTTGCTGAGATCGTTCCCATGTCACCGATATTTTTCGTGTCGAGTCCCATAAAGACAGCAAGTAGCGTCATCGCGACGATGGCGACGAGCGGTGCCGGGATTGCGCCCGTGATGCGCGGGAACAAGAAGATGATGACGAGTGACGCGGCGACGATTGCCCACATGATCCAACTCTCGCCTTCAAAGTTTGGCAACTGCGCTTGGAAGATGAGGATTGCCAAGGCGTTGACGAAGCCGACCATAACGGCACGCGGGATGAATTTCATCAACCGGGCGATGCCGAGGTAACCGAGTGCGATTTGAATGATGCCGGTTAAAATTCCGGCTGCGAGCAAGTACTCGAGCCCGTGATCGGCGACGAGCGAGACGATGACGAGCGCCATCGCACCGGTCGCGGCCGAAATCATCGCTGGTCGACCGCCAGTGATCGAAATGACCATGGCGATAATGAATGAAGCGTATAGACCGACCATCGGGTTCAGTCCAGCGATGAGTGAGAAGGCGATCGCCTCAGGGATGAGGGCGAGAGCGACGACGATCCCCGCAAGGACGTCTGCCCGGACGTTGCCGAGCCAATCTTGTTTAATCGTATTCAATTTTTCCAAAAGAACACACCTCTCTACATATTTTTTGATTTGACCTCCGAGTCTCACGAAGATCAAATGCATTATTATATGAAGGAAGCGGCTAAACCGACACATGTTTTCACAACGTGTTTTATCATAGCGAACTTTTTCAGAAAAGACAATTGCTTATCATTAAAAACTATGGTAATTTCATAACGTAGAGGTTATATAACGATTTTGTTATACAAGGGGTAAAGGAGAATGACGATGCATACGATAGATGATTTAAGTAAAGTGCTCAAAGTGCTAGCCGACCCGACGCGGTTGACGATGCTCAAGCAGATGCAGGACGGGGAACAGTGTGCCTGTAGCTTCGTCGACTGCTTCGACATCTCGCAGCCGGCGATCAGCCGTCATTTGAAGATGATGCGTCAAGCGGGACTGCTGCTCGAGCGCCGGGACAAGCAATGGATCCATTACCGGTTGAACGAGACGAGCCCGTTCTATTCGATCGTCGTCGATCTGCTCGGACAAGTCGAGATGGTCGATGCGAGCTGTGACTGTGACGCCGAGTGTGCCATTTAAGGAGGAAAAAACGATGAAACTTGAAGTATTCGAACCGGCCATGTGCTGTCCGACCGGACTATGTGGCCCATCGATCGATCCAGAACTGACGCGGATCGCGACGATCCATTACGTGTTGAAACAACGCGGTTTTGACGTCGAGCGTTATAACCTCGCCTCGGAGCCGAACCGTTTCGTTGAAAACGCAAACGTGCAATCCGAGATCACGAAAGGGCTCGACACGCTTCCGCTCACCGTCATCGATGGCGAGATCGTCAAACGCGGCGCCTACATGACGAACGAAGAGATCGCCGAACTGACTGGTCTACCGGTCACGGCGTTCGCGAAACAAGACGGCGAGAAACCGAAAGTCCGCATCACGCTTAAAAAATAAGGAGGCGCGTCATGATGAATCGCTTTGATTTTAATACGATTGAGCCGACCCGTTACATGTTTTTGACCGGGAAAGGCGGCGTCGGGAAGACGTCGACCGCCTCGAGCCTCGCCTTGACGCTCGCCGACCGTGGCAAGCGCGTCTTGCTCGTCTCGACCGACCCGGCAAGCAATTTGCAGGACGTGTTCGAGATGGAACTTGACGAGACACCACGAGCAGTCCCTGGGACAGAGCTGTCGATTGCGAACTTCGACCCGGAAGAAGCGGCAAAAGCGTACATGGAACGCATGGTCGGCCCGTATCGCGGCGTGCTCCCGGACGTCGCCATCCAGTCGATGGAAGAGCAGCTGTCCGGTGCCTGCACGGTTGAAATCGCGGCGTTCGACCAGTTCACCGAGCTGTTGACGTCAGAGACGGCCCGTGACACGTACGACCATGTCATCTTCGACACGGCACCGACCGGCCATACGCTCCGGTTGCTCACGCTCCCGAGCGCATGGGACGAATTTTTAGAGACGAACACGACCGGCGTCTCGTGCCTCGGTCCGCTCGCTGGTCTATCAGACAAGCAACACCAATATAAACGGGCGGTCGAGACGCTCTCGAACGGAGACGAGACGACACTGTTGCTCGTCGCCCGTCCTGAGACGTCGACGCTCGTCGAGGCGAGTCGTGCCGCGATGGAGCTCCACGCCATCGGGATCGAGCGGATGCAGCTCGTCATCAACGGTGTCGTCGATCCGGCGGAAGGCACTGACCGTTATACGAGACGGTTCATCGAGCGCCAACAAGACGCGCTCGCCAACTTGCCACAAGGCGTCGACACGCTCGAGACGTTCACGCTCCCATACGCCTACGAGAACTTGGTCGGCGTCCCGGCGCTGCGCCGCTGGGTGAACGGGGAGACGGTCGCCGTGCCGGATATGACGTATGATGCAAGCCGTTACGGCTCGATCGACACGCTCGTCGATGAAGTCGAAGCGGACGGTCCGAGCGTCATCATGACGATGGGCAAAGGTGGGGTCGGCAAGACGACGCTCGCCTCACTCCTCGCCGTCGCTTTGAGCGAACGCGGCCACGCCGTCCATTTGACGACGACCGACCCGGCGGCACACGTCGCCTTCACAATCGGTGAGGACGTGCCCGCCACGTTCACCGTCGACGCGATCGACCCGAAAGTCGAGATTGAAAACTATCGGGCCGACGTGTTCCATGAAGCAGGGGACATGACCGATGAACAGCGCGCGATGCTTGAAGAAGACTTGCGTTCGCCGTGTACGGAAGAGATTGCGGTTTTCCGTGCTTTCGCCGGTCAAGTCGCCAAAGCGAAAGACCGGTTCGTCGTCATCGACACGGCACCGACCGGACATACACTGCTCTTGCTCGACGCGACCGAGAGCTATCACCGTGAGCTCGAACGCTCGACCGGTGTCGTCCCGGAAGCGGTCCGCGAACTGTTGCCGAAGCTCCGTGACCCGAAACAGACGCACGTCGTCATCACGACGCTCCCTGAAGCGACACCAGTGTATGAAGCCGAGCGGCTCGTCACCGACTTGGAACGGGCCGGCATCCGTCCGTTCGCCTGGGTCGTCAACCAATCATTCACACCGCTCGACGTCGAAAGCAAACTGCTCACGGCGAAAGTCGCGAGTGAGGCGATTTGGCTCGAACGGGTGAACACGTATCCGCGTCCGACGTTACTGTCGTGGCAAGAACACTTGCCGGTCGGCTATCCGGCGTTATCTCAACTATTGAAGGAGGAAATCAAATGAACATCACGAATGAAGCGATCGATTTTATGAAAACAGCACTCGAGGATGAAGAAGTGAAATCAGTCCGGATCTGTACGGAAGCAGGGTGCTGCGGACCGACGCTCGGTCTGCACATCGCCGCTCCGGAAGCGACGGACGACGTGAAAGATTATGACGGCCTCACGTTCGCCGTTGCGAAAGACGCAGAAGCGATGGCTGAGAACGTCACACTCGACGTCGAATCGACAGAAGACAGCGCGAGCCTCGTGCTCCGTGGTCTTCAAGAAACGTGCTAACAAAAATAGAGATTATTGGAGGAACTCATTGTGCAGTGGATTGCTAGTATCATCTTTTTAGTGACGCTCTTCCTCATCATCAAGCAACCGAAAGGCCTCGGCATCGGTTACTCGGCGATGGGGATGGCGGCCATTGCCCTCATCACTGGGGTCGTCAATTTTGATGACGTCGGTACCGTATGGGGCATCATTTGGAACGCGACGTTTACGTTTATCGCCATCATTCTCATCTCGCTCATTTTGGACGAGATCGGATTCTTTGAATGGGCCGCCTTACATATGGCTCGGATCGCCGGGGGCGGCGGTGTCAAACTGTTCGTCTACATCACGCTTCTCGGTGCGCTCGTCGCCGCATTATTCGCGAACGACGGGGCGGCGCTCATCTTGACGCCGATCGTGCTCGCGATGGTACGGGCGCTTAAATTACCGGACGCCGTCGTCTTGGCGTACGTCATCGCCTCGGGCTTCATCGCCGATACGGCAAGTTTGCCGTTCGTCGTCTCGAACCTCGTCAACATCGTCTCGGCCGACTTCTTTGGCATCGGTTTTGCCGAGTATGCGGCGCGGATGGTGTTCGTCAACGTGTTCGCCGTCGCCGGCAGTCTGCTCGTCTTGTACTTGTACTTTAAAAAAGACATCCCGAAGCAGTACGACTTGTCAAAACTCGTCGAGCCGAGCACGGTCATTAAAGACCATAAGATGTTCCGCTTGTCGTGGGTCGTCCTCGCGTTGCTCGTCATCGGCTACTTCACGAGCGACATCATCGGCATCCCGGTCTCGCTCGTCGCCGGTGTCATCGCCCTGTTCTTCCTGATCATGGCGAACCGTTCGCCTGCCGTGAAGACGGAGCAAGTCGTCAAAGGCGCGCCGTGGGCGATCGTCTTCTTCTCGCTCGGGATGTACATCGTCGTTTACGGTCTACAAAACGCTGGGCTGACGCAAGTGCTCGCCAACTTCATCGACTGGTTCTCAGGTAGCGTGATTACGGCCACGTTCGGGATGGGCTTCTTGGCCGCGATCTTATCGTCGGTCATGAACAATATGCCGACCGTCATGATCGACGCGCTCGCCATCGATTTGACGAATACGTCGGGTCAGATTCGCGAAGCGCTCATCTATGCGAACGTCATCGGTTCCGACCTCGGACCGAAGATCACACCGATCGGGTCGCTCGCGACGCTCTTGTGGCTTCACGTGCTCCGGACGAAAGGACTTAAGATCGGTTGGGGACAATACTTTAAAGTCGGGATCATCTTGACGATCCCGACGCTTGCCATCACGTTGCTCGGCCTGTATATCAGCTTACTACTATATTGAGGAGTGGATTTTTATGAAGTTAGTCATCATCGGTTCAGTCGCTGCCGGCACATCGGTCGCGGCGAAAGCACGTCGTAACAACGAAGACGCACAAATTACGATTTACGACCGCGATTACGATATCTCCTACTCGGGTTGCGGGATCCCATATTACGTCGGAGGCGAAGTCGAGTCACGCGATGACTTGACGCCACGCGACGCCGCTTTCTTCAAAAAGCGTTACAACATCGATGTCATGACGCGTCATAACGTGACGGCGATTGATGCGGACGCGAAGACGGTCACGGTCGAAAACCTGGAGACGGGTGAGACGTTTACGGACAGCTATGACGTCCTCGTCCTCGCGACCGGCGCCTCGAGCATCGTCCCGCCGATCCCGGGCGTGAAGTCAGATAACGTCTTCCCGATCCGCAACATCCAGAACGCGGAAGCGACACGCAACTTCGTCGACGCGACGAACCCGAAACATGCGACGGTCATCGGGGCCGGCTTCATCGGTCTTGAGATGGCCGAGCAGCTCAAACTTCGTGGCATCGACGTCACGATCATCGAGCGCATCCCGCAAGTGATGCCGCCGCTCGACAAAGACATGGCGTGCCGCGTCGAGGACCACCTCGAGAAGAACGGCATCGAGCTGTTGCTCGGTGAGACCGTGACAGAGCTCGTCGGCGACGGTCACGTCGAACGCGTCGTCACGGAGAGCGGGAAAACAATCGACACCGACCTCGTCATCCTCTCGGTTGGTGTCCGTCCGAATACGGAACTCGCCAAGTCGATCGGTGTCACGATCGGCGAGACGGGTGCGATCGCCATCAACGAACGAATGGAGACAAACGTGGACAGCGTCTACGCTGCCGGCGACGTCGCTGAAAGCGTCTCGCTCGTCACAGGAAAACCGATTTGGCGCCCACTCGGCTCGACGGCGAACAAGATGGGACGTGCGCTAGGTGATCTCCTCACGGGCGGGGAACTCGAACACCGCGGTATCCTCGGGACGGGTATCTTCAAAGTGTTCGGCCTCGCGGTCGCGCAGACGGGCCTCTCGGAGCGTGAAGCGCGTGACCTCGGCTACGACGTTGAAGTGCTCCACAACACGAAACCGGACAAGCCGGCCTATATGGGCGGGAAAGACATGACGATCAAAGCGATCGGCGACCGGGCGACACGTCAACTGCTCGGCGTCCAAATCGTCGGCTTCGAAGGCGTCGACAAGCGGATCGACGTGTTCGTCACGGCGATCACGTTCAAAGCGAAAGTCGACGATTTGTTCCATCTCGACCTCGCGTACGCACCGCCGTTCTCGACGACGAAAGACCCGGTCATGTACACGGGGATGGCACTGGCGAACAGCATGAACAAGTCGGCCCGTCTCATCACGCCGGCTGAGCTACAGCAGCGGATCGACGCGGATGAGGACATCCAGGTCATCGACACACGGAAAGCGGCGCAGTTTGAGAAGGCGTGCGTCGACTGTGCGGTCAACATCCCGCTCGGCAAGCTTCGCGAGGCGTCAAAAGACCTCGATAAAGACAAGCCGACGGTCGTCTACTGCAACGGTGGCGTCACTGGGAACGCGGCGCAAAACGTGCTCCGTAACCTCGGCTTCACCGACGTCTACAACTTATCGGGCGGCAACAAGAACTATCAGTTGTTTAAAAAATACGGTAATTAATCAATTAGACCCGACTCGTATGAGTCGGGTCTAATTTGCATAGTGCTGATTCCATTTACTGACCCGGTTGCGACCGCTACGTTTGGCGACGTAGAGACCGAGGTCGGACTTTTTGACGAGTTGTTCAGACGTGACGATCTTTGGTTCGGACGTACTCGCGACACCGATAGAGACGGTGATGTCGAGCTGTTTGCCGTCTGGCAGCAAAAATGGACTTTCCGCGACTTGACGCAAGTAGCGGTTGGCGATGACGAACCCTTGCGACAAGTTGCAGTCCGATAAGAGCACCGAGAACTCTTCGCCGCCATGGCGACACACCATGTCATCGGTACGGGCCGTCTCTGTGAGCCGTTTGCCGAGCTCGATCAAGATGGCGTCGCCGGCATCATGGCCATACGTATCGTTCACCGATTTAAAATGATCGATATCGAGTAAGAGCAGCGTGATGTCGTAAGGACTCGAGAACACTTCCTCGTCGACGCGCTTCATCTCTTCCTCGAAGCGACGACGGTTACCAAGACCCGTCAAGGCGTCGGTGTAGGCGGCTTCTCGATATTTTGTGATCTGCCGTTCCGAGCGCTGCATCTTGCGGATGCCCCCATAGACGATATGAAGGACGAACCCGGTTGAATATCCAATCGTGACGAAAGCGATCAACGTATAGACGTACATTTTTGGAGCGGCATAGGTACTAAAGTTTAAGAGGGAGAACAAGGTGATGAATCCGAGGCTGATGACGTTAACGATGCGGATGTCCCGCGTCGGTTTGATCCGCTCCCGGAGTTTCATATAGACGACTGCGGTTGTGGCCGCGACCGTATAGTCGAGAAAAACGATTAACAGCAACGTATCCGATATGATGAACGGGAGCAGCAGTATGCTCGAGACGTAAGTGATTCGGACGCCTTGGAGGCCAAAGTAAAGGCCGGCAATGATGATGGGGACAAACCCGTACTGAAAGTCGGCTTGGGCGTTCCAGAGCACACCATGCAACGTAATGGCGATCGTCAGGCCGGCGAGGAGTAGTGAAATCGTGATTTGCCGTCTTAACGGGAGCTTGCTCGTGAACCCGAGCTTCGTGAGGCGTGAGATCATATAAAGGCCGATCAGCAGTAAGCTGGCGTTGGCAATCAAATTATTGATTAAATTGGTCATCGACATTTTAAAAATTCCTCCCCTATTTTCTATATTCGGCAGAAGGGGATAAAAAAGCAATCATTTTGTGATGGGAAAAGGAGTTCGAACCAACAAGTGGCTTGATATGGGAAACGTTAGTTGTTTATTTAGAAAAGAATTGAAATTAAGGAAGCAAACGTTTACAATTTTTGTGTAAGCGTTTTCCTAAATTCATGCTACAAGGAGGGACCCACATGGTCAACAAACAATGGAAACCAGTATGGGCAGTTGTGCTAACGTTTGCACTGATTCTGTCGATGTTTCCGATGTCAGCGTCTGCCCTCGATAAAGAGTCGACACTAGTCGTCGTCCACTATCAAGAGGCGCCAGACAATCAAATGGATTGGAACTTATGGCTTTGGGCGAATGGCCCAGATTACTTCCCTAACAAAGGCTTCGCTTTTAACGGCGAGGACGATTACGGCAAGGTGGCGGCCTACGAATTCCCGGTCGACTCACCTGAACAGATCGGTCTCATCGTCCGAACGGACAATTGGGACAAGGATAAAGGGTCGGAAAACGACCGCCTGATCACGAAAGACATGATCAAGGACGGTGTCGCCGAAGTGTGGATCAAGTCGGGCGACTCGAAAATCTACACGTCGAACCCGGACGGGGAGACGGCGAAGACGGAAGTCGACATGAAAGTCCATTACTTCCGCTATGACAATACATACACCGACTGGGGCGTTTGGACGTGGCCGGACGGTGGCGACGGTCAAAGCATCAACTTTGATGAGACGGACGCTTACGGCGGTGTCGCGAACGTGAAGTTTGCGAATCCGGATGCGAAACAACTCATCGGTCTGATCACGAAAAAAGGCGAATGGTCCGACAAAGACGGCGAAGACCGCTTCGCGCTCAGCACGGCGAAAGAGATTTGGCTCGTCGAAGGTGATTCGACGATTTACTATTCAGAGCCAGAAATCGACCGCTCACCAAAAATCGTCTCGTTCGAGGCAAACACGTTCCGTCAGGCGGAACTAACGCTCAACCGCGCGATCGATGAGCAGTTCCTTAGTGAATTGAAGGTCGATGGCGCGGCAGTCGAGTCGGTCGAGAAGGCTGGCGACAAATCGGTCACAGTTAACTTCAGCGCTGACCTCGACTTGGCGCAAGTCATCACGGCGTCGCACCCGACGTTCGGCGACAAAGTGCTGCAAGCAGGCGACGTGCTCCGGTCACCGGAATTCGATGCGAAGTACGCGTATGACGGCAAGCTCGGCGTCACATACAAGCAGTCGAAGACGAACTTCGTGCTTTGGGCACCGACGGCTCAAGACGTTTCACTCGAACTGTGGAACATGCCGAAAGACCGTCCAGCGAACGACAAGGATATCAAGAAAACGATTGCGATGAAGCGTGGCGAACGCGGCACGTGGACTGCTGAAGTCCGCGGCGACCTCGACGGCATCGGCTACACGTACAACGTCAAGCATGCTTCAGGCAGCGTCCGTGCGGTCGATCCGTATGCGACGGCGGTCGGCGTAAACGGGGACCAAGGGGTCATCGTCGACTTGAACGAGACGAAACCGAAACGGTGGAACTCGATGAAACCGAAGCTTCAAAACGCGACGGACGCGATCATCTACGAGACACACGTCCGTGACTTCTCAATCTTTGACGTCACATCGAACACGTACGATTCAGGAATTCGCTATAAAGGTAAATACCTCGGTGTCGTTCAACCGGGTACTCGCTTGATTGAAAACGGGAAGAAGACGGCGACGAAGACCGGTCTTGACCACGTCAAAGACCTCGGCGTGACGCACGTCCAGTTCATCCCGGTGTATGACTACAACACGGCCTCGGTCGACGAGACGAAACCGAACGCGACATATAACTGGGGCTATGACCCGAAAAACTATAACGCGCCGGAAGGCTCATACTCGACGAACCCTTATGACGCAAAAGTTCGAATCATGCAGATGAAAGAAATGATTCAAGGTCTCCACGACCACAACTTGCGTGCCGTCATGGACGTCGTCTATAACCATATGTTCGATGCGCAAGCCTCGAACCTTCATAAGATCGTACCAGGCTACTACTACCGTTACACGGCAGGCGGCGACTTCGCGAACGGGACGGGCGTCGGCAACGACACCGCGTCTGAGCGCAAGATGATGCAAAAACTCATCGTCGATTCAGTCGTCTACTGGGCGCAAGAATATCATTGGGATGGTTTCCGCTTCGACCTCATGGGTATCCACGACGTCGAGACGATGAACCAAGTCCGCCAAGCGCTCGACAAAGTCGATAAATCGATCCTCGTCTTCGGCGAGGGTTGGGACCTCAGCACACCGCTCGACCCGGCCCTGAAGGCGAACCAAAAGAACGCCTATAAGATGCCGGGCGTCGCGCACTTTAACGACAACATCCGTGACGGCTTGAAAGGCAGCGTCTTCATCGACACGGACAACGGCTTCATCAACGGCAAAGACGGTCTTGAGAACCGCATCAAGACGGGAATTGTCGGTGAAATCGACTACAACGCCGAGATCAAAGGCTTCACGAAAGAGCCAACGCAAGCGATCACGTACGTCGAAGCGCACGATAATCACACGCTTTGGGACAAGCTCGAACTCACGAATAAAGAGGCGTCGGAAGCAGACCGGACGAAGATGCATCGTCTCGCGTCAAGCATCCTCTTGACGAGCCAGGGGACAACATTCCTCCATGCCGGCCAAGAGTTCATGCGGACGAAAGAAGGCGACCATAACTCGTACAAATCACCGGACCGCATCAATCAAATGGACTGGAAACGCGCCGCTGACCGTAAGGCGGACGTCCAGTACATGAAAGGCTTGATCGAGATGCGTAAACAAAATCCGGGCCTTCGTATGACGAAAGCGACTGACGTCAAGAAGAACGTCAAGTTCTATCGTTCTGCGCCAAACGTCATCACGTATTTGATCGATGACAAAGCGCCTGGCCAGAAGAAAGACTTGTTCATCACACATAATGCCAACGCAGAAACAGTCAAAGTGAAACTTCCGACAGGACAGTGGAACGTGATTGTCGACGGCAGCCAGGCAGGAACGAAGACGATCAAACGCGTCTCGGGCTATGTCGACGTGCCATCGTATGCGACGGTCGTCGTAAAGCAACCATAATGCGCGAGACCACGGAGCACATATCCGTGGTCTTTTTTACGTTGCAATCGTGTGGAGGAGTAGGTCAACAGTACATTAAGACATGACATTTTTTTGCATATATGTCTGTAATTCGGTTCATTTCCCTTATTTGAAAAATGCAGAAGCATTTTCAACTAATCATTCTTGTATAATCAAGTTAACACGTATCGAAACGTGACATTTGTCACACGAAGGAGTGGTACACATGGGCTTCTTCCGTAATTGGAAGCATGTATTAGAATCAAACGTTGAGCAGGCCGAACATGAGGGGCGAATCAATATCGATCCATTACTGCTCGATCAATATCCAGACGCGGTGTACGTCCTGGATCGCGACTTGAACTTCGTCGACTCGAACGAAAAGTTGTCGCTCCTCTTTAGCGGGGAAGAGGAGCGTTTCGTCCATCCTGCATCCTGGCTTCCAAAAATAGAGAGTGAACGTGTTCACGCCTTTCATCAGCGGGCGCTCCAAGGGGAGACCGTTCATTATGAACTGAAAGCGTTGAATGCGGACAAGCGACGCATCCATCTGTCGGTCACGAACACGCCGCTCTATACCGGCCGGGTCATCACCGGCCTGTACGGCGTCGTCAAAGATTTGACGACCCAGATGGAACTGCGTGAACGATACAATCGGATGAAAGTGGGACGGACGCTGTTCGAGCGTATCCCAGGTCTCATCCTGATCGAACTTGATCTCGAGTCCGGCGAATTTTACCATTCACCGCAAACGGGTGAACTGCTTGGCTTATCTAAGCGGCAACTGGGAGATATGAAACGCGAACATTTCCGTAACATGATCCATGAGGATTACCGTCCAGAATTTGCGGCGGCCATCGAGACGCTCATCCACGATGCTGACGTGCAAGAATATGAGACCCAAATCAAGGCGTTCAATCCGAAGCAACAAAAATATTTGGATTTGATCGTCAAAGTCGGAATGTCAAAAGATCGAAAATCGGTGACGTGGGCAATGTTTGACGTCACCAATTTGGTCAAAGTCGAAGAAGCGCTCACGATGGAGCAGTCCAAAGTGAAGCAGTTGTGCGAAATCGTCGACTCGGTCATTTTTGAACGTTATTTCGAGACGAAACAGTTCAAATTTTTGACGCCGGGCTTCTCGCACATCTTTGGCTATACGGAAGACCAGTTCAACACACACCCTGACTATTGGCAGCGTGTCGTCGTTCCTGATGACGTGCCGAAAGTGAACCAAGCCCGAGAAGTGACGCTCAGCGGTAAAACGACAACGTTCTCGTATCGTATCTATGCGAAAGGCAATGTCAAATGGATCGAAGAGAACCGGGAGCCGATTTTTTCTGAAGACGGCATCGTCATCGGGTTTCGGACGCTCGTCAAAGACATCACCCAACTGAAAGAACAGCAACAAGAGATCTGGCGCCTCGCCTCGCTCGACCCGATCACGAACATGCCGAACCGTGAATCAATCACAGGATCGGTCTATCAACTCACGCGCAAACGCGACCCGTTCACATTGTTCTCGCTTTCGTTCAACCGGATTGCCGAAATCAACAATACGTTCGGCTACGAGCTCGGTGACGAGTGGCGTGTCGCGACGGTGAACCAATTGATTCGTCTGTTGCCACAAGACGCCTTGCTCGGTCATCTCGATGCGGATAACGTCTTGATCGTGTTGCCACGCCGGATGGAAGACCAGGAAGTGCTCGCGCTCGGGAAAGAGTTAGGAACGCTGTCGAAGCACCGGTTCCATATTGACGCGTATGACTTGTTCGCGCGCATCTCGATCGGCGTGAGCCGCTATCCTGAAGACGGGGCACAGGCGAGCGAATTAATCAAGCACGCATGCGTCGCCATGAACCGGGCCGATAAAAAGTTTGGGACGAAACTCGAACTGTATTCGTCGCAAATGGACATCGAGTCACTCAAACGCTACGAACTGTTGCGTGATATGCGAGGTGCTCTTAAAAACAACGAATTCTATTTGATGTATCAACCGAAAGTGAACGCCTGGACCGGTCAAATCGTCGGAGCCGAGGCGCTCATGCGTTGGACGCACCCGACGTGGGGCTCAATCTCGCCGGCCGAATTTATTCCGCTCGCCGAGGAGAGCAGCCTCCATCTCGATTTGACCAACTGGTTGATCGAAGAGGTGTGCCGCTATATCACATCGCTCAAACATCGAGTCCCAATCTCGATCAATGTCTCAGCCAAATACTTGTATCAAGAACGGTTTGAACGCGTGTTCGAAGAGATGTTAGACCGCTTCCACGTCCCGGCGTCGTATCTCGAAGTCGAGATCTCGGAGACGTCACTGTTAGACGACGCCCAGCAGATCACACAAGCGTTCGAACGGTTAAACAGCCTCGGTATCCCGATCGCGTTTGACGACTTCGGTAAAGGGTATTCGTCGCTTGCTTACTTGCAGGCGTACAGTGCCCAGACGATCAAGATCGACCGTATCTTCGCCCATAACGTCAACCAAAGCCGAAAAGCCCAAGGCATCATCCGGAGTCTGCTCCTCATCGCCGAAGAGTTCGGGATGAACGTCGTCGTCGAGGGTGTCGAGATGATGGATGACTTGCTTCGACTCCGTGAGTTCGGGTGTCACGTCATTCAAGGTTTTATTTTCAGCCGACCGTTGCGAGAATCCGATTTTGAACAAGCGCTCGAGACGGGAACGCTCATTCCGATCGAGGAGTACGTCGAGACGATCCAACCGTCGAACCGGTTGATCCACGCCGGAATCACGATCACGCGGCTGCGCAATCAAGCGGTCGCGGTTGGGACATCGCCAATCGTCATCATGAAGCGCGGCTTTAAAGCGATCGCCTTCTATGGCTCGATCCGGTTACCGGTCGATAGTGACATCAATCTCGTCATCTTGCTTGATGACGGGCAGCCGTCGCTGCCGATTCAAGTGACGCGATTGACCGAGCTTGCGAACGGATTGTATCAATATGAAGCGACGTACGAACAGACTGTCGAACTCGAGAAACGGCTGACTGCGCTCGAAAGTGACAAACCGCGCGGCTTTACGATTCAACAAGCGAAAGACTTAGTCGAAGGATGAGACACAGCGAGCCGGATTTGCCGGCTCGCTTTTTGTGCGCTCTAAAACTAGAAACGGGACGCAGTTTTCTCTAAGATGGAAGGGACAGATTAGAAGAGGAGACAGAAACGATGGATCGACTACAGGCAGCCCGCCACTTTTTCTCACAACTTGAAGGGGAGCATACCGAACGGTTACGGGAGATCGAAGCCGAAATCGAGCGGACCGGGACGTACACGCTCACGACGGACGAATTGGCGTCCGGGGCAAAACTCGCATGGCGCAACTCGAACCGCTGCATCGGCCGCTTGTTTTGGCAGACACTCACCGTCCATGACTCGCGTGACGTGGAGACGTTCGACGAGGTGTTTGAAGCAATCGTCGCCCATCTTCGCTACGCGACGAACGGTGGAAAGATCCGCTCGACGATGACCGTCCTCCCGAACCGTTTTCGGATTTTGAACACGCAACTCATCCGTTATGCGGCGTACGAGACGACAGACGGCATCGTCGGTGACCCGCTATCGCTGTCGATGACGAGACAGGCGATGCGTCTCGGTTGGGTCGGGGCCGGTACTGCTTTCGATCTGTTACCGCTCTTGCTTACAGACGGGAACGAGATCCGCATGTATGAACTGCCGACCGATGCCGTGTTCGAGGTCGATATTCGTCATGACGACGTCGATTTGTTCGATGGTCGTGACGTCAAGTGGCACGCCGTCCCGGCCATCGCTGACATGGAGCTTGAGATCGGTGGACACCACTTCACATCGGTTCCGTTCAACGGGTGGTACATGGAGACAGAGATCGGGGCGCGCAACCTCGCCGACGTTGAGCGCTATAATTTGCTCCCGCTTGTCGGGACATCACTCGGTCTCGATACGTCAAAAGAGCGGACGCTCTGGCGTGACCGCGCCCTCGTCGAGCTGAACGTCGCCGTCTTGCAATCGTTCGAGCGCGCCGGCGTGACGATTGTCGACCATCATACAGCGGCGAAACAGTTTAAACGGTTCGAGAAAAATGAGACGGACGCCGGTCGTGACGTGACCGGACAGTGGAGTTGGCTCATCCCGCCGCTGTCACCGGCCTCGACCCACGTCTTTCATCGGCACTATGATGACAAGATTGTGACGCCGAACTTGTTCGCGCGATCAGGTTGTCCGTTTTCAGCGTTTCAAGCCAAGCCAAAAGAGGAATCTAAAGGCTAGGAAACGAAACGAAAGGATGATGAACGTGGCAGTCCCAATCTGGAAACGCGCTGTAGCTAGTCGAATCGATAAAATCCTATTAGAAGCACCCGCGAAACTCGTCGAGAAGACGATCCGTAAAAAAATCTGGCCGGATAAAGAAGTGAAGCATTATTACTTACCGACAATCGTCTCCATCGCAGGAGAAGCCTACTTCTTGCTCAACCGGGACGGGCAGACGATCGGCGACAAAATCGTCGGGATTAAAGTCGTGAGCCAAGATGGCCGACCGCTTTCCTTCGAGCAAGTCATGAAACGGACGCTCTACAAGGACGTCGTCTATCCGGCGACGCTCGGTCTACCACTTCTTCGTGCGCTTCAACAGATGAAGTCGAATAAAGACCTCGAACTGCCGCACGATGAGTTCGCCCACACGAAACTGATTTCGACAAAATGAACGGGAGCAGGACGATTCCGCAATCGTTCTGCTTTTTTCTTCGGGGAAGTGGCGGGGAAAATGGGTTATAATGAAAGAGGAAAAAATTGAACGACTACTGGAGGACTATTTGTTATGACAAAAATTGCATGGATCACCGATAGTATGGCCAACTTCTCGAAAGAGGAGGCCGCCCAGCTCGGCGTCGAGATCGTCCCGATCCAATTGATCGTCGACGGGAGCGGCTACAGTGAAGTCGACCTCTCGATTGAGGAATTGCACCGCTACATGATCGACCAAAAGAAAGAAGCGAAGACGTCGCAACCGATTTTTGGTGACTTCATCTCGCGTTACGAACGCTTAAAAGAGGAAGGGTACGATTGCGCCATCGCCGTCCACTGTTCAAACGGACTAAGCAGCACCGTCAAAAACTCTAGTGCAGCGGCTGAGGCGGCTGGATTTAAAGTTTACACGGTCGACTCGCACGCAGCGCTCGAGGCGCAGCAAGAGCTCGTCCGTCTCGGTCTCGCTGCCGAGGCAGAAGGCAAGTCGGTCGAGGAAATCGTCGCTCTTCTCGAAGCGTGGCGTGACAAGAAAAACTTTTTCATGATCATCGGGAACATGGAGACGATGCGCCGAGGCGGACGTGTGTCATCCGGTGAGATGTTCCTCGCGAACATCTTGAACATCAAACCGATCATCACGCTCGACGAATCTGGGAAAGTCATCCCGTTCAAAAAAGTGCGTTCGATCAAAAAAGCGTACGTTGAGATGGTCACCGAACTCGAACGTCTTCATGCGGCGAACGGAATCCATAACAACCGTGTCTTCGTACAGACGGCGCTCGCGCCAGAGATGCAAGACAACCTCGTCGCGCTCATCCAAGCGAAATTGCCGGAGATTGATGTCGTGAAGACACGTTTCTGTCCGTCGATTGCGGTTCATGCCGGCTTTGAGACGGTCGGTGTGCTTTGGCTCGACGCTTAAGTTGAAAGGGGGAGACAGCATGGAGGCTGTGAACACACTTTCGATGTTGAACGAACGGGTCGCTGAGGCCGAGCAGTTGCTTGTCTACGTCTCGCATCCGGGATGCAGCGTCTGTCACTCGCTCAAGCCGCAAGTCGAGGAGATGCTCGTTGATTTTCCCGACATCGAGGCGGTCGCGGTCGATTCGGACGAAGTGCCGGATATCGCCGGCGCCTATTCGATTTTCACCGTACCGGTCGTCTTGTTCTTCATCGACGGCAAAGAGATGCTCCGCCGGGCCCGGTTCGTGCCAATCGGTGAGTTGACCCACCAACTCGAACGGCTCCAAGAGATGAGAAAGTAAATCCACAGACATGTGTCTGTGGATTTTTTTGATTGTCGTGATGATGTAACGGGAATTAATGAAGTGATTCTGTCACTTTTGCAATGAAGGAACGGAGGAATCTGTGATGGAGATGATACGCCACTCGGAATGGGCTGAGACAAAGCTCACGCTCCATTTGCTGTCGCAAATCTTGGGGAAAATCAAGTTGGCTTTGGCTCCGCAAGAACCACAATGGACACACGTCACGTTGCCCGTTGCGCTGAGCGGTTTTTCGACTGGCCCGCTCGTGCAAGGGGAGACGTGGCTACAACTCGACGTCGATGTCTTTCAATCACATATCAGAGTCCAAGTCGGTGCCGACACGTCGGTCTTCCCGCTCGAAGCAGGCAAGTCAATCAGTACGTACTATGAAGAAATCATGGGTGCCCTGCGCGCAAACGGCGTCTCGGTCGCCCTCAATCCGAGAACGCAAGAGATGCGGGAGTTACGGATGTTGGACCGTGATGACACGCAGCTCGCTTATGACGTCGTGGCGGCGCAACGAGGCATCCGTCTGTTTCAATACGCCGCGCGGGAGCAATTGGCATTTCTCGCGCCGCTCCGCTGCCGGAAAGTGAAGCCGGGCCTGTTTTGGGGAACGTTTGATGTCTCGTCGCTCATCGTCTACGGACGCCCTGAGCCGTTCCCGCAAGATAAAGTCATCGAGAAGGCGGCGTTTGACGAGCACATGGTCGAGTTCGGGTTTTGGCTCGGTGATGAAGCGGTCGATATTCCGACGTTCTTCATCTTGCCTTACCCGTTCCAGTACACGGAGATCGGGACGGAGCGGCTCAAACCGCAAGACGCCTATTATGATGCCGGCAAGAGCGAGTTCTTTTTATGGTTTGAGAACGTAGGGGAAACGAGAGACGTGCAGGCATTCTTCCGGACGTCGTTCGATATTTTGAGCGAACAGCTCGAATGGGAAGGGTGCGACCATTACTTTATGCCGCTCGACATGCCGAAACAACAAGAGCCCACAGACGAATGATCTGTGAGCTCTTGTTTATTTTGTTTATCCTTCAGTTGTCTGTGGCACGAGGTAGATCAAGCCGAACGGGTTATGGAGCAAGTTGTCGATTGACGTGCGCTCGTCTTCGCCCATCTCGACCGTGAACGTCTTGCCGTCCTCGAACGTGAAGCTGTCGCCGTCACCGAACATCGATCCGCCTGCGATCAAATGGAAGTTGAACGAATGGATGACGTGGATCGCGTCTTCGATCTCGAGCGTTTCTGGTACGGCGACGTCGGCATGGCCGAACGCTTTCATGCCCCACGACACGTACGCCGTCTCTTCTTCCGTGATGGCGGTGAGGAGCGAGTAGTCGAGGGCGAGGTCTTCTTCTTTCGACGCTTGCCATTCGTCTTTCGAATAAGCGACGCCTGCCGTCTCGACCATGACACCGAGTCCGCCGGCGTTCAACAGGGCGTTCGCCCCGCGACGGGCCGCGGCGATGTCTGTCACATCATTGACGTCGCCGATCAAATAGACGATATGTGTGTGACGCGTAAGTCCTTTGGCGATTTTCGGTGTGAAGCCGCTCGTGCTGGCGTGAATCATCGCCTCGGCGAGCGCTGGGTCGCGTTCGACGACTTCGACGGTGAACGCTTTTCCGGTCTCGTCTTCTAACAGCAACAGGCCGGCCATTGTGTAGCCTTCGCTATGTATACTAATCTTTTCGCTGACTGCCTCGGCCGATGGCCAGTTTCCTGGGATGGCGAGCAACACTTGTGTACGGTTCATTAGAATCATCCTCTTCTGCAAATAGTTAGGCCCCTCAAGCGAGAGGCCTAGTCTCTTTTCTTATTATGCCCTATTTCGAGCAAAATTATTCTTGATACGTCTTCAACACTTCTTGGAGCGGGATTTGATCGATCTTGCGCCGGCTGACGAACGTGCTGACGAAGAACAAGAGCGTGACGGCCCCGACCGTATAGAGCACGTAGATCCATTCAAACTCGAGCGGCAAGACGAGCCCGTAGTCCTCGGCGAAGACGACGATGATGATCCGGAGGACGACGAGGGCGATCGGGATGCTGAGGAGTGCTGAGATGAGCGCGTAGACGAAATAGCTGTCGAGGATCATCGAGCGAACCTCACGTCGATTATACCCCATCACTTTGAGGAGCGAGATGACGTAATAGTTTTTCTCGACCGTGAGCGCGGTCAAGACGAACAAGATGCTGAAGGCGATCAAGGCGGAGCCGCCGATCATGACGTTCATCATCAAATTCATATACTCGTTGATCGACTCGGACTGTTCGATCAAGCCGTCGCGCGACAGAATCGTCGGATACACCGACTCGTCCGGCCGTTCACTGGCGTAGACGCCGTTGAACAAATCGCTCGAGGCGCCGTCTGTCAGCTCGTTGCTGAGCATTTCAATCGGTAAATAGACGACGTCACCCGTGAAGTCATCGGCGATGCCGAGGATCGGGTACGATAACGTCTCCCCGTCGAGCTCGAGGTCAATCGTGTCGCCGACGTCAAAGCTCTGTTTTAAGGCGAGCGGTTCGGTGACGATGACGCCATCGGTTGCAGGGGTCAATTCGTTCCCGTCCCGGTCTTGCAACCGGTAGAGGGTGTTGTCGTCGCTCAAGCCTTTAAGGGTGACGAGTTGATCCTCGACGAACGCGAACGGATAGGCGAGGAAAGGTTCCTGACCGTCGGCGAGCATTGGCGGCGATTCCGTGTTCGCGTACGCCTCATACGCATAGTCGACGTCGTTCAATCCGCCGACCGTCATCCGGTCGACCGCCCCGTTCATCATGAGCGCGAACACGATCAACAATGTCGAGAACAAGATACCGAGGAAGAAGATGATGAAGCTGCCCGTGCTTTTGACGGCGTATAAATATTTGAACTTCGTTTTCCCGCTGGCCCGGCTTAGCATTCGGCTGACGAGCCGGCTGAGCCGATTGAGCGATATGTTGTCGCGCGGTGATAGCAGTGCGAGCGCGCTCTCGCCCATGAGCTTGTAGATGACCGCACCGGCGACGATGGCGAAGAACAGTAGTGGGGCGAAGACGGCGGTCAAAAAGACGAGCGGGTTTTGTGCGATTGTGATCGATGGTAGCAGATAGAAGTCGAGGTACAGGTTTTTGAGCGGGTCGGCGAAGTAGAGGCCGAGGAAGTACCCGATGACGAGCATGAGCGTTGCGAACACCAAGATGAGCACCAAGTAGGGGGGTGAAATCTGGCGCCGGTTGTAGCCAATCGCTTTCAACAGCCCGATCTGACCGCGTTCGGCCTCGAGCATGTTCGAGATGAGAATGGCAACGATGATGACGGCGATTGAGACGATGAATAGGCTAAGTCCGAGCGCCATCGCTTTCCCGGACGAGATCTCACTATAGATGGCCCCGCTGCGCATAATATTCTCCGTCTCCATGACCGAGACGACGAACGGGAGCTCGACGGTGTCGATCGCGCCGTCCGTGACGCCTGCGAGCCTGAACGATTCCGTCCCGACGACCGCTTCATACGCCTCGTCTGTCATGAGCAGGAGCGTCTGCGTCCCGGCGTCGAGATTGAAGAAGTTCTCATCGAACAGCGGGAGCGTATAGTCCGGGAATAAGACGAAGCCGCTCACCGTGAACGGCGTGCCGAGGTCGATCGTGTCACCGACCTCGATTCCGTTCTTCTCGGCGTATTTGGCGTTGAGCGCAACCTCGTCGTCGGTCGTCGGACGCGATCCCGCTTCGAGGTAAGACTGATTGATCGTCATTGTTTCTTTTAAGACGAGCCCCCGATGTTCACTGCCCGCGAATGCGTAAGTGATCAGTTTGGATTCGCGAAGTTCGAGTGTCGCCTCGGGCATGACGGATTCGACCGCGTCGATCCGAGCGCCGATCAAGTCGTCGAAGCGTTCCGGGTCGACCTGTTTCAAGTCGGCGAGCGTATACGTGCCCGAGGCGACGAGGGAGGCGATTTCGGGGTCGTTCGCTTCGTCTGCGGTGACGCGGTTGAGCATCTCGACGGCGAAGTCCTCTTGGTTCGACGACGCCAAGTAGTCCTCGGTCGGGACCTCGATCCCGCTGATTCCGTAGAACATCATCGTGTAGGTGAGCGAGCTCATGACGATGATGACGGCAATGGAGACGAGCTGCATCCATTTGCCGACGAGCGTCTTCAAAACGTTTTTATACAGCATGGTCGAAACCTCCTAACCCCAAGCGATGTCGCGCGCGGCTTGTCGGACCGGGTTGTGCGTCAGTTCGACGATGCGTCCCGAGTTCATCTTGATGACGTCGTCGGCCATGGCGCTGATACCGGTGTTGTGGGTGATGACGACGACGGTCTTGCCGTACGTCGTGTTCAATCGTTCGAGCAGCTCGAGCACTCTCTTCGAGTTGTCCTCGTCGAGCGAGCCGGTCGGTTCATCACAAAAGATGATCGACGGGTTTTTGGCGAGACTCCGGGCGACCGAGACGCGCTGCTGCTCACCGCCGGACAGTTGGTACGGGTACTTGTCGCGCGAAGGCGACAGCCCGACCTGCTCTAACAGCTCGTCGATGCCGAGCGGTTGCGTCGACAGGTCGGCCCCGATTTGGATATTTTCGAAGACGGTCAAGTTTTGGAGCAGATTGTATTGTTGGAAGATGAAGCCGAGATGGTCGCGCCGAAACGCCGTCATCTGTTCCGGGGACAGGTCGGTCAAGACGGTGTCATCGAACGTGATGTTCCCGGACGTGACCGTATCAAGCCCGCTGATGACGTTCAAGAGCGTACTCTTGCCGCTGCCGCTCGGGCCGAGGATGACGACGAACGCCCCGTCGTTGATCGTCAAGTCGACGTCTTTCAAGGCGGCCGTCTCAATGTCACCGGTCTTGTAAATCTTATTGACGTTCTCGATTCGAATCATTAAAAAACGCCTCCTTTGTCCATGTTATCTTTTACCCGTTTCGGACGGATTGTGGACCTGGGAGATTTGAACGTTTGACGAAGACGGGTACATTTTTTGAAAAATTAGTGAAACCGTTTCACCTGTGATAAAATCATACTACCAGGTACTAATTACGATTTTAAAGGAGAGGCTCACATGAAAATTGCCTACATCACGGACAGCACGGTCGTCCTGCCAGATTCGATCAAACACCACCCAGACATCCATATCGTCCCGCTTTACGTCGTCAAGGGCGATCAACCTTATAAAGACGGTATCGACGTCGACGCTGAGACGGTGTACGACTGGATCGATGCCGGCGAGCGCGTCTCGACGAGCCAACCGGCAATCGGGGATTTCGCCACGTTGTATGAAGAGTTGAAGCCGAAGTATGACATGGGCATCGCCGTCCATCTGTCGTCTGACTTGAGCGGCACGTACTCTGCGTCGATCCAAGGAGCCGAGATCGCCGAGTTCAAGCTGCTCGCCATCGATTCACGGTCGGGTATTTATACGATGGGTCTGTTGCTCGAGGAATTGATCGAGCGCGTCGAGCGCGGAGAAGCCCTTGATGACGTCGAGGCGTATATGAAACAGCGCGTCGAGGACGTCCGGATTGAACTGACGATTCAGAATTTGACGCAAATGCAAAAAGGTGGACGCATCTCGAAATCAAAAGCGCTCATCGGCAACATGCTGCAGCTGAAGCCGGTGCTCCGCTTCGAGGACGGGCTCATCGTCCCGTATCAGACCGTACGGACGTATAAAAAGGCGCAAGCCCACTTGTTCGAGGTCATCCGGGCGGCGATCGAGTCAGGCGAATGTACGGACGTCTCAATCTTCCACGGGAACGTGCCGGAGCTTGCGGAGTCATGGAAGCGGGAGCTCGGCGACAAGGTGCCGATCCGCGTCGACACGCTTGCGCCGCTGCTCGGGGCCCATACTGGGTCCGGCTCGATCGGTATTTCTTATTTGAAAGCGAAATAACGGACAGACCGTGGCGTGCGCCACGGTTTTTTCATTGTCACAACTTTCAAACAACGACTGGAATGTTTCCCCAAAACCCTTCATACTATTAAAGAATGTTACAAGAAAAGGGGGGAGACGATGCGATTTCGGAAGTATCTCATAAGGAGCTGGCTCTCATGGTCGCTCGTCTTCATCGGGATCGCCTATTACACGTGGACCGATCTAGAAACGTTCGATTGGGCGTTCTTCTGGTTCATCTACACGCTCGGTGCCTTGTTCGTCATCAACCCGTTAAAGCGGCGGCACCTGCACTTCACATTCCACGAGCTGTTCGTCTTCATGACGTTCTTCTTGTACGGGCTCGTCCCGGCAATTTTGATGGGGCAGTTGCTGTTGTTGACATTTCAGGCACGGACGTTCAACAAAAAAGTCGGCCGCCGGCGCTTCTTACACTTTTATCCGCTCAACACGTTGATCGAGGCGATGGTTCTTGTCATCCCGGGTCTCGTCTACTTTTCGCTCGGAGGTGAGATCGGATCGACCGTCCACTTGCTCGAGCAAGGTGCGGCGTTGCTCAGCTTCTTAGCGGTCCTTTATCTCGTCCTCGGCTTCAGCTTCGTCATGTCCCGGTTCTTGGTCGGGGAGCGGATCCCGCTACCGATCATGTGGCGGCTATTACGGTTCGATTGGCTCGTCATCTCGCTCGAGCTGTTGTTCACGATGATCGCGCTCGAGGCGTTCCAACTGTTCGGGTATGTCGGGTTGATGGCGACGTTCCTGCTCTTGTCGATTTTAAAGCTGGCGTTGTCGAAAGCGACGCAGACAGAAGAGACGCAATCGAAGATCGATCAAGTCGAGCGATTAAAAGAACAGCTCTATCGCGTCGACAGCGAAGCGTTGTTAATTGAAAAGTTTTGGAACGGGTTACGGGAAATCGTCGAGGTCGAACGCGGTTGGCTTCAAATCAATCGTGACGGGGACCAGACGTTTTATGATGTACGGGGGCGGAAAGCGGAAGCGGTCGCTGATGCGTATACGCTCGAACGGCACCGTGACGCGAGTGAGCCGTACTTTCTGTACGATTCGCTCCACGAGTGGCACCCGGAGCTTCAGGCGAACCAAAGCGAACTGCATCATTCCGCGCTCGTCATTCAACCGGTGACGAGCACGACGAACGCGGTCAGCTGTATGATTTCGACGACGGCGAACGGGGCCTACGATGAGGCGCTCGCGGTCGAGATCCACCGTTTGCTCAAGACGCTGTCATGGTCACTCGAGCGGATCGACGAACGGGATCGGCTCCAGCACGAGAGTCTGACCGATCCGTTGACCGGGTTGCCGAACCAACGGGCGTTGAAACGTTGGACGAAAGAGCGGTTGAACGACGTCGCATCGTATCCGTTGTCGGTCTTTTTGATCGACCTCGACCATTTCAAATCGATTAACGATACATACGGCCATGCGTTCGGTGACGAAGTGTTGATTGAAGCGGGGGTCCTGTTCAACCGGCTCGTCCGGAGCAGTGACCTCGTCACGCGTTACGGCGGCGAAGAGTTCGTCTTCGTGTTCCCGAGGACGAACGAAGCGGCGGGGATTGTGACCGGTGAGAAGATTCGGCAAGCGCTCCGGTCACACCCGTTCGGAACGGAAGGAATCAAAGTCCAAGTGACGGCGAGCATCGGCATCGAGACGATTCATGAATATGAAGAGCTCGATACGGTGTTGCGACATGCCGACCGGGCGATGTACGTCGGGGCGAAGTTTAACGGTCGCGACCGTGTCGCCCATTACCGGGACACGTCGACCGAACGAATTCAATGAAAAAAAGGAGGACCGTTAAACGGTTCTCCTTTTTGAATGAATGATTATGATTTCTGGCTGAACATGTCGGACTCGACCGCATGGATGGCAGCGGACCAAGAGCCGTAACGATGCAAGATCGCTTTCGTAGATGGCTTGTTGTTGCGTTTTGCCCATTCTCGGTACGCCTCGAATGAAAGAGAGAAGCCCATCTCATGAATCGCTTCTCGAAGAGCGTTCGACAACTCTGACTTCGAGTAAGTCACGCTCGCCTCCAGCCCGGCTTCGGCGCAGGCATCATGCCACGAACCGAACGTCTTGACGATGTGGTAATGGCTCGGTGCTTTCGGGTGTAGTTTCCGCCATTCTTGATATTTTTTCAGCGTGATGATCGAACCCATGTCCCGTGAATAGAGGGCAAGCGTCTCGACGATATCGTCGCGTGTATATTTTGGCATTTTATCGGGTAAATCAACGGCGATCTCCCCATGCCATTCATAGCCGGCGATAGCGAGTGCCTCGGCCCATGATCCAAACTGTCGAATGATCGATTCGGGAGACGGCCAGTTTTGCTCCATCGCGAAACGACGATAGACAGAGCGACGAGGACGTTCCTTTAATAAATCCCCGAGCAAACGAATACAGTGAATCATGCGTTGCTGTTCGGTTGATAAGTGATGAGTATTAGTGGATAGCGTTTGACTCAATGATGGTTCCTCCTTCCATGGACTCATATCTGAACCGACAATGATGACGAAAGTGCTTCTACAATCATACTATCGGATAGTTTTTACGATTTATAAGCGCCTTTGTAAGTTTTTTATGTTAAAAATGGGACGTGATAGGTCTAAAGTCGGATGAAAGATTGAAAAAAAAGGTAACAGGTATATTACAAATTTAATATTATATGGGTTCATTTGTAAACAAAAAGTTTTATTTTTGGTAATTTATATGAATTCCATACAAAAATGTACCCAACTGGACAATGGGGTCATCACCGTTGTCCAGTTGAGTACTCCTCTATAATAAATTTAATTTTCAGACTAATCAATAAAAGTTTTCAAAATATACGAATTTTTTTTTAAGGGTGGTCAATGAAACTGTGATTCTGCTAAAATAGCCGCATTGAGCGAATTTGAGAAAAGAGGATATTATGATATGACAATATGGTTATTTTACTTGCTGCTTGGTCTCGTCCAAGGGTTTACGGAGCCGATCCCGATCTCGTCGAGCGGTCACTTGGTCATCTTCCAAGAGCTGTTCAACATCGAATTACCGGGACTGTCGTTCGAAATTTTCGTCAACTTTGCGTCGCTCCTTGCCGTCTTGACGATTTATCGCCAAGATGTCGTCCGGCTCGTCGTCAGTCTGTGGACGTTCTTATTTAAGAAAGACCGCAGCGAGGATACGATGATCGACGTCAAGTTCATCGGTCTCTTGCTCGTCGCGACCGTACCGGCCGGCGTGCTCGGCGTGTTGTTCGGCGATTGGATCGGTGAGACGCTCAGCGGCGTCGCGACGGTCGGCTACACATTGATTTTGACCGGGGTCGCACTTTGGTTCATCCGCAACATGCGCGGCAATAAAGGTGACGGCGGCATCACGTTACGTGACGCCATCTTGATCGGTCTCGCCCAAGCGGTCGCGCTCATCCCAGGGATCAGCCGCTCGGGTGCCACGATCGTCATGGCGATGTTGCTCGGCATTAAACAAGAGTCGGCGCTTCGGTTCTCGTTCTTCTTGTTCATCCCGGTCAGTCTCGGGACGATGATCTTGGACGGGCCGGCACTCTTTACCGACCCGGCGACACGTGATCTGTTCGGTCCGCTCGTCTTGGCGTTCATCGCCTCGTACGCGCTGACGGCCATCTCGCTCAAATGGTTCCAGCACATCATGGCGAAGGGTGAACTCAAGTACTTCTCGTTCTATTGCTGGATCGTCGGTTTGCTCGTCGTCTTGTTCTTGGCTTGATTGGAAGCGCTACTCATCGGAGTGGCGCTTTTTTGCACTTTTATTTTTGCCTTCGATTCTTTTTTGCGCTAAAGTAAATGCGTACAAACAAATATTCCTTCGGGGTCGGGTGCAATTCCCAACCGGCGGTGATGGGCGCGAGCCCTAAGTCCGTGACCCGGGCGCACGTGTGCGAACGGTGGATCTAGTGCGATTCTAGAGCCGACAGTATAGTCTGGATGGGAGAAGGAAAAAAGACAGGTCCTCGTGACCTGTGCTTCGTCGTACGTTTTTCTGTAAAGAAAACGTTTATTTGGTCTGACCAATGACGACTGAAACCTCCCGCCGAGACCCTAAGGACATCCTTAGGGTCTTTTTGTTTGTGCGAAACAAGGAGGGAGAACGATGCAACAGTACATGCAACAAGCAATCCAATTGGCCAAGTCCGCTACCGGACAGACCGGTGTGAACCCGCTCGTCGGGGCCGTCGTCGTCAAAGACGGTCGCGTCGTCGGATTCGGTGCCCATTTGAAGGCCGGTGAACCGCACGCCGAAGTGCACGCCATTCGCATGGCCGGTGCGTCCGCATACGGTGCGACGATTTACGTCACGCTCGAGCCGTGCTCGCACTACGGGAAAACGTCGCCATGTGCCGACTTGCTGATCGAGTCGGGCATCAAGCGCGCCGTCATCGCGATGGAAGACCCGAACCCGCTCGTCGCAGGGAAAGGTGTCGCCCGTTTGAAGGCGGCGGGGATTGACGTCGAAGTCGGTCTGCTCGAAGACGAGGCCTGTGCGCTCAATCCGGCGTTCCTACGTTCGCTTGAGACGAAACGGCCGTACGTCGTATTAAAGACGGCGACGAGCCTAGACGGGAAAGTCGCGCTCGACACGGGTGAGAGCCAGTGGGTGACCGGGACTGAAGCGAGACGTGACGTCCACGAACTACGGGCGACGGTCGATGCCGTCTTGACTGGAATCGGGACCGTGCTCGCCGACGACCCGGCCTTGACCGTCCGGCTCGACACGCCGACACGTCAGCCGCTTCGGGTCGTCCTCGACCGCGAGCTCCGCTTACCGCTCGCGAGTCAGCTCGTCCGGAGCGCGAAAGACGTGCCGGTGCTCGTCTATACGCTGTCCGATGATGAAGTGAAACGGACCGAGCTCGCGCGAAACGGTGTCGAGCTTGCCGACTATTCGACACTCGACAACGTCCTTCGTGACTTGCATGGTCGCGGTGTCGGCCGTTTGCTCATCGAGGCGGGACCGACGCTCGTGACGTCACTCTTTGACGGACGATACGTCGACGAATGGGTCATGTATCAGTCACCGCGCGTGTTCGGTGGGAACCGAGGCGTCTATCGCTCGAGCCAAGCCGGGCCGTTAGATGCGATCGAGCGCTTCGCGATCGGCTCGGTCGAGACTGTCGGTACCGATATCAAGCTCGTCATGAGAAAGGGGGAGTCCGATGTTCACGGGAATCGTTGAAGAAATCGGCAGTGTGAAAGCTGTGAAGCGGAACGGTCCGTCGCTACGGCTCACGCTCGCGGGCAAGATCGTGCTAGAAGACGTGAAGCTCGGCGACAGCATCTCGGTGAACGGGATTTGCCTGACCGTGACGGCGTTTGATCAAACGAGTTTTGCCGTCGACGTCATGCCGGAGACGCTCAAAGCGTCCAGTCTAGATGGGGTCCGCCCTGGAACGGACGTCAACCTCGAGCGGGCGATGCCGGCGAACGGTCGCTTCGGCGGTCACTTCGTCTCGGGACACGTCGACGGGGTCGGTCGCATCGTCAAGAAGCGTCCGCTCGCGAACGCGGTCTACATCGATATTAGTTGCGAGCCGTCGTTGCTCCGTTTCATCGTCCCTAAAGGTTCGATCTCGGTCGACGGGACGAGCTTGACGGTGTATGAGGTCACTGAACGCGGCTTCACGCTGTCGCTCATTCCGCACACGTACAGTGAGACGGTGCTCGGGATGAAGCAGGCTGGGGATAAGGTCAATTTGGAATGCGATATGTTGGCTAAATATATGGAAAAGCTAGTGAATCAAAAGGACATGACGCTCGAATCACTTGCGTCGATGGGATACGGAAAGGCGGGATGGTGATGTTTCACACAATCGAACAAGCAATCGAAGATTTGAAGATGGGGCGTCCGATCATCGTCGTCGATGACGCAGACCGGGAGAACGAAGGTGATTTCGTCGTCCTCGCCGATAAGATGACGGCCGAGACGATGAACTTCCTCATCACGGAAGGGAAAGGGCTCGTCTGTGCCGCCCTGGCGGAAGAAGTCGCCGTCCGGCTCGACTTGTCGCCGATGGTCGACAACAGCACCGATCCGCACGGGACGGCGTTCACCGTCAGTGTCGACCATGTCGACTCGACGACGGGCATCTCGGCGAGCGAACGGGCCCACACGGTCCGCGAGCTGGCCAATGCGAACGCGCGTCCGGCCGATTTTCAACGGCCGGGACATATCTTCCCGCTCATCGCGAAAAAAGGCGGCGTCTCGGTGCGGCGCGGCCACACCGAAGCGTCGGTCGATTTGGCCCGACTGTCAGGGAGTGAGCCGGTCGCCGTCATTTGCGAGATCATCCGTGAAGACGGCGAGATGGCTCGAGTACCGGACCTTGCCCACGTCGCGGAACGGCACGATTTGAAATTTATCACGATCGAGGAGCTCGTCCGCTATATGGAGACGGACCTCGTCGAACGAGAGGCGGACGTCAATCTCCCCTCGGCTAAGGGTGAGTTTCGCCTGATCGGTTATCGAAACGTCCTTGACCGCGAAGAGCACGTCGCGCTCATCAAAGGCGAACTTGAACATGCACCGTTCGTCCGCATCCATTCGGAATGTTTGACCGGTGACGTGTTCGGCTCTTACCGCTGCGACTGCGGTCCGCAACTTGATGCGTCACTCGCTAAAATTGAAGAAGAGGGCGGCGTCGTGCTCTACATGCGTCAAGAAGGGCGCGGCATCGGTTTACTGAATAAATTGAAGGCGTATGAACTGCAGGAGCAAGGGCTCGATACGGTCGAGGCGAACGTCGCGCTCGGGTTGCATGCCGACTTGCGTGACTACCGGGTGAGCGCGGGCATGTTGCGTGACCTCGGTGTCACGAACGTACGGCTCATGACGAACAACCCGGAGAAAGTCGACGCCTTGGAGGCGTGCGGCATCACCGTCGTCGAACGCGTCCCGATCATCGTCGGGGAGCACGCCGAGAATGAACGCTATCGCTTAACGAAACAACAAAAAATGAATCATTTTGGAGGAGAAGAATAATGTTGCATACATTTGAAGGTAACTTGGTTGGTAAAGGCTTGAAAATCGGAATCGTCGTCGGACGGTTCAACGATTTGATCACGATGCGCTTGCTCGACGGGGCGAAGGATGCGCTGAAGCGCCACGGCATCGAGCAAGACGACGTCGAGATCGCGTTCGTCCCGGGCGCGTTCGAACTCCCACTCGTCGCCAAAAAGATGGCGATGAGCAAGAAGTATGACGCCGTCATCACGCTCGGCGCGGTCATCCGTGGGGCGACGCCGCACTTCGACTACGTCTGCAGCGAAGCGGCGAAAGGTGTCGCCCAAGCGAGCTACCAGTCGGAAGTACCGGTCATCTTCGGCGTCTTGACGACAGAGACGATTGAACAAGCGATCGAGCGGGCCGGCACGAAAGCCGGGAACAAAGGCTGGGAAGCAGCGACAGCGGCAATCGAGATGGCGAACTTGATGCGTACATTTTAAGTAAGGCTATAACGGAGGAGAGCGACGTCGCTCTCCTCTTTTTTGATTGTTCAAATCGGGATTAGCGACACAGGGACGATGGGAAAAGAGTAGGGTGCGCATACAAAGCCTAAGGGGAGGCGATGGCGATGTGGGACTGGGTGGCTCAACTGAGCCCGACCATGCAGGCCTTGCTCGGGACGTTGTTCACATGGGGCATGACGGCGCTCGGGGCGGCTATCGTGTTCACGACGAAATCGATCAATCAACGGCTGATGGACGGGATGCTCGGATTTGCTGGCGGGGTGATGATTGCTGCCAGTTTTTGGTCGTTGCTCGCGCCGGCGATCGAGATGGCAGGACAGGACGCTTGGCCGGCCTGGTTCCCGGCCACGATCGGCTTTTTATTGGGAGGATTCTTTTTATGGGGCATCGATCAACTGATTCCGCACTTGCATCCGACTTCCCCGCTCAGTGAGGCGGAAGGAATCGGCCCGTTCAAACGAAAGCGCAGCACGTTGCTCGTCTTAGCGATCACGTTGCACAACATACCGGAAGGGCTAGCGATCGGGGTCGCGTTCGGGGCGGTCGCGGCTGACTTTCCATCGGCCTCGTTGACAGGTGCCATCGCCCTCGCGATCGGGATCGGGATTCAAAACTTTCCAGAAGGCGTGGCGGTGGCGCTGCCGTTAAGGCGGGACGGGATGTCACGACGAAAGAGTTTTTTCTACGGACAGCTGTCGGCCGTCGTCGAGCCGGTCGCCGCCTTATTCGGCGTTTGGGCGGTGTTCGTCATGGAGCCGCTACTGCCGTTCGCATTGAGCTTTGCCGCAGGGGCCATGATTTTTGTCGTCGTCGAAGAAGTCATCCCGGGGTCGCAAGAGAATGGCCATAAGGACTTGGCATCGATCGCCTTGATGCTTGGATTTACCGTCATGATGATTTTAGACGTGGCGTTAGGGTGAGGCCGACACAGAAAAAAGGCACGACGGGCTATCCCGTCGTGCCTTCCTGGATTAAAACGTCTCTGACGTCGTTTTCGCTTGCATGTGGAGCTGGATGTAATCCGGTCCGCCTGCTTTTGAATCTGTCCCTGACATGTTGAAGCCGCCGAACGGCTGATAGCCGACGATCGCGCCTGTGCAACCACGGTTGAAGTACAAGTTGCCGACGTGGAAGTTTTGGCGTGCGTATTCTTGGTTCGAGCGGTCACGCGTCAGCACCGCACCCGTCAAGCCGTACTCGGTGTTGTTGGCGATGTCGATCGCTTCTTTGAAGTCTTTCGCTTTCGTGAAGGCGACGATCGGCCCGAAGATCTCTTCTTGCATGAGACGTGCTTTCGGTGCCACGTCAGCGACGACCGTCGGCTCGACGAAGTAGCCGGTCGAGTCGTCCGCTTTACCGCCCGTGACGATGCGTCCTTCTTCTTTCGCGACGTCGAAGTACGACGTGATCTTCTTGAACGCGGCCGCATCGATGACCGGTCCCATGAAGTGTTCGTTCTGCTCCGTGTTTCCGACTGACAGTTCGTTCGTCAATTCGACGACGCGGTCGAGCACCGTGTCATACACGCTGTCGACGATGACGGCGCGTGAACAAGCTGAACATTTTTGTCCCGAGAAGCCGAACGACGATTTGACGATCGACTGGGCCGCGAGTTCGAGGTCCGCTGATTCGTCGACGACGATTGTGTCTTTTCCGCCCATCTCGGCGATGACACGTTTGAGCCAGATTTGGCCGTCGTTCAATTTCGAGGCGCGCTCGTTGATGCGGAGACCCACGTCGCGTGAACCAGTGAAGCTGATGAAGCGCGTCTTCGGATGGTCGACGAGGTAGTCGCCGACTTCAGCGCCCGGTCCCGGGATGAAGTTGAGGACGCCTTTCGGGAGACCCGCTTCTTCCATGACCTCGACGAATTTCGCCGCGACGATCGGTGTCGTCGAAGCTGGCTTCAAGAGGATCGTGTTACCGGCGACGATGGCCGCTACGGCCGTCCCTGCCATGATTGCGAACGGGAAGTTCCATGGGCTGATGACGATCCCGACCCCGAGTGGGATGTAGTCATAGCGGTTGTACTCGCCCGGACGGCTCTCGACTTTCTTACCAGGTTTGAGTTCGAGCATTTGTCGCGCATAGTACTCCATGAAGTCGATCGCTTCCGCCGTGTCCGCGTCCGCTTCGTTCCAAGGCTTGCCCGCTTCTTTGACGAGGTAGGCCGAGAACTCATGCTTCCGTTTACGGACGATGTTCGCCGCTTTGAACAAGACGTCGGCACGGACAGACGGGTCGACGTGACGCCACGTGTCGAACGCTTTGAGCGCTTCTTGCATCGCACGTTCCGCGAGTTCTTGGTTCGCTTTCGAGACGTGTCCGATGACTTCGTCTTTATTGGCCGGGTTGTAAGACGTGATCTTACCTTCCGTCGTCACTTTTTCCCCACCGATCACGAGCGGATAGTCCTGACCAAGCTCCCCGTTCACTTTCTCGATCGCCGCTTGAATCAAGGCAGCGTTCTCTTTGTTTGTAAAGTCTGTGAATGGTTCATGTTTGTATGGAATCATTCTCGTTCCCCCTTAAAGTGATTATGCAGTTAAGCGCTTACGTCTGTATTGTATCGGAATTCTTCATGAAATCCTAGTGAAACAATTTTCCGAAAAAGCGTGTCGTTTCCGCTCTAAATTCAGTCGTGGTAGGATGGTGAAAAGAGATCGATCGAGGAAGGAATGATTGGATGAGAAAATGGATGTTGCCGCTTGCGCTCACACTCATGCTCGGCGCTTGCGGGAATGAAGAGGCAGCACCGGTCGAAGAGACGAAACGACCGCTCCCGGACGAGGTCGAGACGGTGTACGAATCGTATCAACAAGCGCTCCGTGACGGGGACGCCGAGGCGCTCGCACAGATCGACTATGCTGCTGCCCGGACCGACATCCCGGCGACGGGTGCCGTGACGCGTGACTTGACGCCGGGTGACATCGTCGAGAGTTGGGTGAACGAGGATGAGGACGTCGCCTATATCGTCCATGAGATGGAGGATGGTGACGGGAACGAACTGCCGAACCGACTCGCCAAAGTCGCGATCAAGGAAGGCGACGATTGGTCGCTCGTCGTCACACCGGCTTTGGTCCCGGCTGACGTGATCGGTGAGGTCGGGGAGTTGTTGACGGGGATCGAAGCGAGCGAGTATGGGGTGAACGCTGAAGCGAACGCCCGTCTCGCCGAGGTGCCGGAGGATGAGGCCGGACCGATTTACGACCGGGTCAACGCCCAGACGGACTATGTCGCGCTCGAGGCGGATAATAACGTCTTCTTGCTCATGTCAGAGACGCTCACCGTCCCGGAAAACCAAACGATCATGACCGATTACTTTAAAGCGTATCAGACGTGGTATATCGACAATGAGGCCGCGCTCCGCGATGCGGCCGCGACGGAAGACCCGGTCGACTATCTCGAAGTGCTCGACCCGCTCAAACAAAAACTAGAACAAGCGATCGACGGATATGACGAACAGCTCGTCGACCCGTCGTTCGGATAAGGAGGAAATCAGATGCTAGCACCGACATTTACACTACCGAACCAAAACGGGGACATGGTCGCACTCGAAGACTATCGCGGCCAGAAAGTCGTCCTCTATTTCTACCCGAGAGACGCGACGCCGGGCTGTACGACCGAGGCGTGCGATTTCCGTGACGCCGCACCGAAGATGAGCGGGGCCGTCGTCATCGGCATCTCGGCCGACAGCCAGAAGAAGCATCAAAACTTTATCGAGAAGAACGATTTGCCGTTCGACTTGCTCGTCGATGACACGCATGAAGTGTCAGAGCTATACGGCGTCTGGCAGTTGAAGAAGAATTACGGCAAGGAGTATTACGGCATCGTCCGCTCGACGTTCCTCATCAACGAGGACGGCTACATCGAAGAGGAGTGGCGTAGTGTCAAAGTGAACGGTCACGTCGACGAGGTCGTCGCGGCGCTCGCCAAATAAGTTGGTCCCAACCGATTTCCCGATAGGGGAGGTCGGTTTTTTGCTGAAGTGAATCGTTACATTTTTATTTCAAATACTAAAGTCGGAAACACGATAAAAACGAGCGTTGAACAGATATATTACAAAAACATTACGCGGGATCGGTATGATTTCACCCCGCGTCGACTTGACGAAGTTGTGAATGTTCTGAAAAATATAAACAAGCAGTCAAGCGAATACATACATAGGGGGAACATCACGTGAAGCAGTTTGAAAGTTGGGTGACGAGTCTATCAAACCTCGTCTGGGGACCACACTTGCTCATATTATTGATCGGGACGGGCATCTTCTTGACGTTCCGGCTAGGATTCATCCAAGTGACACGGCTCGGGTTCGGCTTGAAAGAAGCGTTCATCCCGAAGCAAAAGACAGGCGTGGAAGCCGAGAAACGAAAACGGCAACGTGGGGACATCTCCCACTTCCAAGCGCTTATGACGGCGCTAGCGGCGACGGTCGGTACCGGCAACATGGTCGGGGTTGCGACCGCGATCGTCCTCGGAGGACCGGGTGCGATCGTCTGGATGTGGATGAGTGGCTTCATCGGCATGGCGACAAAATACGCCGAGGCGATCCTTGCCGTCAAGTATCGTACCGTCGACGAGCGGGGCGAGGTTGCCGGCGGCCCGATGTACTATTTAGAACACGGTCTTAAAAAACGTTGGCTCGGCATGACGTTCGCCTTGTTCGCCTCGATCGCCGCGTTCGGTATCGGCAACGGCGTCCAGACGAACTCGATCAGTTTAGCGCTGAACACGTCGTTCGGTGTCCCGATGGTCGCGACCGGTATCATCATGATGGTCCTGACGGGGTTCGTCATCCTCGGTGGCGTCAAATCGATCGGGAAAGTCGTCGGGATTTTCGTCCCGGTCATGATTTTCGCTTACGTCGGGGCCGGGCTCGTCATTTTAGTCACGAACTTCGACTTGATCCCGTCCGCGTTCGCGACGATCTTCTCGAGTACGTTCAGTGCCGAAGCAATCGGCGGCGGGGCGCTCGGTGCCGCGATCCGTTACGGGGTCGCGCGCGGCGTGTTCTCGAACGAGGCTGGTCTAGGGTCGGCACCGATCGCGGCCGCGGCCGCGAAGACGGATTTCCCGGGACGGCAAGCGCTCGTCTCGATGACACAAGTGTTGATCGACACGCTCATCGTCTGTTCGATCACCGGGTTGACGATCGTCATGGGCGGTCAGTATACGGAAGGACTGCAAGGCATCGAGCTGACGCAAGCGTCGTTTGCTTACTTCCTCGGACCGATCGGGGAACTCATCGTCACGATCTCGCTCGTCTTCTTCGCCTTCTCGACCGTGATCGGCTGGTGCTATTACGGGGAACGCTCGGTCCATTACCTGCTCGGGGAGCGGGCGATCGTCCCGTACCGGATGGTGTACATTGTCGTCGCCGGACTCGGTGCGATGACGACGAACTTGAACTTGATTTGGGCCGTCTCCGACGTCTTCAACGGTCTGATGGCGATTCCGAACTTGATCGGTCTGTTGTTCTTGTCGGGTGTCGTCGTCGCCGAGACGAAGCGGTTCGAACTTGAGATACGGAAAGAGCGGCAACAGTCGGCCGCATGATAAAGGACGCATTCCCGAGGGAGTGCGTCCTTTTATTTACACTTTAAATTGGCCGATCAACTCGCTCAACTCGTCCATCTTCCGTTGCGACGCTTCGGTGACACGGTTCAACTCACTGAACCGGTCGACCGACAACGTCACTTTCTCGGCGATGTCTTGCGTACCGAGCGCCCCGTTATTGACCGTCACGGCGACGTCTTGAATGACACCGATCATACCGGACGTCAATTGTTCGAGTTCGGTGGCCGCCTCGGCGAATTCAGAGGCGGTCGCCTCAAAGCGCCCGGCGTCTTCGCTGTAGCGTTCGGCGGCTTCTTCGAGCTGGTCGTAATCTTTCAATACGTTCGTATCGAGGAAACCGAGCATCTCGCTCGACGTCTCATTTAAATGATCGACCGAATGGAGCACGGTCGTCGAGATCGCTTGGATCCGTTCGACGGTCGTCCGGCTCGTCTCGGCAAGTTTACGGATCTCGTCGGCTACGACGGCGAACCCGCGTCCCGCTTCACCGGCCCGTGCCGCTTCGATCGAGGCGTTGAGCGATAACAGGTTCGTCTGCGCGGCGATGTCTAAAATATCGTTCGTGAGCGTCGCAATCTCGCGAACGGCTTTGGCGTCATGCATGGCCCGTTCGAGATTGTGTCGTGTCGAGGACAAGACGCTGATCGCTGACGCTTTCGCTTCGACGGCGTGGGTACGGAGTGCCATGGCCCGGGCGTCGACTTGTTCCGCCTCGGTTTTTCGTTCAGCCGCCATCGTCACGATGTTGTGAAGCGTTCGTTCCATATCCGACGCGGAGGCGTTCATTTCCTGGGCACTCGCCGCGGTCTGTTGCATGCCGGCCGTCAAGTCCTCGGTCGTTGCGGCGGTTGTCGTCATATACGAATCGAGCGCTTTCAATTCGTCGTACATGCGAGTGGATTGCTCGGTCACCCCGCGTGAGACGCCGTTCACTTGTAAAATAAGTTGGCGCAGGTTGGCGATGAATTGGTTGAAGTCGCGCGCGAGCCCAGAGAACTCATCACGTCGCTTCACCGGGATCGACGTCGTCAAATCGCCTTGGCTCGTCGCAAGTTCGCGCATTTTCACTTTGAACTCTTTCAACGGCTCGAAGATGGAGCGGAAGATGAACACCATCATGAGTACGGTGAAGACGACAGCGGCGATCATGATAACGATGAGCGTGAGTTGGACTTGTGCAAACAACGCTTCACCAGTCTCGATGTCAGAACGAATCCCATCGCGGTTCAAGTTGACGAGGAGACCGAGCGTATTCGACAGGGCGTCTGCGCTCGGGGTGGCCGTGTCCCGGATGTAGGCGTCGGCCGCGGCTTGTCCTTCTTCATTCGAGATGCGAATCAATTCCTCAATGTTTGTTTGGAATGTGGTCCATTGTGTCGTCGTCTGATCGAACAGTTCACGGGCGGCCTTGTTGTTGTTGATTGTCGACTCATAGCCGGTCAGCTGTTGCTTTAAAATCGTGATGCCGGTCTCAATGCTGATTTCGACATTTTGCTTTGTCACCTCGTCCTCGACTAGAGCGTGGCGCATCATCTGCTGGCGAATCTCGAGCAACTGCTTGTCGACTTGATGAATTTGGTCCATGCCGGGCACCCAAGAGACGTTCATGTCTTGTTGGGCTGCCTTCGAGGCGTTCAACGCATAGAATGAATAGCCGCTCACACCGAGTAATAAGACTAGCAGGACGGTGAAGGCGACGATCAATTTGTTACGGATTGACATAATGATCCTCCTCGGGAAATGTTTGCTACTCTCTTAGCATAATGAGAATTGTCCGTGTACCGTATAGTCGTTTTTTGAAACGAGTCAATATTCTAGCGTGATTCCCTAACTTTCAAAAAATGATCATCTTTGACCGAATTGGATTTTCTTTTTTGTCTTATGGAAAAGTGGTATGATAATGAACGATGTATTGAAAACTGTTGGAGGTGGAACCTTTGGCTCGAATCACTGAAGCTGAAGTTCGGCACGTCGCCGGACTCGCCCGACTTGCGATCACGGAAGATGAAGTGACGCACTTCACGGAGCAATTGACAAAAATCCTCGAGTTCGCCGAGCAACTCGATGAACTCGATACAACGGGCGTCATCCCGACGACCCATGCCCTAGATTTGAAAAACGTAATGCGCAAAGATGAGGTCCGCCCGTCACTTCCTCGCGAGGAAGTCGAACGGATGGCGCCTGATTGGGAGAACGGCCAAGTCCGCGTCCCAGCCGTCTTTGAGTAAGGAGGCCCTTCATGACACTATTCGATCACGGTGTAGCCAAGCTACATACCTTATTAAAAGAAGGTGAGGTCACGGTAACGGACCTCGTCAAAGAATCATTTGACCGCATCGAAGCGACCGATGACAAAATCGGTGCGTTTCTCACGTTGAACGAGGACGCGTTCGAGCAAGCGAAACGGATGGACGATCTCGCCAAGACAGCGGAGAACCCGCTCTTCGGATTGCCGATCGGCGTCAAAGACAACATCGTCACGAAAGGGACACGCACGACGTGTGCCTCGAAGTTCCTTGAGAACTTCGTCCCGGCCCATGACGCGACGGTCGTCGAGCGTCTTCACGACGCCGGTGCCGTCACGATCGGGAAGTTGAACATGGACGAGTTCGCGATGGGTTCATCGAACGAGAACTCGGCGTTCAAAGTCGTCCGTAACCCGTGGGATACGACGCGCGTGCCAGGCGGCTCGTCAGGCGGTTCGGCCGCGACAGTCGCAGCCGGACAAGTACTGTTCAGCCTCGGTTCGGATACGGGTGGCTCGATTCGCCAACCGGCAGCCTACTGTGGCGTCGTCGGCATGAAACCGACATACGGTCTCGTGTCACGTTACGGTCTCGTCGCGTTCGCCTCGTCACTCGACCAGATCGGTCCGCTCACGCGCTCGGTCGAAGACAACGCCTATTTATTGAACGTCATCTCAGGTCATTGCGACATGGACTCGACGTCGGCGACAGTCGACCTTCCGGACTATACGAAGTCACTTCATGGCGACATTAAAGGCATGAAGTTCGCCCTGCCGCAAGAGTTCATGGCAGAAGGCGTATCAGACGGTGTCCGCAAACAAATCGAACAAGCGGTCGAGACGCTCAAGTCGCTCGGTGCGACCGTTGAGACGGTATCGCTCCCGACTGTGAAATACGCGCTCCCGACGTACTACTTACTCGCTTCATCTGAGGCGTCTTCGAACCTCGCTCGTTTTGACGGCATCCGTTACGGACGTCGCGCCGAGGCTGATGCGCTCGAAGAAGTGTTCACGTATTCACGCGAGCAAGGGTTCGGCGAAGAAGTGAAACGCCGCATCATGCTCGGGACGTACGCGTTAAGCTCAGGTTATTACGATGCGTTCTACAAGAAGTCGCAACAGGTGCGCACACTCATGAAGCAAGACTTCGCGCGCGTGTTCGAGAACTATGACGCGATCATCGGGCCGACTGCGCCGACGACGGCGTTCAAGCTCGGCGAACAACTTGAAGATCCGCTCACAATGTACGCCAACGACATTATGACAATCCCGGTCAACTTGGCTGGCGTACCAGCCATCTCGGTGCCGGCCGGTCTCTCAGACGGCCTCCCGGTCGGTCTACAGATCATCGGGAACCACTTCAGTGAACCAACACTCTACCGCGTGGCCCATGCTTTTGAACAAGCAAACGGCGGTTTTAAGATGCCACAGCTTTAAGGAGGACAACGATGAACTTTGAAACGATCATCGGGATCGAGGTGCACGCCGAGCTGAGCACGAAGTCGAAGATTTGGTGTGGCTGCTCGCGCACATACGGTGCCGAAACGAATACGCAAACGTGTCCGATCTGTCTCGGACACCCGGGCGTTCTGCCTAAATTGAACGAAGAGGCGGTCAACCTCGCCATCAAGGCCGCGATGGCACTCAACTGTGAAATCGCGACCGATACGAAGTTCGACCGCAAGAACTACTTCTATCCGGATACGCCGAAAGCGTACCAAATCTCGCAGTTCGACCAACCGATCGGTTTTAACGGCCACGTCGATGTCGAAGTCGACGGCGAGATGAAACGGTTCCGTATCGAGCGGGTCCATCTCGAGGAAGATGCTGGGAAGATGAACCATACGGGCGAGAAACATTCGGTCGTCGACTTCAACCGGACCGGCTCACCACTCATCGAGATCGTCAGTGAGGCCGACATGCGGTCACCGAAAGACGCGGTCGCTTACCTCGAGCGCTTGAAAGAAGTGCTCTCGTTCGCGGGCGTCTCGGACGTCAAGATGGAAGAAGGATCGCTTCGTTGCGACTGTAACATCTCGGTCCGTCCGTTCGGCCAAGAGCCGTTCGGCACGAAGACGGAGCTCAAAAACTTGAACTCGTTCTCGAACGTCTTGAAGGCGCTCGATTATGAGGAAGAGCGTCATCGTAAACTCCTCATCACAGGCGGCGTCATGCGTCAAGAGACGCTCCGTTTCGATGAGGCGGCGAAGAAGACGATCCTCATGCGTGTCAAGGAAGGGGCGGCCGATTACCGCTACTTCCCAGAGCCGGACCTCGTCCGTCTCGAGATCGACGAGGAGTGGAAGGAGCGCATTCGCAAGACGCTTCCGGAACTTCCGGTCGAACGCCGCGAGCGTTACATGAACAACTATGGCCTGTCGGCTTATGACGCCAAGGCGCTCACGTCGACGCGCGAGTTCTCGGACTTCTTTGAAGCGACGACAGCGGCCGGTGCCGAACCGAAAGCTGCCGCGAACTGGCTCATGGGCGAAGTGCTCGGCCACTTGAACAAGTCGAACGAGACGGTCGAGACGATGAAATTGACGCCGAGCTCGCTCGCGGAGTTGATTCGTTTGATCGGAGAAGGTACAATTTCTTCGAAGATCGCGAAACGCGTGTTCACGGCCATGATCGAGGAAGGCGCCGAACCGAAGGCGTACGTCGAAGCGAACGGTCTCGCCCAAATCTCGGACGAGAACTTGCTCCGCGGCTACATCGTCGACTTGTTCGAAGCGCATCCGCAGATGATCGAAGACTTTAAGAACGGGAAAGACCGTGCCAAAGGCTTCATCATCGGACAGATCATGAAGCAGACGAAAGGGATGGCGAACCCGGCGCTCCTCGATGGCTTGTTCCACGAAGAGATCGCGAAACGTTAAGCAGCAGCGAGGCACTTGTGTCTCGCTTTTCGCTCGAAATGAGCATAGGGGAGAGAAACGATATGCAACGAAAACGCGCACGGGTCATCTATAACCCGACATCTGGAAAAGAAGTGATCAAACGGGAGCTCCCGTATATCTTGAACCGCCTCGAGGATGCGGGTTATGAGACGTCGACGTACACGACGAAAGCGATCGGTGACGCGACACTCGAAGCCGAGCGGGCCGCAGCGGCCGAGTTCGACTTGATCGTCGCGGCCGGCGGGGACGGGACGTTGAACGAGGTCATCTCGGGACTCGCTCCACTCGATGAACGTCCGACGATTGGGCTTATCCCGGTCGGAACGACGAACGATTTCGCCCGGGCGATGCGGATCCCTTTGAGCGTCGTCGGCGCTCTCGACGTCATCTGTGACGGCTTCGAGATGCCGGTCGACCTCGGGGAGATCGAAGGCGAGGCGGGAGACATCCATTACTTCATCAATATCGCCGGCGGCGGCATCATGACCGAGCTGTCGTACGAAGTGCCGTCGAAGTTGAAGACGGCGCTCGGACAGCTCGCCTATTACGTCAAAGGGATGGAGAAGCTGCCGCTCATCAAACCGACGTATATCGAGCTCGAGCATGACGAAGGGACGTTCAGCGGCGAAGTGATGATCTTCCTCACGTCGAACTCGAACTCGGTCGGAGGCTTCGAGAAGATCTCGCCGCACGCGTCACTCAATGACGGCTTGTTTGACTTGTTCATATTACGGAAATGTAACTTGTTCGAGTTCATCCACGTCGTCCGCTTGTTGCTCCGGGGTGAGCACTTGTCGAGCCCGCTTGTCGAGCACGTCAAGACGGGCCACGTCAAGATGAAGACGACGACGGAGCGGATGAGTCTCAACATCGACGGCGAGTACGGCGGCGAATGCACGGGTGAGATGCGGAACTTGTTCCGCCACTTGACGGTGCTCGCACCGAACGCGCGCATCCGCGAGATGGAAGAGTTGAACGCTCAGTACGAACGCGAACAGATGATCAAACAGCTGTTCAACGTATCGAATGAGAAAGCAGAATAAGTCGGCTCGGCGTGGCGCTCACGCCGAGCTTTTCGTTGGCCTCTGAACGGGTAATGACAGAATAAAGTACTTCTCGAATCGGGAAAGGAGAGACTCATGCTACCAGTAACTAAAAACGACCGTCTCGACGTTCAAATCCATGACCTTACACACGAAGGGGCAGGCGTGGCACGCGTCGACGGTTATACGTTGTTCGTGCCGAACGCGCTCCCGGGTGAGACGGTCGAGATCGTCGTGACGAAGACGAATAAACAGTACGGCTTCGCCCGGCTGATCGAAGTGAAACAAGCGAGCACGGACCGGGTCGAACCGCCGTGCCCGATCTTTTATCAGTGCGGGGGCTGTCAGCTCCAACACTTCAGCTATGACGGCCAGCTCCGTCAAAAACGGGACCGCGTCGTCGAGGCGCTCCAGCGGCTCGGCCAGTTCGACGTCCCGGTCCACGAGACGATCGGGATGCCAGAACCGTGGCGTTACCGCAACAAGGCGCAAGTGCCGTTCAAGCAAGAAGGAGATCGTCTCGTCGCCGGCTTCTACCGCCCGCGCTCGCATGACATCGTCGAGATGAAGGAATGTCTCATCCAAGATGAGCGGAACGATGAGGCCGTCCAAGTCGTCCGCGACGTGCTCGCGGCGCACGGTGTGCCGGCGTATGACGAGAAGACAGGACGCGGCGTCATCCGCCACGTCATGGCCCGCTACGGCTACCACTCCGGTGAACTGATGATCGTCCTCATCACGAAGACGACGAAAATCAAAGGGGCCAACGAGATCGTTGCCGACATCTTGAAACGTCTGCCCGACGTGACGTCGATCATGCAAAACGTCAACCCGGACAAAACGAACGTCATCCTAGGGGCGACGAACAAACTCTTATACGGGCACGAGACGATCGAGGACAAGATCGGTGGACTGACGTTCACAATCTCGCCGCACTCGTTCTTCCAAGTCAACCCGGTCCAGACGGAGAAGCTGTACGGCAAGGCGCTCGAATATGCGCAGTTGACCGGCACGGAACAAGTCGTCGACGCCTACTGCGGCATCGGTACGATCAGTCTGTTCCTTGCCCGGAAAGCAGCCCACGTGTACGGCGTCGAGGTCGTGCCGGAAGCAATCGAAGACGCGAAACAGAACGCTCTTGTCAACGAAATCGATAACGTGACGTACGCCTGTGGCGCGGCCGAAGATGTCCTTCCGAAGTGGAAGCAAGACGGTATCAATCCTGACGTCATCGTCGTCGACCCACCGCGTAAAGGCTGTGCCGAGTCGTTCCTTGAGACGATGGTCGAGATGAGTCCGAAACGGATCGTCTACGTGTCGTGTAACGTCGCGACGCAAGCGCGCGATATGCGTTATCTCGCCGACCGTGGCTACAAATTAGTCGAAGTCACACCGGTCGACATGTTCCCGCATACGGCGCATGTCGAGACGGTGGCGTGGCTTGAAAAAATAAAATAAACTGAAAGAAATAGCCTTCGATTTGTTGAAATCGGAGGCTTTTTTTACCTTCATGCATGTTCGAGAGGGGAATGCGGATGAAAATTCATCGTTATCTAGAATTAGAGATTGACGAAAAATTGAATAATGACTTACGTGATTTATTAGTAGAAGCATTTGAACTACTCTATCCGAATCGCCGATATTTCAAGCAATTACCTCATCTTCGTCTCCTTATTTTTGGAGATGAAGATCAAGTCATTGGTCATGTCGGGTTAGACTACCGGATGATGAATTTGAACGGGGAACCGATTCAAGTTCTTGGTGTGATTGATTTATGTGTACGGGAAGAGATGCGTGGTAACGGGATTGGTGAAGCGTTATTGAACAAAGTCATTAATATCGGAAAGACGAAACAAGTCGATTTTCTCTTATTGTTTGCGGACCGTCCCGATCTTTATTTGCGATCGGGATTCAGCCATGTCGATAACGCTTGTACTTGGCTCCAAATTGACGATGAGCGGCAGATTATACGCGGGATTGGGGAAGCATCGTTTGATGAATTGATGATTCGGCCGGTAGGAAATAAAACATGGACGGACGGTCATTTGGATTTAATGGGTTACTTGTACTGAGGACTAAAGGTTTTCTTATGAAAAGGAGTGAAGATGATGCGAAACGTGACAAAAGTGATTCTAGGTATAGTGGGAGTAGCCGTTCTTTTGATTGGGTGGTGGCTCATTTCTCCCCTGTTCTTGGACGAGACGGTTGATGAAGAACTTCCACCGACTTCACTTGATACAACTGTAGAAGAAGGAGAAACTGAGGAGGCGACGGAATCTCCGGCTTCTGAGGATGATGGAGCCGCTACGGAGTTTACCGACTTGGCAGGAGTGTTCATGGATGGTGAAAAAAATTATGAAACCTCAGGCAACATTCAAACGATTCGTGCAGAAGATGGTGTGTACTTGCGCTTCGAAGATTTCCAAACGACAAATGGTCCCGACTTGTTCGTCTATTTGATTCAGCCGGGGATGGAAACGACAGAAGGGATCAGCCTCGGTTCATTGAAAGGGAATACTGGTAATCAAAACTATTTAGTCCCTGAAGACGTCGATCTCACGCAATATTCAACAGTCGTGATCTGGTGTCGGGCGTTCGATGCAACTTTTGGTACGGGAGAATTAAATCCCTGATGATGAAAGTGCGTTCGAATTGTAGATCATCATCTAATGATATAAGGAAAGACAACCTTAGTGAGACCGATGAACGGTTCCTCTAAGGTTGTCTGTTTTTTTGAATCATGATTCATGATGGTCTGTAGAGAATGGCTTTTCTTCATAACTAGAAACGTTATACGAACCAATTGTGCGATATTTTTCAGAAGAAGCGTCACTATCTGACAAGCTAGTAGAGACGTCGATAGATAAAGCATCATTTATGATTCTTTGTAAATAGGTCGGATCTGGCGCATCATTGATAGCGGCCATGACGAGTGCATTTCTAAGGTAACCGGCGTTATTAGAAAGCAGTTCTGCATTAAAAGGCAAATTATGATGTTGAGCGAAAAGTTTCATGAAAACAGAAACGGTACGGGTATTTCCTTCACGAAAAGGATGAACCCGCCACAAATCTGTCATTAGCTTAGCGAAATAGACGGGCAGTCGTATATTTTCATGGGTCCATGTGATTTCTTGTTTCCAATCAAAGATAGATGCTAAGTTCGTTTGAATCTGCAAAGAATCACTGTAAACCACAGATAAGCCACCCAAAATTCGCTCATTTTTATAGATGTTGATTGAGCGAAATTCGCCGGCCCATTCATATAGTTCGTTGAATAGATGTCGATGGATTTGTTGGAGAGAATGATAACTATCGAAATCCACTTCCGAAATGAGTGACTCGATTTCTAATATGTTTGCAATGATGAGTTGTGCTTCAACATTAATCAGTTGTTGTTCGTCAGTTATCCCAAGTTTATTAATGAGTACATTTGTACGTGGGTAAACATAAGGATCCATTAGGATTGATGTGCTTTCGTATACTGCTCCATAATGGCTTGCTTAAATTGAGCTGAAGTGATCTCACCGTTTTCATATCGATTCAGCAATTTCTGTGTGAAAGGACTTGGTTTTCCACCGTCGATTGCAGCCATACCAACTGCAAATTTTACTTGTTTTTGACGTTCGATATATGAGTTCTTATCCACTTTTATCACTCTTTTCACTTTGATCAACTTGCTTACAATTATATCATACACGTAAAATATTTTTTAAAGAGGCAACTTATTTTCAGCTGCTTTCAGAGCTATCTAAATATACGTAGCAAAAGACGGGCTGCGCGTAGCCCGTCTTTTGCTTACAATGCTTTACTGACTGCAATATTTGGTTCAGGAGTAGCGTCTTCGCGCATCGCGTTGATCTCTTTGTATTCGTTCGTATCTTTCCACAACTCGTCTTTCAACGGGTTGAGTTTGTATTTGACGATGCGCGTCACTTGCCAGACGGCGAGGACGACGTTCAGCGCAAGGCTGAGCAGCGCGATCGTCCAGTTCGCTGCCGGATTATACGACACGCTCACGTTGAACGTGCTGCCGACGGCGAAGAAGTAAGGGAACGTCATGACCCACATCATCCAAAACGTGAGTGTCTGGGCACGGTTTTGCATCCACGTCCCTTTCGCCCAGAGCAGAGCAGGAACCGTTGCTGCGATGTTCAAGGCGAAGCCTGAATAGAACGCGTTACCCGGTGCGCATGAATAGACGTAGGCGATATTCCAGATGCCGTAAGCAACAATCCAAAGCTTCGTCTGGTCTGGCCATAGCATGTCTTTTTTCTTGCCGGATGTCGCGAAGATGCCGACCCAACCGCAGATAAGTAGCAAGTTCAGGATCCCGGCAACAGCGTTCACGTAGTTCCAACCACCCGAGATGTAATTCATCCCGTCGACCATGCCTTCGAATCCCATGATCCCGACTTGGAATTCTCGAACGACGGCCTCGGCGATATTGAGGGCCAAAATACCCGGTACGAGCAATAAGTACCACGGATGTTTCTTGTGATAATCGGTGAAGCGGATGACCATGTAGATCAAACTTCCGGCAAGCGCCGAGTACACTTTCACCCAGTGAAACCATGACGTAATTTCAGGGTCGGCGGTAAAGAACCAAATCGGAGTCAACACGACCGGGACCGCCATGAACATGAGAATGCTAGCTTTTTTGCTCGACCGGACGAATTCGTTTAACCCGATCAACAAACCGAATACGACGAACCACATGACGAGATTGTACCAAGGAATGGATTCAAAGAAGAACATAAATAACGCCCCTTTCATTTCTAAAGTATTGGTGACAGAACAACGATGAAAAATATAAGATCGATAAACATACCGAACGTTCGTTATGTTTATGTGAAAAGTGTAACAAACTATTGAAAGCGTTGTCAATGCAGTTAAGGGCGTCAAAGAGACATGTCACAGAACCGTCAAATCATTATGATATAATTAGCCAATATTACGTGAGGAGCGTCGGAGCACATGATGAACGAAGGGAAACAAAAGATAGTAGAGGCAGCGCGAGCGACGATCATCGAGAATGGGATCCAAGGTACGACACTTCGTGGCATCGCGAAGAAGGCTGGGCTTAGTACGGGCGCCATCTATCACTATTACAATTCCAAAGAGGCCATTCTGTACGATGTGATGGACGAGGGATTGGGGGAGATTCGCCGAATCGCGACCATCTCGATCGAAGACAAGAAAGAGGCACGCGAAATCATTCAAGAAATTTTCGACGGGATGCAAGACCGACTCAAAAAAGATGCGGAAAGCCGGTTGCAGTTTTACTTGGCACATGAAGCGATGCTCGGGAACGAGGAGTTACAGAACAAGTTTCGAGAAAAGTACGAGGATTGGATCGACCGGGTGGAAGCCATCTTCGTACGAGCGTACGGTGTCGAACGCGGACCCTCGACGCGAGCGGTCGCCGCGTGGACGATGGCAGCAATCGATGGGATGGTGCTCCAAACGTTGTTGAATGTTCAAGTTGTCGAATCTGAGCATACGAATCGTGTATTGGAGTACTTGCTGCACGACGGGTTCGCGCACTTCTTCAAGTTGATCCACGAACAACCAGGTAAATAAAGATAAATCAAAGTCCCGTCCTAACCCGAAATACCGGATACTTGCTTTAAGTTTCTGGTTCGGGTTTTTGTATAGAGTTAGAGTGGTGTAGAGCGAACGATTGATTTTCCAACATCCGCTTGAAAGAAGGGGAGCATGATGAACACTGAGACACCAAACAAACATGTCGCGAAAACATCGATTCATTTATGGATGGTAGGAACAATTTTTATGGTCATATACGGTGTGGGCATTTACGATTACTTGATGGTCCAAGCACAGAACGTTATGTATTTGAACTCATTGAACGTAAAAGGCGATGTAGTTGCGTACTTTACCGACTATCCGTTTCTATTGAAGATACCATGGGGCATCAATGTGTTTAGCGGTCTGATGGCAGCTGTGCTTTTATTGTTGAGAAAAAAACAAGCGGTGGGATTCGCACTTTTGGCCGGGCTGGCTAAACTCGTATTGGATATCATCACGTTCACGTTGCTGGGACGGTGGGAAGTCTTCGGGATGCAAGCATCGCTTATTGATTTATCAATCCTCGTCCTCACTTTTTTGTTGTTCGTCTACTGTACGAAGATGTTGAAACAAGGTGTATTAGGCTGAATGACTTGACTAAAGAGGAAGTCGTGACGTTTTGTATAATAATTAATTAGAAAGTATTGTCAGTTGATACATTCCCCCGTCCATAATAGAATGGATAAAGTGATTTTGTTGGATTGATTACGAAAGGGAATGATTTTATATGAACGAAAACTTCTGGCGCGACCTTCCGCGTCCATTCTTTGTACTTGCCCCGATGGAAGACGTGACTGACGTCGTCTTCCGTCACGTCGTCGCCCATGCCGGACGTCCAGACGTGTTTTTCACCGAGTTCGCGAACTCGGACAGCTACTGCCATCCGGAAGGGAAAGGCAGCCTGCGTGGACGCTTGACGTTCACGGAGGACGAACAGCCGATGGTCGCCCATATTTGGGGTGACAACCCGGACTACTTCCGCGAGATGAGCATCGGCATGGCCGAGATGGGTTACAAAGGTATCGACATCAATATGGGTTGCCCGGTCCCGAACGTCGCCAAACGCGGGAAAGGGAGCGGCCTCATCCTCCGTCCTGACGTCGCGGCCGAACTCATTCAAGCGGCGAAAGCTGGCGGCATCCCGGTCAGCGTCAAGACACGACTCGGCTTCGCAAAACTCGACGAGTGGCGCGATTGGTTGACGCATCTCTTGAAGCAAGACATCGCCAATTTGTCGATTCACTTACGCACACGCAACGAGATGAGTAAAGTCGACGCACACTGGGAGATGATCCCGGATATCGTGAAACTACGTGATGAGATCGCACCGGATACGCTCATCACAATCAACGGCGATATTCTCGATCGTCAAATGGGATTAGAACTCGTCGAGAAATACGGCGTCGACGGCGTCATGATTGGTCGCGGGATTTTCAAGAACCCGTTCGCGTTCGAGAAAGAGCCGCGTGAGCACTCGATGGAAGAGCACCTCGATCTTCTTCGTCTCCAGCTCGACCTGCAAGACAAATTCCAAGAAGACGTGCCGCGTTCGATCTCGAACTTGCACCGGTTCTTCAAGATTTACGTGAAAGGGTTCCCCGGGGCGAGCGACCTCCGTGTGAAACTGATGGATACGAAATCGACAGATGAAGTGCGGGCCCTGCTCGCCGAATTTGAAGGAAATAAACGAATAGAACAGCTGATTGAAAGCTAATTTTGGAGCGCATAGTCGCTCCTTTTCTATATTTATTAACAGGAGGACGAACAGATGATTCCAACTCGACAGACTGAGCGGCTGGTATTGAGGTCACTCACTCAAGAGGATTTAACAACATACGCCGCCATACTCGGTCAACGGGAGGTGAGCCGTTATTTAGGGGACGGGAAACAGAAGACTCGAGAAGATGCCGCGCACTTGCTGACTCGTTTCCAGGAGCAGTGGATGGAATATGGCTACGGGGTCTGGGGTGTGGTTGAACGGTCGACGAACCAACTGATCGGTCATTGCGGTTTCTCACGGTTACCGACTGGCGATGTCGAGTTATTGTATGCTTTCGATCCGACCACATGGGGGAAAGGGTACGCGGTCGAGTCAGCTCAAGAGGCACTCGAGTTTCTCGATTTGCTGGCGGGAATAGGACCAATCATCGCGCTCAGCTATCCTGAAAACGAGCGTTCGCAACGGGTCTTGGTACGTCTCGGTTTCACGTATATGAAAGAAGATGATTATGCAGGCGTCAATTTGTTGGTGTATCAGCGCCACACGACAGGATGAGCAACCTATGGGAACATAGGTTTTTTTTGTAGACAATTATTGAAGATGAGCGTACACTCATTATATCGGGAGACGATATAACGGTAGACGAAGTAAAGGAGATAAACTATGACACAATCAGCAGGAACCGTCGCGTTGACGGAAGCGGTGTATTACATTTTATTGTCGCTACAAGTTCCGCGTCACGGGTATGGAATCATGCAATTCGTGCAAGAATTGAGCGATGACCGTGTCCAGTTGGCGGCGGGAACATTATACGGCGCGTTAAGCAACTTAGTTGAAAAAGGATGGATTGAAGCAGTGGAGAAAGCGAGCGGACGAAAGAAAGAGTATGTCGTCACACCTCTAGGACAAGCAGTGCTTGAGGCCGAACTCGTCCGGCTCGAAGAACTCGTCACGAATGGAAAACAGTGGATTGGGGGAAACAAATCATGAAAACCAAAACGGTATATCGCTTTTACGCGGATTACGAAAAGGAAGAGGCTTGGTTGAACGATATGGCGGGTACAGGGTGGTTTCTTGAACGTTTTAGACTTGGGCGTTACACGTTTGTGCAAGGGGAGCCGAACAAATATACTTATCGAATCGAATTGATTGAAGAGGCACCAAGTCATCCGAAATCGGTCGCTTACTTTGAATTTTTGGAGGAAATGGGCATTGAGGTCGTCGCGACGACATTTCGTTGGGTCTTTCTCCGAAAACTAACAACTGACGGACCGTTTCGACTCTACTCAGACATTGACTCGAAGATTCGCCATGAACGACGGATTTTTCATCTGTATAGTTTTGTGTTGTATCTCAATTTATTTGTAGCATTCCTCAACCTGTCGAACGGTATCGAATCTTTCCTCTGGGTTCCTAATTTGTTAGTCAGTATACTATTTATCACATTCGTGCTGAAACAATATCGGAAACTTTCAAAGTTGAGGGAGGCGCGTCAACTGGTCGAACGGGATCAGTGATGGAGGAGAATCTGTTGGAACGTCTTCAAGGCGGGGACTTGCGTTCCATCGGACGGGTCGATGAGGTCGTCCAATTCGTTGGCGACGATTCAGAACGATTCGCGGAACTGATGGTCGGGTTGACCGATGACCGTCCTGTCGTCCGAATGCGAAGCGCGGATGCGGTCGAGAAGATCACGCGACGCTATCCTGAACTGTTGAAGGCGCATCAGGCGCCGCTCCTCGAACTTTTGCCAGCGTTCACCCAACAAGAAGTCCGTTGGCACGTCGCCCAACTGATGCCGCGGTTGCCGCTCAGCGATGACGAAGCGGGGCAGGTCGTCCGTGTTCTAAAAGCATGGATTGCTTCCGAGACGAGTAAAATCGTCATCGTCAATTCGCTCCAAGCGCTATTCGACTTGAGCGTCCGCTATTCGCGCTTCCATGATGAACTGATTGATTTGCTCCATAAACAACTCGAGACAGGAAGTCCGGCTGTCCGCAGCCGTTGTAACACATTGTTGGCTAAATGGCGAGAGAGTGAGTGAAAAATGAAACGTTTTATTGGGTTAATTCGTATGTAGTGAGCGGAAGGAAGGTGGTGGTGGAAATGAACGAATGGCGCGAATCAGCGGTCGGGCTTGGTCTTATTTTCGGAACGGCTGCCGGGATGCTCATCTCTCTATTATTCGATTTTACAGTTGCATACGGGATTGTTGTCGGTTCGATAATCGGATATTTAATTGGACTTATTATTTCCATCAGCGCAATGAAACGATGATCAGTACTTTCACATAATTAGGAGGCGTCAACATGAGTGAATTTCAATTTATAGCGAGTAATCAACCGTTGCAAGAAGTCGATAACCCGTACGTCGAATTTTTATCGATCAATGAGGCGATTAAAAAAGGAGTCGTTTTGCCTGAGATGCTCACGGATGATGAAGAACTCGATCGTGACGAAAAGATTTTGATGCACGTCGAGGCAGAAGAGCAACTCGACGAGATTGAGGTCAAACGAGAACTTTATTATGCAGAGGAAAACGTCGAAGCGTACTCGAAAAAACCACACGTCGCTGAATTGCGTTGGCGCTACACCGAAACGAGAGCCCAGCAACTCATTGACTACATCACCGACCATCTGAAGACGGCGGACGAAGTCGAGATTTGGAAAGTCTGGGTCGATGAACAGAGTGAGTCGAGCGTTCGTTCGATCACGCTTGATGAGTTGACGATTGATGAGTTGCGATTTTTAGGTGATGTCGGGTTTGAACGACCAGAGTGTCTCCTTGTCGTCAAATCGTGATGTTTCTCAGATTTGCCGGACGTGGCATCACGTTCGGTTTTTTGTTTTGTCTCCTCATCTGAAAAAAGACTGCTATATTATGAGGAGAACAGTCAGGAGGGAACACCATGCACATTTTAATCGTTGAAGACGACCGGACGATTGCTTCTGGTCTCCAATATTCGCTTGAACAAGAACAATTTACGACGACGTTATGTCAAAACGTAGCCGACGCGACACGTTTGATTGACCAACAGTTACATACGATCGACCTGTGTCTGTTCGATTTATCGTTGCCGGATGGGAGCGGCTATGACTTGTGTCGGCTCGTGAAGCAACGACAGGATACGCCCGTCATCTTTTTGACGGCGTTCGACGACGAAGTCAACGTCGTCATGGGACTCGACATGGGGGCGGATGACTACATCACGAAACCGTTCCGGGTCCGGGAACTCATCTCGCGAATCCACTCGGTACTGCGCCGTTACACGAAACAAGGCGGTTCGCCCGTTCTGACCATCGGGTCGGTCGAAATCAATCCGCAAGACGCCAAAGTCAAAAAGGACGGACACGAGATCTTGTTGACGGCGCTCGAATATCGCTTATTGCTCATTTTCGGGAAACATACGGGCCAAGTGCTGACACGCGCCCAATTACTCGACCAGATGTGGGACATGGGTGGGGACTTCGTAAACGACAATACGTTGACCGTCTATATCAAACGGTTACGCGAGAAACTCGAGGACGACCCACAGCGCCCGACGTTGATTAAGACGGTCCGGGGCATCGGCTATAAGGTGGAGCGCTGACATGTTGCGAAACCGAGAAATCCGTATGTATGTACTGAGTCTGTTTGTGATCGTCAGCTTGGCTGTGGGCGCAGCACTGTTCATTTCGATTGAGGCAACACTTCTCGTAGCCATCTTATCGTTTGTATTCATGGCGGTGACATATCGCTTCACCGTATGGCGCTATCGCGAAATCGAACAGCTGTCGAGCTATCTCCAAGAGATCAGCAACGGCAACTATAAACTCGACGTCCGCGACAACCGTGAAGGCGAGCTCAGTCTGTTGAAGAGCCAAATCTACAAAGTGACAAAGATGCTGTCGGAGCAAGGGACGTATCTCGAGGAGGACAAGCAGAAGCTGACGGATGCCATCTCCGACATCTCTCATCAGCTGAAGACGCCGCTCACGTCGATGACGGTCATGGCGGACTTGCTCAGTGACCCGAGGCTGTCAGATGACAAGCGGCAAGAGTTCACTCATAACGTGCAAGTACAGCTCGAACGGATGGAATGGCTCGTGTCGTCGCTCCTCAAACTGTCTAAAATCGATGCCGGGACGATTCAGTTCAAACGGGAGCCGGTGTCCGTCCCCGTACTTGTTCAAGCTGTGACGAAACCGATGCTCGTGCCGATTGATATCAAAATGCAGCGGCTCCAGATTACGGGTGAGCGTGACGTCACGTTCGAAGGCGATGTGAAATGGACGACCGAGGCGCTCATCAATATCTTGAAGAATTGCGTCGAACATACACCGGAAGAAGGGGAGTTGTTCATCGAGTTCAGTGAGAACACACTCTATACGGAAATCGTCATCCGTGACACAGGGAGCGGGATCGCGAAACAAGACGTCCCGTACATCTTCCAGCGTTTTTATAAAGGCGTGAATGCGAATGACGACAGTGTCGGCATCGGGCTCGCCATGGCCCACAGTATCATCACGAGCCAGCAAGGTGAATTGACCGTCCGCAGTGAACGTGGAGTCGGGACCGCGTTTCAAATTCGATTCTACAAAGCAATCGTCTAATCGTGTAAGTGACGAAATAGTCACTTTCGAGTCACGGACGTGTCACACTCGCTCGGTACACTCGAAGTAGATCAAGTACTGGAGGGTGCATATATGAACATATTAGAAGTGAAACAGTTATCGAAAGTATATGGGAAAGACGAGATGGAAGTCCGGGCGCTCGATGACGTGTCGTTCACCGTGAAAAAAGGGGAGTTCGTCTGTATCGTCGGACCGTCGGGCTCAGGGAAGTCGACACTGTTACATTTGCTAGGAGGTGTCGACGTCCCAACGAGCGGACAGGTGTTAATCGATAACACGGATATTTACAAGTTGGACGAGACGCAGCTCGCCATCTTCCGGCGTCGTCAAATCGGTTTGATTTATCAGTTCTATAATTTAATCCCGATTTTGACAGTCGAGGAGAATATCACGCTGCCGATGTTGTTGGACGAGCAAAAAGTCGACGCCGCCCATTTGGAGCGCATCATTGGCATCCTCGGGCTGTCGAACCGCTTGACGCATCTGCCGAATCAACTGTCGGGCGGGCAACAGCAACGCGTCTCCATTGGACGGGCGCTCATCAGTAACCCAGCCATTATCTTGGCCGACGAGCCGACGGGGAACTTGGACAGTCAAAACAGTGAAGAGATCATGAGTCTATTGAAACTGTTCAACAAGAAGTTCAATCAGACGCTCATCATTATCACGCATGACGAACGGATCGCCTTACAGGCGGACCGGATCATCTCGATTGAAGATGGGAAGATTGCGAAGAACGAGGTCGTCCGGTCATGAACATTATCAATAAAATGACGCTGCGGCACTTGCGCGAGAACAAGCGACGTTCGCTCGTCACCATCATCGGGGTCATCATCTCGGTGTCGATGATTACGGCCGTGACGACACTCGGTTCATCGTTTTTGGACTTGATGATTCGTCAAGACATCGCCGATAACGGGGAATGGCACGTCAAATATGTCAACACGAACGAAGAACAGGTCGAGGCGATTCGGAAGGATGAGTCGACGAAGGACGTCATCCTATCGAGTGACGGCTATGCGGCATTAACGGATTCGCAGAATGCGTATAAACCATACTTATACGTCCGGAACTATAACACCTCGGGACTGAAGAACTTCCCCGTCGATTTGACGGAAGGACGCTTGCCGAACAAAGAAGGCGAAGTCGTCATTTCCGAGGCCATCCGTCAAAATGCGCAAGTCACGTACAACATCGGGGACGAATTGACGATTGAAATCGGCGAACGCATGGACGAATCGTCCGGACGCGTGTTGACGCAAGACGACGGCTTGATTCGTGACGGGGAGACGATTCTGGAACAGTTGAACGTCGAGGACACCTTGACGTTGACCGTCGTCGGCACGATGACGCGACCGGCATGGGAACCGACGTGGTCGCCGGGCTACACGGTCGTCGGATACATTGACGACAAGGCGTTGAACGGTGCGACCGTCGATACGTTCGTCGCCTTGAATGATGTCGACGGCTCGATTTATGAAGAGACGAAACAACTGATGAGTGAACAACAGATTGAAGGCATCGCGTATAACTCCTCGTTGCTCCGGTATTACGGGGTGACCGATGATGACGGCTTGCACAAGACGTTGTATGGGTTCGGGGGCATTATCATGACGGTCATCGTCATCGGCTCGATTTCGCTCATCTATAACGCCTTCGCCATCAGCGTATCCGAGCGCTCGCGCTATCTCGGGATGCTCGCGAGTGTCGGGGCGACGAAACGGCAAAAGCGGAACTCGGTCTTCTTTGAAGGGTTCGTCATCGGCGGCATCAGCATCCCGCTCGGCATCCTTGCAGGGGTGACCGGGATTGGGGTCACGTTCCTATTTATTAACGCCTTTGCCGAGAAAGCGCTCAATATGACGGAGAAGTTTGAAGTCGTCGTCACACCGGTCACGCTCCTATTGACGATTTTTATTTCGAGCGTGACGATTTTCATCTCCTGTTATCTTCCGGCCCGTCGCGCTTCGAAGATTTCGGCGATTGACGCGATTCGTCAAACCCAGGACGTGCGACTCACGTCGAAGAACGTGAAGACGTCGAAACTCGTCCGCCGCATCTTCGGGTTGGAGGCGGAGATCGGATTGAAAAATACGAAGCGCAACCGGAAACGGTATTTGGCGACCGTGTTCTCGCTCGTCATCAGTATCGTCTTATTTTTGGTCGTCAGCTACTTCACGGATCGGATCGAGCAGTCGCTCGAGATGGCACAAGGATCGTATGAGTTCGACATTCTTGTGAACGGGTCGAATCTCACGAAGGATGACTTACGTCGCTATGAGACGTTGGACCATGTGACGGGCGGAACGTACTTCGAGAACACGACCGTCCAGACGATGGTCGACGAAGCACGGTTACCGAGCGCGGTCACCGAGAACGAAGACTTGATGTTCACGTCCGTCGATGGGAAATTTACGTACTATGTCTCGCTCTATCAATTGGATGATGCAAGTTTCGATGCGTACTTGAAGCAAATCGGTGCATCCGCCAGCAACTTTGAAGACGGAGACATGCCGGGTGCCGTCTTGATTGATGAAATCTCGTATCAAGACGTTGACAAGAAAAAGTTTGTCAACTCGAAGACGATTGAGACCGAAATCGGTGATACGATCGAACTCCGGGACGAGAACGCATCGGACCAAACGGCACCATTAAAAACAATCAAAGTCGCGGCTATGACCGACGTCGCCCCGACCGGTGTGATGACGAAGCCACTCGGATGGCTCGATGTGATCGTCCGGGAAGGGACGTTCGAAGAGGATGCGATCGGGAAGTTGATGCAACAATCAAGCCCATCGATCGCCTTGAACACGAGTGATCCTGATGCGACGCAGCAAGTGATTGAAGCGGAGCAAAATATGGACCAATACATCTTCAACGTGTCGGAACAGCGGGAACAACAAGAGCAAGTGTTGTTGTTGCTATCGATTTTCGTCTATGGGTTCATCGTCTTGATTTCGCTCATCTCGGTGGCGAACATCTTCAACACAATCTCGACGAGCGTCTCGCTCCGGCGCCGCGAATTCGCGATGCTGCGATCGGTCGGGATGACACCGAAAGGATTCAACAAGATGGTGTACTACGAGAGTATCTTCTACGGCGTGAAGGCGCTGGCATACGGACTTCCGATCAGTGTGCTCATCATGTACCTCATTTATCGGGCGCAGGTGAACACGTTCGAAGCACCGTTCTCATTGCCGTGGGGCGACATCTTGTTCGTCACGATTGTGATTTTCCTCATCGTCGGTTCTTCGATGGTGTATGCCATCTCGAAAGTGAAGTCGGATAATATTATCGACCGTTTGAAACAAGAGACTAGTTAAAATGGGAGTGGGAACCGAGTCGTCGGTTGCTCACTCTTTATATATCCCCATATGAACTGACCGACATAAAGTGCTCAGCTGGCACGATGTCATCGTGAAGGAGGTTTCGAAGTCGCTGGCGAATTGTAGCAACATCACGTATTGACAGAGACTGGATGCTGTTCAGTGAAAGCTTTACAGAGGGGGTGGCCCAGTGATCTCATTTCGATCGTATTCACATGAGCCTTATGTGTCGGAGGATGTTGTAAAAGTAAGAGACTTTCTCATCAGAATCAACTTAACGGAGCTGCAGGCACCACGTCTTTTATGGGGGGCGTGGGACTGGGCGGTGAACCATGCGCTTCGTGATCAAGAACATGTGCATCGGATTGGTATGTGGGAAGATGAGGGGCGCCTTGTCGCCCTGGCGACGTATGAGCTCAATTTAGGGGAAGCGATTTTGGTCGTGGAGAAAGGGTACAACGCATTGAAGCCTGAACTCGTTGCCTATGCGGTCGAGCGGTTGCATAGTCATGGTGATTTGCGACTATTGTTACCGGATGAGGATGAGTGTTTGCAACTGGCCGCCTTAGAGACAGGATTTCGACCGACGAGACACATCGAGCGGTTCGCGAAAATCCATGTTTCCCGGATAAGTAAGGAGTCGTTGCCGCACGGGTTCTCCTACGTATCTCTTGCGGATGAATGGGATTGGCGACAATACAACCAAGTGATGTGGCGTGGCTTTGACCATGATGGGAATGCGCCGGATGATGCCGCGACCATCGAAGGACGGAAAAAAATGTTGTCGAGTCCTGCGATTCTACCCGAACTGCTCGTTGCCATTGCCTCACCTGAGGGGAAGTATGTGGCACATTGTGGTGTCTGGTATCGCCCGGGTGATCGCTATAGTTACGTCGAACCGGTCGTGACGGACCCGACATACAGGGGGAAAGGCTTTGGGAAGTCGGTCGTCTATGAGGCGATCATACGGAGTGGGAAACTAGGGGCGGAACAGGCAATTGTCGCTTCAGACCAAACGTTTTATTACAATATTGGCTTCGTTCCGTTTCGGACGATGACGCAATGGCAATTGCACAATTAAGCGACTTAGGATAGAGAGAAAGGGGAGAATGAAACATGGAACGTACCATCACTGTCAAAGGAACGGGAAAAGTATCGGCCAAGCCAGACTTGACTGTCGTGAAAATGGAGTTGACCTCGAAAGCCGTGCGTTACGAGGAGACGATGAGCGAAGCGGCGGCGGCCGTGGCGCGTCTGCAAAAAGCGCTTGGACAGGCCGGCTTCGATAAGACCGCTCTAAAGACGACGGACTTCTCGATTGATACAGACTATGAAAGTTACCGTGACGAGGACGGAAATTATAAATCTCGATTCCGTGGCTATGTGTGTGAGCAACGAACAAAACTTGAGTTTGACCTCGACACGAAACGATTGTCTGACGTCATCCAAAGCGTCACGAATTCAATGGCGGATCCGAAACTATCCATCAAGTTCACAATTAAAGATTCAGATACGGTTAGCGATGCACTCCTCGCCAGCGCGGCGGAGAGTGCGTTGCATCGGGCTGAACTGTTGACGAAAGCGGCCGGTGCGGAGCTTGGGGAATTGAAGCGGATTGACTATACGTGGGCCGAGCTACATCTTTACTCGCCAACTAATTTAGTATTCCATGAAGAAGTGTTCCATTCACAGGCGTCGATGCCAGAGCTTCAGCCGGACGATATCGATTTGAGCGATACGGCGACGTTCGTCTGGGCGATCGAATGAAACGTGTCGTCTGGATGGTGGCGTTGCTGCTGTCCGTCTCAGTGTCGGTCCACGCCTTGTCATGGGCGTATGCGTTCGTCGTCTTGGACGGACGAGTGTATGAAGTGACGGACATTAAGGTCTCGGAGGCTGATCTTGGCGCTGTCGTCGGCGAGGTCGAGACGTTGGCTGACGATATGACCGGCGACTATTATGGGGACGCCTCGAACATGTATCCGATCGGCACAGAATATCGTCAAGTGGAGGGGGAGTCGGTCGAAGACGTGCTCGCGGTTGAGGATGGGACGGAGTGGAAGCGGGCCGTATTCGTCCATGAGGCGCCGTTTGACAGCCGGAATCATGTAGACGTGATCGCCTATGCGGCCATCGGTGTCGGGATTGCTGTGTTTGTATATGGGTGGTTGAGGAAAAGAAGAGTAGTAGGCTGATTTTAGGACGAATATGTATTGCCCATAGATCAAGTGACATCATACGACTTGTCGTTCGACGACTCTCACATGGAGGAGACGACCACTATGTTTGAAACTTATTATTTTATACTAGGGATTATCAACAGCTTATTATTGATCACGATTTTTTTGTTAGCGAAATTCTCTGACATGTCGAAACTGAAAGTTGTAGGAATGGCGTATTTATTCCTGGCGATCCCGGCGCTATACGGAATCATCATTGCGCAACAGCAACAACAGCCGATCCAGTACAGTATTTTTTTAGGGATATTTATAGCTTTTCTCATTCTCGAAGGACTTTATGATTTCGTATTGAAAATCTCGTTCCGTGAGAACTTCCGAAAATATTGGAAACAGTTGACGCCGTATTTGATGCTGTACTGGTCGATGAATTATGGGTTTATCATTATGACATGGAGACATTCCGTCGTCCAAGGTGGCATCATGTTAGGGCTATTTGTCGTGCAAGTGATCGCCAATATGATGTCACACACGAAAAAAGAATGAGCATGTAAATTGGTATAGAAACGCCAAGAACGGGAACAGATTCGTGTAGGTGTTAAATGGTCTTGGAAAGAGAGAAGGGACAGTCATGAAAATCCTCATCACTTTTGACTCGATGTACGGATGCACAGAAAAAGTCGCCCACGCCATCAAGGACGGATTCGGCGAGCTTCATCAAGTCGAGGCAGTTCACATCAGTCATATCGGCTACGGGGATCTCGCCAACCTTGATTTGCTCGTCGTCGGATCACCGACACACGGCGGGCGCGAGACCGAGGACGTGAAGACGTTTCTCGACGGACTGTCGGATCACGCGCTCCGCGGAGTGCGGGCCGCAGCGTTCGATACGAGCATGGCCGAAGAAGACCAAGGCTTTTTCGTCGGGAAGATCGTCAAGTGGTTCGGCCACGCCTCGACCCGGATCGGCCGGGAGCTTACGGAAAAAGGGGCAGAGCCCGTGCTTCAAGAATCATTCCTCGTCCTCGACAAAGAAGGACCGCTCAAAGATGGAGAGCTCGAGCGGGCCCGCGACTGGGCAAGTCATCTGTTCGATAAATAAAGATAGCGCATTCCCGTTCGAGGAATGCGCTATCTTTATTAGTAAACTGTTTCAGCACCGATCAATGGAACTGTGATGTCCCACCCAGCTTGCGATGTGTAAGTATGATCACCGATAATATAGCCATCGACCGTGACGACATCGTCAGTGAAAAAGTCTGTCAATTCTGGATAGTAGAGCATGATAATGTCATTTGGACTCCACCCGTAAGATGTTTGCGTGACGGCCAGACGAATTGTTGTCCCTTCTTCGTCTTCTTGGATTTGTACGATCTCTCCTTTGAAGCGAACTGCCTCACCCGCGTATCGATCCGCACCTTTACTCAAATGCTTGAACTCAATGGTCGAGTTTGCAAAAGCTGCCTCTTTTTCTTTCGCTTCCTCAGCTTCGCGTAGCTTTTGCTCCTCTTCTTCTTGTTTTGCCTTGGCTTCTTCTTCAGCAATTCGTGCGGCCTCGGCTTTTGCCTCTTCTTCAGCGATTCGTTTTGCCTCTGCATCTGCCTTTTGTTTTTCTTCTTCTGTCAGTTCAGGTGCCTGTTCGACTTCATTTTCTGCAGATGCAGTTTCCGCCTGACCATCTGTCACGTCCTCAGTAGGGATGGTTGCACCAAGAACGATCATTCCAATTACAAATGATGCGGCAATCAAAGGAAGCATCACGCGTTTTTTACCTTCGCGCTTCCATAGTTTGTAAATCGGTAAAAGCCCTGCTACCAAAATAAGTCCTGCTACGATTGCCCCATCTGCCATGGCGAGAAAACCGAGTAATAGAAATAAAGACGCTACAATAATCAAAGAAATGCTTTTAAATTTTTTCAAAATAATATAATTCCTTTCATCTACAAAAAAATGTTTAGTGAATGCTCACAAATACGTACGATACTACAAATCTATTAGGAAGTAGATGGAAAAACGGAAATTATATTAGAAAATCGTTCGACAGTTTGCGAAATCTGTCGAAAATCGTGCTTGTAGACCTATGGAACGGGTTAGAAAACGGGTAAATACAAGTGTAGCTCTTTTTCTAAAGAATGGAGGGAGAAGGATGAAAAAATGGGAACGAGATGTCCTTGTCGGTTGGATCGTCGTCTTGCTCGTGTTGATTGCCCATTACGTGATGACCGTGTCGCTCGGCAACACCTACTTTGCCGAATCGACGTTGAATCGGATGCTATGGTTCAGTAGCTTCCCGGCTTTTTTGATCGCGTTTACCGCAGCGTTGTTCCAAAAAACGAACACGCTCACGCTTGCCGTCCGGCGCGCCGTCATTTGGACAGCCGAGCTCGTCGTCGGGTTTTCACTTGTCGCCTTGTTCTTCCGCGCGTTCGTACCGCTGTTCGCAAGCCCTGGTGCGTATTGGCTGTTCGGTGCCGTCTTGCTCGCCCCGCTCGTCTACTTGTTTGCGTTCCGCCGCCAAGACCGCGGCACGAAAGCCGGAGCCCATTAATCGAAACGCCTCCCTCGGGAGGCGTTTTTAGCTTGCCTCGAAATGGGAAAGGGGTACAGAAGACATGAATGGAGGGAATCATATGAGTACTTATTTTTCATCATCTTACGACGAGTCACGCGAGAGGTTTCTCGATTTGCTCGACACCGTCAAACAATACTACCCGAGCGCGCGGACGATGTCGCATTCGATCGGGGAAGATACGATCGACGTGATCATCGGCGAACCGGCCGGGTCACGTGAGGCGATGCTGCTCATGACGATCGGCGAGCATGGGATCGAAGGCTACGCCGGTGCGGCCGTGACCACGCAATTCATCGAGACCCAGCTCGGCAACGTCCGCCATGACGTGACAGGCGTCTGCTTCATCCATGCGGTCAACCCATGGGGGATGAAACATTTCCGGCGCGTCAACGAACATAACGTCGATTTGAACCGAAACTACGTCGTCGACCGGGAATCGCTGCCGCGAAACGTCAATAAAGAGTATGAGGTGATGCGCCACTTGTTCGTCCCGGACGGTGTCATCGACGACTACCACGAGGCGCGCGAACACATTTATTCGTTCCTCGGCTCTGGCATCAAGCTCGACGGGTTCGACGCGATGACCGAGGCGAAAGGGATGGGCCAATACCAATTCCCGAAAGGCGTCTATTATGGCGGGGACGCCGACGAACCGTCCGCTGTCTTCTTGAAAGAGATCCAGCACGATCTTCTCGACCGTTACGACCGGGTCGTCCATATGGACTGGCACACCGCGCTCGGACCGACGAACGAAGTGACGATGCTCGTCAGCGAGCGGGACGGACGCAGCACCGAGCAGTTAAAACAGACATACGGGTTGAAGAACATCAAGACGTACAATCCGGATGACGTGCTCGGCGACTCGACGAACCATTTCTATTACGTCCGCGACACGCAGCATCCGGACAAGCAGCTCGTCTCGGCCTTGTTCGAATTCGGGACGTTCGGCACGTCGACGAAAGCGCTGATCCGTGAATTTTTGACGATCATTTTAGAGAATCGTCTCTATTTCGAAGGCACGAAAGACCCGGAGGCACGGAATGGCATCAAAAAAGAATTCATGGCCATGTTCTACCCGGAAGACGAGACGTGGAAGACGTCCGTGTTACGAGAAGGCGCGCAAGCGGTCGAGCATATTTTGAAGGCCGAATCGCTCTGGCGCGACGGTTGACAGGTTTTCAGTTCGCTCAAACGGGAACAGATGGGTTGTGGGCAAACGTACGGCGCACAACGCTCAACAATACGATTGGGGGTTTTGAATAATGGGAAATTACATTACAGCACATGACGGGACGTCTATTTTTGTCGAGGACGTCGGAACGGGTGACGCGGTCGTCTTCTTGCACGGCTGGCCGGCGAACAACAACATGTTCGAGTATCAGAAGAACGCGCTCTTGGATGCGGGCTATCGCTACGTCGGTATCGATTACCGCGGTTACGGGAAGTCGGACGCACCAGCTACGGGCTATGACTACGAGACGATGGCGTCTGACGTGAACATGGTCGTCAACGGCCTCGGTGTCAAAGACTTCACACTCGTCGGCTTCTCGATGGGTGGGGCGATCGCGATCCGCTATGCGGTCGATTATCCGGACGGCGGTTTGAAAAAACTCATCCTCGCCGGCGCGGCGGCACCGGTGTTCACGCAACGCCCGGACTATCTGTACGGGATGACAAAAGAAGAAGTCGACGCGTTGATCGAAGATACGAAACGCGACCGTGCCTCGATGTTGACCGGGTTCGGCGAGATCTTCTTTGAGAAGAAGCATCCAGAGCCGCTTCAAAACTGGTTCCACAGCTTGTCGCTCATCGCCTCGAGCCACGGGACGATCGCCTCGGCGAAAGCGCTCCGCGACGAGGACCTTCGTGAAGACTTGCCGAAAGTCGGCGTCGAGACGCTGATCATCCATGGCGTCCACGACAAAGTCTGTCCATTCGAGTTTGCCCTAGAGATGGAAAAAGGCATCCCGAACGCGCGCATCGAGCGTTTCGAGGAGAGCGGTCACGGTACCGTGCTCGATGAGATGGAGAAGTTCAATCAAACGATGTTACATTTTATCTGATTAGACGAGACGCCTTGATCGAAAGGCGTCTTTTTTATGGACTCGGACGGGTAGAATCGATGCGTACAGGGTATAAATAATTGGAGTTACTTTCCAGTTTTCTGTTGATGACGTGTCACGCCGGTCCTGTTCTTGTGAAGGACTTTTTTCTGTGACAGCAACTAATGAAGGGAGGGTGAAACAATTGTGGGGTGCGGTCAATTATTGCGGTCAACCCTACGATTCATGGTACAATAGCGTGGTGGATTAACAGATTGAGGAGAGATTATATATGAACATCGCTTTCTTTTTATATCCGAAAGAAGACGTCAAATATTTAGACCCGGAGTCGACGGTGCGGCAAGCGCTCGAGAAGATGAAGCATCATCGCTTCACCTCGGTGCCGCTCGTATCCGAGAACGGCTTTTACGCCGGAACGATGACGGAAGGAGACTTACTGTGGGCACTCGCTGAACAACTTCGCGGGGAAGAAGATTACGAGAAAGTGCTCCGGACTCGCCTGAAAGACATCAAACAACGCATACGCTATAAACCGGTATCGATCACGGCGCAAATCGAGGAGCTCGTCGATGCGATCACCGATCAAAACTTCGTGCCGGTCGTCGATGACGGCAAGTATTTCATCGGCATCATCCGACGCCGTGACATCATCGAGTACTACTCGACGAAGTTGAAACAGCTCGAGAGCGAAGTACGCTAACTCAGTGGCTCGGCCCTTAGTAAAGGGTCGGGTCATTTTTTGTGTCGATTATATCCTCTATAAGTCGGGTACAGTGTCAGAGACAAGGAGGCGATCACATGGACATGTCCACATATCGGTTTAAAGATGACGGTTCGATCCCGAACAACCCGTATTTCCCGGTGCTGTTATACCGACGCGTGTTCGATGAGGCGGACGGCATCCAGGCGACGTTCGAGCATAACGGTTGGGGCAACAGTTGGGTGAACGGTGTGTTCGACTATCACCACTATCACAGCAACACGCACGAGGTGCTCGGGGTGAGGTCAGGCCGTGCGACCGTTCAACTCGGCGGCGCGACCGGTGATCTCGTCTCGTTGAATGCGGGTGACGTGTTGATCCTGCCGGCAGGGACGGGACACCGTCGACTCGAGGCGAGCGATGACTTCGAAATCGTTGGGGCGTATCCGGAAGGACGCGACTATGACACGTTGACGGGCAAGCCGGAAGAACGCCCGGACAACGTCCATCGCATCGAACGCGTCGACAAACCGGCGACCGATCCCGTCTTTGGGACGGCAGGGCCGTTGCACGATCAATGGATCAAGGAGGAAACAACATGAACCGAATTCCACACACACTGATTTTGGCGGCATTGAAACAACACGTGGTCAAATTGCCGGACGGGCGCGAGATGCGTGCCCTCGGTCAAGGCACGTGGCGCATGGGCGATGACGCATCAAAACATGACGCGGAGATCGAGGCGCTACAGACAGGTCTCGACTGCGGATTACACGTCATCGACACGGCCGAGATGTACGGGGAAGGAAAGTCAGAATCACTCGTCGGGGAAGCGATCCAAGACCGGCGCGAGGACGTCTTCCTCGTCTCGAAAGTGTATCCACATAACGCCGGGGGCGATAAGCTCGTACAGGCGTGCGACGCGACGCTCGAACGGCTCGGCACCGACTATCTCGATTTGTACTTGTTGCATTGGCGCGGCAACATCCCGCTCAAGGAGACGGTCGACGGGCTCGAACAGCTGAAAGCAGACGGGAAGATCCGGGCGTGGGGCGTCTCAAACTTTGACGTCGACGACATGAAAGAACTGCTCGCCTTGCCGAACGGGAAGCATTGCGCGGTCAACCAAGTGCTGTATCATCTCGGCAGCCGCGGCATCGAGCACGACTTGTTGCCGTTTCTAGAAGAGCAGGGCATCCCGATGATGGCCTATTCGCCGCTCGCCGAAGGCAGCGACGTGAAAGAGAAAATCTTTAACGATGAGACGGTGAAACAAATCGCCGAGGCGTATCATGCGTCGGTGGCCCAAATCCTGCTCGCGTGGACTGTCCGGAGCGGCAACGTCATCGCCATCCCGAAAGCAGGGCAGAAAGCGCACGTCGAAGAGAACGGGGCGGCGCTGCTCCTCAATCTGACTGAAGAAGATTTCAAAGCGCTCGACGAGGCGTTCCCGCCGCCGAGCGGGAAAGAACCGTTAGATGTGATTTGAGGACAAAAAGGGTGAGCCCATGCGGACTCACCCTTTTTCTATCTTCAGTTCGCTAACGGGTGCTTCAATAGATAGTCTTCAATCTGTCCGATCGTGTCTTTTAACACACCGTCTTCGAACGGTGACTTCAGTCCGGCCAGTTCGACGAGCTCGAGGAACGAGCGGCTACCGCCGGCCTGACAGAGTGTGAGGTAATCGCTCCACGCCGACTCACGGTCCTCATGCATGCGCACCCAGAATTGGAAGGCACAAACTTGGGCGAGCGTGTAGTCGATATAATAGAACGGGCTTTGGAAGATGTGACCTTGTTGGTGCCACCATGCCCCCGACTCGAGGTAGTCGTTCGTCTCGTAGTCGCGGTGCGGCAAGTATACCTTCTCAAGGTCACGCCACGCCTGACGACGTTCTTCTGCCGTCATGTCCGGCTTCCGGTAGATGATGTGCTGGAACTCGTCGACGAGGACGCCGTACGGGAGGAACGTGACGCTTCCGGCCAAGTGGTTGAACTTGTACTTGTCGACCTGGTCGCCGAAGAACAGCTCCATCCACGGCCAGCAGAAGAACTCCATCGACATCGAGTGGATCTCACACGCCTCGTACGTCGGGAACGCGTATTCCGGTGTCGTCAAATGACGGCTCTCATATACTTGGAAGGCGTGACCGACCTCGTGCGTGAGCACGTCGATGTCACCGGCCGTGCCGTTGAAGTTCGAGAAGATGAACGGGAGACCTTCAGACGGTAAGTACGTGCAGTAACCGCCGCCGGCTTTGCCGGGCTTCGCCGTAAGATCGAGGGCGCCGCGCTCTTGCATGTACTGGAAGAATTCGTCCGTCTCGCCCGAGAGCTCACGGTACATCTTGTTGCCGCCATCGATGATGAACGACTCGTCGCCTTGCGGTGTCGCGTTGCCGTCCGGGAAGACGAACGATTCGTCATAGTAGCGGAGCGTATCGACAGCGATGCGTTTCGCTTGCTTGTCTTTTAACGTCGTCGCGAGCGGGACGATGACGTCGCGCACTTGTTTACGGAAGTTGTCGACCATCGACTCATCATAGCCGACGCGTTGCATCCGGGCGTAGCCGAGTTCGACGAACGACGGGAAGTCGAGCGCGTGGGCGATCTCGGTCCGGACGCGGACGAGTTCGCCATAGATGCGGTCGAGTTCTAGACCGTTGTCGGCGAGGTATGTATAACGCGCCTCGGACGCTGCTTTTCGTACCGACCGGTCGGGTGACTGTAAGTACGGGCCGAACTGTGACAAGTTGAGCGTCTTACCATCGAACTCGATCTGTGCGGCCGACATCACTTTTTGATAGCTCGTCGCGAGCCGATTCTCTTCTTGCAGTTTCGGGATGAGCGACTCGTCGAACGTTTTGAGTGCCCGTTCCGCGAGTTCGAACAATTGGCTGCCCCATTCCGCTTCGAGCTGGCTGCGGAGATCGTGCTCCGTCAAGACGCGATAGTACGCCTGGACTTCTTTCTCGTAGACCGGCAACGCGTCGTCAAAGAACGTCTGCTCGGCTTCGTAGAATGCATCGCGCGTATCGATCGAGTGGCGGATCGCGACGAGCTGACTTTGCGTCTCGAACGCGTTCCGTTCCTGGTTGATTTGGCGAATCAATTCGTTCGCCTCTTCGAGTGTGCTCGCTTGCTGCAATTCGACTGAATAGTCCGACAATCGGCTGTTTAAAGCGTCCACGTCGGGCCGTTCGTATGACAATTTTGTGAAAGTCGTCATTGTAAGCGCCTCCATCATGTGAAATTTTTATAAAGTGTAAAAAGGGCTTGCAAAAGCGATTGCACACTCGTATTCTTACGATGTGTAAACGAATTCGCACTACCTTAATACAACTATACCGTGAATAGGGTAGGGATTGAAGTAATAGCTTTTCGGGTATAGAAGCTAAGACTTTGATTAACAGAACATGTTGGAGGGATTAAGCTATGGGATTCTTTAAAAAACTTTTTGGTGGTAAAGACGAGCAACTGAACGCGGTGTCACCGCTTACAGGGAAAGTCATCGATATTACGAACGTGCCTGACCAAGTGTTCTCACAAAAAATGATGGGTGATGGCATCGCCATCGAACCGACAGACGGAAAAGTCGTGTCACCGGTCAACGGGACAATTGCGACGGTCTTCCCGACGAAACACGCGATCGGTATCAACGCGGACAACGGTGCGGAGTACTTGATCCACATCGGTCTCGACACGGTCAACCTTAAAGGTGAAGGCTTCGAGACGCACGTCACTGAAGGCCAAGCCGTCAAAGCAGGCGACCCGCTCGTCACGTTCGACCTTGACTTCATCAAAGCGAACGCACCGTCGACGATCACACCGATCATCATCACGAACCATGACAGCTTCGCTGTGAACAAACTTGTTGCCGAAGGCGACAACGTCACAGCCGGTTCATCTGAAGTCGTCGAGTTGACGAAAAAATAATTAATTCGACCATTTGCTCGGAAGCATGCGCTTCCGAGTATTTTTTTGTGGATTCGGGAACTATAATGGAAAAGAGGGGGTAGAATTCAATGGATGGTAAAAATGCACCGTACCGGGGTTATGGGGACCGAATCCGAATCTTGCGTGAGCGGACGGGTATCTCGATCGAGGCACTCGCCGAACAGATCGGTGTCGCTCCGTACTTTATTCGCCGGACCGAGCTCAGTGAAGTGTACCCGACGATGCCTTACATAGAGGCGCTCGCCGAGGCGCTGAAGATTGACGCGAACTACTTGGCACGGCACATTTGGACGGGGGAGTCCTTGAAGGTGCTCATGAAAGGCAAAGCCCCTGAACTCGAACAGATGAAGCTCGCCTATGAAGAAGCGATGCACGGGAAGTCGACGGAAGACATGCAGCATCAGCTCGAGACGCGCATGCGCATCTTCGACTTGATGCACGAAGAGGAACTGCGCCGCATCTTTGAAGAGGACGAGGAACCGACGTCGCACCACGCGTTAGAAGCGTTGGTCGATGCCGTGCTCGACCTCGGACGGACGCATGAGGCGACACATCGCATCGTCCCGTTCGCCCGCTACGTCGACCAGCTCGTCCCGGAGCAGTTCGTCGATAACTCGTTCCAATATACGGAGTTTGGCATCGTCGATAAGTCGTATAAGTTACAGTGAGCACAAAAAAGCAGCCGTTCTGAGCAGAACGGCTGCTTTTGATTTAACGCATTGGTCTTGCTTCATAACGCACTTTCGGTTTCGTCCCGGCAAGCAGGAAGCCGAGCACGATGTTTAGGATCGTGAGCACCCAGCCGATGTAACCGAACGTATAGGCGAGGCTCGCGAGCATCGTCTGCCAGTCGAGTAAGGATGCGGCATCACCGCGAACGGTGAAGCGGATGATCGTGAATCCGACGAGTGTCGTCAGCGTGATCAAAATCCCGATCCACGCGCCGCCGAACCTTGACGTCTCAGAACGTCGACTGACCGGATACCAAAACGCGAGCGTTCCGAGGAACGTGCTGCCCGCGTATGCGAGCAAGATTTGCCACAACGCGTCGGCCTCTAAGAAGACGGTATAACAAATGAACGTCGTGAGCGTCGTCATGAATGTAAAGATCAAGGCTGCGAGTAATCGTGATCGCATAGTTCGTTTCCTCCTCATTTTGCACATTCTTTAGAGTATACGAAAACGAAAATGCTGTAAACGTTATTGACGATTTTGTAATATTTGACGCCATTGTTTAATCGCGTTGTTGCCGTAGAACAGGACGCCGCCGCGATAGAACTTCGAGCCGATCCAGAGGATGACACCGATCGAGCCGAGCATGATGCCGATCGACAAGGCGACTTCCCAGACCGGTACGTCGACGAGCATGACGCGGAGGAACATGAGCATCGGCGTGAAGAACGGAACGAACGACAAAATCGTGACGATCTGCGCTTCCGGATTGTTCAACCCGAACATCGCGGCGAGGAAACCGGCGACGAGGAGCATGATGACCGGCATCGTCATCTGCTGCGACTCCTCGACGCGGCTGACGAGCGAGCCGAGGACGGCGAACATGGCCGCATAGAGCAGATAGCCGAGCGTGAAGAACGTCAATAAGTAGATGACGGCCCGGGCGTTGCCGGCGTTGTCGATGACCGATTGGGCCATCTCATTGCTGCGGGCGCTGAAGTAACCGAACCCGAGGAAGATGCCGATCTGTAACAGGGCGAGCGTACCGATCGCCGAGATCTTGGCGAGCATGTGCGTCACCGGATGCGTCGTCGAGATAATCAGTTCCATGACGCGCGACGACTTCTCGGTCGTCACTTCGGTCGAGATCATCGAACCGTACGTGATGATCGATACGTAGAGCAGCATGAGCATGATGTAGACGAAAGCGAATGACGAGAACAGCTCCTCTGAGTTCTCGCCGCCGCGGCCGAGGTAAGACTCCTCGATCGGGACCGGCTCGTTCAAAGCGGCGAGGACGGTCGGGTCAATGTTCGACGTCTCGATCAGCTCGGCGTTGCGGACTTCGCGGAGTGCCGTCTGCAGGAGTGTCGTGAAATCGGGCTCCGGACGGTCGGACAAGACGCGGGCCGAAGCGCCGTCGATGAAGGCGACGATCTCGTAATCCCCATTTTCGAGTCCCGCGCGCGCCTCGGTCTCGGTGATGTCGGCCGATTCGACCCCTTCGTAACCGAGCGACTGCATGATTTCAGTCAGTTCGGCGTTTTGCGTGACGAGGAGCGCCTGACCTTGGTCGGTGTCCTCGAAGTTCGCGAGCAGGCGGTCGATGTTCGTGAAGCCGAGGATGAACACAATCGTCAAGATCGTCGAGATGAGGAACGCCTTCGACCGCAGTTTCGAGCGTAGCGTGAACGCGTACAATGGTTTGAAGTTATGAAACATGGCTGCCTACCTCCTTGATGAAGATGTCGTTGAGCGAGACGGGTTGACGCATGAACGTTTTGACGGAAGCACCTGCTTGCACGAGGGCGCCGAGCACCGCATCGCTGCCTTCGAACGAGTCGAGCCGGACGAGATGACCGTCGCGGTGAGGTTCGACCGCTTTGACGATCGGGAGTGCCGTGAGGACGTCGACGCGATCGGTCTCGATGAAGAGCACGGGCTCGACGTAACGCGACTTGATCGTCGGGACGTCGCCGCTGACGACGGCGCGGCCACCTTTCAAGATGCCGATATGTTGGCACAGCTCTTCGACGTGCTCCATCCGGTGACTCGAGAAGACGATCGTCGTCCCTTCGTCGCGCAGGGCGAGCACTTCACGCTTCAAGATCTCGACGTTGACGGGATCGAGGCCGCTGAACGGCTCATCCAAAATGAGCAGTTCCGGGTTGTGGAGCAGCGCCGCGATCAACTGAATCTTTTGCTGGTTTCCTTTTGACAGCTGTTCAACACGCATCGTTTCGTACTGCGGGATTTCGAGCCGTTCGAGCCACGACTTGACGGCACGTTTCGCCTCAGCCGACTTCATGCCTTTCAGGCTGGCGAGAAAGACGAGCTGGTCGCGGACGGGCGACTTCGGATACAGGCCGCGCTCTTCCGGCAAATAGCCGACGATGCGGTGGTCGACGTTGCGTCCGTCCCAGAGAATCGTGCCGTCGGTCGGCTTTAAAATGTCTAAGATCATCCGGAACGTCGTCGTCTTGCCGGCACCGTTCGCCCCGAGCAGGCCGTACATCTCGCCACTAGGGACGTGAAAGCTCAAGTCGTCGACGGCCGTGAACTCCCCGAATTGCTTTGAGACACGGTCAATTTGTAAAGTCATATGTAAGTCCTCCTTATTAAGTGTCTACTTCTAGCGTACGGCATTGTGAGCAAAAAGTTTCACTTTTCGTCGAAAATGATTTATCTTGAAATCAAGATAATAAAAAGGGGGTGCATGTCATGACGACGCACTCAGCAGGTATCCATCACATCTCGGCGATGGTGAAAGATCCGCAACGTACATTAGATTTTTACGGCAACGTCCTTGGGCTTCGTTTCGTCAAACAGACGGTCAACTTCGATGACCCGGGTACGTACCATTTATACTTTGGCGATGAAACCGGGGCTCCAGGAACGGTCATCACGTTCTTCCCGATCCCAGGCATCGGAAAAGGTAGTGTCGGCAGCGGGCAGGTCGGTGTCACCGCCTATCTCGTACCAGTCGGTAGTCTCTTATTTTGGGAAGCGCGTCTCCGCGAACACGGCATCGCGACGGTCGCGACCGAACGATTTGGTGAGCCGTCGCTATTGTTCGAAGACCCGGACGGACTCGTCGTCGAACTCGTCGCCCGGGCGAGTACGAAGCAGACGGACTGGGTCGTTCCAGGCGTGACGAAACAAGAAGCGATCACCGGGTTCGCCGGGGCGACGCTTTTGTCGAAAGACCCGGAGGCGACGGTGCGGCTTTTGACCGAGCTGTTTGGCTTCATGAAGACGGGGGAAGATTCGGAATGGGTCCGACTTGAGAGCGAGGCCGATTACGGCAACGTCATCGACGTCAAAAAAGCCGTCCTCCCGAACGGGGTACCGGGGTCGGGGACGGTCCATCATATCGCCTGGCGTGTCACGGACGGCGACGATTATACCACGTGGCAGGATGCGATCTTCGACCGCGGCCTCCGTCCGACCGAGGTGAAAGAGCGGCATTACTTCCGCTCGGTCTACTTCCATGACGAGGGGCGCATCTTACACGAACTCGCGACCGACGCACCGGGGTTCCTCGTCGATGAAACGTTCGACGGGCTCGGCAACGCGCTGAAACTGCCGGACTGGCTCGAAGCCGACCGCGACAAGATCACACGAACGCTACCAACCATCACAATCCCGAGAGGAGATCGAACATGATTCATCAATTCATTAAAGGCACGACCGAGACGACGCTCGTCTTGTTGCACGGTACAGGGGGGACGGAGCAGGACTTGATCCCGCTCGCCCGCGAACTATCAACTGAAGTGAACATTCTGACGCTCCGGGGCGACGTCCTCGAGAACGGCATGTCCCGCTTCTTCCGTCGTCACGCAGAAGGCGTGTTAGACCTTGAGGATCTGAAGAAACAGACGGAGCGCTTCCTTGCGTTTCTTGACGAGGCGGCAGCTAAATACGGCGTTGCCCGTGACAAGATGATCCCGCTCGGATACTCGAACGGTGCCAATTTGATCGGCTCGGCCTTATACCGGGACAACGCGTTCAAGGCGTCGCTTTTGTTCCATCCGATGGTGCCGGACCGCTCGCTCACACTTCCTGACTTAACGGGTGCGAACGTGTTCATCTCGGCCGGCGAGCGTGACCCAATTTGTCCGAAACCAGAAACAGAAGAGCTGACGTCGACGCTACGGGAAGCCGGAGCGGACGTCGAGCTCTTCTATCACGGAGGCGGGCACGAGCTGCGAATGGAGGAAGTCGAAGCAGCTCGAGCATGGGTTGTGCCGTTAATCGATTGAAACGGTCAGGCCATTTTCTTTGGTTTGGACGATCTCGAGTAGACGACGAGGACGCCACGATCAATCAAATAGGCAGCGAACATGCGTTTCGCTTCTTCAGCACGAACGGTTCGGTCGATTTGGATGTACAATCGGCCGAGCTTTTTTTGTGAGGTGCGGGTCAACAACCAGATCGAGTCGAGCGTGTACTGCCAGCTCCGCAGTGTATCCGCCCCGATATACATATACCGGTTCGACGTGCGCTCGAGCAGGTAGTTGAGCCACCAGACGTCACGGGCGAGCTTCATGACGACACCGGCCACGAACGAGATGCCAATCAGGAACAAGACTGAAGCGACCGGATGTAAGGCGCTGAACCGTTCACGGAGCGGTTCGAAGGCGATGATGAATAAACCGATCGAGAGCGCGCCGATACTCCACCAAAATCCAAAGTTAGAGAACGAACGTTTCGGGTCATGGACCATGTGATGACGGTTACGGATGACAGAAGCCATTCTCCACACCTCCTTTATTAGAATATTCTGATTATTTAGTAAAACCACTATACTATACTCTACCCACTCTCGTCCATTTGAATACGCGCAAAACCTGCTCGCGCATGAAGATTTGTCGACGATTCGGCTTGTAAGAGGAAGATACGGGGAATGATGACAATGATGTCATCATTTTTTTGTTGAATCGTAATTTCATCGCTCGTAAAAATCGGCTATGATGGGAAAGGAAAAAAATAAAATGGGTGGTCAGATGAAGAAGTTAAAAGTCGGCGAACTGCGTGCCGAGCTGAAGCGCTTCACTCAAGACGAGTTGATTGAGCTCGTCGTCGGTTTGTATAAACAGCACAATGATGTGAAGACGACGTTGAATCGATACTTCAACGAAGGGTTCGAACAAGAAGAGGTCCATCGACTCGTCGGTGCCATCCAAAAGCTAGACGAGCCGAATCCGCGGAATCTATTCAAGTTCACTCAATTACGGGAAGGGGCGAAGTTTGTTAAAGAGGCGACCGCATTCACCGACCCGGTTGCGACAAACGTTGTGCGGGTCTTTTATCTAAACTATTTCGTCGAATATGTGGAAAGGCAGGCCGATGTGATTCATTCGGTCGCGCCGGGTGAGTTGAACGCTTATTTCACCGAATTCGATAAGCTGATGAAGACGTTACAAACTGAACCCGAGCTCGTCGTCTTCGGATTGACCGAAGAAGTCGATCATTTGTTCGAGCACGTCCCGGCTGAGGACAAGGCGGGCCTGCTCAAGTAGTGGGAGCGAAAGAAACGCCAACTGAACGAAACATGATCGGTGTAGGGAACGGCTGAAATCCGGCTCGTCGCTCAGAAGCGATACGTCAATATTAAAGAAGAAAAGCAACAGGAGAACTAGAGGGGACGCTATGCGAAATCATTGGTACGATAATATTAAAGGCGTGCTCGTCTTGCTCGTCGTCTTCGGTCACTTGCTGACCGATGTGCGCGGTGCCTACGACGACTTACTGCCGAAGTGGGTTTATTTGTTCTTATATACGTTTCATATGCCGTTATTCATTATGCTGAGCGGTTACTTCTTTCGGGAGAACCGTTATTTGCGTGTCATCCAGCTGTTCGTCGTCTACGTGATCTGGCAAGTCATTCTCGGCTCGTGGTTTGCCTTCACGGAAGGGGTCCCGCTCTTGTCGCTCGAGAACCCGGGACTGAACGTGCTCAAGCCGTACTGGGCGCTCTGGTATTTGATGGCGATCGTCATCTGGTACGTCATCACGCCGTATGTGACCCAGTTGAAAGGGTATGTGCTCTATGCGCTGTTGTTCGCCCTGTTGTTCGGTTTCCAAGAAGAATCGACCGGGTTCTTCGCGCTCCGGAAAGTCATCATGTTCTATCCGTTCTTCTTGATCGGCAACTGGATGAGTGAGCGCAACACGATGAACTTCTTCGAGCTGCCGAAGCGGGCCGAGCAACGGAACCGCTACCGGATTGGCGGGGCGGTCGTCTTCACCGTGCTCACGCTCGGACTGCTCGCCTCGATGAGCTTCCAAAAAGAAGACACGTTCTACCACGTCGGCAACTTGTTCAAATTCCGGTTCGCCTACGAGACGGCGGTGCCGGAGGCGATTTGGAGCGGCCCGTTCGCTTTCTTGATCGTCTATACGGTGTCGACGCTCATGGCCGTCAGCTTCGCGCTCATCGTACCGGGGCGGGAGTTGCCCGTGTTCACTCGGGCGGGGAAGTATAGTCTGTACGTCTACTTGGTCCATGTGTTTTTAATCGTCGCCTGGAAGGCGTTCGTGCCGGCCGGATTCATGCCGACGTCATGGCAACAGTTGCTCGTCTTGTTCGGTGTCGCCTGCCTCATTGTTCTGCTCATCATCAGCCCGCCGGCCGTCCGGATGTTGAGGCCGCTCGTCGAAATCGACGTCCGCCGTGCGCAGGACGTGAAAGACCCAAAATCGTAAACCCTTTTCTAAACGGCGGTTTTCCGCTACACTTTAGATGGGAACCGAAACTAGAGCTAAGGAAGTGACAGCATGCCATATGAAAATGGAATGAACAGTACAGAAGGAGACGTCAACGTCTCACGCCACGTCGTCGAGATGATTGCCGCGGTCGTCGTCAAAGAAACGAAACACGTGTCGTTCACACAAGAAGACACGAAACTCTCAGAGCGTGCACTCATGAAGCACGTCAAAGTCGATGAGTCGTCGGAAGGCGTCATCATCAACTTGTCGCTCTACATCGCTTACGGTCAATCGATCGTCAAGACGGTGACGGCTGTCCAAGAGCGCATCACCCAAGACATGGATACGATGCTCGCGATGACACCGCTAGCGGTGAACGTGAAAGTCGTCGGCATTCAATTGTAAAATGATAGGAGGAGCGAAGCGCTCTTCCTATTTTTTATTTTTTCTGCGAAAGCGGTTGCATAGATAAGGCGTTATCCGATATAATAGAAATCGAACAAGTGCAACCGTTTGCATCATTGACCAATCATGCAACGGGTACTTGTCAAGTTCCCTAAATGTAGTCTGAGGACACAAACATTTGAAGGAAAGGCGGAAAGCATTTATGTCGACGATTGAAGCAGTCATTTTTGATTTGGACGGTGTCATCACTGACACCGCGGAGTACCATTACCTCGCTTGGAAACAACTCGGAGAAGAGCTCGACATTCCATTTGACCGCGAGTTCAATGAGACGCTCAAAGGGGTGAGCCGGACTGACTCGCTCGAACGCATCCTTGCGCTCGGCGGAAGACAGGACGATTTCACACCGGATGAAAAGGCGGAACTCGCCCAGAAGAAGAACGAGCACTACGTTGAACTCATTCAGCACATCTCTTCGGCCGATTTGCTTCCTGGCATCGTTTCATTTCTCGATGAAATTAAAGAGGCCGGTCTCAAAATCGGAATGGCATCTGCTTCAAAGAACGCATTCGCGGTCGTTGACGCACTTGGTGTCCGCCATTACTTCGATCACATTGTCGATGCAGCAACTGTCGCCGACTCAAAACCACATCCCGAAGTGTTTTTGAAGGCTGCCTCTGCCCTTGGCGTGAAACCCGAACATGCCATCGGCGTTGAAGACGCAGCCGCAGGCGTGACTGCAATCAAAGCGGCAAACATGTTTGCTGTCGCCGTCGGGGAAGAGTCGATGCTTGGTCATGCAGACCTCATCGTCGCTTCGACCGATGAACTCTCGCTCCGACGCATCCTCGAACGCGTCGGCGCGTAACAGACTACGTTCATCTTCCGTGAGATGACGACTGCCCCGAACAGTCGTCATCTTTTTTCGTGGTCCAAAAGTCCTAAAAAGTCCAAAACGCCCAAAAACAGATGACAAACACATTACACCTCCGTTACAATTTTAGAAGATAACAAGTAATAATTAGAAAATCTTGATTTAAAATAGGTAATCGAGAATTTCAATTGGATGTAGAAGGGGAATTGTGTATGGAATCTACGAACGTCAACGAACATATCTATCGCGAACTGATGGAGATCGAGGAGTCGTATCGTCAATTACAGCGCCGGGCCGAATACTTAATTTCTGAACTGAGCCGGGACAAACGGGAAGAGGAGCTGTCGACAGATCCATCAAAACGGTTGCGTCCGCGTCGCGTCAATCAACGTTATCCGCTCGAGGTTTACGTCCATCAGGTCACAGACCTTTTGAAAGAACGGAAGACGATGAGTGTGCGTGACATCCAGATGGAGCTCGAGCTTCGCTACCGTCATCATATTAGCAACATCTACCAATTGATGGTCAAGATCGAATCGGTCAATCCGGAAATCAAGAAAGTCGGGCGCGGACTATATACATATGCATCAGCTGAAGAAGTCACGACTGAACCAGCACACGCTTGACCGACGAGAACGTTCGTCGGTTTTTTGCTGTAACATTTCTGATACGATTTTGGTGACGGGAAATATGCTATAATTCGCCAGAGTCTATTTTTTTGAGAGAGGAACGTTGGCCATGTTATGGATTGCCATGTTGGTCAGTTTTGTGATGGCCATCTTGATCACGCCGCTCGTTCGCCGGTTCGCTTTTCTGATCGGAGCGGTCGATCACCCGAACGCCCGAAAAGTACATTTACGGACGATGCCGCGAATCGGCGGCCTCGCCATCTTCATCGCCTTCCTGATCGGCTATGCCTTGTTGTTGCCGACGAGTCGTTATAACGAGGCCATCTTGATCGGAGCGGTCATCATCATCTTGACCGGCCTGATCGACGACCGGTTCCAGTTGAACGCCCGCATCAAGTTGATGGGGCAGATGATCGCGACGGTCGTCGTCTTGAACGCCGGGATGCGGATCGAACTCATCAACTTGCCGTTCGACCAACAGCTCTATCTCGGCGCTTGGAGCATCCCGGTGACGGTGCTTTGGTTGATCGGGATCACGAATGCGATCAACTTGATCGACGGCCTCGACGGTCTCGCCGCCGGGGTCTCGAGCATCGCGCTCGGGACGATCGCGCTCCTAGCCATCATTCAAGGGAACGTCTATTTGACGATGATGGCGCTCTTGCTGCTCGCGAGCACGCTCGGGTTCCTCGTCCACAACTTCTACCCGGCGAAGATATTCATGGGGGACACGGGTGCGCTCTTCCTCGGCTACATGCTCGCCGTGTTCTCGCTGATCGGCTTCAAGAACGTGACACTGTTCTCGCTCGTCGTGCCGGTCCTCTTGCTCGGACTGCCGATCTCGGATACGATCTTCGCGATCGTTCGTCGGCTCGTCCAAGGGCGCCCGCCGATGTCGCCTGACAAGTCACACATGCACCACCAGTTGATCGATATGGGGTTCACGACGCGCCAAGCGGTGCTTCTTATGTACGGGATGACGTTCTTCTTCGGGATCGCCTCGATTCTGTTCGCGAAGACGACGATGATCGGTGCCGTCATCACGTTCGTCATCGTCTTGATCGTCATCGAACTGATCGTCGAGTCGACGGAGTTAATCCACCCGAACTACAAACCGATCATCCAGACGTCACGCCGCCTGCTCGGCCGGGCGAAGACGTGACTTGGATATACACATAGAAACGACCAAGGACGCCATGTCCTTGGTCGTTTTTTTAGGTCAGTACGTCGTCGTCTCGCTAAAACCGGCGCCTGGGTCAGGTTCACTGTCTTCGGCCGTGACCGGAAGACCGAGCTCTGTTTTCAACAGTGCCCGCTTATCGTTCAAATCCGCCTGATCCAACTCATAATAGTAGACGCCGCCGATCGTCAAGTCGCCGCCCTCTAGCGTCTCTTGGTTGAACGAGCGGAGCGATTTCGTATACGGCTGGAGCTGGGACGCCTCGGAGAGCGACATGTTCGTTCGGATATTATTCCCGACCGCAGTCATGATCCGGTTGAGCTTCGTGAACGAATTGATTGTCGTCGCCTCGTTGATGATGGCCTCGAGCACTTGTTGTTGGCGCTTGGCCCGGCCGATGTCGCCTTCAGGGTCGTCTTTCCGCATGCGGGCATAGGCGAGTGCTTCCTTGCCGTCTAGCATCTGGACGCCCGGTTCGAGCTCGACGTTTCCGGTGGCCTGTCCTGAGATCGGGATCAACACGTCGACTTCGACGCCGCCGACCGCATCGACGAGGTCTTCGATGCCGTCAAAGTTGATCGTCGCGTAATAATCGATCGGGATGTCAAACAGCGTCTCGACCGTGGCGATCGTCGTGTCGATGCCGCCGTACGCATACGCATGGTTGATCTTGTCCTTGAACTCGCCGTCCTCCGTGACGATATCGACGTACGCGTCGCGGGGGATACTGACGAGCGTCACTTGGCGAGATTCCTTGTTGAACGTCGCCACCATCAGTGAGTCGGTCCGTCCCTCTTCGAGCGAGGCGCCGCCATCGACGCCGGCGAGCAGGACGGAGAAGTGATTTTTCGTCAAATCGATCGTGTCGTCGCGACGTTCCGATTTGTCGCCACGCGTCAGTTCGCTGTTCGTGGTCTCTGCCGTCTCGTTCGCCTTGAAAACGAAGTAGCCGAAGGCCGAACCGCCGATCAGCAGGACGAGGCCAAGCACGAGCAGACCGATTTTCCACACGGAGCGTTTCTTGCGGGAGTCTTGTTCCATGTCGTCTCCTCATTTCAGTCATTTCTTTTAGTATACGGGACCTAGCGCACAAAATCACGTTCGATGATACGGACGTCCTGGGTCTCGAGTCGGCCTTGACCGTTCGTCAAATCGACGAGCCAGGCGAGCGCTTCCTCGGTCGCTTCGACCGGGACCGAGATGTGGAACGTGACGGTGTCGGCATAGACAATCTCGTCAAGCAAATAAGCGGACTGGCGGAGCTCGTTCTCGACTTTCCCGATCCATCCGTAGTCGACCGTGAGCGTGAGACGTTGCATCGGCAACCGTTCGACGATCCCGATCGCGTCAAGCCCTTCGCTCACCGTCCCGCCGTAGGCGCGGATGAGCCCGCCGCCGCCGAGCTTGATGCCGCCGAAGTAGCGGGTGACGACGACGACCGTGTCTTTCAAATTGCGTTTCCGGAGCACTTCGAGCATCGGTAGGCCGGCCGTCCCGCTCGGCTCGCCGTCATCGTTCGCTTTTTGGAATTCGTTCCGGGCTCCGATGATGTAGGCTGAACAATTATGATTGGCGCTCCAATGCGCTTTTTTGATTGTTTGGATGAACGTCTGGGCTTCCGCTTCGGTCGTGACGCGTTTAAAGTGAGCGATAAATTTTGATTTTTGTATGACGACCTCGTATTCTCCGTCTTGTTTTATAGTATAATTTTGTTCAGTAGACATTTCTGAAAATTCTCCTTTCTATTTTCACGTATTTTTTTGAAATCGAGTAGGCGTCTGTAGATTATGTGGCGAATTGTGAAGATAGCCTCTGATTCTTACTGGAAACGAACGCTTCTGCAGTCGATAATAGAAATAAATGAGGACTTACTACCGAACTATTAGGGGATGGCATCGTGAATCATATTACCGATCGTACAGCATTAGAGCATATCATAACAAATATGATTGATACGGTGACGGAGAGTAAAGAGGAGATCGTCCGTATAACTGAAAATTCAGCTAATGAGTATTCGTCGATCCAAACGGAGTTAAAAGAATTGACGCAAAAGATCGAGTTTCACATTCAAGAGTCCGAGCGCCTCGATCTATTAGTGAAAGCGGCGAAGAATAAACTCGTTCAAGTGAGTAAGAAGTTCCATATACATAGTGAGCAAGAGATCCGCGAGGCGTATGAACTCGCCAACCAGATGCAGCTCGAGCGGTTCCTCATCCAAAAAGAGGAGATGGTGAGCCAGCAGCGCCGAAACGACCTCGAGCGGCGGTTGCTCGTCCTTCAGGATACGATGGAGCGGGCGGACCGGTTAGTCAGCCGCGTCTCGGTCGTCCTCAACTTTTTACGCGACGACCTGCAGCAAGAGTATTCGGACATGATGAAGAAGCAAGAGATGGCAATCAGCGTCTTCGAGGCGGCTGAGCGTGAGCGGCGCCACCTGGCCCGGGAAATGCATGACGGCCCCGCGCAATCGCTTGCCCATATTTTGATTCGGGCCGACTTGATCGAGAAGACATTCGACCGAAGAGGCAAGGACGAGGCGTTCGCCGAACTGCACGAGCTGAAACGGCTGATTCGCGGGGCGCTCGTCGACGTGCGACGCTTGATTTACGACTTGCGGCCGATGTCGCTTGACGACCTTGGCTTCTTGCCGACGCTCGAGCGTTATTTACATCAGACGGAAGAGTACACGGCGATCAAGACGCGGCTCAACTACCGCGGCAACCGGGTACGTCTCTCGGAAAAACTCGAGATCAACGTCTTCCGGCTCGTCCAAGAGGCGGTCCAAAATGCGATCAAGCATTCGAAGACGACGGAAATCATCGTCAACGTCGAGCAAGCGCTAGACGTGATTCACATTCACGTGCGCGATCACGGGGTCGGCTTCGTGCCGAGTATGATCGGGCAAGAGTCGTTCGGCATCGTTGGTATGCGCGAACGGATCGAGCTTGTGAACGGCAGTATCAATATTGATTCGGAAATCGGCAAAGGGACGGTCGTCCGCATGTCGATCCCGATTTTGTAATACAGATAAAGGGGAGTGTACGATGGAAATGACAAATACAATCCGCATCGCAATCGTCGATGACCATGAGCTGTTTCGAGAGGGCTTGAAGCGGATCTTTGATTTAGAAGACGAGTTCACCGTCATCGCTGAAGGGCGGACGGGTGCTGATGCGATTCGCATCGCCAAAGAGGAGAAACCGGAAATCATGATCCTCGACATCAACATGCCGGACTTGAACGGGATCGAGGCGACGAAACAGTTGACCGCGGCATCGTCGGACACGCGCGTCCTCATCCTGTCGATCCATGACGACGAATCTTACATAACGCATGCGCTCGAGGCCGGGGCATCGGGCTTTCTGTTGAAAGAAGTTGCTTCAAGCGAACTCATCTCGGCCGTTCGTTCGGTCGCGAAAGACGGGGCGTACTTGCATCCGAAAGTGACGACGAACGTGTTGAAGGATTACCGCCGCCTGCTCCAGTTCAAAGGAGAACAAGCCGAACGGAACGTCGTGAACCGGACGGACGATCCCGTCTATCGGTTGCTGTCGCGCCGTGAAGTCGAGGTGCTCCACTTGCTCGCCGATGGCCGCTCGAACCGCGATATTAGCGACATGCTGTTCATCAGTGAGAAGACGGTCAAGAACCACGTCTCGTCGGTCCTGCGCAAAATGGAAGTGAACGACCGGACGCAAGCCGTGGTCGATGCGATCCGCCGCGGGTGGGTCGAGATTTGACCTCGACCGATGCAATACATCGCTTTTGTGCTACAATATGGAATGGAATCTTAATTCAATTGGAAAAACGAAACGATGTAAAGTGAGGATATAGTATGGGAAACATAGCGATTTTGACCGACAGTACCGCCTATTTGCCGGCCGATTTTTGTGAGCGCCACGACGTCCACGTCGCACCGCTCAGTGTAATCTTTGGCAGAGAATCGTTCCGTGAGGCCGTCGATATCACGACGGAGGCGTTTTATGAACGGATTGAGGCGGGGAATTTGCCGACGACATCGCAACCGATCATCGGGGAGACGGTCGAATTGATCGACAGCCTTCCGGCTGAAGTGACCGACGTCATCGCCATCACGCTCTCGAGCGGGATCAGCGGGACGTATCAATCGATGATCGCCTTGAACAACATGGTCGATGTCAACGTGCACGCGTTCGACTCGGAGATCTCGTGCATGCCTCAGGCGTTTCTCGTCGAAGAGGCCGTCCATATGCGTGACAATGGCGCTTCGGCCGAGGAGATCATGCAGCATCTCGAGAAGACGCGTGAACGGATCCGTGCCTATTTCGTCGTCGATGACCTCGACCACCTCCAACGGGGCGGACGGCTCAGCGCGGCGCAAGCGCTCGTCGGCTCGTTCCTGCAGATCAAGCCGGTCCTTCATTTTCAGGATAGACAGATCGTCCCGTTCGAGAAGATCCGGACGTACAAGAAGGCGGTCCGTCGCATCGAAGAGATGATGGACCAATCGATCGTTGGTGACGGCGCGGGATATTGCATCGGCATTATCCACGCCAACTGCCCGGAACGTCAGGCGGAAGAGATCGCCTCTATGAAACAGAAGTTTCCGCAAGCGCAAGTTACGGGCGGTCATTTTGGACCGGTCATCGGGACACATCTTGGACCTGGCGCGATCGGCATCACGTGGTATCACCGCGAAAGATAAACGGAAGACGGCCGGGGGGTCGTCTTTTTCGATGAAGAAAGGAGTGGGCTTGTGGCCAAGTATCGTCAAATCTACGAACGGCTCGCCGAGCGGATGAAAACGGGTGAGTACGAGGCGGAGTCGAAACTGCCGTCGGAGACAGAACTCATGCATGAATACGATGCGAGCCGAGGCACGGTCCGTAAGGCGCTCGATCTGCTCCAAGAGCACGGCTATGTCCGCAAACATCACGGTAAAGGCGTGTTCGTGCTACGCCGCGACCAGATCGAGTTCCAGTTCAATGGCATCGTCAGCTTCTCGGAAATATACGCCAGTATGCTCGGCCGGTCGATCGAGACGAGCGTCGCCTCGTTCGAGGAGATCGAGGCACCGAGTTGGCTCGCCGAGCGGATGGGTCTTGAGCCCGCCACGCTCGTCTACCGGATCGAACGGGTCCGCAACTTCGACGGGGAGAACGTCATTTTAGACGTGAACTATTTCGTCAAAGACCTCGTCCCCGGTCTGACGAAACAGATTGCCGAGCATTCGATCTATCAATACGTCGAGCGCGAGCTCGGGCAACAGATCAGCTACGCGAAGCGGAAAATCGCGGCCGAGGACGTGACCGAGCTTGATCGGTCACGCCTCGATCTTCACGATTACGAATACGTCATCGTCATTACGAACGACACGTTCTTATACGAGGGCAGACAGTTCGAATATACCGAGTCCCGTCACCGGCTCGACAAGTTTCAGTTCAGCGATCTGGCTCGCCGATAAGGCTCCTTCTTCAAGAAGGGGTCTTTTTTGTCGTTTTGAATCGAGAGGAGAGGGAACAAAATTAGTGGACGCATGTCACATATTCGTCACGATAAACTTATATAGATAAGTTGTTGACAGAACTCGTCTATATAAGTTAAACTTTGTTTGTAATCATATGTAACCGTTCTCAAAAAACGCTTTCAAACAAAGGAGGCCTATCTTATGAAGGCAGATTATCGTCAAATCGCCGCGGATATCCTAGAAGCCATCGGGGGCAAGGATAACGTTGATAAAGCGGCGCACTGTGTCACGCGACTCCGTCTCTCACTGAAAGACCAGTCGCTCGTCAATGAGGCAAAAGTAAAAGAAGCCGATCTCGTCAAAGGGGCGTTCGAGAACTCGGGAGTGTACCAAGTCGTCATCGGTGCCGGTGACGTCGAGCGCGTCTACGCCGAGTTCATCAAACTTGCCGGGCTCGAGGCGGCAACGGTCGCTGAAGTCAAATCGTCAGGCGGCAAGAAGATGAACCCGCTCCAAAAACTCGTCAAAGTGTTCTCGGACGTTTTCATGCCGATCATCCCGGCCATCATCGTCGCCGGTCTCTTGATGGGGATCAACAACTTGCTCGCCTCAGAAGGATTGTTCGTCGACGATGCGACGCTCATCGAGGCGTATCCGAACTTGCAAGGCTTATGGGACCTCATCAACATGATGGCGAACACGGCGTTCGTCTTCTTGCCAGCCCTAGTCGGTTGGTCGGCGACGAAGCGTTTTGGCGGCAGCGAAGTGCTCGGTATCGTCATGGGTCTACTACTCGTCCACCCGGACTTGTTGAACGCATGGGGTTACGGGCAAGCGGCGCTTGAAGGCGATATCCCGACGTTCGACATCCTCGGGCTGTTCGAAATCGAGAAAGTTGGCTATCAAGGTCAAATCTTGCCGATTTTGGCCGCGGCCTTCATTTTGAGCCACATTGAAATGTTCTTGAAAAAACATGTTCCAAACGCGATTCAGCTACTCGTCGTGCCGATTACGACAATCGTCGTCACAGGTTTCCTCGCCCTTGCGATCGTCGGACCGGTCACACGCGGAATTGGTAACGTCATCGCGACGAGCCTCGTCAACGTGTTCGAAGCGGTACCGATTGTCGGTGCACTATTGTTCGGTTTGTTCTATGCACCGCTTGTCGTCACGGGGATGCACCACTTGTTCATCGCGATCGACTTGCAACTCATCGCGGAGACGGGCGGCACGTTCATCTGGCCGATGCTCGCTCTGTCGAACATCGCCCAAGGCTCGGCGGCGTTCGCGATGTTCTTCGTCTACAAGCATAACGCCAAACAAAAGAGTATGGCGTCGACGTCAGCGATCTCGGCTTACTTCGGGATCACTGAGCCGGCCATGTTCGGGGTGAACTTGCCGAACAAGTTCCCGTTCTACTCGGCGATGATCGGGTCGGCGATTGCCGCCGTCTTCATCACGCTGAACGACGTCCAGGCCATTGGGATCGGCGTCGGGGGACTCCCTGGCTTCCTGTCGATCTTCACGGACAAGATCTTGTTCTTCATCGTCGGGATGATAATTGCGATCGTCGTCCCGTTCGTGCTCACATTCGCCTTGTCGAAACGCTACATGAAAAAAGGCGAACTCAAAGAAAACAAAGTTGCATAATATGGGAAAGACAAGGGGAGGGACGGAGGTTCTTCCCCTTTTCCTATCAAAATGAAAACTCTTACAAAAGGAGCTGTCGTTCATGACACAAACAAACTGGCGCAAATCAGTCGTCTATCAAATCTATCCAAAAAGCTTTTACAGCCCGGAAGGCAACGCTACCGGCTCGATTAAAGGAGTGACGTCGAAACTCGATTATCTGGCCGATCTCGGCATCGAATATATTTGGATGACACCGGTGTACAAGTCGCCGCAAAACGATAACGGGTACGACGTGAGCGACTATTACGCGATCGATCCTTCGTACGGGACGATGGAAGACCTTGACGAACTCGTCCGCGAGGCCGAGGCGCGCGGGATCGGACTGATGATGGACATCGTCGTCAACCACTCGTCGACCGAGCATGAATGGTTCCAAAAATCGCTCGCCGGTGACGAACGGTACCGGGACTATTACATTTGGCGCGACGAACCGACGAACTGGGAGTCGAAGTTCGGGGGCAACGCCTGGAAGTATGACGACAAGAGCGGCCAGTACTTCCTCCACTTGTTCGACGAGACGCAAGCCGACTTGAACTGGGAGAACGAACAGATGCGCGAGGATGTCTACGAGATGATGCGCTTCTGGCGCGAGAAAGGCATCAAAGGGTTCCGCCTCGACGTCATCAACTTGATCTCGAAGCAACAGGACTTCCCGGAGGACGAGTCGGACGGCCGCAAGTTTTATACGGACGGGCCGCGCATCCATGAGTTCTTGAAAGTGATGAACCGCGAAGTGTTCGACGGCCATGACGTCATCACGGTCGGCGAGATGTCGTCGACGACGCTCGACCATTGCGTCCGCTACTCGAGCCCGGACGAGCGTGAGCTCAGTATGACGTTCAGTTTCCACCACTTGAAAGTCGATTACCCGAACGGCGAGAAGTTCGTCGCCGCACCGTTCGATTTCGTGCAGCTGAAAGACATCATGTCGACGTGGCAGGAAGGGATGCACGGCAAGGGCTGGAACGCCATCTTCTGGTGCAACCACGACCAGCCGCGCGTCGTCAGCCGCTTCGGCAACGATACCGACCACCGCGTCGAGAGCGCCAAGATGCTCGCGACCGTGCTCCACGGCCTCCAAGGAACGCCCTACATCTATCAAGGCGAAGAGATTGGCATGACGAACCCAGGGTTTGACTCGCTCGACGAGTACCGCGACATCGAGACGCTCAACATCTACAAGCTGAAGCGCGACGAGGGAGTGTCGCACGAGGACATGATGGCCGCCATCAAACAGAAGTCACGCGATAACTCACGGACGCCGATGCAGTGGGACGCGACGCCGCACGCCGGCTTCACGAGCGGGACGCCATGGATCAACGTGGCGCCGAACTATACGGAGGTCAACGTCGAGACGGCGCTCGACGACCCGAATTCGGTGTTCTACCACTACAAGAACTTAATCTCGCTCCGCAAAGAGCTCGACGTGTTGACGGATGGGGACTATACGCTGTTGACGAAACAGGACTTAGACGTCTGGGCGTACACGCGGAAGACGGACGATGAAGAAGTGCTCGTCGTCGCCAACTTCTATGGGCCGGAGACAACGTATGAGATTCCTGAATCGTTCACATGTGCCAATGTCGTTAGCCATAACTACGACGTGCCACAACTTGATGGGACGACGCTGTCGCTTCGGGCGTACGAGGCAATCATGTTCTACAAGAAGTGAATAAAAGGGGTGATCGGTCCGACTTGAATTGGGCCGGTCGCCTTTTTTCATTAGTAAGTGGAGCGGGGGATGAGCACGACTCGATTGATTATAAACTCTAAACGAATAGTAGCTCTAGGCGATTATTCACGTCCGTGATTAAGGAAGAGTCTACAAAAAGAACGTAGGATTCGATGATGGAATCGATACACTATACGAAAGAGCCACCTGCTGACTTTGGAGAATTGTTAAACATTTATGAAGAACTAGGGTGGAATTCACTTGGGTTATCCGCTGAAGAGTTGGAGCACAGCCTTCCGTCGATTAAAAGGTGTACGTGAAAGAGTTGCCTGTCGTCCACGAAATGTTGCCGTTAGAAGATACATTGAAACAAATGTGCGAAGCGCGAACAAATAGTGCCATCTTCTTTGACGAATATGGCGGCACGTCCAGCCTCGTCCACCCTGACGTCCAAGAGGCACAACAAAAGGTTCATCTGCTGTATGCGGATGAACCTTTTCTAATTATTGAGACGTTGTTCTAAGTACTTTACAAAATCAGGTGAATCGATGTCATCATAGAAGATATCTTCAGTATAACGATCCACCCCATCGATTGTGATTTGGAGTTTGATTGAGTGGAAGCGAATGTTACGGTCGTCAGCCTCATATTTGAGGTCACGTAATAAATCCGCTGCTTCTTCATAAGTGTACGATTTACTCCTCACATGAGCAAAGAGACTCCCGTATCGTGCTCCATAAAAGGCGAGCCCTGTTACTTGGTCTACCTCTAGGTCGTCAAGGTCTATCTTGTTTACTTCGTCTTTGTCTTCATCCCATTGTAAATACGGTAATTCGGCCATAAGTGAGATACGATCTGAAAAGACTAACCGGAGAGCATCTTGAACAGCTCGGTCGTAAGCTTCTTGGATACGCGTGTATGTATTGAACTTTGAGACGACATCTTCTTCATAGCTATCATCAACAATCTTGCCACTCCGTGTCACCTTTACCGTGAAATCGGTGTCGACGCTTGTGTCCGAAGTCATTCTGACGTGATATTTCGGATCATATAGTGATAAGTACATCACGTCTGTCACATGAAGCGTTCGGTCCGTGTAAGTCTGGTGGACATAGTCTTCGGCTGCTTGGATGGCACGCTGTTCGGCTTTTTCGCTTCCGTCAAGCACATACCAGAACCACCATCCTAACAAAAAGATGCCGAGCATACCTAATCCGGTCAAGACGTTGTGGATGAGTCGTTTATGCATCAATTACTTCATATCCTTCCATTCGTTATCATTTCGTTGCAAGCGCTCGGCCAACCCATCATCGTCGATATCTTCCGCGTTGACGCGTCCGGAATAGAACGAGTCGCGCCCGTCTTGAATCGTGACGAGGAGCGTCCGGAACGGCACATCGGCCTCGTCGAGAACGCGTTTGATTTCACGCATCCGTTCACTTGCGTGCCGGGCTGTCGCGTCTTCGCCTTCAATCGAGATGAAGAGGGAACCGTGATTTTCTCCGATTTGTTTGATGTCATACGGGTGATCGAGGATGAGCGTTGCCGGGTCAAGCGCCTCCTCATCCGAGCCCTCACCTTCATAGACGGTCAACACTTCTTCATACAAATCGTGGTCGAACGGGAGCGAGAGGAGCGCTTTTTCCACGAGCGGGCGATATTCCGCATTCAGCCGATTGAACGTCACCATCCCTGAAAGGACATCATCGTATTCGTCTGACAGGATGGTGCCATCTGGGGAGACGGTCACATAAAACTGAGTGTCCTCGCTCGAAGGTGAAGCGATTGTAACGACATATGTATCGTCGCCCCAAATCATCAAACCGGCGTGGACGGCTGATAAATCCATCTCTGGATATGTCGAAGTGACGTATTGTTCCGCCGCCTCTATGGCCCGCCGTTCGTCCCGCGGGTCACCGAACAGTGTGTGTGACAGGAGCATGCCGACGCCATAAAGGATGAGCCCGGCTCCAAGCAACGTCCCAAAGAAACGACGCATGTTCACCACTTCCTCGCTAAATATAGTTGACTACTTCCATTACTTTACTCGATTCCATCCGGGAAGGCATCATCCTTTAGAATGAAACGGGTCGACTTGCCTGAAATAGCGGGTGTGGCACGGAAGCAAGCGACCTGATAACGTCAGACAAAAAGGACTGATCGTATGGGACAACTCGTCTTGCAACAAGGCGGGAAGCGGGCCATTCGCTTCGGCGTCTGTCAGCGCTGTCTGAGCACCGATATCCGCGCGTTCACCTGTCATCACGGCGCATGTCAGTATTGCCGCAATTGCTTGCACCTCGGGCGGGTATGCCGCTGTGACTTTTTAGCAGAGATCGACGTCACGACGCCGGTCGAACCGACTGAACTCGTCATGCCGTTCGAGTTGGCAGAGGCGCAACAACGTGTCAGCGAGCAACTGCTCACGTGGTGGGAGAAACGACAGACCGGTCTCGTCCACGCTGTCTGCGGCGCCGGCAAGACCGAGATGGCGTTCCCGGTCATCGCTCGCATTGTCAATGAAGAGAAGCGTGTGTTGATTGTCTCGCCACGGCGTGACGTCGCCATCGAGTGGGCCGACCGTCTCGAGGCAAGCTTCACCGTCCCGGTCACAAGGCGCTACGGGGGCGGGGACAAGGAATCGATCGGGATGATCACCGTCGCGACGGCCCCGCTTCTTGTGAATGTGCGCGACGTGTTCGATTATGTCCTCGTTGACGAGTCGGACGCGTTCCCGTTCGCCTTCGACTTATCGCTCTGGTGGACGCTTTGGCGCGCGGGGAAAGGTGTCTTCTTGTTCGTGACGGCGACACCGACGCTCTGGCAGCGACAGTTCCCTACCACCCACTTGTCGCGCCGCTACCACGGCCACGATTTGCCGATGCCGCGGCTCGTCAAACAGACCGAGTCAGCCATTCTCAATTTTTGCCGGAGCCATGAGGCACCGCGCCTATTGTTCGTCCCGACGAAACCGGACCTTGTCCGTTATGGAAAGCTACTTGAGGCGGCCGGGCTCGACTACCGGGCCGTCTCGGCCGACACCGATGCGCGGACGGATACGCTCGTCTGGCTAGAAGAAACGAACGGCATCGTGCTCGCGACGTCGATTTGGGAGCGCGGCATGACCGTCCGCGGCGTCCAGGTCGCCATTCTCGATAGTGACCATCGTCTGTTCTCGACGCGCGCCCTCATCCAGATGGCGGGCCGGGCCGGACGTAAGCCTGACGCGCCGACCGGGGACGTCGTCTTGTTCTATACCGAGCGGACGTTCCGGCAAGACCAGACCATCCGCGCGATCGAGGAGGCGAACCGGCGATGAACTGCCTCGTCTGCCGCCAACCGATGACGGTGCCGTGGAGTCCGTCGACACTTTTAAAACGTGACTGGGTCTGTCCGGACTGTGAAGCGATGTTGACCCCGCTCGAGCCGGGCTGTCCCCGCTGCGGTCATCCGAGCCTAGACGGGAAGACGTGCCCGGACTGCGTCCGCTGGCTCGCGCTCGGTCTCGATTTGACGGTCCGTTGCCTCTACGCCTACGACGAGGCCGGTGCGACGTGGCTCCATCGCTTCAAGTTCGGCGGGGATGTCGCGCTCGTCGATCATGTTCGGGACACGTTACGAAACGCTCGTGAACCGGGCGTGATTTACGTGCCCATCCCGCTCGGGGAGGAGCGGCTTTTGACGCGTCGCTTCAACCAGGCGGACGTGCTCGCCCGATCAATCGGACCGACGCAGCAACTCCTTCAAAAAGAAGAGGTTTCAAGTCAGCGTGAATTTGGGAAAGGAGAAAGGCGGCACCGTCCAAACCCGTTTGCTGTACAAGCTGCGACTACATATGGGAAAATCGTGCTCGTCGACGACGTCTATACGACCGGTACGACGCTCCACCAAGCAGCGTACACACTGAAGAAAGCCGGCTATGCAGAAGTTTCTGCGGTTTGCCTGTTCCGGGCGCTAAACAAATCAAAAATGCGTCCGATATAAAGGGCAGAGGTGAATGACATTGGAAGCAGCAACTTGTCAGATGTGTGGGCGTTTGTTTATGAAACAAAGCCGCTCACCGTACTGTCCGTCATGTAGTGAAGTCGATTTCCAAAACTTCTTGAAAGTTCGGGACTTCATTCGGGAACCAGCCAACAAACAGACAACGATCGGGGCCTTAGTCGAAGCGACAGGTGTCTCCGAACTTGATATCACGCGATATATCCATGAAGGACGCTTGATCATCAAGGACAACCCAGCAATGAGCATCGCTTGTGTGCGCTGCGGCAAGGCGACGAACGCAGGAAAAGTTTGTTCGACTTGTCAGGCAGAGATGCAGCAAGAACTACAAGGTTTACAAGCAAGTGTAAACAAGACGAGCGCTCGCGCTTATCGTTTGGACTAACAACTTAGAAGAGGGGGGACACGCATGCGCATCGATTCTGCAAAGTGGGTACATTTACCGAACACTTACGAGAAGAAAACGCTAGCCGAGACGAAGCCCGAGCTAACACGCCAAACGGACCGAATATCGATATCGGCTGAAGCCCGCGCCCGGTTTGAAGAACCGGTGAAAAATCCGGACCGTCTTGAGAAGATCAGCGCCTTGAAGGCGGAGATCAACGCAGGGACGTATACACGGGACGCGCGCGACATCGCCAAACGCTTTCTACAAGGATGAATGGAAGCGAGGTCCGCTTGAGGCCTTCGCACTTATAACACGGCACGGAAGCTGACTAGACAAGGGAACCCCTTTTTAGTCGGCTCTTTTTTTGGAAAAAGGAGACTATTATGCTCACATTACATACACGTTTACTCGAACTCGCTTACGCAAAAGAACAACTGCTCATCAAAGGTGATATGCCCGCTTTCAGCGCGCTCGTCAAAGAAGAAGCGACGATTGTCCGACAAATCGGACAAAAAGAGACGGAACGACTTCAAGGTTTGCTCGTTTTGGACGATGAAGAGAAGGAAGCGCTACGACCGGTGCTGTTCGAACTGAAGCGACAGAATGAACTGAACGCGACGTTGCTCGAACAGTCGCTCCGGTATATCAATTGGCATTTGGACATGCTCATGCCAGAAGCAGACGATTTCACATACGGGCAACAGGCGTTCGAGACACGCTCGTTCAGCCGTGACGTATAAGGAGGAACATTCATGGGCTCAACATTTATGGGATTAGAGACGGCGCGACGCAGTTTGACGACGCACCAGTGGGCGCTGCAGGCGACGGGCAACAACATCGCCAACGCCTCGAACCCGGGCTACTCGCGTCAACGACTGACGCTCGGGATGACCGAACAACTCAGTGTCAACTTCGGCGGCACGAAAGCCGGCCAATTTGGGACAGGTGTACGCGGCGAGACGCTCGCCCGCATCCGTGACTTGATGGTCGACCAACAGTACCGTGACGAGACGGTCAAAAACTCGTTTTATGCGACGAAAGAAGCGGCGTTCGGCCGGATGGAGGACATCATCAATGAACCTTCTGAGAACGGGCTCGCCAAATCGCTCGACTTGTTCTGGGGCGCACTACAAGACTTGTCGGTCAACCCGGACGATACCGGCGCCCGCAGCGTCGTGCGTCAACGGGCGATGACGCTCGCTGAGACGTTCAACTATATGTCGTCCTCGCTCACGAAAGTCCAAGACGACTTGAAGTCAGAAGCGGACGTCGTCATCAAGAAAGTGAACGATTTGTTGACGAAGATTAGCGACGTCAACCGTCAAATCGGGGACGCGGAACCGCTCGGCGCGCTCCCGAACGAACTGTATGACGCACGTGACCGCTACATGGATGAGCTCGCACAATATGTCGAGTTCGAGCGCAAACCCGTCGACTACTTGAACGGCGAGACGCGCGGTAACTCGCAGAGTATGGCCGAGGGGCGGATCGACATTGTCGTCAACCTCGGAACGAAAGCCGCACCGAACAACGTGACGCTCGTTGACGCGATCGGAGGAGGGGTCGGGAAATTTGACGGCCTCGAATTGACGGATGCGGCAGGCGCAGTCACGCCGCTCACCCACGCCGAGATTCCGAACGGGAAGTTGAAAGCGCTCGTCGAAATGTATGGCGAGGGTGCGAGCGAAGGAATTGACGGGGCCTTCACCGTCATGCTGAAAGATTTGGATGAGATGGCCAATCAATTCGCGACTGCCTTCAATACAGCGCATAGTGGCAATATCGATGCGACAGGTGTCGCCGGCACGGATCAATTCTTTGTGAACGTGACGAGTGCGGCGGATATAACCGTCGGCGATGACATTATGAAGAACCTCGATTTGATCGCTGCTTCAAAAGACGGCAACATCGGCGACGGCAGCGGGGCGTTGGCGCTTGCCAATTTGAAGAACCAAGCGTTGGCGTTTACGGGTGGCTCGGTCACGACTAATTCGTCAATCGGCAAGTATTATCAGAACGTCATCGGCAACATGGCGGTCGAGGCCAGTCAGAGCGGAAGTCTCGCCAAGAGCACGTTCGCGCTCATGGCGAGCTCGGACCAGCGCAGGATGTCTGTTAGCGCAGTCTCACTCGATGAGGAGATGACGATGATGATCCAGTACCAGCACGCCTATAACGCGGCGGCACGGAACATCACGGCGGTCGACGAGATGCTCGACAAAATCATTAACGGCATGGGTGTCGTAGGGAGGTAATGAGTAATGCGTGTCACACAAACGATGCTCACACAGACGAACTTGAAACATTTATCGAGCAGCTATAACACGCTCGCCCGCGTCCAAGAACAACTGATCAGCGGGAAACGGATTCAAAAAGCGTCCGAGGACCCGGTCGTCGCAATGCAAGGTATCCGTTACCGGACCGAAGTGCGCGAAGTCGACCAGTTCCGTCGTAACGTCAGCGAAGCGACGAGCTGGATGGACTTGACCGACTCGACGTTGAACGAAGTGACGGAAGCCGTCAAACGGATCCGTGAACTGACGACGCAAGCGGCGAACGACACGTACGAGTCGTCGCAACGCGAGATCATCAAGAGTGAGATCGACCAACTCGTCGAACATATCGGTTCGCTCGCGAACTCGAAAGCCGGCGAGAAGTATATTTATAACGGGACGAAGACGGATCAGCCGCTTATCGATATGGACAAGTTAAAGGGCTATTTAAAGAACGATCCCTTAAATCCGGTCACGATTGCTGAAATTTATACAGCAAACGAAATACCGGGTGATCCTGACCCGAGCGGAAAAATCGAGTTCGAAGTCTCGAAAGGGATCAAGATGCAAGTCAACATGCAACCGGAGACAGTCTTTGGACAAGAGCTGTTTGAGGGACTTCAAAAATTAAGTGGCTTGCTTGGCACAGCGACGACAACTGGTGCCGAATTATCAGCCGAACTGGCGACGCTCGACACGCTCGGTCAAAGTTTGATCACGGAGCGGGCCGAACTCGGGGCTCGCGCCAACCGCCTCGAACTCGTCGATAATCGTCTGCAAGACCACGAGATCATCGCCAAGACGATCATGTCGAACAATGAAGATATCGATATCGAGAAAGTCATCATGGAGCTCAAGTCACATGAGACGGTACACCGGGCCGCACTGTCGGCCGGGGCACGCATCATCCAGCCGACGCTCCTCGACTTCCTCCGGTAAGCGCGGATGAACCTGGCGAGACTTGAGATGCGGCAGACACAGGCCGCGATCCAGATGACGTCGAACCGCCCCGTGCTCGAGATGAGACAAGGGCGGGCCGACTTGTCGATGACGCAAGGCAAGGTCGAGATGACGCAACAGACGAGACAAGGCACGCTCGAAGTCGACTCATCGGTCGCGCGCAGTGAGAGCAATTTGAAAGGCGCGCTCGAACTCGGCCGCTATTTCGGCCAGCTCGGTGAACAAGGCGTGCGCGAGGCGACGAGCCAGGCGGCACAAGAAGGCGATCAACTGATGCGGATCGAGAACGGTAACCCGATCCCGAGCATCGCCGCGAGCAAAGTGAACGACCCGTACCCGATCGTCGACATGGGCTATATGCCGAAGTCGATCGACCGCGTCAAGTTGACGTATACGCCGGCGGATGTCAAAATCGAATGGAACCTGACGCCGGCACAAATAGATGTATCGCTTACCCCGGCCGAGATTTCGTTCACACCATGGACGACGGACATCTCGCTTCGCCAAGAGGCGTCGCTCGAAATGTGGCCGATCGGTGGCATGTATGATGAGACGCGTTGAAAGTGAGGACAAACCATGTTCATTGAGACAGATTATTTTGGCAAGATTGAAGTGAATGATGAAGAGACGATTTCGTTCGTCAGCGAGGTGCCCGGTTTTCCGGACTCGAAGACGTTCGTCCTCATCCCGTACGGGGACGACCTCCCGTTCTGGTCGTTGCAGTCGATCGAAGATTCGGCTTGTGCGTTCGTCGTGACGAACCCGTTTTGGCATAAGGCGGATTATGCGTTCGAACTGACGGACGGTGCCAAGGAGCAGCTCGCGATCGGTGAGGCCGAGCACGTTTCGGTATACGCCATCGTCACGCTTCGCGAACCGTTCGACGCGTCGACGCTCAACTTGAAGGCGCCGATCGTCATCGAGACGAAAGAGCGCCGTGGCAAGCAAGTCATCTTAGACGATGCCTACTCGGCCCGCTACCCGCTCGGCGGCCAGAAAGCGGAGGTGCGCTGATGCTCGTATTGAAACGAAAACAAGGTGAGGCGATCCATATCGGCGACGATGTGACGCTCACCGTGCTCGCCATCGAAGGCGACCAAGTGAAGCTCGGCATCGACGCCCCGCGTCACATCGACATCCATCGCCACGAGGTGTATGTCCAGATGCAAACCGAGAACGAGTCGGCCCGCGATAGTGCCAATTTGATGAAACAAATGCTTAAAAACAAGTCGGAAGCATGAGCTTTCGACTTTTTAGCTGGCTGATTTTTTAGATAGGCTGACACGTGTCGCACGGGTACGATAGGATAGACAGGAAGAATTGGGAAAGGATTGGGTCGATTGGGTCAGGTTGTAAACATTTTTTTCATCAATATCAGCATCATCTATTTGCTCATTTCGTTGACGTTCTATGTGATGCGTGACGTTTTGCCGATTCAAGTGTCATCACCGCTCGCCATCCGCATCGGGTTCGGGCTGTCGAACGGACTGATCGCTGTGTTGCTGACGATCAACTCAATCGTCGTCGACGGGGCCAAAATCGACCTGCGGATCATCCCGTTCGCACTCGCGGCGGCATTCGCCGGTCCGGTCGGGGTGACCGTCGCCATCCTCACGTCTGTCGCGGTCAGGTTGATGACAGATGGATTCAGTATGATCATCATGAACGGCTTCGTCATGATCGGCATTTTTTTGATGATTGCCGTCGGGCTCGGTCGCCAATCGGTGCGTCGAGGTCATTCATTCGCGGTGTACATCGCAATCGGCATGGCGCTCGTCCTCGTCCGCGTCGTCGGCAACGTCTCGCTCGATACGTTTATTGACGTGTTCATCCCGTATTTCCTGATGACATCGCTCGGGGCTTGGATGTGCTACTGGGGGGCCAAGAAGTTGGAGACCCATCTTTGGATGTTCCGTCTGCATACCCATCGGGCGACGGTCGATGAGTTGACGGGACTCCCGAACCGCTACATGACGCTCGAACGATTGAGCGAGGTGGAACTGTCGGGTCGGCCGTGGGCACTCTTCGTCATCGATGTCGACCATTTCAAGCAGTTGAACGATACATATGGCCATCGTGCCGGCGATGAGGCGTTGCGTCAAATCGGTGAGACGTTACGCCTGAACTGCCCGGATGGGGGATTTGTCGGCCGGTACGGCGGCGAAGAATTTTTGATGGTCGTCGAAGGTGTAGGGGAGGCCGTTGTGGCGCTTGCCGACGCGGTCGTCGATGTCGTCCGTGAGACACCCTTCACGTTTGAAGGGGAAACGATCCCGATGACGATCTCGATCGGGGCTTCGGTCGCTGACGCCGAACCGAGCATGCTTGTGTTCGAGCGGGCCGATGCGGCGCTCTATGCGGCGAAGATGAGCGGACGCGATCAGGCACGTTTAGGATAACGCGAAAGGTCGGCCCCGGGGCCGACCTTTTTAGTGGATATTTTTCTTTTTGAACTGTCCGCCCCGGACGTCGTGGATGTTACCGATGGCGAGGAACGCCTTCTCGTCATAGTCGTCGAGGATGTCTTTCAATTTCGTCTCCTCTAGTCGGCTGATGACGGTGAAGACGACTTTTTTGCCGTCACCCGTGTACGCCCCTTCGCCGTGAAGGTATGTCACACCGCGGCCGAGTCGGTCCATGATGGCTTGACCGACGTCGTCCGGCGACGTCGTGATGATCCAGGCCGCTTTCGATTGGTCGATCCCTTCTAACACGATATCGATCGTCTTGAAGGCGACGAAATAGGTGATAAGCGAGTACATGGCCCGGTCCCAGCTGAAGACAAAGCCGGCCGTGCCGAGGATGAAGATGTTGAAGAACATGACAATCTCGCCGACCGAGAACGGGAGCCGGTCCGTGAACGACACGGCCAAAATCTCGGTCCCGTCGAGCGATCCGCCGGCCCGGATGACGAGCCCGATCCCAGCACCGAGCAAGAAGCCGCCGAACACGGTCGAGAGGAGCAGATCGTCCGTGAACGGTTCGATCGAGTGTAACAGGATCGTGAAGCCAGACATGAGTAAGATCGCGACGAGCGTGACGACGGCGAACGTCTTCCCGATCTGGCGGTAGCCGAAGTAAATGAACGGCAAATTGAACAGGACGAGCCAGATGGCGATTTTTGTTTCCGTCAGATAAGAGACGATGATCGAGACGCCGACGATGCCGCCGTCGATGATCTGGTTCGGGACGAGGAACGCCTCGAGTCCGATGGCGAAAATGAAGGAGCCGATCAAGAGGAGCAGCGCTTTCGCGAAGAGCTCGGTCGGTTTGATTGGATTATGTTCCCGCTTTAAGCGGAGCACTTCCTCCGGGGTCGGGGAAGGCATCGGTGGACGCTGCATCGCGTATCGCCCCTTTCGTTTTTTACCTAGTATAGCATTTTGACTTTAGATGCGAACGATACGATTCAATGAATTTAGTTATGTATTATAACTAAATATATGCTAGACTGATGAAATGTGACATGAAAGGAAGGGTTCTATGAAACGTACAAAATGGAGTGTTAATCTCATCATGAACGTCCTTGGAGGGTTGATTGCCGCCTATGGACTCGAATCAGTCCTCATCCCGAACAACGTCTCTGACGGGGGCATCACCGGCATCAGTGTTGTCGGCTCTCAGCTGTTTGGCTTACCGCTCGGGATCTTCATCGGCATCTTGAACGTCCCGTTCATCTATCTCGGATATAAACAAATCGGTAAGAGCTTCGCCATTTTGTCGGTCACCGGCATCGCGTCGCTGTCGATTGGGACGGTCGTCATGCACCGGGTGCCAACAATCATTGATGGCGATACGCTTCTCATCACCGTCGTCGGCGGAATCATCCTCGGTTTCGGCATGGGACTCTCGCTCCGGAACGGGGGCGCACTCGATGGCATCGACATGCTAGCCGTTCTATTGTCGCGAAAGCTGCCGTTCAGTACGAGCGACTTGATCCTCTTCTTGAACGTATTCGTCTTCATCGTCATCTCGACGGTATTTGGGCTACAAGGAGCCGTCCTGTCAGCCATCGCTTATTTTATCGCCTCGAAAGTGATTCATATCGTCGAGGAGGGCCTGAGCGGAGCGAAGACGTTCAACATCATCACGAGCGCACCCAACGAGATGGTCGAGACGATTCGCGACCGGCTCGGACGGAGCGTGACGGTCAAATCGATTCAAGGTTCGTATTCGAAAGCGGCCTACCATGAGATTACGTGCGTCATCAACCGGCTCGAGGAGCGGAAGTTGAAAGACATCATCGATCACGTCGACCCGGAGGCGTTCGTCGTCGTCTATGAAGTGACGGAAGTGAAAGGTGGAAGTTTCCAAAAACGAGATATCCATTGAGTGAAATCGAGTAGCCGACGCTGCTCGATTTTTTAGTATAGGCGGGAAATCGGACATCGGTCATGGAACAAGTGAGGATTCGGAAAGGAGAGACTTTATGTGTCCTTTTCATCAAGGCGACCCACCTCGTCAAGCGCGATATGGGCAAACTGGCGACAGTCGAGGCGACGCAGGCGTTCGAGGTACTGTTCGTGCTCATCGGTGAGTTGATGTTCCTCCACGCCGGACTCCCGTCTGGGCTATCGCTCGTAGGGATCTCACTCGTCATGATTGGTGTCATGCTTCATAGTAAGAGTCAATTCAAGCGAGAGGAGAAGCTGGTCGCGATGGCGAATCGATACGGGAAGGAGGGATAACCATGTCTTATGGATTGATAGGGAAATTGACCGCCGTGCCAGGCGAGCGTGAGACACTGCTCGCAATCTTGCTCGGGGCGTCCGAAGCGATGCAACAGGAAGTGTCGTGCGAAACGTATGAAGTGAGCGTCTCACTCGATGACGACGCGATCGTCGTCTATGAGGTGTGGGCGAGTCAGGCCGCCCATCAGCAGTCGCTCTCGCTCGAGACGACGAAGACGCTGATTGAACGAGCGCGACCTATCCTCGCCAACATCGAGCGCTTGGCCGTGTTCGAGCCGCGGGGTAAGCATTAAAAAAACCACGTCCGCGGACGTGGATGTTTTATCAAGATTTCGTCAAACTGCCTTTGACCTGCTCATAAAACTCGTCCATCATGCCGGTACGGCTGCCGAGCTGACAGATGAGTTCGAGCGTCTCTTTATAGAACTTTTTGACGAGTCCTTTGTTTTTGACTTCCATCGACGCGAGCGTCTTGTCGAGGTTTTGGAGGATCTCCTCGATTTGGTTGTCCGAATCCGGTTTGACGACCGTCATGTTATCCGGGATCTTGACGACTTTTTCCTGTTCCTGGTGACGGAACGAAGCGCCGAAGCCAAGGTTCTCGATGAACAAGTGCGGCATCGCCTTCTGACCGAAGAATTGTTGGTGCCACTCGCTCGCTTTCATCGTGTCCATGTCTTGCTTGAACGTTGACGCCGTCGAGACGTATTTTTTAAACAGATCCGTCATGAATTTTTCGATGACCGGGATTTGCAGGGCGAAGACGTTTTTCAAGAGCGCGTCGAGCTGTGCGCGCGACAATTGGGATTCGTTTGACATGTCAGTTCCTCTTTTCTGTAATACGATATCTTTATCGTATGGGATTGGCGGACGGGCGTCAACGCATCCTAAAAAGTTTTTTCAGAATATTTAATGATTTGGTGATGTTTTGTGCGATAATCGTCTCATGGAAAGACTAAAGAGGAGTGAGTTCAACATGAATAAAACAGTAAAATGGGCCGTCGCGCTTGGCGTGACCGGTGCCCTCGTCGCAACGGTCGGTGTCGTCTCGTCGCGCGGACGGACCGATGATACGTCACAGACGATCCGTGACCGCGACCTCGGCTACGAGATCATTCTCCCGTCGAAGATCGCCGAGGCGATCGAGCGCGGTGACGTCTATATCGAGAAAGCACAAGACGTCGTCGATGTCGGCGATAAAAATAGCTACGGCACGTTCGACCTCTACTACAATGTCGAGGAGGGGGACGACCAACTGTTGTTCCACCTTGACTTGATCGACCGTGAGCTCTCGGAAGAGGCGTTCGCGACCGAAATCGGTTACGGCAACTATCTCGGCGCGAGCGACAAGACGTTCTTCTGGGTCGAACCGACCGAGGCCGTCCCAGGCGCTGAGGCGCATACAGATGAGATTGCTGAGCTGCTCAAGACGCTCCCAGAGCTCGAGTTCCGCACGTTATGAGTCAGCCCGCTTCGGCGGGCTTTTTCGATTATGCTACAATACAGTTGAGGTGATTCGTATGAATTGGATAGTAGAAGAAGCAAGACAGGCAGAACACGTAACAGCGCTCGAAGGAGCGGTCAACGCGCATGACGCGATTGACGTGAAAATCGGTCACGTCGCGGTCGGACAGAACGACTACGCCGTCTATGACGGTGAGACGCTCGTCGGTTATTTGATGTTGTTCCCGTATCTCCCGAACGAGTATGAGGTCAATGCGCTCGTCCATCCGGACTACCGCAAGCAAGGCGTCTTCACGGCGCTCTTGACGTCAGCGAAACGCGACGCGAAAGAGAACGGTTGCGAGGCGTTCACGTTCGTCATCGACCGCAAGTCGAAGTCGGGCAAGGCGGTCGTCGACCACATTCAAGCGGCGTACCAGTTCTCGGAGTACAATTTGGTGTTGAAGAAGGCCGAGCTGTTCTTGAAACCGAACGAGGTATCGCTCCGTGAGGCGACCGACGCCGACCGTCCCGTCATCATCGAGACGCTCAGTGAGGCGTTCGGTGACCCGGTCGACGTGACCGAGAACATCTACAGCCAAATCGACACGCCGGACCGGGTGACGTACATCGGTGAAGTTGAAGGCCGTCCCGTCGGTGTCATCCGCGCGCTATTGTCAGGAGACGATGCCGCGAGCATCCACGCGTTCGGTGTGCGGGCGAGTGATCAGGGTCAGGGCTACGGCACGAAGATGTTGAAGCAGATGGTCCAACAACTGTTCCGCATGGGCCGCACCAAGCTCGAGCTCGACGTTGAGACCGAAAACAAGGCCGCGCTCGAGATTTACAAGCGGGCCGGATTCGCGGAGAACGGCGGCTATGAGTTTTACTTACTAGAACTGTGAGGTGGAGACGATGGTTCGTAATTTGAAATGGTTAGGTGCCGCGTTTGAGGCATTGCTCGGCATCCCGGTGCTCGGTGGGCTGTTCATCATCAGTATGGGGTATTCACCGCTCGGATTCATGCTCGTATTTCACATCGTCGTGTTGATTCTGTCTGTATCGCGGCTGAACAAAGTCTCGTTCGGACCGATCGTCGGGATCACGGCGTCAGTGCTCGGCTTCATCCCGTTCGTTGGCATGATGTTGCACTGGGTGGCGGCGATCGCTCTTGCGATCGATGCGCTCACGACGACCCGTGAACAGGCACGTATGAAAAAAGACAATGAACCGTTTTGACGAAGACGCTCTCGAATTCGAGGGCGTTTTTTCATTGACCAAAAATTCAAGTGAAAACGCTATACAAAAGCTTCCAAGTGGACGATATAGTAAGTGATGAATTGCACAGAGGAGGAACTCATAGTGAAAGTATTTAAAAACTTTACGACTCAACTGCTCGCCTGGATCTTGGTCACATCCTTCATTACAGGTGGAGCGGTCGGGTATATCACGCTCTTGCTGTTGACGGAGCTCGAGATGGCGAAAGGTCAGGTCATGCTCGTCGGGACGGCCGTGGCCTTGCTCATTTCAGTACTAGGTGGGGGCGTCATTTACTTGATCGCCCGTCGCCCGCTTAAAGCAATCGAGTCAGCGTCAGACAAGGCGGTCGAGGTCGGCAACGGCGACTTGACGGTCGTGTTCGCAAGTGAGACGACGAGCGACCGTTCGGAGATGGGACGTCTGCTTCTGTCGATGGACAACATGGTCGAACACTTGCGGGAACAAGGGACGAACATGCGCTATACGGCGGACCAATTGACGGGCTCGGCGCAAGAGATTGCGGCAGCGGTCCAAGAAGGCAACACGGCCGGCGAAAGCATCCGCTCGGCGATGAACGCCTTGAACAAGATGCTTGAAGACAATGTCAACGCGACATACAGCTCGATGGACCTGCTCGGTGCCGTCGCTCGGACGATGGAGAACATCCGTAAAGAGATGGGCTCGGCGCTCGAGTCGGCGAGCGAGATGCAACAAGAAGCCGAGAGCGGGAAAGGTTTGGCTTCGACGTCAGTCGACGCGATGCATGCGATCGCTGGAAAAGTCGAACAGTCATCAACACTCAATAGTCAATTGACGGAGAAGACAGGTGAGATCTCACGCATCACAGACGTCATCAGCGACATCTCGGCGCAGACGAACTTGCTTGCCTTGAACGCGTCGATCGAAGCAGCACGGGCCGGTGAGCACGGACGCGGTTTCGCGGTCGTCGCGGCAGAAGTCAAAAAGCTCGCCGAACAGACGGCGAACTCGACGCAAGAGATCACAGATTTGATCGTCGACGTCAAACGGTTAGTTGGTGACACGTCGTCATCGATGGCGAACGTGAAAGCAGAAGTCGAGACGGGCGTCGGGCTCGTCGAGAAAGCGGGCGGTGCGTTCGCGACGATCCACAGTTCGGCGAACGAAGTGTACAGCCACGTCCATTCGGTCGATGCGCTCTTAGACGAGTCACGTGGACAGATCGATTCGGTCGTCACGAACTCGGCCGGTATCGTTGGTATGGTCGAAGAAGCGTCACGTTACGCGACGGAAGTCACGTCGGCGGCGAGCCAGCAGGCGGCAAGCCTTGGTGAAGTGAACGGCGCGATGACGGAGCTCGTCCGTGTCGCGGAGAGTTTACAGAACGAGACGGAACAAGTGAAAGTGGAAGCGTAAGGAGGAGCGACCCTGTGATGGGTCGTTTTTCTATGCGTTTTGCAGAGAAGTAGTCAGAGTGTGTAATTTTTTTTGATAATTACTAAAGAGATACCTGTAGATTCCGATATAGAGTATGGAAACGATAAAACGTTCCAACATTTGCAAGGCAAGGGCCGGCCTAAGCCTTGTATGCTCGGACAAATGGATTTGGAAGAGCGGAAAAACTCAAACCTATGGAGGGAAATTACAATGATTATTAACCACAACCTTAACTCGATGAACGCACATCGCAACATGTCATTTAACACAGCACAAACTGGTAAAGCGATGGAGAAATTATCTTCAGGTCTTCGCATCAACCGTGCGGGTGATGACGCAGCTGGTCTCGCCATCTCTGAGAAAATGCGCGGTCAAATCCGTGGTCTGGATATGTCTTCAAAAAACGCACAAGACGGCATTTCATTAATCCAAACTGCTGAAGGTGCCTTGAACGAGACGCACTCAATTCTTCAACGTATGCGTGAACTTTCAGTTCAATCGGCTAGTGATACAAACACCAACACTGATCGTACTGAGATGCAAAAAGAAGTTGGACAATTAATTCAAGAAATCGATCGCATCGCAACAGATACAGAATTTAACACTAAAAAATTATTGGACGGAACTTTCAATGGAAATTTCCATATTGGTGCGAACCAGGACCAAAACTTGAACTTAACTGTGGCTAACATGGGTTCTGTAGGTCTCGCAGTTGGTGCTGTTACTATTGCAACTCAAGCAGGAGCAAACACTGCTATTGGTACAATCAATACAGCGATTGAAACGGTCTCAGGAGAACGTTCGAAACTGGGTGCCACACAAAACCGCCTCGAGCACACAATCAACAACTTGAGCACGTCGGCCGAGAACCTCCAGGCTGCCGAGTCACGTATTCGTGACGTCGACATGGCGAAAGAGATGATGAACTTCACGAAGAACAACATCTTGAACCAAGCGGCACAGGCGATGATGGCCCAATCGAACCAACAGCCGCAAGCGGTGCTTCAACTTCTTCGTTAAGCAGTAATTTAATACACTAAGATGGTCAAAAGGACTTGGCCAAATCACACCTATGGAGGGAAAATACTATGATTATCAACCACAACCTTAACTCGATGAACGCACACCGCAACATGTCGTTCAACACGGCGCAGACGGGCAAAGCGATGGAGAAATTGTCTTCAGGACTTCGCATCAACCGTGCCGGCGACGACGCGGCCGGCCTCGCCATCTCTGAGAAGATGCGCGGCCAAATCCGTGGTCTCGACATGGGAGCGAAGAACGCGCAGGACGGCATCTCGTTGATCCAGACGGCGGAGGGCGCCTTGAACGAGACGCACTCGATCCTTCAGCGCATGCGCGAGCTTGCGGTTCAAGGTTCGAACGATACGAATACTTTGACTGATCGTAAAGAACTTCAAAAAGAGTTCAACCAACTTATTGAAGAAGTCGATCGCATTTCAACGGACACAGAGTTCAACACAAAGAAACTTTTAAATGGTGCAGCGGACGTAACTTCAGGAGTTGCAGGGGCAGCTGACTTGAACTTTCATATTGGAGCAAATGCAGGGCAAACATTGGTTCTAAGCATTTCTCAAATGGACAGCTCTACTTTAGGAACTACTGGCATCGGTGACAAATTAACTGATTTAGCAGTTGTTGATGTTGATGATGTAGCTACTACAACTGGTGGATTACTCGATGGTTCAAATGCTGCGATCACAGTTGTAAATGATGCTATTGAAATGGTATCAGCTGAACGTTCGAAATTAGGGGCGAACCAAAACCGCCTCGAGCACACAATCAACAACTTGAGCACGTCGGCCGAGAACCTCCAGGCTGCCGAGTCACGTATTCGTGACGTCGACATGGCGAAAGAGATGATGAACTTCACGAAGAACAACATCTTGAACCAAGCGGCACAGGCGATGATGGCCCAATCGAACCAACAGCCGCAAGCGGTGCTTCAACTTCTTCGTTAAGCAGTAATTTAATACACTAAGATGGTCAAAAGGACTTGGCCAAATCACACCTATGGAGGGAAAATACTATGATTATCAACCACAACCTTAACTCGATGAACGCACACCGCAACATGTCGTTCAACACGGCGCAGACGGGCAAAGCGATGGAGAAATTGTCTTCAGGACTTCGCATCAACCGTGCCGGCGACGACGCGGCCGGCCTCGCCATCTCTGAGAAGATGCGCGGCCAAATCCGTGGTCTCGACATGGCCTCTAAAAATGCACAAGATGGCATTTCAATGATTCAAACGGCAGAGGGTGCCTTGAACGAGACGCACTCGATCCTTCAGCGCATGCGCGAGCTTGCGGTTCAATCGTCGAATGATACGAACACGACAACAGATCGTGGCGAAATTCAAAAAGAAGTCACACAACTCGCAAAAGAAATTACACGTATTTCTGCAAATACTGAATTTAACACTCAGAAATTGCTTGATGGATCAGATGCAGACGGTAAAGTGTTCCACATTGGAGCAAATGCTAGCCAAAGCCTGACACTAACAATTGGTGCAATGGATGCCACCACTTTAGCCGTAGCTACTGGTGCTACTGAAGCCACTACTGTTGGAATTGACGTTTCTACACAAGCATTAGCAAACACTGCTATTGGTACAATCAATACAGCGATTGAAACGGTCTCAGGAGAACGTTCGAAACTGGGTGCCACACAAAACCGCCTCGAGCACACAATCAACAACTTGAGCACGTCGGCCGAGAACCTCCAGGCTGCCGAGTCACGTATTCGTGACGTCGACATGGCGAAAGAGATGATGAACTTCACGAAGAACAACATCTTGAACCAAGCGGCACAGGCGATGATGGCCCAATCGAACCAACAGCCGCAAGCGGTGCTTCAACTTCTTCGTTAAGCAGTAATTTAATACACTAAGATGGTCAAAAGGACTTGGCCAAATCACACCTATGGAGGGAAAATACTATGATTATCAACCACAACCTTAACTCGATGAACGCACACCGCAACATGTCGTTCAACACGGCGCAGACGGGCAAAGCGATGGAGAAATTGTCTTCAGGACTTCGCATCAACCGTGCCGGCGACGACGCGGCCGGCCTCGCCATCTCTGAGAAGATGCGCGGCCAAATCCGTGGTCTCGACATGGGAGCGAAGAACGCGCAGGACGGCATCTCGTTGATCCAGACGGCGGAGGGCGCCTTGAACGAGACGCACTCGATCCTTCAGCGCATGCGCGAGCTTGCGGTTCAATCGTCGAATGACACGAACACGAATACAGATCGTGGCGAAATTCAAAAAGAAGTAGACGAGTTAGCAAAAGAAATCACGCGTATTGCTAACAACACAGAATTTAACACGAAGAAATTACTTGATGGTTCAGCAAGCACGGGTTCTGGTGTAACTAACGCTGCAGATTTAACGTTCCATATCGGTGCTAACACTGGGCAGTCACTTACACTTAAAATTGGAGCTATGGATGCTGAGTCTCTAGGTGTAGCTGGAGCTAGTGGTGTAGTTGCTACTGCTGCAGCTGCGGCCATAACGACTGATGGAATTGATGTTTCATCTCAGACAGCAGCAAATGGAGCGATTACAGTTATTAATGGCGCAATCGAAAAAGTATCATCAGAGCGTTCGTTGCTTGGAGCGAACCAAAACCGTCTTGAGCACACAATCAACAACTTGAGCACGTCGGCCGAAAACCTTCAGGCTGCTGAGTCACGTATCCGTGATGTTGATATGGCGAAAGAGATGATGAACTTCACGAAGAACAACATCTTGAACCAAGCTGCACAAGCGATGATGGCCCAATCGAACCAGCAGCCGCAAGCGGTTCTTCAACTTCTCCGTTAAGATTTAGTCTATTCCTTAACCAACAATGATTAGAATCTGGTTATGAAGATGTCCGCCCCTCGTTATTTGAACTGAACCCCGAATGAAGGACACTTGAAATAAGTGACCCATTTGAACTGCCCCATAAAAGTTGGACATAAAAATCCAACTTTGGGCTAACCTAAATTTTTGAGACAATATAAAAACACCTTCGCAGTAGTACACTTTAAAAAAGTGCTAGCATCGGAGGTGTTTTTGCGTCGGCAAAAACGTATATTCAAGTGAAGTGAAATGGGCAGTGGTGAAAGACAAACTAAGCGGTGAGTTGACGACTAGAGAAATCATGGAGAAACACGGAATCAAAAATGAATCCCAGATCCATACATGGATGAGATGGTATCGGTCCAATGAAATCTATCGATTTGACCAGCCGATCGGGAAGCAATACACCTATGGACTCGGTCCTGATTCCGCTAGTGAGGATGACAAGAGAGAGCGTCAACTATCCCACCTGAAGACGGAGAACGAAATCTTAAAAAAATTCATGGGGATCGAAAGAGAGTTGAGAAAGAAGTAGTCCTAAAGGCTGTAGAGCTCCTGAGGAGGAAATATACTGTCACGACCATCCTAAGTGTGCTAGAGGTGCCAAGGGCAACCTATTACCGTTGGGTCAGAGAACCGGTGAAGCACCCTTCGGTGCTAGAGCAAACAATCGTCGAAGTATGTAAGCTTACGAAGTATCGATATGGACATCGAAAGATAAAGGCCCTGTTAGAACAAAACTATGAGTTAACAGCAAACCGGAACACCGTACAGAGAATCATGAAGAAACACCATCTCCAGTGTCGGATCAAACCCAAACGAAAATGGAGGTCTCAGGGTGAGAGTATCATCATCGCACCTGACCTTCTCAAACGAGACTTCACGGCCAGTGAACCGAATAAGAAATGGGTGACGGACATCACCTATATCCAATACGGGAGCACGACGAAATATCTCTCGACAATCATCGATCTATTTAACAATGAGATTGTTGCCTATAAGTTATACGAGCATCAACAGACGCCCCTCGTCATCGATACGTTAAAGAAGGCGTTGGAGCGCCGGAACAACCCCGAAGGGGTCATCATCCATTCGGACCAAGGAAGTGTCTATACCTCATATGCCTTTCAAGATTTCGTCAAGAGGAACCATCTGACGAGCAGCATGTCTCGAAGAGGAAACTGTTGGGACAATGCGGTAATCGAATCATTTCATTCGAACTTGAAGTCTGAGGGCTTCCAGTACGTCAAATTCAACTCGTTAAGTGACCAGGAAGTGCATGAACGGGTGAACCATTACTTGACCTACTACAAAGAAGAACGTATCCAAGAAAAATTAGGCTACCTCACACCGATAAAATACGGTGGGATGGCAGCCTAATCAAGGTGTTTTTATTAGTGTCTCATTTCGCTAAGTCAGTCTACTTTTATGGGGTGTTTTTATGGTCAAATTTACGAAGGCTTTCAAAATTCATGTAGCCGAACGCTACTTGACGGGCAAAGACGGATGCACAACGTTAGGAAAAGAGTTCGGGGTGGACCGTAAGAAAGTCAGTCAATGGGCACTCCTCTATGAGCGCTGGGGCGAGACGATCTTCGATCCGT